>DYJD01000078.1 GCA_020723325.1 Desulfosudis oleivorans | reverse complement strand
AGGGGCTGCGCAAAAATAACTTTACATTTTTGACGGCGCCAACATGTAATTCCAACCAGGCAAGGTTTTGTGGTGAGTGAGCACAAGTCCTGCCATGTTTGAGGCGGATATTTTTTCGCCCTTGTCGTAGCTCTTCCGAATCAAGCGAGCCCTGACCCGGAGCCCGGTAGACGTTTTTGTCGTCCGGGTGTATTTCACAATCGTCTCATAACTCTCCAAAGGCTTGCCAGCCCAGTTGCTGCTGATATGGGAAAACAGGTGATGTTCAATCGGATTCCATTTTGAAGCGCCCGGAGGATAGTGACAAACCGTGACCGTTAGCCCGTAGGGGTCGCATAGCTGGTGTTGGAGGTGATATTTCCAAGCATGTGAACGGGCACCGTTGCCGCCGCCACAGTCTGCCAGGATCAAGAGTTCGTTCGCCTTGGGGTACATGCTCCTGCCGTAACGTTTCCACCACAGGGCAATTGAATCCACCGCAAACAAGGGCGTCTCATAGCTGGTCCCCACGGCCACGAAACCCCTGTTCCTCTCCGTATCGTAAATGCCGTAGGGAACGGCTACCCCCACCGCATCGGTGAGAAAATCGCGATCATTCACCCCGTAAGGCTCCTGCTCCCACGATACCCCAGGATTCTTAAATCTCCCGACCTTCTCCTTCTTTTTCGTGTCTACGCTGATAATGGGGTTACCCCAAGAGGCAAATTCTTTCCGCTTTTGATTGATGTATCGAAACTGCCTGTTGCGTACCCTCCGGGAGGGCGGGTTTTTGTTGCCCGATTCCAGGATCTTATGATTGACCCGCAACGAGAAACCCATCTTTTTCAACAGACGGCCCACCGTTTTGGCGCTGACCCGAATGTTGAGTCGCCGGAGTTCTCGAGCAACCTTCCGGGTGGTCTTGCGGGTCCATTTCAAGCCTCGCATCGGGTCTCCGGCCGTTTCATGCTTGAGCAGTTCCGCGATCCCTTTGATCACGCTTGGCGTTTTTTTTCCGTGGCCTTCCGCCCACCTCCCTCTTTGCGCACCCTCTCGCGGTGCACTTGCTCACCAAAGAGTTCCCGCCGTCCCCGTGCCACGGTGTGCACGCCCACCCCGAGAAACTCGGAGATCTTACGGTCGCCACCGTATCCAAGCTTGTACGCTTCCAAACCCGCATAGAAACGCCGCTGCTGCTCATCGAGAAGGCTGAAGAACAAGATCATGGCCGCTTTTAGTTCCGGCGACAGGCTCTCGCTCACCGGCGATTCGCCCAGTTCCCAGACCGCTTGCCGCTCTTCGCACCGCAACCTTTGATTCCGCCGTACGCCGGACTCCCGGGAAAAGTACACATACAGGCCGCCGATTTCTTCACGCTCGATCCGCTTTTGACGGTACAGATGTAAAAGCGATTCTTTCACCTCAACTTGAAGCAGACCACTCAGTTCGCTGGCCGAAAACCCCGCCCTGGACTGTTCCACAAAACGTTCGGCCGTCGCCAGGAGGTTTCCATCTCGGGAAAAGCAGACCCCTCGATAGCACCAAAGCCCCTGCTCATCAAACTGAGGAATGCTGGCAAGCGTGTAATATTTCCCGCGATGGGAATAACTGTTCCGATAACCCAAGACCCTGAGTTTTCGAAAAACCGTCATCGTCGCGAAACTTCCCAGCCCTTGTTTCAATTCCGGCAACGTAGCAATTTTCTGCTTTTGTAACAAGGATCCAACAACATCTTCGCCAAACTTAACGCGAGCCATATGATATAGTTCCTCCTAAATGGTCTCTGATAGGATGAATTATATCACATGCTCTATCACTCTGCAACCCCTCAACCCTTTAGGCTCACTATCCTGGCCGATCAGTCAACACAAACGATGAGCTACAATTGGGATAGTTTGCCCATAGACTGATAAGTTATTTTTACGCGGCCACTTAGT
>DYJD01000060.1 GCA_020723325.1 Desulfosudis oleivorans | reverse complement strand
CAAGCACTCACGAATCGCTTTGTCTTGGCGAGCAATAGTATTCGCTGGGTGAAATGTTGGCAATTAATGGCCGCACATTCCGCGCCAAGTTTACATGCGATTACCCTGGGATTTATCATCCGATTCTTTACGCAACAGCCAAATTAGGTTATATTGAAAGCATCTGACATTCAGCATTCAAAATTTAGGAGGATTATGAAACTGCGGGTGGAATGTTCTGATGGTTTTCATGGCAAAGAAACGCCAAGATATATTTTTCTCGGACAGCGACGCGTAGTGGTGTGCGAGGTGATCGACTGCTGGCCGGCCTCGGATCACCGCTATTTTAAAATCCGCGGGGATGATGAGGCCGTGTACATCATTCGCCACGAAATCATGCACCAAACCTGGGAACTGGTGTTTTTCAACCGTACCGACTCATCCCCAATCGATTCTTTATCAACTTTGCAGAGGGAAATCCATGTCCATTACGAAATTTCTGAAGCAAGCGGAAAAATTCGAAATCCAATTATACAATAAATCCCAAGGCATCAAGAACCTGCGGGAGCACCACCTGGCTTTTTCCGGCTCACCGCGCAAACACCCCTATGACCGCAATCATGTCATCCTGGTGACGGATCCCTATTGCAGCACGAGTTCCTACTATGAATTCCGCACCAAAGACATCGCCCATGTGGAGGAACTCCCCCATATCGTCGACGAAAACGGCGAAACCGCCAACATGGTGCGCATCTGGGTCAAAAAACAATCCGTGGGCTTGCGCTGCACGCCCTTTCTGGTGGAGGAGCTGGAGCGGCAGGAGACATGAAATTGGGGACTTGATAATCTTTCTTGGCTGGGTGGGTGGAAAAATCCGAAATTCGAATATCGAAATACGAAACAAACTCGAATTACTAAGATTCAAATAAAACCGACTTGGCAAGAAATTCGGTCACTAACCCAATGCTTTTTTCAGTAATTTTTATTGTGGTTTTGAATTTGTTTCGAGTTTCGGATTTAGATATTCGGATTTAATCATTTTCAATCGGATGGGCACGCTCTTAACCTGCCAAATCTCTTCACAGTACTGCCGGATGGCGCGGTCGGAAGAAAATTTGCCCATGCGGGCCACATTCACCATGGACATGCGCGTCCACAGCTCTTGATCTGAATAGGCCCGGTTGACGCGCTCCTGGGCTTCCATATAGGATGGATAATCCGCCAGAAGAAAATAGGGATCATGGTTCAGAAGGGAATCGAGCAGGGGTTGAAACAGGTCCCGGTCCCCGCCGGCCAATATGCCGGAACCGATGAGCTCCAGCACAGCCCGCAGCTCGGCATTACTCTCATAAAGGTCCCGGGGCCGATAACCTTTTTCCCGGCGCGCCTGCACCTCGGGGGCGGTGAGGCCGAACAGGAAAAAATTATCCGGTCCGACTTCTTCCCGGATTTCCACATTGGCCCCGTCCAGGGTGCCGATGGTCAGAGCGCCGTTCAGGGAAAACTTCATGTTGCCCGTGCCGGAGGCTTCCTTGCCGGCGGTGGAGATCTGCTCGGACAGATCCGCCGCCGGGTAGATGGGATGACTGTTCTTGACGTTGAAATCCGGGAAGAAGACCACCTTGAGGCGGCCCTGAATGTCCCCATCGTTGTTTATCAGTTCGGCCGCGGCATGGATCAGTTTGATGATGAGTTTGGCCATGTGGTAGCCCGGGGCTGCTTTTCCGCCGAAAATACAGGTACGGGCCGGCCCCCCCGTCCCGCACTCCCGCTTCAGACGCAGATACAGACTCAATACATGTAGGACATTTAAATGCTGGCGTTTGTATTCGTGGATGCGCTTGACCTGAATGTCGAACAGGGAATGGGGGTCCACCGTCACGCCGGTGCGTTTTTGGATCAAGTCCGCCAGGATCTGCTTGTTGGCGAATTTGGCATTGCGCCATTCCCGGCAAAAATCCAAATCCGCTAGATGATCCTCGATGCCCTTGAGTTCCTGCAAATCATTGATCCATTTGCGGCCGATGCGGGATGAGATCAGGCTTGTCAAAGACGGATTGGCCAGCACCATGAACCGCCGGGGGGTCACGCCGTTGGTGATGTTTTGGAATTTTTCCGGCCGGAGCTTGTAGAAGTCGCCCAGCACGTCTTTCTTGAGCAATTCGCTGTGAAGCCGGGCCACGCCGTTAACGGCATGGCTGCCCACACAGGCCAGATTGGCCATGCGCACATACCGCTCGCCGGATTCATCGATCAGGGAGAGCCGCGCCAGCAGGTCCTGATCGCCGGGAAAGCGCCTCGCCGTCTCCTCCAGGAAACGCCGGTTGATTTCATAGATGATTTCCAGATGACGGGGCAGCAGGTGCTGGAAAAGCGCTATGGGCCATTTTTCCAGGGCTTCGGGCAGTAAAGTGTGGTTGGTATAAGCAAAGGTCTGCCGGACGATTTCCCAGGCCGGCTCCCAGGCCAGGTTGCGCTCATCCACCAGCAGGCGCATGAGTTCGGCCACGGCCACGGCCGGATGGGTGTCGTTCAACTGCACGGCATATTTTTGATGAAAAGCGCTGAGATCACCGTTGGTCTGTTCATAGATCCGCAGCATGTCCTGCAGGGAACAGGAAACGAAAAAATACTGTTGCAGCAAGCGCAGTTCTTTGCCGGCCGCGGGCTCGTCATTGGGATAGAGCACCTTGGTGATGTTTTCTGAAACCACCTTGTCCTCCACCGAACCATAATAATCGCCCTCGTTGAAAGCCTTGAAATCAAAGGACTCGCATGCCTCGGATTTCCACAAACGCAACAGATTGGCAGTGTTGACCGCATAGCCCAAGATAGGGGTATCGTAAGGAATCCCCCGGATGATCCGTTCCGGGATCCAGCGCACCCGGTGATGCCCCTGAGCATCTTTGTAGGCTTCGGTGCGGCCGCCGGCTTTGACCTCATAGGCGATTTCCGGATGGGGTATTTCCCAGGGATTTCCCAGACGCAGCCACTTGTCCGTTACCTCCTTCTGCCAGCCGTTCTGGATCTCCTGATCGAAAATGCCGAATTCGTACCGGATACCGTAACCGATGGCCGGGATGCTCAAGGTGGCCAGGGAATCCATGTAACAGGCCGCCAAGCGCCCCAAGCCGCCGTTGCCTAGGCCGGGCTCCTCCTCCTGTTCGATCAATTCCTGCAGATTCAAGCCAAGCTCGGTCATGGCTTTGGCAGTCTGGTTATAGATCCCCAAATTGATCAGATTGTTCCCCAAATGGGGGCCCAGGAGAAATTCCGCCGAGAGATAGCACACCGTCCGGCTTTGCTTCTCCCGATAGGTTTCGGCCGTGTTGATCCAGCGATAAAGCAGCCGATCACGAACCGTATAGGCCAGGGCCAGATAATAATCGTTGCGCGTGGACACTGCCGGAAACTTGGCCTGGTGGTAAAACAAATTGTCGATGAAATCCTGTTTAATGGCTTTGATGCTGCGTCCGGTGCGGGTGCTTTCCGGTTCACGGTAATCGGTTTTGAGGTGATCGGAGCGCATGCTGGCTTCCTCCTTCAGTCTTTAGTCTTCAGTCTTACCCCCTGAATATTCACACCTGATCCACCCGTTTTACAGGTGCGATCGGCCGGATGGGTCCGATAGGGCGGTTCCGAGCTGATTTTCTGCGATTATGAACCGTTTTTGGGGCTTGGGTCGTCTGGTAACTTGGAGTGGACGGCCGGACCGGTCCGGTGGATTTTTGCGGGCCATCTGGACCAGCCGGGGTTTTTGTCTCAAACGCTGCCGGCGTGGATCCAACGGCATTGGAAATGAAGCGGGCCAAGGCTTGACGAAAACCACCGGAAAAAACGGTACTCCGCTTTTCATCAGCCCGGCCGGCGGCGGGCGACGGCTTATTTTCCGGCTTTGCAACCAGCGGCGATTTACCGGTCACGGGAAATCCGGAATCATGCAATGACCGGCCGGATACCGCCAAATGGCCCTTGATCAGTTCATATGCCTGGTTGATTTGCCTGAACCGTTCAGCGGCGAGCTGTTGCGAATGCGCATCGCCTGAATAGCGGTCCGGATGGTGGATTTTGACGTATTTACGGAAAGCACGTTTAACCTCTTCTTCGGTGGCGCCTTCCTTCAGTCCCAGCAAGGCCAAAGCCCGGTTTATTTGGGGGTCGGATTGCATGTCAGTATCCCTGGGGGAATCAAGGTCCGTGAGTCACAGATGATAAGTGTTACGAATATAATCCATTTGACTATATGGATCAACCCCAATGTTTCGCTGACACACGACAAACGCTTTTTCAGGGTCGGGGTCGCTTAATTCATGGTATTTTATATGCAGTTTTCCTGTACCCCGGCCAAACCATAAAATGAAGCCGGTTTCTTTTGTACACCTTATGTAGTACATGCCTACATTTCATGCAAATCATTGGTGGAAAAGAATTGTTCAATGGTCCGCCTATCAAGACAACTATTTAAATTTGCTTATTTTAAAATATCATATCCGCAAACGGCACAAACATTGCTCAGAGCAATTGCATGTTTTGTATTTGGGAGATGAAAAAATGGAAAGACTCGATACCGACCCCGCGAGGTTGAATGGAAGAGACAAAATTCAATCTCTCACAAGTTTACCTGCGATTCCCCTGGGGGGATCAATATCAAAGATTGATTTTTACAGGATTCCGGTATATGGCAGAAAACATCACGGCATTGTTTCAGCCTGTTACGAGGTGAAACAAAAGGATTCCAACGAATGCGCCTTTTGGGCGTCATTCCCTTCTTTTTCATTCGGTATATTTCTGAAAAATTGTTGATTGATCAGGAACCGGTTTTGACAATAACCAGTACTCAATCAATATTTAAATGGGGCGAATCATGTTGGACACGAATATGGAAATGAAAAACCAGCAAAAGACAATCAGGCGGGCACTGGGCCTTTGCCTGGGGGCATCCACCATTTCCCTGGTTCAATTGGAACGGGAAACCGGCGCAGACGATGCCATGACGGACAATCCCAATCACAATATCCGCATCACGGAGCACGGCTTGCACGCCCATGGGGGCAATCCCAAGCAGGTATTGCAGCGGGTCTTGGATCAGGTGGAAATGGAACGATTCGAAAGCATTGCCATCACCGGCCGCAAATTCCAGAAATTCGTCAATCTTTCCGCTGTTTCCGAACCAGAGGCCGTGGAGTATGCCTATGCTTTTACCAAACCCGCGGACGGGCAGTGCCCGGCAGTGGTGTCCGCCGGCGGCGAAACCTTTATGGTTTATGTGCTCAGTCAGGAGGGCAAAATCGCCAATGTGCTCACCGGCAATAAATGCGCCTCGGGCACCGGCGAATTCTTTTTACAGCAACTGCGGCGCATGAACATCACCCTGGACGACATCGAAGACTGGGCTGCCATGGAAACCCCCTATCATGTTTCCGGGCGCTGCTCGGTTTTTTGCAAATCCGATTGCACCCATGCCACCAACAAAGGCATCCCCAAGACCAAGGTGACGGCCGGACTGTGCATCATGATGGCCAATAAAATCCTGGAGCTGCTGAAAAAAGTGGAACGCCGGCGCATCATGATCACCGGCGGCACGGCCCTGAACCAGATGATGATCGAGAACCTGCGCAAGGAGATACCGGACATGATTGTCCCGGCCGAAGCGCCGTATTTCGAAGCCCTGGGGGCCGCTCTTTGGGCCTTGGAAAATCCCACCCGTCCCTACCCGGGCCGGGAAAATCTCTTCCGCAGCGAAATCCAGCCCTTTGAGGCCCTGCCGGCCCTGCAGGGCTGCATGGATCTCGTAACCTTTAAAACCCTGAACTACGACACGGTCCAGCCCAAGGACGTCTGTATTCTAGGCCTGGATGTGGGTTCCACCACCACCAAGGCAGTGCTCCTGCGCAAATCCGACCACGCCCTTCTGGCTTCGGTTTATCTGCGCACCAACGGCGATCCTGTGGGCGCGGCGCGCCAGTGCTACCGTGCCATTCTGGAACAAATGGCGGCCCGGGTCGCCCCGGCGGATGTGCGCATCATCGGCCTGGGGGTTTGCGGCTCCGGCCGGCAGATCGCCGGCCTGCACGCCCTGACCGACGGCGTCATCAATGAAATCATCGCCCATGCCGCCGCCGCGGTCTATTTTGACCCCCAGGTGGACACGATTTTTGAAATCGGCGGCCAGGATGCCAAATACACCTATATCGTCAACAGTGTGCCGGCGGATTACGCCATGAATGAGGCCTGTTCCGCCGGTACCGGCTCTTTTCTGGAGGAGTCGGCCCTGGAATCCTTGAATGTGGCCATGGAAGACATCGCCGACATTGCCCTGCAAGGCACCCGGCCGCCCAATTTCAATGATCAATGCGCGGCCTTCATCGCCTCGGACATCAAGAACGCCATTCATGAAGGTATTGCCCATGAGGATATCGTGGCCGGCCTGGTTTATTCCATTTGCATGAACTACAGCAACCGCGTCAAGGGCAACCGGCCCGTGGGGGAGAAGGTCTTCATGCAGGGCGGTGTGTGCTACAACCGCGCCGTGCCCCTGGCCATGGCGGCCCTTTTGGGCAAACCCATCATCGTGCCGCCGGAGCCGGGCCTCATGGGCGCCTTCGGCGTGGCCCTGGAAGTTGAAAAGCGCATGGACAACGGCCTTATGGCGCCGGGGGAATTCGATCTGCAAACCCTGGCCGACCGGGAAGTGGAATACGGCAAGTCCTTCACCTGTCGCGGCGGCAACGAGGATTGCGACCGGGCCTGCAAGATCGCCGTGATCAAACTGGCCGGCCAGCGTTTTCCCTTCGGCGGAGCCTGCAACCGCTATTACAATTTACGTCATAATCTGCAATACGACGTCAAACAATTTGATCTGGTGAAAATCCGCCATCAGCTCATCTTTGACAAATACGCCGGCCGCCCCTCCCAAAAAACCAATGGCCGGGCCAGGCGCCGGGTGGGCATCAACCGCAGCTTTCTGGTGAGCAGTTTTTACCCGTTGTATTCCACTTTTTTTGCGGAAATGGGCTTTGAACCGGTGCTGCCAGATGTAGCGACCCAGGCCGGTATCGACATGCGCGAGGCCGCCTTTTGTTATCCGGCCGAGTTGGCCCACGGCTTTTTCCATACCCTGCTCACCATGGAAGATCCGCCCGAATATGTGTTTCTGCCCCATTTGAAAGCCATTCCCACCCAGGTTGAAGCCGAAGTCGCCCTTACCTGTCCCTTTGTTCAGGGCGAGACCTTTTATCTGCAATCCACCTTCCGGGAAATTCTGGCGGAACTGGCGGCCCGGGGCACGACCCTGATTGCGCCCTTGCTGGATTTCAGTTCCGGCCTACACGCGGCTGAAAAAGCCATGGTGGAAACCGCCCTGAAAATGGGCGTGGGCCGCAAGGATGCCATCCGGGCCTTTGAAAAAGCCGTGGCTGCCCAGCGGCAATGTGAAGCGGAGATGAAGACCATCGGCCGCCTGACCCTTAAAAATCTGGAAAAGAATCCGGATCAAACCGCTGTGGTGATTTTCGGACGTTCCTACAACAGTCTGGTGGGCGAAGCCAACATGGGCATCCCCCATAAGATCGCCTCCCGGGGCGTCACGGTTTTCCCCTTGGATTTTCTCTCCTTTGAAGACGCCGAAGCCCGGAACCACATGTACTGGGGCACGGGCCAGCGGATTCTAAAGGCCGCCGCCATTGTCAAGCAGCACCCCCAATTGTTCGGTGTCTATATCACCAATTTTTCCTGCGGCCCGGATTCCTTTATCATCAGCTATTTCCGGGATATGATGGAGCGTAAACCCTCCCTGACCCTGGAACTGGACAGCCATACCGCCGACGCCGGCCTGGAAACCCGGATCGAAGCCTTTCTGGACATTGTGGCTGCTTACCGCAAACTGCTGGAGAAAAAAGTGATCCGGACCATTCCGAGCACCTTCCGGCCGGCCCGCACCCTGATGGACAAAAGCTTTCCCAGCGTGATGACCTCCGCCGGCCAAGTACTTCCCTTGGCCGATCCCAGGGTGACCCTGATGTTTCCTTCCATGGGACGGTTGACATCGGAAGCCATTGCCGCCGTATTCCGCTCAAAAGGAATCCGCGCCGTGGTGCATCCGCCGGCGGATGAGACCGTTCTGAAAATCGGCCGGGCCAATACTTCCTGCAAGGAATGCCTGCCGCTCATCCTGACCACCGGCACCTTGTTGAACTATATGGAAAATTTCAAAAAACCGGATGAGGTCCTGGTATATTTCATGCCCACCGGCTCCGGACCTTGCCGTTTCGGGCAATATTATGTTTTCATGGAGGATGTCATCCGGCGCCTAGGCCTGCCGGATGTGTCCTTGTTCTCCCTTACTTCGGAAAACGGTTACAGCGGCCTGGGCAATGACATCCAACTCCAGGCCTGGTGGTCCGTCATCGTATCAGATGTCATGGAGGACATCCGCTCCATGATCCTGGTCAACGCCGTCAATCCTGAGACGGCTTTGGCCTGTTTTGAGACCGAATGGCAGTCGGTCCTTGCCGGACTGGAAACCGGCAATTTGCGCATTCTGGAAAACCGCCTCAAACTCTCGGCGGAACGTTTCAGCCGCCTGGCCATGAAACAGCCGCCGGAAACCGTTCCCACCATTTTCCTGGCCGGCGAAATCTTCGTGCGCCGGGACGACATCTCCCGGCAATACCTGACGGAAAAGCTGGCGGAAAAAGGCTTTGCCACCGTCTGTGCCCCCGTGGGCGAGTGGCTGGTCTATTCCGACTATCTGGTGGAGCGCAAACTAACAGTGAAATCCATGTCCTTCAAGGAAAAGCTGGCCTTTGCCATCAAACAGCGCCTGACGGCTTATTATGAAAAACGTCTGAAAAGCATCCTGGCCAAATCCGGCCTGGTACACACCCCCTGCATCGACATCAAACGCCTGGTGCGCAATGCCGCGCCCTATGTTTCCGAAAACCTCACCGGCGAAGTGGTCCTCACCGTGGGCAGTTCCCTGGAGGAAATCGCCACCCAGGCCTGCGGTGTGATCGCCATCGGCCCCTTTGGCTGCATGCCCAACCGGATTTCCGAATCCCTGTTGAACGAGACCATGAACCGCAACACCAAGCTGGCCATCGAACCCCGCAACCGGCAATTGCGCAGGGTGCTGGATAATGTGGAAGATCTGCCCTTCCTGGCTATTGAAAGCGACGGCTCGCCCTTCCCCCAGCTCATCCATGCCAAGCTGGAAGCATTTTGCCTGCGGGCGGAGCGGTTGCACCATTTGATGAAAACACATCAGAATTAAAAAGTTTTAAGCTTAGGAGGTATACGTAGCCTTGAAACTCTCCTTCAATCGCGCAGTCTGGGGCTGGGCCCTGTATGACTGGGCCAATTCCGCCTTTGCCACCACGGTGATGGCCGGTTTTTTTCCGATTTTCTTCAAACAATACTGGAGCATCGGCGTAGATGTGAACATGAGCACGGCCCAACTGGGTTTGGGAAATTCCATTGCCAGCCTTCTGGTGGCGCTCATGGCGCCGATTCTGGGAGCCGTGGCGGATCAAGGCGCAGCCCGCAAGAAATTTCTGATCTTCTTTAGCTATCTGGGGGTGCTGATGACCGCGGCGCTTTTCTGGGTAGGCAAAGGTGAATGGCTTGTTGCCATTTTCATTTACACCATGGGCAATATCGGCTTTTCAGGGGCCAACGCCTTTTATGATTCCTTGCTGCCCGGTATCGCCGATGAGAGCCGGGTGGACTATGTTTCCAGCCTGGGCTATGCCATGGGCTACCTGGGCGGCGGCCTGCTGTTTCTGATCAACGTGCTCATGACCCTCATGCCCCAACGCTTCGGCCTCACGGATGCTGCCACGGCCGTACGTTTTTCTTTCCTGAGCGTGGCCCTGTGGTGGGGCGGTTTCACCCTCTTCACCATCTTCTGGGTTCCGGAAGAAAGCCCGCACCAAAAACAAGCCGCTTTCAATCCCATCACCCAGGGCTTCCGTCAATTCATCAATACCTTTAAAAAACTCCGCGATCTGAAAACCGTGGCGATTTTTCTCCTGGCCTACTGGTTCTACATAGACGGGGTGGACACCATCATCCGCATGGCTGTGGATTACGGCATATCCATCGGCTTTCAATCCAATGATCTGATCGTGGCTCTGCTGGTGGTGCAATTTGTGGGTTTTCCGGCGGCCCTGGTCTTCGGAAAGCTGGGGGAGCGCTGGGGAGTGAAAAAATCCATTTATCTGGGAATTTTCATCTATATGTTGATTACCTTGTGGGGAGCCATGATGACCCGCAAGGAGGAGTTCTATATCCTGGCCGTCACCATCGGTCTGGTGCAGGGCGGCATCCAGGCCCTGAGCCGCTCTTATTATTCCCGCCTGATCCCCGCGGCCCAATCAGCGGAATACTATGGTTTTTATAATATGCTGGGCAAGTTTGCCGCCATCATCGGACCGACTCTGATGGGGATTTCCGGTTTGCTGGCCAGACATGTATTGATGCCGCCCGCTGCGACGGCAGCACAAATGGCGGAAGTGGAGCGCCTTTCCGCCCGCTGGAGCATTGCCTCGGTTTTGATCCTCTTCATTATCGGTGGGATTCTGTTCCATTTTGTCGACGAAAAAACCGGTAAAAATCAGGCTGCCAAATTGGCGGCAAAGTGATTTCAGCCTTCAATTGATTTTTCATCAACAAACTGATAAGGTTACCATCATTTAAAGTTTCTCGGGATAAATCCTAGTCAGATCCAAAAAAAGCCATGCAATGCTCAAAGGGGGGCTCATATGAAATTCGCCATGCAAACCGGCCTGTTCCTGTTGGTTCTACTCTTGATAGTGCTCCAGCCGACCTTTCTCCTTGCCCAAGACGCCAAGACAAAGGCTGAACTGGCCGCAGCCAAAGCCGCTCTTCAAAAAGAATACGAGACGCTGGCCGTCCTGAAAAGCGACCTGGAGCAGGCCCGGCAAAACGCCAAAACCGACCAGGATATAGCTGCTTTTAAAAAAAAACTGGCGGTCTATGATCGGCAGGTTCAATCCTATGACGAAAAAAGAAAAAATTATGAGCAGAAATTGCAAGCCATTGCCGATGCCGAAGCCCGCAAAAGAGCGATCCTGGAAACAGCCTTAAGGGATCAGGGACCCGGTCCGGCGGAAAGCAGCGCTGAAGATGACCATGCAATAGCAACGGGAGGCAAGCAAGAAGCCGTTGCTTCCAAAACTCAAGAACAGAAAGATCCGGCCAAAGACAAGGAACCATTGACGGAATCAACAGCGGGTCAAGCCCAAACCGGGAGTTTGGAAGCAGCCAAAACCGGTGTGGTCCCGGTACAAGACAAGGACAAGGAAGCCCGGGCCTTTCAGGCTGAGAAGAAAATCCTGGAAAAAAGAAAAGAAGAAATCGACAAGGAATATGAAGCCTTGAACAAGGAAAAGGAAGAACTGGATTCCCGTCGTAAAGAGCGCATGATCCTGCCCGAGGCCAATGCCCTTACTGAAGACACCAGTGCCTTGAATGAGAAGATCCAGAAATTCGATGAGCGCAGAAAAGAATTTGAAAAAGATGCCGGCGACTTCAACAAACGCGTGCAGGATGCCGGTCTCGCGGATTCCGAGAAAAAGGCGCCCGAAGGAAAATAAATCTAGCGGGTGACAATAAATAGACGGCAGACTTTTTTCTGCATTAAAGCAGGGTCCGAATGAAGGATAAGTCGCCTAATGCCTTACGTGCAATAAAAGCCCTTCGCCGACAAATTGCTGCGCGCAAGCAGGCACAACAGATGTTGAAGGAGCGGGACGAGGAACTCCAAGCGCTTTTCAACAAGGCGCCGGTTTGTATTTTTCTCTTGGACGGCGAAGTGCGTTTGCAAAAGGGTAATTCCACACTGACCCGTTTTTTCGGCCATAATCAGGAAAAAATGCTCGGCCATCGTTGCGGTTCTGCCTTCCGGTGCGTTCACAGCCTGGATGATCCGGCTGGCTGCGGGTACGGGCCACATTGTAAGTCCTGCATCATCCGCAAAACCGTTCTGGATACCTTTCATACCGGTGAATCCCACCTGGAGATCGAAGCGGATATGACCACGCACTATAACGGCCGGTCGGAACGGAGGGTTTTTCTGATTTCAACCACACTGGTTGCCGTAATGGACCGAAAACAGGTGCTGGTATGCATGGAGAACACTACCGAGCGCAAACAAGCCGAAGAAGCTTTGCGACATGCTGAAAAACGTTTCCGAACCATGTTCGAGGAAGCACCGTTCATGTATATCATCACCCGGAACTTGAACGGCGCGGCCATTATCGTTGACTGCAACGAACTGTTTCAGGCTACGCTGGGACATACAAGAGCGGAGGTGCTGGACCAGCCCCTGGATAAATTCTACACCGAGGAATCACGCCATCGGTTATATAACGGCGGTGGGTATCAAAAGGCCATGACCATTGGATTGATGGATGAAGAGCGCGAACTGATTGCGCGAGACGGACGAATAATAAAGACCTTGCTGCGCGCCCTGCCGGAATACGATGCCCATGGCGCTTTGCTCGGAACCCGGGCCATGTTTATCGATATCACCCAGCATAAAAAAGCCGCGGAGGAAAAACAAAAACTGGAAGCACAACTTCATCAGGCCCAGAAACTGGAATCCATCGGCCGTCTTGCCGGCGGGGTGGCCCACGATTTCAATAATATGCTGGGAGTGATCATCGGCCATGCAGACCTGGCCCTGGAAGAGTTGGACCCGACCCGGCCGCCGGCCGCCAATCTGCGGGGAATCCATCAGGCTGCCAAGCGCTCCGCCGATTTGACCCGGCAGCTCCTGGCTTTTGCCCGCCAGCAGGCCGTGGCGCCCAGGATTTTGGACTTGAACGACACGGTGGCGGGCATGCTCAAGATGCTGCAGCGTTTGATCGGCGAGGATATCGATGTCGCCTGGTTGCCGGGTGCGGGCCTCTGGCCACTCAAGCTCGATCCTTCCCAGATTGATCAAATGCTGGCCAATCTTTGTGTCAATGCCCGGGATGCCATTGCCGGCGTGGGCAAAATCACAATTGAAACCGAAAATGTGGTTATTGATGAAGCCCGCCGCGCTGTTCAGACGGATTTTCTTCCGGGCGAATATGTTCTATTGGCCGTAAGCGACGACGGCTGCGGCATGGAACGAGATATCCTGGAGCACATCTTTGAGCCCTTCTTCACCACCAAAGAGCTGGGTAAGGGCACCGGGCTTGGGCTGGCGACGGTGTACGGCATTGTCAAGCAAAATGAGGGCTTTATCAATGTCTACAGCGAACCAGGCAGCGGCACGACCTTTAAGATCTACTTGCCGAGATATGGCGGGGAGGTTGTGAAAGCCGCGGCTGCCGCCCCGCTGGAAATACCCAAAGGTTGCGGCGAGACGGTGCTGCTGGTGGAGGACGAGTCGGAAATTTTAAATGTCAGTCGAGCAATGCTGGAAAGGCTGGGTTACCATGTGTTGGCTGCCGGAACGCCAGGCAAAGCTTTGAATCTTGCAAAAAATCGATCCGGTGCCATCCACCTCTTGATTACCGATGTGGTCATGCCTGAAATGAACGGCCGCCAACTGGAAAAACTGCTCAAGGAACTAATGCCTGATCTGAAATGCCTGTTCTCCTCCGGGTACACGGCTGATGTGATCGCCCACCGGGGCGTTTTGGACGAAGGTGTACAGTTCCTTCAGAAACCGTTTTCAATGAAGGATCTTGCCTTCAAAGTCCGGGAGGTATTGGAACAAGAATAGTTGTGTTCAATTTATACGGTGTCATGATGACAGAAGCGCCCACATACGAAGAACTGAACAAAAGAATTCAGGAGTTGGAACAGAAAATCGCCACGGATATTACCGAGCGCAAGCAGGCAGAGGACTTGTTGCAACAAACCAATAGCGATCTTGAAGAGCGCGTGGCGGCGCGCACCGAGGAATTGCACCTGGCCAATGAAGAACTGCGATTGGAAATCATCGAACGCAAACAGGCGGAGTCCAAATTGAAAGCCGCCAATGCCAGGCTGCAAGCCCTCTGGACGATCTCTTCCCTGGAAAATGTCGATGATGTTATGACGGCCGAGCAGATCCGTCACTCGATTTTAAGGATGACCGACAGCGAATACGCTTTTTACGGTTTTGTCAATGAGGATGAAACCATCATGACCCTGCACGGCTGGTCCGTGGATGCAATGGAGGGTTGCACGGTTATGGACAAGACGCGCTCTTTTGCCATCAAGGCTGCCGGGGTATGGGCTGAGGCCGTCCGGCGTAGGGCGCCGTTTCTTTTAAATGATTATAACGCCCCGCATCCGGCCAAAAAGGGACTGCCCAAGGGACATGTACCTATTAAAAATTTGATGGTCGTGCCGCTTTTCTCAGACGGCAAGATCACTTCGGTGGTGGCTGTGGCAAACCGTACCGCCGACTATGATCAGGATGATGTGAACCAGACCACGGCTTTTTTACGCAACATTCAGGCCATTAAAGAGCGCAAACGCGCCGAGTCGGAAAAGGCTGAATTCCAGTTCCAGAAAGCCGAAAGCCTGAGCCGCATGGCCGGAGCCATCGCCCATCACTTCAATAATCAGCTTGCGGTGATCATCGGCAACCTGGACTTGACCATGGAGGATCTTTCCAATAAAGCCTTGCCTTTGGAAAACCTGGCCGAAGCCATGTCCGCGGCCCGTCGCGCGGCGGATATGAGCAGCCTGATGTTGACCTATCTTGGACAAAGCAATGCCAGATATGAGCTGATCGACATCTGTGCGATATGCCGGCGCAGCGAACCCTTGTTGCAAGCAAACATTTCAGAAAAAATGAATCTGAAACTCGATCTGCCCTCCCCCGGTCCGCTGGTCAAAGGCAATGTCGGCCAGATTCATCAGATCTTGGCCAACCTGGTCACCAATGCCTGGGAAGCGCTCCATGCCGGTTGCGGCACCATTCAAGTGAAAGTCAATACGGTTCCCGCCATGGGGTGTAATCAAAACTGTTGGCGTATCATTATGCTGCTTTTTTGTTGTCCCAG
>DYJD01000030.1 GCA_020723325.1 Desulfosudis oleivorans | reverse complement strand
CGTTCGGGATATCGAAATTCGTATTTATAGAGCGAGCACAACGGCTATCATTCTGACCTATCAACCCGCAGTCAAAAAGTGCATAATACCATTTTCATTCCGCCCATCAGTTTGATAAAAATTCGACCAAGATCAGCCTGGGATTAACCGTGCCGACTCCTTCTGGAACCACCATCAAACAAAACCGGACAAAATGACAATTCAAAAAACCTTCGGTTCTCGAAAATCCCGTGCTGGGCTGGGCCGGATGGTAGATGGAATTCTCTGCCCGCCGGTGGATGATTTTCTGTTGCAGCTTAGGCCGAATCATTGGCCCTGAAGATCCATTGCTATAATAAGTCCAAAACCCAAGGGAAACAAGAGCAGGAATGGAAGCGCCGGCCAGGTTCCCCGGCTGAAAGCAAGAAATATGGGCAACTGGCAGTAGGCAAACAAACCCATATGAATCAGGAGATAAATCCAAATCGACTCGGAGCGCAAAAAAGAAAATTCTGCTCGCCGGGATGGTTCATCCATGCCATATTTGGGGGTGCGTTGGAATCGGCCGCCCTTAGTGAAAATACCGGTGAGCACGGCCCATCCAAGGGCCGGCGCAAGTCCGATGCTCAGCACCGGCAGCAATGATAAAACCATGACGGCTTTTATATCCTTTCGATAAAGGGAATAATAGAAATAGTAGAGAAAGACCGCGCCGCCGGATATCAGAAAAAACGGCAGGTCGATCCAGAGCACCTGGCAGGGACCGATGGCAAGCCGGGCCAGCAATGCCGGATAAAGGGTCAGAATCACCAGGGCACCCAGGAGCCAGCCCAAGTTGGAAAGCAGGTGCAGCAAAGCTTCTATCTTGATGGCGGCCGGCAGCGGGGCACGCAACAAGCCGGGTAGTAATTTGCGGGCGGTCTGGATGGAGCCCTTGGCCCAGCGCGCCTGCTGGCTGCGAAAATCGGCCAAGGTGGGCGGCAATTCCGACGGAACCTTGGGTTCACTACAGTAGACAAAGCGCCAGCCTTTCATCTGCGCCCGATAACTCAAATCCAGATCCTCGGTGACGGTATCCGCCTGCCAGCCTCCGGCGGTCTCGATGGCCCGGCGCCGCCAGATGCCGGCGGTTCCGTTGAAATTGAAAAAAAGCGAACGGCTATGGCGCACCTGATGTTCAATGTCGAAATGGGATGCCAGCAGGACTTCCTGGAGTCTGGTGAACCAGGATCGATGGGCGTTAAGAAAGCCCCAGCGGGTCTGGACCATGCCCACCCCGGGATCCTGAAAAAAAGGAACCGTCTTCAGCAGGAAATCCTGCGGGGGAAGAAAGTCGGCGTCAAAAACGGCGATGAAATCCCCTTGGGCCTGCTCCAAGCCAAAGGCCAGGGCGCCGGCTTTATATCCTGTTCGCCGCCGGCGTCGCATGATCCGGATGGACATACCGGCCTTGGCCCAATGGCGGGCACGCTCATCCACAATCGCGGTGGTGTCATCCGTGGAATCGTCCAGGACTTGAATCTCGAGCCGGTCTTGGGGCCAATCGATCCCGGCAACAGCGTCCATCAAACGGGCCGCCACAAGGCGCTCGTTGTATAACGGGAGTTGGATGGTGACCATGGGGCGGAATGAATCCGGGCCCGGAGCTTGCGCAACGGGCCCGGATGGTTTGAGGCTCTTTTTCCATTGGTGCAGCATCCAAAGACGGTGAAAGCCGTAAACCGCAAGGCCCGCCAGGCTGATAAAATGCAAGATGACGCCCAGGCTGAGATACCATGGGTTCACGGCTTTCCACCCTTATCCGGTTACTTTTTGTCGGGAGCGGGCTTTCGAAAAACCACCGCCGCCGTATACGTCGTACCTTTGGACGTCATCCGGCCGTAGAGCGCGGGGGTATAAGCGATTTCCAGGCCCCATACCCGGTTGAACATATAGCCCAGGCACAGGTCCAATTTCCCGAGGTCGAAATTGTTGTTCATGGTCGGGTTGCCGGACTCGTCACGATGTTTCCCGTTGTCCATGCTGTACAAACCATCCAATTTGATGCGGCCGTAAAGCGCCGTGGTGAAATCCGCACCGAACTCCACAATGTAGCGGATTTCATCGGAAGGCGCCTCGAAGCGCCAGCGATAGGCCGCCTCCACATTACCGTAACCGGGGAGGAGCGGATACAGAGAGCGGCCGTACAACATGCGCAGCTCCAGATCGTACTGGCCGTTGCCCACGGGTAAAGGCTCATCCTCATCATAGGCATCCGGAATTTTGACCAAAGCCTGGGTAGAAAGAACGCCCCCCTCACCATCAAAGGCTTTCCATTTGAGGGCCAGATCGATATCGCCGAGGCTGTAGGTCTCCGCTTTGCGCACATGGTCTTCCTTGATGATGTATTTATAGCAGAGTGAATTGATCAGGGTCAACCGGCCGGTGATTCCATATTCCAGATAATTGCCCAGGTTGAAGTCGCGGAAATTGCCGTCCGCGGTAAAGGCGGACCTGTCCCCGTCCTGGTTGAACTCCTCACCGGCATAGTAATAGTTGAAGGACACGCGATCATACCATTCGTTTTCCGGCACGGTCCAGGCCCCTGCGTGGCAAGGGTTTGCCGAAATCAGCGGGAAAACAAGCGCGGCGAGCATGAGCCACAAGGCCGTAAGCGGCGTTTTGATTTTTTTCATGGTTTGGGCGCTCCTTTACATTCCCGGCCAGCCGCTGTCCACAGGCATGGCCGGATCATTGAAGGCGGCGTCACGGTGAATGGTGCCGGTGGCATATTCATAAAAAGTGGCCCAGACGTACCAGGAGTCGTAATTCTTGATGTTGGGGAAGCCCATGACATCGGCATACAAAAAAGCCAGGGTCGAACGCCACCCCGTGCCGCAATAGAAAATCAGGGTCTTGTCCGGTGTGATCCCTTGGCTCTCCCACAGATCCCGGATTTCCGTATAGCTGCGCAAGGTTTCATCGGCATCCTGATAAACGGCCTTGGCAGCCTCATAGCCCCAGACAGCCCCCGGAATCCGTCCCTTACGGGTGATGTTGGGATCATTGTAACCCACCACCGCGCCGATATACTCCTCCATCTTGCGCACATCCACCACCATGGTATTGGCCGGGACGGCGCCGTTGGCGCGGTAATACTCGGCATAGGTCAAGACTTCCGGGGTAAGGGCCTTGATTTGGTTCTGGGGATTAATGGTCAGGTTGCCCACCGCGGCCGGTGTGTGTGCCTCGGTATCGGCTTCTCCGCCGCTACCGATCCAGGCGGCATAGCCGCCGTTCAGGTAGCGCGCATCCACCCCGGCATAGCGCAATGCCCAGTAAATCCGGGTTGCGGCCGAGGCGGACTTGCCGTAAACGATCACGGTGGTATTGTTGTTGATCCCCATGTTGCGGAGCCTTTCCTGTAGCAGACTGTCTTTTACCAGATCCCAGACAATCTCGTTGGCATCACTCACGGCGAGGTCGTCGGGGTTCAAATAATCCCGTGCTTCCACATTGTTGGTGTCAAAATGAATGGCGCCGGGAATGTGGCCGGCCGCATAGGCCGAAGACGTGGCCCCCCAACCGCATTCAAAGACCAAAAATCCATTGCCGGCCGGGAATGTGGCCGGCGTTTCGCCCTTGATCAGACTTTTCACCCAGGCCGGATGAACGATGCGGGCGTAATTGGTAGCCATCTCCATGGGATAGGCGGCATCGGCGGCCCATTCCACAATGGAGGCGTCATAATTGGAAACTCTGGGATAGCCCATCAGCCGAAGGGTGAAATACACAAACCCGCTGCGGATGCCCACCGTGCAATTGGCGGTGATGTCCTTGTCCGAGGTGATGCCCCGGGATTCGAACAGGGCTTTAAGGTTGCCGTCTGCCAATATGGTTTTGTCACTGTTGAAAAACCAGGCATAGGGTATGTTCACCGCGCCGGGGATGTGCCCGCCCCGGGCTTCGCCGTACAGTTGCCAGCCCAGGAATTCCTCGTCCGTGCGCGCATCGATGACCACCAGGTCTTTTTTGGTCATGCGGTTCAGGATGCTTTCCTTGGTGGCCCGCAGGGCCGTGTTCACGGAAGCGGTGAAGGTTGCGGCCGGCAGCGTTCTGGTGACTGTCTCGGAGGCGCGCTTGTCCGCCGTCCATTTGTCCCAGCCGCCGTTGAGCAAGCGCACATCATAACAGCCCAGGTATTCCAGCATCCAGAAGATACGCCCGGCCGCCCCCCAGGATGCCGTGGTATCGTCATAAACCACATAGGTTCCGTCTTTGCTGATGCCGGCGCTTCCCAGCAAGGTCTGCAATTCCCCAAGGGGCTTCAGGCCGCTGCCCCGGGTCCAGAAGTTGCCGTGGGAAAGCTGGATGGCGCCCGGGATATGCCCGGCATCATAAGCGGACTTGGAGCGGGCGTCGATCACGATCAGACCCGGACTGCCGAGGCTTTTGGCAAGTGACTCCCCGGACACCAGCAGCCCGCCGTTGGGATAATCGTCGGAAGCCGCCTCCAGGCTTTCGGTGGGCATGGTTACAACGTTTTTGTTCTCCGTGGAACTGCCGCATCCGGTCAGCAACAGCGCGATGGCCAGTATCAGCATCGGCAATATAAAACTTTTCCTGCTCATTGTTCAGTCCTCCTCATGATCTATTGTACTTTTCATAAAGGGGTGAATCTAATTTCGAAACGACTGCAGGTCAAATTGTTAATTTCAATTGAATTTGCCATCCCTATTGAGATTTTATATGGATCGCGGAAATCTGCTGACAATCCCTCGATACACCGCCTCAATCCACTGGAAAACCGCCTTCCAGGTGAAATTTCCGGTGCTGTTGGGCCGCTGACTGAGCAAATACAATGCTTTCAAGAAATGACTATCCTACAATTCAGTTTGCGAAAGGCTGGTAAAAAGGCAGCTGGCTAAGTCTGGAAGGCGGATGGAATCACTCTCAATGGGGCGAAAGTTGAGATACCAGGAGTTCACTATTTGGAAAAAACAAAATTCCCTGCGGCTTCGAAGGCATCAACCAGACCCTCGGCCGCTGTGCTTGGAATGCAATTTGT
This sequence comes from Desulfosudis oleivorans, assembly GCA_020723325.1. Taxonomy (GTDB): domain Bacteria; phylum Desulfobacterota; class Desulfobacteria; order Desulfobacterales; family SURF-7; genus DYJD01. Next base: position 85,002 of record DYJD01000030.1, on the reverse strand, counting down.
TTTAAAATCGCGTTCTGCTTATTTTTTCAAGAAACCTGCCAGGAAATTTTCAGTGAATTGTTCCTGGACTACAAGAAAAGGCGTCAGGTCATTGTGCCTTTTTTCAGACTCGATTTTTTGGAAACATTGATCGACACATCCGTCGCAAATGTAGATGGACGGCCCATCCATCAAATTACGCACATCATTCCTGCGGCTGCCGCAAAAGGAGCATGACAACATCGACTTTTGATAATTCATCTCAGCTTCTCCATCTTTTTGAATTGTCCAAGCAGAACATACACGCACAACTGTGTCGAATCGAATGTTAAGGGAAAAGTTATAGTGTGTCAAGTATTTCGTGTATACAATATATTGATTCGTTCGGTTTTTTTTCTTTAAAAATCAGAGTGCAGGGAAAAGGAGAAGGGCTTTTCCGCGGAGAAGCGGATTTGAAGTCTTGTTTTGAGGTCGCTGATGAAGCGCCGGCGCTGGTCGCGGTTGAATTTGTGGGCGTCGCCCACGGCGCTCCAGATGTTGCCGGCGTAAAAACCGGCGCCCACCAGGGTAATGAGGCTGCCCAGGGCATACAGTTCATGGTCAAAGGATTCATAAGCCGCCGCCATGAAGCCGGCATTTACAAGCAGAGCAGTCAGGGCGTCCTGATATCTTTCGCAGTAAAGCTGACCGCCGCCGGGTATGATGGACAAACCGCCGGCCAGCATTGGGTTTTTATGGGGAATTGCTTCCGCGTGATCCAGTTCGGCTTGCAATGCGGCAAGCTTATAGATATCCCGCCGGGCCGGGCTGATTTTGTCAAAATTATTGCAGGCCCCTTGAAAGGAGTCCACCCGGCCCTGGGGCTCTTCCGGCCAGAGATGTTCAAGCTGGAGCCAGCCCAGGGCATAGGCGGCCGCATCCTTTTCCGCCTGGTCTTCGGTCACGGCAGCAAGATTGTACAGGGTGGCAACGGCGCTGCCCACCTGATCCTGGGCTAATTGGGTTTGGCTGATCATATAATAAGAGGAGAAAAAAGGACCGTTGAAATCCGGTTGATCCAGGATGCGATTGAAGGCTTGGACGGCGAGCTGAAAGTCCCGGCCGCGATAATGGGAAAGGCCCATCCGGTATTCGACTTCCAGGGCGCGGGGGTCATCCGGGAAAAAATGCAGGAAGCGCCGGTACTCATCGGCGGCTTGCTTGTACTGATGATCGGCAAAGAGGGTTTCGGCGTATTGGTACTGGCGGTCGGCTGTGGGAAGGAACTCGGCGGAAGCCAGGGCCGGCGTAAGAAGCAACCACATGGCCGCAAACATTAGAGCGGAGCAGCGCAATTGCAAATCACCTTTCCTTTAACCAGAAGTCGTTGTTTTCAACCGGATCCAGCGCATAGACCTTCCGGCCCAAACGCAGGGGGGCGGCGCGGCTGATTTCATCCCGGCCGCAGCGCATCAGGCGGTCGCTGGTCATGATCCAGCCCAGGAAAAAGCCATGCTTGTGAAAAGCATCCAGGGCATAGCCGGAGCAGGAAGGCGCCATGGCGCAACGCTCGCCGTCCACCGGTGAAACGAATTTGCGGAAAAGGGTCAGGGGAAACAACAGCCCTTCGCTGCTTTCCGTGCTGCCGGCCCTTGGGCCTGGTTCTTCAGCGGGCAGGGCGGCAGGACTTAAAAAGAGCGCCAGCAGAGCAAAGCATAGGAAACCTGCACAGCTTTTCCCAAAAGCGGATGGCAGTGGAAGGCGGCGCAGGGAAACTGTATTCATTGCCTACCGCTGGGTCACCCGCAGCACCTCGGCGATGCTGGTGAGCCCGGCCAGAACCTTCAAGATGCCGTCGCCGCGCAGGGTGACCATGCCCTGGTGCAGGGCTTCCTGCTTGATCAGGTTGGAGTCATAGGTTTCCAGCACCAGTTTCTTCATGCGGGCATCCATAATCAGGATTTCGGTGATGCTGATACGGCCGTGGTAGCCGGTCTGAAAGCATTTTTCACAGCCTTTGGCGCGGAAGATGCTGCCCTGGCGCGCCTGCTCGGCACTGACGCCGATGCTTTTCAGGGCCACTTCATCCGGCATGTAGGGCTCGCGGCAATCGGTGCACAGCACCCGCACCAGGCGCTGGGCCACCACGGCGATCACCGATGAAGAGATCAGAAAAGGCTCGATGCCGATGTCCACCAGGCGGGTGATGGCACTGGCCGAATCATTGGTATGCAGGGTGGAGAAGACCAAGTGGCCGGTGAGGGCGGACTGAACCGCGATATCCGCTGTTTCCTTGTCGCGGATTTCCCCCACCAGCATGACATCCGGGTCCTGGCGCATGATGGAGCGCAGGCCCCGGGCAAAGGTCAGGCCGATTTTAGGATTGACCTGGATCTGGCCGATGCCCTGGATCTGGTATTCCACCGGGTCTTCAATGGTGATGATGTTGATGTCCGGCTTATTGATGGTGGACAGGATGGCGTAAAGGGTGGTGGTCTTGCCGCTGCCGGTGGGGCCCGTGATCAGGATGATGCCGTTGGGGGCCGTGATCAGATCCTTGATCAGTTCCAGCTTGTCCGGCTCAAAACCGATGTCCGTCAAAGCCAGGAGGGCGCTGGTCTTGTTCAGCAGGCGCAGCACCACTCGTTCGCCGAAGGTGATGGGGATGGTGGACACCCGGATATCGATGACCTGGTCGCCCTTGCGCACCTCGATGCGGCCGTCCTGGGGCAATCGCTTTTCAGCGATATTCATGCGGGCCATGACCTTGATTCTGGAGATCAAGGCGGCCTGGATCCATTTGGGCGGTTTCAGCAAATCGTATAAAATGCCGTCCACCCGGTAGCGCACCTTGAAGCTGTCCTGGTAGGGCTCCACATGAATGTCGCTGGCCCCGGCTTTGATGGACTGGGAGATGATATGGTTGACCAGCTTGATGATGGGTGCGTCGCTGGTGTCATCCAGGAGGTCGGCAGTTTCTTCAATGGCGTCGATGATGGTGCTGCCGTTTTCCTCCATGTCCTGGACCAACTGCTGGGCCGAACCCGGCCCATGGTCAAAGGAAAGGTTGATGGCGGATAAAATAGCCTCCCGGGTGGACAATACCAGTTGGTATTCCTGAATGCCGAGAATGCGGGTGAGATCGTCCAGGGGCTGGAAGTCGGTGGGATTGTTCACCGCGATCATGCAGGAAGAAGCAGCGGCGCTGTTTCGGGCATTGCCTTGGCCGTTGTCTCCCGGCAAGGGCTCATTCCCGCGCATGGGTATCATGAGATTTTTCTTCAGGAACTGGATGGAGACATCCCGGGCCAGATCCGGCCGGATATTGGCAATGGACAATTCCGGCAAAAAAGGGATGTCGTACTGGATGCTGTAAGCCTCCAGCAACTGCCTTTCCGTCAGAATCTTCTTTTCCAGCAGGATGGCGGCCAGGCTTTCCCCTCCGGCGGCTTTTTCCGAAAGGGCGGCCTGATAGACTTCTTCGGAAATCCCGAAATAGTGCTGCAAGATATGTTGAAAAGACCTGTTCATGGTTGTCGGCGCAGGAAAAATCCCCTGACCCTATTCGCCTGTTTCCTCCGTTTCGGGTTGAAGTTGAAAATGCCCGGCATCGTCTTTGTATAATTTGATTTGCCCCTCTTTCATGATCCGATCGATTTCGTCCTTTTTGCGGGTGTTGAGATCTTCCACTTCCGCCGGACTCTTGATGATGTGGGGGGTCAGGAAAAAATAAAGATCGGTCTTGCCGCTGGAATCGGCCATGGTTTTAAACAGCCAACCCAGGATGGGGATATCCCCCAGGCAGGGGATGGAGGACTGGGACTTGCTTAGGCTGTCGTCGATCAGACCGCCGATGACCACGGTATTTTTGTCGTTGATCACCACCGTGGTATCCACCGTGCGTTTCAGGGTGGTGGGGGTGGTCTGATCCGGCGTGGAGGTATTGGCGGCCGTATCCAGCTTGGTGACTTCCAGGGAGATATTCAGCCGCACGCGCTTGTCCTTGCTGATCTGGGGGGTCACTTTCAGTTTGTTGCCCACGTCCTTGTATTCGTAATTGCGATAGACATCCGCGGTGACCGTGCTGGTGCTACCCTGCTTGGTCAGATAAGGCACATTCAGGCCCACGGTGATGGTGGCCTCCTGGTTGTCGGTGGTGATGATCTGGGGCGTGGACAGGATATGAATGCCCTGCTCTTTTTTGGCCGCCTGGATCACCGCCGCCAGAGAGGGAAATTTGATACCGTTGATATCAATGGTTTCGCCGAATACGCCCATGGAAAGCCCGGACGGATAGGTGGCAAGACCTGTGGCCGTGGATACCGTGCCCGTGCTTGTGCCCGCTTTTAAGGCACTGGCAATGGTCCCTTTTATCAGGGAATAGGGACTGTCCGTGCTGCCGCTGAAGCCGCCGCCGATGGCGCCCTCCTTGCCCTTGTATTTGGCTTCACCCGTGGCCATCCACTCCGTGCCCACGGCAAAGCCCTTGCTCACGTCCACTTCCATCATCAGGCATTCAATGTAGACCATGGAACGCGGGATATCCAGTTTGCGGATGACTTCCTCCAGGGCCAGGTAGTCGTCCTTGTCCGCCATGATGATCAGGCTGTTGGTGGCCTTGTCCGCCGTGATCTTGACCTTGTCGGAAACCACCGGCTGCACCGGCGCCTTGTTTTGGCCCTGGGCCGCGGCGGCGGCACCGGCGCTTTCCCCGCCCTTGGAAGGCAGCATCAACAGCACCTTGGCCATGTCTTCGGCCACGGCGTTTTCCAGGTAGTAGACGTGGATGTTGTCCTTGCCACGGGGTACTTCCTTGTCCAGCATCTCGATGAGCTTTTTGGCCCGCAGGGTGTCCACTTCACTGGCCAATAGGATGATGGTATTTGTGCGCTCGTCGGCCACGAATTTGGTGGTTTCAGCAACAGCGGCCGGGGCGGGCGGCGGGGTGGCGGCTTTGCCGGCCCGGACATCTTCCTTGAAAATGGTTTCCAGGATTTTCACCAGTTTGGCGGCATCGGCGGCCTGCAAGGGGATAATCGAAATTTCGCGGCCGATACCGGTGACATCGATGGCGTCGATGATGCGCAGCAGGCGCTGAACATTGGAATAGGTATCGGTCATGATCAGCATATTGGTCTGGGGGTAGGAGAGCAGGACGCTGTTCTTGGAAATCAAGGGTGCTAAAAGGCGTTTGACTTCTTCTGCCCCGGCGTATTTCAGCGGCATGATCTGGGTGATGATTCTGTCGTCGGTTTCCCGGCTGGATTCCTTGAGCAGGGTTTCAATGTTCTTGGTGCGGGCATCCGGGGCCGGAATGATCTTGACGATTTCGCCGGCCTTGACAGTGGCAAATCCGTGGACATCCAGCACGGATTCAAACACCTTGAAAGCCTCCTTTTCCGTAATCTTGGAGGGAGAAATGATGGTCACTTTGCCCTTGACCCTTTCATCCACCACAAAATTCCTGCCAGTGAGCTCGCTCATGAACTTGATGAACACCTGGATATCCACATTGTTAAAATCAATGGATACAAAGCGTTTGGCCGGGTCTTTTTCGTTTTTGGTATCTTCCACGGACTTGATGGGATCAACTGCCCCGGCCTTTTGAGGCCCGGAGGACTGGGTTGTCCGGCCCGGGGTTCCTCCCGGCTGCGGCCTGGGAAAGCTTGTTCCGGAACCCGGTCGTGTTATAGCCTGCGGTTCCGTGTCCCGTTGCGGCATGCTCCCGGCAGAGCGGCCGAAGGCTTCGGTCTGGGGCCGGGGCGGCGGGATGACCCTGTCCGGCATGGGCTCAAGGCCGGGATCGACTTCCGGCGCCGGCATGACTTCCGCTTCCGGAACCTCGGTTTCCGGCGGTGCCTGCATACCCGGCGCTGTTTCCATCTCCTCATGGGTCTGGGCACGCGGCCCGGGCAGGGCAACTACCCACAACAAGGTGAGAATGCAGATGACAAACAAGGCGATTTTTTTATTCAGGGTACAAAAAGCATTCATGGGTGATTCCTGTGGCGATCATTAAATATCTTCAATATCCAGGCCGTTGTGGGCTCACAATTTTGATCCCGGCGGCATTCTCTCCCTATTTAATCGAATATTCAATCGTCTTGGGCCGTCCCTGGCGTTTGATATCCAGCTTCATACCAGGGGACGAGCGCATGCTTTCATAAAATTTCAGGGCATCATCCACGGATTCGATCTTCTGCCCATCCACGCCGGTGATGACATCCCCGTTGCGCAAGCCCATCTTTCGGAAGATGGACTGGGGATTGATACTGCTGAGCATCAAGCCCTCGGGCTGGCCGTTTTCAAAATAGGGCCGGACCTTGATCTGGCCCATGAGTTCGGTCACGTTTTCCATGGCGGAATCGATCTGGGAACGCATCAGGGTGACCCGCTGGGCCCCGGCCCCGTCCGGCGGCGCGGAACCGGCGGCCGCCATCTGGGCTCCCGGTGTTTTTGCCGGCTTTTCCTTCTCATCCATGGAAAGGATTTCATCCCGGCCGTTGACGGTCAGCACCACTTTTTCCCGCAGGATCAGTTTGACAACGGCATTCTGCACTGTGTCGCCCAGCCGAAACAGATTCTGCCTGCGCTCCTTGGTGTCTTCGATCACGGCATAGGCCCCCTTGTCCTTGTCACGGGTGACCGTGCCCCAGAGTTTCAGGCTCAATTCGGTTTGTTTCAGGGCATCAATATCCACCTTGGGGGCGCCGCCGTCTTTGGCCTTTTGGGTGTTGAAAAGATTGCGCTGAATGATGGTGTTATAGGCTGACAAGGGCAGGCTGCCGGTGTCGGCCTTGGGCTTCGGAACACCCACCACGGTTTCCACCGTCTCTTCCGGAGGTGGAAAAACCGCGGCCATTCGATAGCAGCCCTTGACCCCGAAAAAAGACAAGCAGGTGATTAAAACCAGATTGATGATGGTGAAGGCGTAATTCATCAGCCGATCCTGTAAAAATATGCCGCTAAGTCCATTACCGTAACGAAAATTTCGGACTTGCGGCCGTACCGTCGATGCGGAAAGCGATATTCTGCTTTCCGGTTTTTTTGAGCAAGGCATCCAGCGGCAGCTTCTGGCGGATTTTATCCATCAGCAGCGGCTGCGGAAGCACGTCACCCAGGATATTCAGGATGCTTGCGTTCAGGGGACTGCGCAGCATCAGGGAGCCGGACAGGCTGCCATCCACATCCGCCCCCTTGGTTTTAAAACGGTCAATGGTCAAACGGTTGTTGCTCAGGGACAGCCCGGCCTCAATTTCATTAAAACTGAGTTGATCGATGCCGAAATAGGGTTCGGCCAGCTCGATGGCGGCGCCGGTCAGGCGCAAATTGGCCTGGGCCGACTGATCCGCCGGGCCGTCCACTGTCAAAGTGACACTGCCGTTCAGCTTTCCGGACAAGTCGTGGGGCAGAAAATTTTTAAGCACATCCATGGCCTGCAATTGGATGTCCGTCAGCAGGACCTCGGCGGAAAACCGCCCATTTTGGGTCATGGAGAAATGGACATCCCCGCCGGCCTGGCCTTCATAGGCCCGGCAGGTGAACCCGAGTCCCAGCTCTTTGCCCAAAAGCGAGCGTATTCCCAGGGACAATTTGAGCTTTTCCGCGTCAAAAACCGGATGGCCCTGATAGTGAACGCCCACTTTTTGCAGACTCAATCCCGGCGGAAAGGCCGGTTTCAGATCGTCCACGCTGATTTCCATTTCCGGCACTTTATCCCGCAAAAAGGCCATGAGATGCATTTTGACCGCATCTGCCGGAAACAGAAAATAGGCAAAAAAGACGACATTGGTCAAAACATAGGCGGTATATAATGTGATGATTTTTGATCTGCTCATGTTTTATTTATCGCCAATGCCGTCCCTGGTCATGATTCAAAGGTCTCCGCCTGCAACACAACCACCAGGGCCGTGTCCTGCTTGTCCTTTTTGGTGATGGAAAGGCGCTTGACGCTCACCATTTTGCCGGAGGTTTCAATGCCGTGCAAAAAATTGGTCAATTGTTCAATGGAAATATTGCGCAGTTCCATTTCCACACTGGATTTCTTCAGGGAACTGTTGGCAATATTGCTTGTCGACGGTTTCATGTAGTTGATCTTGTCTTTGACCCCCACTGTTCCGGAGAGCTTGTCCAGAAAAGAAAAAAGGGTGAATTCCTTTTCCCGGTCGGCAATGCGCTGGGAAGATGAATCGGAAGTCTGTTTCAGGGCCGCATATTCCTGACTCAGTTTTTTGATTTCGCCTAGGGTGGTGAGCTTGCTCTGGATGCCTTGCCGCATGCGGGTGCGTTTGGCGGCAATGGGGGCAATGATGAGTTGGATCATCACCAGCAGCAGGATGGCGCCGGCAGCGGTGTAAACAACCACCTGTTCCCGGTGGTTCAGCTTTCTTTCAATATAGAGTTTTATTTTTGCGATCATATCTGAATCTTCAGTTTGAAAATCACCCGGTTTCCGGTCCGATCGGTATTGGCCGAGCTGATGGTCACGGCTGAAAACAAGTCGCTTTTCTCCAAATAGACTTTAATGTCATCCACCATATTGAAGGTGGCGGTATCACCGGTGAGCATGACGCTGTCCGGGCCGATGACAAATTGGGTCAAATCCACATCCACCTGCTCCGGGATCCGCTTGCTGATGTCGTTCAGAATATCAATGGCCCGGGCCTTACGTTCGGTTTCACCGGCCAGGGAGGATTGATCCTGGATGGTTTTGATCTCCGCCCGGATTTGCTGCACCGGATCAACGATTTTGGTGACCTGGGGCAGGGTGGAGCGGAAGAGGGATTGAATCCGCAGGTCCAAGGCATTGCCCTGCTTGCGCATGGCGTTAAAATCCAGCAGCAGGTTGACAAGGGCCGCCACCAGGACCGCCCCGGTTAAAAAAGCGATCTGCATGAAATTCTTTTTATAAGCCAGCCACTGTTTCATGGCAGTGAAGGGCCGGCCACCGAAATTGAAGCCCTGGAAGCCCAATTCAATGCAAAGGGCCTGGGCCAGGGCATTGTTCATCAAAAGCGGTTGCCAGTCATCCACGGGCGCTTCCAGAAAGGCAAAGCCGCTGTTCTGAACCAGATCAACCATGTGAACCGGAACGGCCAGCAGGCGGCCGAGATCTTCCGCAAATGCGGCGGTCATGGCGCCTTTGCCGGTGAGATGAATCTCCTCCGGTGCAAAGGCTGTGCCCAGAATATCTCCGGCGGCTGCCAGGGTGCGCTGGATATTGGCGCTGAGGAACTCCAGGCTGTGCTTGGGATCATGGCTGAGGCCCAGGGAACGGATCAGGCAGACCTGGCCGGTGTGAACAACGAAAAGGGTGGCCTGCCGGCCGTCCAAATCGATCAGCAGAAACTGGGGCGGGATATTGGAACGGCGGTTCAGGCAATGGGCCGTGTGCTGTCCGCTCACCGAAAGGGTGTGGGCTTCTATGCCGGCGGCGGACAGGCCGGCGCGGATATCCGCAACCGCGGATTTGGTCATGGCCGCTGCCAGCAAACCGGTCATCCCCGCGGGTTGGGGCAAATCCAGCATACAAAAATCAATGACCGCTTCATCAATGGGAATCGGCAGGCTCGGCTCCAGTTCAAAGGGCAGCACTTGTTTGATCTTTTTGGTTTCCCGGAAGGGCACACTCAGGTTTCGAAAGGAAACCCGGTCTGCCGGGAATGATACCAGGCAAAGGGCATCCGCGATATTCATGCCGGCGGTAATGCTTTTCAAGGCAGCGGCCACCCGGTCTTGCGACTCGGGAAAATCCGTGAGGGGCACAAGCGCATGGGCCGTGATTTCAATGCCCTTCATGCCGCTCTGGATCAGCACGGCGGACACCGTATCCTGTTTTATGTCAATGCCGAAAAATTTTCTGCTCATAGACCAAATGCACTTCTATAATTTTCGTTCTTCTGTAACGATAAGGCTATAATCTATTCCAGCTCCCAACTCAAGACCCGGCATTGCCATTTGCTTGTTTTTTTATCTTTTTCCCGCTGGACCACGGCAATGGCGGTTTGTTTGACGCCGTCCAGTTCGGCCGCGGCTTCGATGCGGAAAAAATCGCTTTGAACCGTGAGCAATTCCGGATCAATGGTGACATTGGCAAGCCCCGGGGCACTTTTATACCAATTGGGATTGGTGAGATCATGGACATATTTCCCGGCCGACATCTCGTCCCGATAGGCGATGATCTCTTGGGCCAGGCTGGGGTTTTCGCCGTCCGGAATCAGGGCTGCCAGCACCGGCAGCGGGGCGGTATTGATATTGATTTTGCCGGGAAAGCTGAATTTCTGGCCTTCCTGTTCGGTCATGCCGTGGACCGTCAGATATCCGGCGATCAAATCCGAACTGCCCAGGGTTTCCAACAATTTTTTCACGCCTTTTACCAGCAGCAATTCCTTGACATCGCGCATGGGACCGTTCTGGCAATGATAAGGTGGATCAAGAGTCTGATAGTAATCCGATTCGGCTCCGTTGGCGCCGGTGATGGCATCGTTGTCGCCGGAATCCAGCCAGTCCTTGATTGAATCCACTATGGACATGGGGCTGATATCGTCGTCACCCGGGCCTTCGGGGGGCTGGACAAAACGCAGAAAGCGCAGCCACATCTGGAACTGGGCGTCATTGGGCGCCTGGCTGTCCGGGAATTTTACCAGGGCATTCACTTGAATGCGGCCGAGCTCATCGCTGACGGCCAGGGCCAGTTTGCCGTGCTCAAAGGGGATCTCCTCCAGAAGGGCATTGAGGGCCGCGGGGTCGGCCCATTCTTCCTGCAAGGAATCCACGTTGCCGGAATCGATCTTGTCTTTGATGAGCGCGGCCATCCCCACCTGGACGGCCGAGGCGGTCATGTGGCTCAGGGTGATGCGGTTGCGCACCACGGCGGTGATTTCCATGGATGATCCGACTTTGCGGTTCAATTCCATCACAACGGCCATGAGCAAGACAATCACCGTCAGGGTTATCAACACTGCAATGCCGTTTTTGTTCTGAAGAAAGGGCGGTTTCACTTACAGAACCCCCTCTTTCTTCAAACGCCAAACCGGCAGCATCACGGTGGTTTCAAAGGGATGCACTCTGGTTTCGTTTTCGATCTCCAGGGTGATACGGATTGTCTTGGGGGTGGCAAAGCCGAATTCTTCCTCATCCGAATTCCAAGCTTCGTGTTCGGCCCTGTCCTGATCCAGGAAGACAAACCGGATGGACTTGACATTGCGACATAAAATCGGATCATGGCCGGAGGTCTCGGCAGACGGTTCCAGCACATGGTTGTCTGCCCGGCGCAGCACTTTTTTTTCGCTTTCTTTGCCATCCAGATAATAAATAATCTCGGCAATGCCGCCGGCTGTCCGGCCTGAAAGGGGCAGATGGGCAATGGATGCGAAACGCAATTTGGGAGAATCGCCGCCGCCGGCCGAGTTGTTTTTTTCGCAGACCAGCCGATACGGGTCGGCCGCATCCCGGGATTCCGGAGGTTTGTAGATAAATTTATCCGTGATTTGGATGGCGGCAAGATCGGCCATGATGCGCGCAAAACAGGTCTGGGCGCTTTCATAGGCTTGTAAATGCTCTTGGACTGCTGCCGTGTCCGAGAAAAGGAGGTGAAACGAACCAAAGACAGTTACCATGACGATGCTGAAGATGAATACAGCCAGCAACACCTCAAGCAGGGTGAATCCCGCTGCATTTTTCGCAATGGTCATTTCCACGGCATGCGTGCCTATTTGGAAGTGGCGGCTCTTGGAAGGCATGCCGGTCATGGAATCATGGCGAAAGGAAAGCATAGGCCCTCAGGCTGTAAGAATTTTCCCCATTGTTCAAGGAAACGGTGACATCAATTTTTTTCAGATCAGCGGCAACCTGGCCCAGGGCCTCGGATTGAACCGATTCCACTGAAAAATGATAGCTGTAGCCGCTGAAATTTTCCCCGCAGTCGCCGCTGCCTTCATCCTGCCCCTTGGTCAGACCGTTCTCGATTTCCGCCATTTTTTGCTGGGCTAAAAGCGGAGCAATGGAATAGAATTGGGTGTTGTTGGCCATGATGACGGTTTGGGCCTGGAGGTGAAAAACGGCGGTCAGGGCAATCGCGATGATGGCCAGGGCCAGCATGACCTCCAGCAGGGTAAATCCCCGGGCGTTATTCCATGATGGGATGTTCAGCATCATTTCTTGAAGCTATAATAGGCTTCCTCCATGGTGGCACTTGCAAGAAAGGGTTCGATAATCAGGGAAATCGGTTTTTCACCACTACCTGCCAGATGAATCACGGCCCGGTCGGAATAGCCTTTTTTATAAAAATGAATTTCCGCAACCCCCTGGGACACGGTTCCTGCTCCAAAAAATTCCACATCCAGCAAACGCAGATTTTCCGGCAGGGAAGTGGAATTCTCCATGGCCTTCTGGGCGTCCTCTTCCGAGGCCGTGGTCTCATCCGTTACCCAGGAGCGCTGTTTGCCGAGGTCCAGATGCAGCACCGCATCCCGCTGATTGCGAACCGCGCCGGCTTTTAACTGGCTGATGTTGACCAGCAGATACTGGATGGCGGAATCGGCGGCATCGCTGAAAAGAAAATCCGAAAAGCGCGGAGTGGCGACGAACAGCATGATGGCGATCACGGCCATGACCATGATAAGCTCCACCAGGGTGAAACCCATTGGTCGAGGATTATTCGCTGTCCCAGTTGCTGATGTCCTTGTTCTCATCTTCACCGCCCACGGCGCCATCCGCACCATAGGTAAGAATATCAAAATCCCCTTGCAGGCCCGGGCTGAGGTAGACAAAATCATTTCCCCAGGGATCCTTGGGCACCTTTTTTTTATCAAGATAGCCGCCCTTGCGCCATTTTTTGGGAAGCACTCCCACCGTGGGCGCCTCCACCAGGGCGGTCAAGCTCTGCTCAGTGGTGGGATATAGTCCATTGTCCAGCTTGTACATCTTCAAGGCCCCTTCCAGGGCCACAATATCCATGCGGGCCTTTTTCTGGCGGGCCTCGCCCGGCGCCTCCATGAAGTTGACCGTGATGATGGTGGCCAGAATACCCAGGATGACAATCACCACCATGAGTTCGATAAAGGTAAAACCTTCGTTGCTCAATGCAAGCTGTTGCCGTGTTTTCATGCTTGTATGTCCTCTCGTTTTAAACGGAATTTCTGTTTTGGGCAATCGTCTTCAACAACAGGCGGCGGTTGATTTCCGTCAGAGCCCATCTTGATTCACTCTCCTGATCAGTTTCCGATAGCCATCAGCCCCCACTGCCTTGTCCTGGAATTCAAAGATGGTCTGGCCGAATGAGGTGGCTTCTGAAAGACGAACATTGTAATGAATCGGATCACAGATCTGCTTTTTGAACATGCGCTTGAGCTGATTCAGGATCTCCGGGCTCTGGCGCGTGCGCTGATCGAACATGGTGGGCAGGATGTATTTTAATTGCAGAACCGTATTCAGTTTCTGGGCAGACAACAAATAGCTGAAAAAAGTTTTGAGTCCTTCCAAGGATGGAGCTTGCAGCGCCACCGGGCACAAGACTTCCTCCACGGCCATGAGTATATTGACACTTAAGACATCCCAGCCCGGTGAGCAATCAAATATCAAATAATCCAGACTTCCTTGTTTGGGCACCAGGGCTTTACCCAGTATGGTCTGGCGCACGTCCCGGGGCTGCTCGCCCAGCCAGTTTTTTAATTCCACCAGGCCGATGCCGCCGGCCAGCAACCACAGATTCTTGCGGCAGGCGAAAATGACTTCTTTTTTGGAAACGAATTCGCCGTGCTTATCCCGCCCGGTAACAAATTCATAGAGGCCGTAGGCCGGTTTCACGCCTAAAAACTTGGAAGTCTGGCCCTGGGTGTCGCAGTCCACCAACAGCACCCGATGTCCCAGCATGGACAAGCCGTGGGCCAAATTCACCGCCGTGGTTGTTTTACCCACCCCACCCTTGGCCATGGCGATTGCGATCTTTCTCATTCAACAGACTCCAATAGCAGCGATCGGCTGGTTTGCTCTATGTCAAACATAACCATATCTCTATATTTTTCTTCTGCTGGATAATCAATAGGAACTTTTTCATTATTTTTCAGCCAAGCAGGATGGGAAGGGAAATGGGGCCGGAGTGCAGATTGTGCTTGCCCTAATGACGGGAATGCTATATGAAATAAATGAAATAGTTTCTCATTGTTAAAACATATCGATTTTTTTACATAAATAGCAGAGTGAAGCTTTTTTTTGCCTATATTGTGAAATGGATGACATAGGGATGTCATGACGGCTGGAAAACGGTTGCAGAGGTAAGGATGAGCAAACAGTACAAAATGTTGATCATCGATGACAGTCAGGTAATCCTTGGTACATATAATAAATTTTTTTCCAAGAAGAACTATCTTGTAACCACGGCCACAAACGGCTTGGATGGACTGAAGCAGATCGAATCGGAAAAAGAAGGGTTTGATGTGGTCATCACGGATATTGTCATGCCCAACATCAGCGGGGTGGGAATCATTGCCATTGTTAAAAAAAAATATCCGGATACGCCGGTGATCGCCATCACCGGTTGGGGGGAACACCCGGAGATTCTGGCCCTGGAGGCTTCGGCGGATAAGGTCCTGGAAAAACCCATTGATTTGATTGAACTGGATAAGATCGTGGTCGACCTGATTGAAAAGAAAAAGAATAAAAAGGCCGATAGCGAATAAGCGTACCGGGGGTCGGCAATGCGGTTCCGGACATGGCCTTACATTAATTTAAATAAAGGGATTACTCTTAAAAATGGGTCCTCCGATCATTGGTATCAGCAAGGAAATTGAGCGCATCAACGACCTGATCAAGCATGTGGCCGACACGGGTTTGAACATCGTGATTTCAGGTGAAACCGGTGTGGGCAAAGAAGTCGTGGCTCAAAATCTCTATCAGAATTCCCCCCGGCTGGGAAAGCCTTTTGTCAAGGTGAACTGCGCGGCCCTGCCGGAAGGTTTGCTGGAAAGCGAACTTTACGGCTATGAAAAAGGGGCTTTTACCGGCGCTGAACAAAAAAAACGCGGCAAATTCGAACTAGCCAACGGCGGGGTTTTGTTTCTGGATGAAATCGGCGATATGCCTCTGTTGCTGCAATCCAAACTGCTGCATGTGCTGCAAAGCGGGGAATTCGCGCCCCTGGGCTCTGAAAAGGAACTGAAAACCGATACCTGGCTGATTGCGGCCACCAACCATAATCTGGAACTGGAGATCAAGGAGCGCAAGTTCCGCGAGGATTTGTTTTACCGGTTGAATATCATCAAAATCCATGTGCCGCCCTTGCGCGAGCGGCCGGAAGATATTCCCCATTTGATTGATTACTATATCACCATTTATACTTCCAAATTCAACAACAAACATATGTTGAAACCCGGCAGCGGCGTGTTGCAAAAGCTGGCCAAATATCATTGGCCCGGTAACGTGCGCGAGCTGCAGAATGTGCTGAAGCGTGTATTGGTCCTTGGGGGCTGGGATGAAATCATTGATGAGCTTTTTATCTCCACCCCCTCACCGGAATCGCCGGCCGCGGTGGACCCCTTGTCTTTGAAATCCATGGCATCCTTTGGAGGGGGGCTGCTCCGTCGCGATGATATCCAGCTTGATTCCTTTTCCTTAAAGGAAATCCGGCGGCAAGCCGTTGATCGCATTGAAAAGGAAGCCATCAGCTATATTTTGGAGAAAACCGGCTGGAATCGGAGCAAGGCTTCAAAAATATTAAAAATAAGCTATAAGACTCTGCTGTACAAAATTCAGGACCTGAACATTCAGTCAACCATGGAATAAAATCCTACAATCGGGTTACAATTGATATTTGGAAAGCAGGCGTGACAGGTAGGTGCGCTGAATCCCCATTATTTTTGCGGCCTTGCTGCGGTTGCCCTGGGTACTCGCAAGATTCAGTTTGATGAATTCCTTTTTAAAGCGGTTCAGGGCTTCATTCAGGGTGATGCCCACTTGGATGCCCGGGTAGTCTGTTTTGGACGCGAGTATCGGCAAGTCTTCCGCCAGTATTTCTTTTTTATTCCCCATGACAACGGCCCGTTCCAATGCGTTGCGCAGTTCACGAACATTGCCGGGCCAGTCATAGGCCGTCATTTTTTCCAAGGCATTCTTCGAAATGGTAATGCGTTGAATCCCCCGTTCTTGTTGGAACAGATTCAGATAATGCTCGGCAATCAGGAGAACGTCTTCCTTTCTTTCCCGCAACGGCGGTATTTCGATTCTGACCACATTCAAGCGGTAAAACAGATCTTCCCTGAATTTGCCTTCGGCAACTTCCTGGTCGATATTGCGGTTGGTGGCGGATATCACCCTGACATCCACATATACCGGGCTGTTGCCCCCCACCCGGTAAAACACGCCTTCCTGGAGAACCCGCAGGAGTTTGGCCTGCATTCCGGGGCTCATCTCACCGATCTCATCAAGGAATATGGTGCCGCCATCCGCCAGTTCGAACTTGCCGATCTTGCGTCCGACTGCGCCGGTAAAGGCCCCTTTTTCATGGCCGAACAATTCATCCTCCAAAAGTGATTCAGGCAGGGCCGCGCAATTGAGCACGATCATGGCTTTGTTTTTTCTGGGACCGGCGCTATGAATCAAGCGAGCCAGTAATTCCTTGCCAGTGCCGCTCTCGCCCAAAAGCAGGGTAGTGGCATTGGAGTCAGCCACTTTGAGGGCTTCGGACAGGGCTTTTTTAATGGCCCGGCTTTCACCCACGAGCCGGTATTTATTGTCGAGTTTTTCCCGTAAATCCTTGTTCTCGCGTTTTATAATAACAACCTGGCCTGCATTGCCGATGCCCTGGGCCGCCAGATCGGCGAATTCCATTAAAATTTTTAAATCCGTTTCTTGAAACTGCCCGCCATCGGCCTTGTCAATGATTTCCACCACACCGATGGTTTCTGTTCCGATTTTCATGGGAGCGCAAACAATCGAGCGGGTCTGGAAGCCGATGGAATCACTTATGGAGCGATTCCAGCGGGGATCTTGGGAAACGTCCCGAATCAGCAGGGGTTTGCCGGTCTGGGCCACGGTGCCGGCAATCCCTTCCCCCAATTCGATTTTGAATTCTTTGATTTTTTCTTTTTTCTCACCGGTTACGACCTTAAAAAACAGTTTGCGGGTTTTGGGATCCAGCAGCAACAAGGAACCGGCTTTGGCCTGCATGATGCTGATGGCTTTTTCAATCGTGAATTCAAGGAACTGATTAATATCGTGCAGCGGTGATCCCCAGGTGGGAATTTCTTGAACATCTTGGTTATCGTGCCGACTAACCGGTGCTTTTATCTCCATGCGGTCTCTCGGTAACTCTCGGAGGGTTCGATATGTTTTTTGTACTTTATTTCAGTGAAACATATCCGAAAGATTTCATGGTGTCAATTCAAAGGATTGTGAGGGAATAAAAAAAGTCCGGGCAGTTGCGGCGGCGCAATCGTCTTTTTATGGGGGCTTTTATTGGGTGCGTGGCAGGGAGCGGCGGTCCTCACCGGATCGGCGATCAAATCCATTGCGTCTTTCCGGAATATAAGACGTATAAGAAAATAGTCTTCGATCCGTTCCGGTGCGCCTGCCGTCGTTGTCGGATTTGAACTTTCTTTGTATGTAGTCAGCCATGGGCGTATCTCCACACCATGATTGATGATCATTCCAAACCAAAGGCTGAGTCATATGAATAGCAAGTTGAATCTTGGATGGGTTTGCGCTTTTCTTGTCAAAGAACAAAGGGGACCCTCCACAACGGTCCCCTTTGTTCATTCAGCAGAAGGAGACAACTTTCTTGCTTGCCTATTTCTTCAACCTACGTCTCAGAGTCGCCAAACCGACCAAGCCGGTTCCCAGAAGCAGCATGGTGGCCGGTTCCGGCACCGGGGCGGCCTCACGCTTTCCCATCAAATTGTCATTGCCGCAACCCATGGTAAAATGGGTGATAATGTCCAAAGACGCCAGGTCCAGGAAAGACAGATCGATTCCGGTGACGACATTGTGGCTACCGCCCAAGAGACCGCCGACAGCGTCGTTAGTAAGTCCAGGAATATATTGGAAGCTGTTGCTGCCGAGCAGTGTTCCGCCGCTTATATATCGCCATGGATTGGAGCCGTAATTCGCCCTGTAGTAAACCGATCTCACAATGGACGTGGTGGTCAGTGAGTAAATGTTGTAGCTCAGGGTCGCAAAATCCATGTCAAGGACAAAATCATACCCGAAACTATTGGCGACATTGCGATAGCCGTTGCTACCGGGTTGGTTATTCGTAGGTCCGTATTTGGCATTGCCATCAACATCAATGAAAATGTCACCGGAAAAGAAAGTGTCTTTGCCGGTGAGGAAGTTGAAACCGCCGATCATGGATAACGTGGTTCCATTCATGAAAAAACCTTCCAGGTCCCAGGCCTGTCCGGTTACCATGCCCGGCTCAACTTCATTGTCCTCTTGGGCGCCGTACCAGCCAGTGCCGCTTCCGGTTTGATCTGCAATGGTGATTTCTTTGCCGAATTGATTCACAATGCCGAAAGCAAAGCATTGACCGGCAAATAAAAATACCATTAAGATAGCCAACCAAATTCCATACATGTTTTTTACTGTTGCATTCATCATTCACCTCTTTTTGTTCATTCAGGCAGTCCGGCTTTTTTCTTAAAATCCGCGCCGTTTCCTTCACCAGCCTCACGGCAGGTTTGGCTTCATTAGTTTGTTTCATCAATTTGCAAATCATGCAAAGAGCGATTGTTGCCAGTAACGTGCTTTCTGTACAGCAATAGTTACGCCAAAATTTGTTTTTAGGTGGTTTTTTTCAGAAAAGATTTTAAATGTTATAAATTCAAATGATTAATTTTAGATGGATAAATTTTGCCTCTATGGGGGATGGTGGCCTATGAAAATAATTTCATAGGTAATTATGAAATTATAATCACAACCGTTATGTAGCCTTTGCCACACTTATGGGTTGGGGTTTGGTGGAGGAAAAAAAACTTGACGGATGGGAATTTTCAAGATTTATACTGCGCAATCCGTCCGCAAGACAGCATGACCATGCTGGAAGGGGCCATTTTCTCAACAGGATCGAAAACGATGCAAATACTTTCAGGGTGCAGATCTTTTCTGTTCAGCAGCTTGGTACTGCTTTTTTTTTTGCATGCCTGTGCTTCCGCCGTCGTCTCCACTAGTGATCCGAAATTTCAATTCGTTGAAAACGAGCTCTACTATGTGAGCATCACGCCGATTCTGTCACGAGACTACCATTATGCCTTTCGCCTGATCATTAAAAACAAGACCACCCAGGAAATGGAAATTGATTGGAACAAGACCTTCTATATCCAAGAAGAAGATGCGGTGAGCAACTTCATGTTCGATGGTATCCCCTATGCCAACCGGGAAGCGCCCATACCCCGTGAAAAGGTCCCGGCCAATGATATGCTCATCAGAACCGTCTGGCCCAATGCCCTGGTGGATCGCAAGAAGGATTGGTTTCACCTGCCCATGGAGGCCGGCAAGCATGGCATGGAAGTCACGCTGGTGGTCAATAGAAAACAGGTTTTCAAAGAGAAATTACTACTGACCATCACGGTCAACGCGGAATAACACCCGGCAAAATATAATCAGCCTTTGATCACAACCAGAGGTTTAATGCGCGCCACTTTTCTTGACAGACCGGCGCCGTGAACCACATCCACCACTTCCGTGATATCCTTGTAAGCATCGGGCATTTCCTCTGCCAGGGTTCCCCGGCCGGTCCAGCGCACCAGGATGCCGCGCTCCTCCAGCTCCCGGTGAATGGCTCTGCCCCGGCTGGCTTTTTTAGCCGCTGTGCGGCTCAGCACCCGGCCGGCGCCATGGCAGGTGGAGCCGAAGGTTTCGCTCATGGCCTTTTCCGTACCGGCCAGAACATAGGAGGCGGTGCCCATATCCCCCGGAATCAGGATGGGCTGGCCGGTGGCCTGATAGTCCGGGCACAGGGAAGGATGGCCCGGTCCAAAGGAGCGGGTGGCGCCTTTGCGATGGACGCAGAGGGTCATTTTACGGCCCCCGACGAGATGTTCTTCTTTTTTGGCGATGTTGTGGCAGACATCGTAGATAAGCCCCATGCCCAGATCCCGGGGGCCTATGCCCAGCACTTTCATCAAAACCTCGCGGGTGCGGTGCATCAGGATTTGGCGATTTACCCAGGCATAATTGGCGGCACAGGCCATAGCGGCAAGATAACGCCGGCCGTCGTCGGATTGAATCGGCGCGCAGGAAAGCTGCCGGTCCGGCAAGACGATTCCTTGGGCACTGGCCAGCCTGGCAGTATGGGCCAGGAAATCGTCGCAGATCTGATAGCCGAGCCCACGGGAGCCGGAATGAATCATTACGGTGACCTGGCCTTTAAACAGATGGAAACGGGCGGCGATGTCTTCAGCATAAATTTCCGCCACCATGCCGATTTCCACAAAATGATTGCCCGAGCCCAGGGTGCCGAGCTGTTGCAGGCCCCTTTCCAGGGCGCGCGCACTCACAACCTGGGGATCAGCGCCTTCCAGGCAGCCCTGGTCTTCGGTGTGGAGAATGTCCTGGTCTTCCCCAAAGCCCTGGGTCACGGCCCAGCGACTGCCCAAGGTAAGGACGGCCTGTTCGTCTTTTTTGGACAGTTTGAGAGGCCCGGTGGAGCCCACGCCAGAGGGGATCTCGCGATACAGGGTATCGGCCAGGCGCGAAAGCAGGGGGCGAATATCCTGCTCGGTCAGATTGCCGGCCGCCAGACGCACGCCGCAGTTGATATCATAGCCGACCCCGCCGGGGGAGACCACCCCGTTTTCCCAGTCAAAGGCGGCCACGCCGCCGATGGGAAAGCCGTACCCCCAGTGAATGTCCGGCATGGCCAGGGAAACCCCCACAATGCCCGGCAAATGGGCCACATTGGCCACCTGGCGCACGGCCTCGTCCTGGGCCAGTTCCCGGATCATGGCGGCGCTGGCGTAAAGCCGTCCGGGAACCCGCATGGCGCCGCTGCGGGGGATCTCCCAGCAATATTCGTTGAGTTGTTTCAGTTCCATGGATACTCCCTTTAATCTAAACATCGAAAATGATTTGAGCCGTCCAGCCCTCGGCCTTTTCTTCCACGGTTAACTGGTGATAGGTCACGGCCTTGATCTCATGATCGATTCTATGCCTTTCGGGATCATGGGTTTCGGCCCATACCCGCGCGCAAAGGCCGGTTTCCGTGAGTGATGAAATCATCACGCGCTTGCCGATCAAATTTTTGCCGTGCCGTAAATACAACAGCTCCCGCAGCCAGTTGAACATGAGCTCCGCATAGTCGTGGCCGGAAATTTCAAGGCCCAAGCATAGCTGTTCAGTAACGTTTTCCGAATCGGCCAGCAGTTCAAACAAGGCGGCTGCGGCGTTTTCAAATAGTGTCTTTGAATCCGGACCGACCACGCGAATGCCCAAATCGGCGGTGTGGTCAATCAAAGAGTAGTAGTCGGCGGATGGATTTGTCAAGGCTTCAAACTCTTTTAAACAGTGCAATCGCAATTGGTTTTCGGGGTCGGGGTCGCTATCGGTATCGGGGTCGAAAATATTATCGAATAAACAAGTCAAGCCTCTCTTTCATGAAGCGTTTGCTGAATCGGCAGATTGAAAAAGAAAATTGATTTCGATACCGATTCCGATACCGACCCCGACCCAAATTT
The DNA here is from genome assembly GCA_020723325.1 of Desulfosudis oleivorans. Classification (GTDB taxonomy): domain Bacteria; phylum Desulfobacterota; class Desulfobacteria; order Desulfobacterales; family SURF-7; genus DYJD01. The sequence goes on along the minus strand of DYJD01000030.1, from coordinate 63,379 downwards.
GAAATACCTCCTGCTAAGGCAGGGAAATTATTTCGCCGGTTTTTTGCGTGTGGTAACCCCCCAGGGCCTGAACCCTTTGTTTAAAATCATTGGAGGCGATGATCTGCAACAGCAGTTGAACTCCTTCAGAATGAAAATGGCATTCGGGAATGACCAGGTCGTACTGCTCCGTGACCACCGGGATAAAATCAAGATCAAGGGCCCGGGCCGCGGCAAAGATGCCGAGGCCCGCATCTGCGGCGCCGCTCAGGACCGCCACCGCCACCGCCATATGGGTGAATTCGTCGTTTTCATAGCCCTTGATGGCGCTGGGACTAATGCCCAGTTGCTTCAGCCGAAAGTCGAGCAAAATGCGTGTGCCGGAACCGGTCTGGCGGTTGATGAAGGTCACATTCCCGCGGCTGAGATCTTGGATGCCGCGGATTTGTTTGGGATTGCCTTTGGCCACGATCAGGCCCTGGTCCCGCAGAACCAGGTTGACAAGCTTTACGGGCTGATCCGGCAGATATTTATGGATATAAGCGCGGTTGTAGCTGCCGTCCTCCGTGTTCAGCAGGTGGATGCCGGCCAGATGACAGGCGCCTTGTTTGACGGCCATGAGACCGCCCATGCTGCCCACATGGCTTGAGGAGAGTGTCATTTCCGGGTGGGCCGCCCGCAGCCGGTCAGCAAGTACATCAATGGTATTGTCATGACTGCCCACCACCACCAGGGTGTGTTCAACAGCGGCAAGGGGGCGCAGCAGTTCCGCCTCCACCGGCACAAATTCCCTGAGACCTTCCACTTGCTGGGGGATGCGGATTAAACCGTCCGCAGCGGTGAGGGTGGTAATGGCGCCGGCACCCCGGCCCAGGGGGGTGGCCACAATGCGGTCGCCCACTTTGCCTAATTTCACCCGCAAAAATTCCTCCACACCGAGTTTGGAGGGTATTTTGCGGGTGGGGGTTACCAGGATGCGTTCCCGCTGCTTTTCCGGCAGCCCCAGGAGGCGGCACAGGAGGGGGCCCACAAACTGTTCAAAGGCAATGACGGCCGAAACCGGATAGCCGGGAATGCCGAACACGGGCTTCCGGTTGATTGCGCCGATGATCAAGGGCTTGCCCGGCATGATGGTGACGCCGTGGACCAGGACCTGCCCGAGGTCGGCGATGGCGCTGCGGGCATAATCCTCGGAACCGGCCGATGATCCGCCGGTAATCAACACCACATCAAATTCACCTTCCACGGCGGTTTTCAGCACGGATTGGATTTTGGCCGGCTCATCGCCCACCGGAGTATGGCGTTCAGGACTCCCGCCCCAGGCTTCCACTAGCTTCCCAAGCACATGGGAATTGGTTTCGATCACCTGTCCGGGTTTGAGTCCCTGGGTCAATACGCTTTGGTAATCAGTCAGTTCCGAGCCGGTGGGGATCAACAAAACCCTGGGTTTTTTTTTCACGGATACAAGTCCCACACCGGCAGTGAGCAGGGCGCCGAGGCAATACGGTGTGATCAGATGATTGCCGGGAAATAGCTGTTCTGTGGCCACCATGTCTTCCCCCACCCGGCGCACATGCTGCCAGGGAAAGGCCGGGGCTTCGATGGTAATGCCGCCACTTTCTGCTTCTTGAAGGTATTCGATCATGATCACCGCATTGGTACCGGGCGGCATTATATGGCCGGTGTTGACAAAAAAAGCGTCCTTACCGGCCTGGAATTGCTTGGGGCTTGCCGGACCGGCGCCGAAGGTGGCGGCTGCATCCACGGCAATGCCGTCCATGGCGGCCAGGTGGAACTGGGGGGAGGACAATACCGCCGTAACCGGTCCGGCCAGCACCCGGCCCACGGCTTCCGGCACAGGCACGTTTTCCGACTCCAGCCTGGGAAAATCGGCAAAGGTTTTAAACAAGATTTCCCGGGCCTCCCCCAGGGGCTTCATATGCAAATAAATGTTACGCTGATGATTCATTGATGCTGCTCTTCTTTTCCGTTTTTTGCCTTTTATATCTCAAATCTGAAATCTCAAATTTTCAGATAGGCATTACATTTACCACCGCCCCCTTCTCCAGTCCTTCCATATCCCGTTCAATCACGATCAAACCATCGGCCTTGACCATGGTGTTGACCAGGGCGGATTTTCCCAGCACCGGCTCGGCCATCACCCGGTCACCGTCCCGGTACAAGCGCACCCGCACGAAATCCACCCGGCCCTGGGTCGAGGGCAGGTTGCGGGAGAGGATGGCGAAAATATCAAAACGCTTGCGCTGGTCGGCGGAGAGTCCGGCCAGTTGTTCAATAAAGGGCCGCACCACCACCTGGAAGACGATCATGGCTGAAACCACATGGCCGGGCAGGCCCCAAATCCATTTGCGGCCGGCCTTGGCCAGAATGGTGGGCTTGCCGGGACTGATGGCAATCCCGTGGACCAGAACGGATGTATCCGGCAGGGCTGAAATGGCCTGAATGGTCAGATCCCGCATGCCCACGGAACTCCCGCCGGACAGGATGACCATGTCGGTTTGCTGCTCCGCAAGGCGGATCTTGGCCGACAGGTCTGCGGCATTGTCCCTTACAATGCCGTATACCCGCGGCACTGCGCCGGCGGCCTGGATCAATCCGGCCAGGGTATAGGTGTTCATGTCTCTGATTTGGCCGGGGCCGGGAACTTGATCCACTCCTACCAACTCATCACCGGTGGAAATGATACCGATGACCGGTTGCCGGAAAACCAGGACTTGTTCCTTGCCCAGGGCGGCCAAAAGCCCCATTTCCTGGGGCCGCAGGCGTAAGCCGGCAGGCAGAATCAGGGCCCCTTCTGGAAAATCCTCCCCGGCCGCCACCATGTTCTGCCCAGGGGCCACGCTGCGATATACTTCCAGGGTTTCCGCATCCATCAAACCGGCATGCTCCACCATCACCACGGCGTCGGCCCCTTGGGGCAGCATGCCGCCGGTGGCGACGGCCATGGCTTGCCCGCCTGCAATGGTCTTGTCAGGCGCGGCGCCCATGGTGATTTCACCCGTAAGCCGCAGGCAGGCGGGATTGCTTTCCCCGGCACCAAAGGTATCGGCGGCTCTGACCGCATACCCGTCCATGACGGAGCGGGGAAAGGGGGGCAAATCCGTTTCCGCCTGGATTGCTTCCGCCAGCACCCGGCCTGGGGCGGCCAGCAAAGGAATCGTCTCGCTGTCCAGGGGCTCAAGTCCGACGCAAATGGCCATGACATCCGGAAGATCCGCTACACTGAAAAAATCCTTCATTGATCCATGTCATCCATGATAATGATATGCCGAACCTTGACAATCGGTTTCATGCACTTACGATAGAGAGCGCAGCGCTGGACAACCGCACTGCGTTTTATACTCGAAAAAAGGGCCGTCATTACAATACTTGCGTGCAATGTAAGCTATCTTTGAAAACAAGTCTATGGGAAAATGTGTGAATCATCCGGACCGGGAGACCCGCTTTGTCTGCCTGAAACACGAGGTTTACCTCTGTGGGGATTGTCTCATCTGCCGTGATCCGGAATTGTATTGCAAATTTCGTACAGCCTGTCCGATTTGGTTCAGCAGGAAAAAATCCCTGGATTAAGACAAGGGAGCACGAAACAATAAAAATCATGCAAAATCAAAAACATCTCAGCGCCGGTGAAAAGGAATTTTTCAGTCTGGTGGGTCGCGCCACCTTTGCCAATCCCTTCAGCGATGAACGCAGCGATTTAGATGGCCGCATCGCCGGCGAATACCCGTCGGCCGGCCGGGGGGAAATCATTCAAAAGGCCGTGGAGGAAGTGGCCCGGCGCATCACTGTTCTTGAAAACGAAAAGCGGGCGGATATCAATTTGTATGCCGGTGAAGACCGGGTTATTTTGGAAAAAACTTTTCTGTTCGATTTTTTTTATCGATTCAAAGACCGTTTTGACAAGCTCATCCTGGATCAAAGCCAGGCCGGCGACACCCCCATCAAGATTCCGTTTTACCCGGAGGCCCTTGCCCTCATGCAGCGCCGGGGCTTTACCGAAGATTTTTTCCGTCGCTATTTTGAGCTGGGGTTTCAAGCCCGGCGGGCCTTTTTTTTCATCGACCGCAGTCTGGTGGGCAACAGCCACAGCATGAAAATGCTGCGTTTGAACCTGTGGAACAATGTCTTCACCCACAATGTGGAATTTTACGACCGCTATTTATGGAACCGGTTGGAGGATTTTTCCACCCTGATTTTGGGCGAGACCGGCACCGGCAAGGGTACGGCGGCCCTGGCCATTGGCCGCTCCGGTTTCATTCCCCTGGACAAACGCAAGCGTATTTTTGTGGAGAGTTTTACCCGTTCCTTTGTATCCCTGAATCTTTCCCAATTTCCGGAAACCTTGATCGAATCGGAATTGTTCGGCCATAAAAAGGGCGCCTTCACCGGTGCCGTGGAGGATTACAACGGTGTATTCGACCGTTGCAGCCCTTATGGCGCCATCCTGTTGGATGAAATCGGCGAGGTTTCGGCCCAGATCCAGATCAAATTACTCCAGGTCTTGCAGGAACGCATTTTCTGTCCGGTGGGCAGCCAGAAAAAAAACCGTTTTCACGGCCGGGTCATCGCCGCCACCAACCGGCCCCTGGATGAGATCCGGGCCAAAGGCTCCTTTCGCGACGATTTCTACTACCGCTTATGCTCGGACATCATCACCATGCCACCCTTGCGCCAGCGCCTGCAGGAAGCGCCGGAAGAACTGGACCAACTCCTCGCCTTTACCGTGGAAAAAATGATCGGCAAACCTTCGGCCGAGCTGGTGGCCACGGTACGTTCCGTGATCCACAAACAACTGGGCGAGAACTACGCCTGGCCCGGCAATGTCCGGGAGCTGGAGCAGTGCGTACGGCGGGTTCTGCTGAAAGGTTCCTACGCCGGAGATTTCCAGCCGGCGGCCACGGAATTGAACGCCAAACTCAAACATCATATCGACAGCGGCGACATCAGCGCCCAGCACCTGACCTCAGCCTATTGCTCCCTCCTGTATCAACGCCACCGCACTTTTGAGGAAGTCTCCCGCCGCACCGGCCTGGATCGCCGCACGGTCAAGAAATACATCCAGGAATGGGGGCTGGTGACCGCCGGGGATGAGGAAGAGGGCAAGGGCAACAGCGAAGCGTAACGGGCTAGTACGGCAATCGGTGAATCACAAGCCGTTTTTTCGGGGTCGGGGTCGCAATCGAGGGCAACAAAAATGTTGGGAAAAAGCTTGATTGTCGCGTCCCGACGGGTGGGGAAACCGGCTTGACCCGTGAGACATTCAGAAGACTGGAGAAAAACACACACACTACATCCTTAAAGCTATGATCGGGTTTTGGTTAATTGATAGTGCATATGTATGAGCGCTACTCTTTTCCCATCAATATATTTACGTTCTTCTATGTCAAAGGGTGTAAAACCGAGTTTCTTGTACAATAAGAGCCCAGCAATATTTTGATTAAAGCACGATATTTGGACGGTGTTTGCTGAATGCCTATGATCAGCCAGCGAGATCATTGTTTCAACGATGAATTTTGCCACACCTCGGCCTCTCGCAAATGGTGCTACGATAACATTACCGATACAGCAGATGCCGTTCTCCCAATGATAAAAATTTGCAAACCCAACGATAGAGCCATTTTGAACGAATACAGTAGAATCAGACCGCTGATCTATTGCCCTTTGCAATTGCTCTGGAGTTAATGGATATACAGCTTTTGGATAAAAATAGAACAGCTCCTCCTCGCTCTGAGGAAATGAGCAGATGGCTTGAAGATCTTGTTTTAAGAATGGACGATACTGGAGCATTTTGTTCTCCATGAAATCCAACGGCCGGTCTCAGGTGCGAGGGAACCGAGTCGTCAGAGGATCGAATTTATCAGTTTTATTTCTTTTTATTTTTTCAAAAAAGATTTTTGTTTCAGATGGATTATAACCTTTTAAGCTAAGTTTGTATTCTATTCCATTCAATCTTAAATTTAATTTACGCTCTGCGTTTTCTATGTCAATTATTTGGTCTTTTAAAATACTAATTTTATGACAGCCATTATTAATATTCAAATGCTCATCTTCAAAGGAAATCGCTGTGGCTTTGTGCTTTATGTCATAAATAAAACAGGTCTCAGGGTGCTTGCCACAGAATAGATCAATTCCGGCTTTTATATCGCTGCCGCAATCATTGATGATCTCCCGCGGAACGCCCGTCTTTTTCATGGTCTCTTCCAGTTGTTGATATACGATCTCTCCGTTTGATTTGGTCACCGGAAATAATGCAAGCGGCTCAAGATCATCATGATTAAGAATCGTTTCTGCCGCCGGCAGTGCACTCAGACGAATGCCCACAATCAGCAAGCATTTCTCTTGCCCACACTGAATGGTATTGTCGATAATCCATATCCAATCATCGGCCTGTTCCTTCGGCCGGGTGAGCTTGTAATATCCGATTCGCAAAAGCCAAAGACGTCCGCTATACCAACTCGGCGCTGATGTAGATAATACCAGCGATACGAACAAAAAAAACATGCCCAACGGAAAACTTGTGCATCCGTAAGGGTTGGTCAAAATTGGCTATAGCCGGATTCAGCCCTTGGGTAGGGAATTTTTTTTACTTGTTCACTCTCCTTGTTATGTTCCATCTCTTTCTTTTTCATCTGCTCCAGCTCATTTTCAAGCTCAGCGATTGTTTCTTTCATTTCGGTTCTGATTTTCTCAAGATATCGAATCTTGTTTTGACGTAGCTTGAGATTGTATTTTGTCGTCCGGCATTTTTCTTTCCATTTGTCGCGGCTTTTGTTAAAAAAATGAAGCAGCTTTTGTTGCGGGCTTTTGTATTCTTTTTTAGTTGCTTTGTTCTTTTGCTTCTCATTCATCCGTGTCGCCTCACGAAAGATGTTGATGGGTTTACATTGCGTGAGGTTTAAATAGCTGATAACATTACAAAAGTATAGTTTTATTTTTCGATATATATTTCAAATAGTTATCATCAAAAATTGACTACGCCGGGAACAAAAATGATCATTTTTAAGCCTGTGCTTTAGGACATTTGAGGGCTGATTTTCATCAGCCCAGATCTTTCTGGACGACCAGATTCCGTCTCTGAAACAAAAATGGACCAGCCTTTCTGAATTTTGCAAAGAACTTAAGCAGACCTTTTCCCGTTTTACAACAAACGCCATGGCCGCCGGGGCTTTTTCTGGGGCGAGCGCTTCAATAGCCTGATTGTGGAAAAGGGTGAAACCCTGATCAACTGCCTGGCCTATATCGACCTCAACCCGGTGCGGGCCGGGCTGGTGGCGAAACCCGAGGATTACCGCTGGAATTCCATCGGCTATCATGTCCAGCAGAAAAACAAGGGGGATTTTCTTTCCCTGGATTTCGGCCTGAAAGAGTTCGGAGTGCTGGATGCCAAGGAACGTTTGCGCCTTTACCGGAAATTCTTGTACGAAGCCGGAGCCATTAAGAAGGCTGAAGGGAGAAGTGTGAAGGGAGAAAAAGGAAAAGGCATCGATCAGAAAACCGTGGACAAGAAGCGGAAAAAAGACTACCGGATCACCCGCACCGATCGGTTCCTTTATCGCACACGCTTTCGTCTGTGTCGTCGTTTTGTCGGACAGAGCCGCAGCTCGGTTTTGGCGCTATGGGAATTCAATGCCCTCCGATGAGGATTAAAGCTGGTCCCTTTCCGTGATAATGCTTTTTTTCCGGATACCGGGTTCCAAACTTTTACGATTCCGGTGGCGCCCTGCCCTAAAAAATTCATAATCTCCACGATTTAAAGATGAATTTAGCAACAGCTCACCGCCGGCGTCAAGCGAATATATTCCGAATGTCGAGATCATGCGGCCAACCGCTCGTGCAAGCAATCAGCATCAGCCGTTGACGCAAAAAGCTTGAGGAAGCTTTGCCGGAAATCCCGCTTTGTTTCAGGCTAAAGGAAATACGCTGCTTTGACCGAAACAAGGTACCTCAAAGCTTTCCGGCGCCATGTTTGCTTTTGCCAGGGATTCCTGCAGCAATCTGCCCGGCTCATCATACGGTTCGTCGGACAGTTGAAACGTGCCGAAATGGATGCCCACGGATCTTTCAATCTTCAGTTCTTTGTGGACCTGGACTGCTTGCTCAGGGTCCAGATGTACATCTTGCATCAGCCACTGCGGCCGGTAAGCCCCGATGGGCAAAAATGCCAAGGCAAAAGGCCCGAAGCGCTCGTTTACATATTTCAGAAAACCGCCATAGCCTGTGTCGCCTGCAAAATAAATACTTCCCCGGCTGGTTTGGATGACAAACCCCCCCCACAAGGTTTTGTTGCGGTCGATCAAACCGCGCCCGGAAAAATGCATGGCCGGCACAAAGTGAAATTCAAGATCCTTCTGTGTTTCCGACTGCCACCAGATGAGCTCGATGGTGTTTTTGATACCGTTTTCTTCAAGGAGTTCAGCATTACCCATGCCGGTCAGCACGGCCGGATCATTTTTCCTACAGATCTTTTGCAGGGTGGGAATATCAAGATGATCATAATGGTTGTGGCTGATCAGGATGATGTCGATGGGTGGCAATTGATCAAGGCGCAAGCCGGGTGAAATCACCCTACGGGGGCCGATCCATGAGAACGGGCTGCAGCGCTCCGACCAGATCGGGTCGGTAAGGATATTCACCCCGTCAACCTGAATTAAGACAGACGAATGATTGATGACTGTATAGTGGATACCTTGGTTTTTGAAGCGCTCCGGCGGAGTTTCCCCGTATGAGGATGCAAGGTTTTCCGGCCATGGACTCCGGTCGCTGGTAAGCCGCCATTTAATGATATCCAGAAAGCCGCGGGGTTTCATATATCCTGGAGGAAGATAAACGGAACCGTCGTAATTGCCGGGACGCGGCTTTCCATTCTGCGTGCGTGACCCCGTGCAAGCGGATAAAAACCTCATCCCGGAAAATGAAGCCATCAAACCGAATAACATCCAGCCCCCTTTTTGGAGGAGCAGACGTCTAGTAAGCTGTTGTGAGGCGTGATGCGCTTCACTGGTTTTGATTATCGGCCGCATATCGATCTCCGGACTGCTGGGCAATGATTTTAGGGATTCTGCCGCAAAATTTACAAATGGTCATCCCCCATGATAGTCGATGTTGGGAGGGCGGGAGAGAGACCCGCCCTTACCCGATTAGCCAATCTTAAGACTCTGATTTTAAATTTTTATTTCTATTTTGGATACAGCTATGGTTTTGGCATTCTCGACAGAAATGAAGATGTAATCCCAACAGCTGACCTCCATAGAATATTAAAAAGAGCACAAAGATGACTGTGTTCGAATATATCCAATAAATTGGTAGTATTAATATCCCATAAAGAACCATAATAAATAATATATTTTCAAACATATTAAGTGGTCCTTTGCGCTTTGGAGAAACAATGATTTTGGTTATTGAAGGATGTAGTTGAACACAATCATTGGCTACATGTAAATGAGGACACCTTGGGCATACGGTGAATCTCATCAAGAGTAAAATACCAATATATGAATATAGCAAATAAGAAATTCCAAGAATCGTATTGTTCAAAAAGAGACCATATGCGCCAGTTAAAACTCCTGCATTGAATGTAAATTGCGCATAGATTTTTTCCTTCAAAGTAAATGTGCAAATTGAGTTGACATCACTTGTATCCATGTTGTTACCTTTTTATGAATCAGTTATAGATGGCTAAAGCATAATTAGGTGGATTCTACGTTTCGTAAATATTTCATGTAAAATGCCTCTAAACGAATTTGCCAGTTGAAATTCGATCTTGAAAATAATATTTAGAAAATTATTTAGAATCATTCAATATTTTTTTGTGGTCCTGTTTGAAAAGCACCGCCGGCCATTTTCACATTTTGTTCAAATTTTATGCTTCCGTCTCATCGCCAGCTTCCCGCATCCGATAAAAGTCCTTTTTGAAAGTATCAAACGTGCCGGCGGTGATTGCGAAGCGCATGGTCTGCATGAGTTCAAGATAGTAATGCAGGTTGTGGATGGTGTTCAGCCGGTAGGCCAGCAATTCCTTGGCCATGTATAGATGCCGCAGGTAGGCCCGGGAATAATTGCGGCAGGTATAACAGCCGCAATCCGGGTCCACCGGGCCGGTGTCGAAACGGTGGCGGGCGTTGTTGATGTTGATGGCGCCCTGGCGGGTGAACATCTGCCCGTTGCGGGCGTTGCGGGTGGGCATGACGCAGTCGAACATGTCCGCGCCCAGGGCCGTCAGTTCCACGATATCTTCCGGGGTGCCCACCCCCATGATGTATTTGGGCCGGTCAGGGGGCAAGAGGGGCAGGGTGTGGGCCGCGATTTCCAGCATCAGTTCCTTGGGCTCGCCCACGCTGAGACCACCCAGGGCATAGCCGGGCAGGTCAATGGCGCAGATTTCCTCGGCCGAACGTTTGCGCAAATCAGGGTACATGCCGCCCTGGACAATACCGAAAAGGGCGCTGCCCTGCCTTGGGCTATCAAACCAGGCCTGCTTGCAGCGCTTTGCCCAGCGGGTGGTCAGGGCCAGGGCCTTTTCCGCTGCTTCGGCTGAAGCCGGATAGGCAATGCACTGATCCAGGCACATGATGATATCCGCACCCAGGCAAAGTTGGATGGCCACGGCGCTTTCCGGGGTGAGCAAATGGCTGGAGCCGTCAATATGGGATTGAAAGGCATAGCCGTTTTCATCGATTTTGGACAGACGGGCCAGGGAAAACACCTGAAAGCCGCCGCTGTCGGTGAGAATGGGCCGGTCCCAGTGCATGAATTTATGCAACCCGCCGAATTTATCGATCACTTCGCAACCCGGCCGCAAATACAAATGGTAGGTGTTGCCCAGGATGATCTGGGCGCCGCAGGCCAGCAGTTCTTCCGGAGACAAGGCCTTGACCGTGCCCAGGGTGCCCACGGGCATGAAAATGGGGGTTTCGATGTTGCCTCTGGGGGTGCTGATCCTGCCGGTGCGAAGGCCGCTGGCATTGTTCCACGATAAAAGCTCAAAGCTGAAAGCGGGTTGATTCTGCATATACTATTTCCAATTCATTCGTGCTGTTCAGATGATCAACATGGCATCGCCATAGCTGTAAAAACGGTATCTCAATTGAATGGCTTCCGCGTAAGCGCGCAGGATGGACTCCCGTCCGGCAAAGGCCGACACCAGCATGAGCAGGGTGGATTGGGGCAGATGAAAATTGGTGATCATGGCGTCCACCATGCGGAAAGTATAACCTGGATAAATAAAAAGATCGCAGACACCGGTGCCGGCCACAAGCCGGCCGTCCTTATCCGTGAGATGCTCCAGGGTGCGCACGGCGGTGGTGCCCACGGCAATCACCCGGCCGCCCTTGTCCCGGGCCGCGTTGATGGCCGCGGCGGTCTCGGGTGAAAGGGTATAACGCTCTGGATGCATGTGATGGCGGCGGATATCGTCCACCCGCACGGGCAAAAAAGTACCATAGCCGACATGCAGGGTCAGGGAGGCCACCGTGACACCCATGGATTTGATCTTCATCATCAGCTCGTTGCTGAAATGCAGTCCGGCCGTGGGTGCGGCAATGGCGCCATTTTGGGCGGCATAAACGGTTTGATAGGAAGCGCGGTCCTGGCTATTTTCGGCTTGTGGATCGCGGCGGATATAGGGGGGCAGGGGCATATGGCCGATGCGCTCAAGGAGATCGTCTATGCTTGCTGTAGCTTCGAAACAAAGCGTGTAGATATTATCCGCAAAGCCGGTGACCACGGCGCTCAAGTCTTCTGTAAAGAAAATACGGCTGCCGATTTTGGCCCTTTTAGAGGCCCGCAATAAGCACTGGCATTCGAATTCCCCCTGGGCCCTCAGCTTTTCCAGGCCGCCCACATAGTCCAGAATCAAAACCTCCACTTGGCCGCCGGTTTTCTTGCGGCCGAATATCCGCCCCGGCACCACCTTTGTATTGTTGACCACCAGAATGTCCTTGGGAGTCAGAAAATCACCGAGTTCAAAAAAATGATGGTGGGCGACGGCGCCGCTGGGGCGATTCAGAACCAGCAGCCTGGAATTTTCCCGCTTGGCCGCGGGGGTCTGGGCAATGCATTCTTCCGGCAGGGTGTAGTCGTAATCCGAGAGTGCGAACATACAAAGATCAGCGGCCATGATGTCTGCCGATATACACCAAGCCGAGCCCCACCAGCATCAGGATAAAGCCGAAGCGGCGCAAAGCCCCTTCCGGCATTTCACTGATGCGCAGGACCCAGCCTTTGATTTTTTCAGGAAAGGCAAAATAGGGCAGCCCTTCCACAATCATGACCATGCCGACCACACATAAAAAAAATTCCATCATACCCCTCATGCTTGTTAAAAGAATTGAACCATAGTATCAAAAAAGCATTAAAGTCAAAACCAAAATACCGATTATGGCCCATACCGGCCTGGAGTTTGTGCTTATGCGAATTGTACTGCATTATCTGTTTTCTGCGGTTGTGATGACGGTTTACGGCGGCCAGATCTGACCGTTGATGGCGGCCTTGCCCCCCGTGAGCCTGGGGGCGATTGTATCGACTGCGTTGGGAATCATGTTCATGTTGCGAAAGCCCTTGGAAAGCCGCTTCATTTCCAGTGACGCCGCCATCGCCCGCTTGTGGCCCCAGTTCATATTTGATCTGGCGCTGATCATGACCGCCGGCATAATGGTGGTGGTTTACCTGGACCATTTTCATGGCCTGCCTTTCAACAGCAGCTTGAAGATGATCATGGGACTGGGCGGAGTCGGCTTTTTTTCAGCCCTGGATTTGGCCCTGGCAAAGGTGCGCCGGACCATTACCACTGCCAAGACTAGGGAAGCAAACCTGTTACAGCCTGTTCGTTTGGTTTCCATGACGCGACGGTTTCTTTTTATCAGCATTGCGGCCATTGTGCTGGTCTCCATTATCCTGACCATCGTGATCTCCAATGATATGCGCTGGCTGGTGATCTTGAGCAGGAATGAGAAGCTATTCAATCAGGCACTCCGCACCGTAGTATATGAAATCATTTTTATCATGGCGGTCTTGCTGGGTATGGCCCTGAATTTGATTGTTTCTTTTTCCAAGAATCTTTCCATTCTTTTTAAAAGCCAAACGGCGGTGCTGGAACGGGTCAGCACAGGGGATCTGAACAGTCTGGTGCCGGTTGCCACCAACGATGAATTCGGGGTCATCGCCGGGTATACCAACATGATGATTTTAGGTTTGCGCCAGCGTTTCCGGCTGCTGTCGGCTCTGAAACTAGCCGAGGAATTGCAGCAGAATCTGTTGCCTGAAAAAGGACTTGATTTTGAGGGGCTGAATACGGCCGGAACGAGTTTGTATTGTGATCGGGTGGGCGGCGATTACTATGACTATTTGCCTTTGCCTGACGGCCGCCTGGGAATCGTGGTCGCCGATGCCTCCGGTCACGGCATCGGCGCGGCCCTGTATATCAGCTCTGTGCGCGCCATGCTGCGCGCTCATTCAGCCCGCTATGAAAGACCTGCCAAATTGCTGGCAGCGGTCAATACCCTGTTGGTGGCGGACAGCGCTGGTACCGGCCGATTCACCAGCCTGTTTTTTTTGGAAATCGATGTGAAACAACGACGGCTTTGCTGGGTGCGTGCCGGCCATGAGCCGGCTATTTATTTTGACCCGAGAGGGGGGCGTTTTGAAGAGCTCAACGGTCCTGGCACGGCTTTAGGCGTCATCCCGGAATTGTCTTTTCAGGAAAGCTGGCGCAACGGCTGGGCTTCCGGCAGTGTGGTGCTGATGCATACTGATGGTGTCCGGGAAACCCGCAACCGGCAAGGTGAGATGTTCGGTCTGGAACGGTTGCGGGCCGCGGTTCGGGAGCATGGCCACCTGCCGGCGGAAAGCATCCAAAACATCATCCTGGAACAATTGAATCAGTTCCGGGACGGGGCTCCCCAGGAGGATGATGTTACCCTGGTGACCATCAGGCTGGCATGAGGCGGCAATCTCAAGCCACCTTAACGACAATCAAGGTGATATCGTCTTCAGTTGACTGGGGGCCACGGAATTCATCAACGGCGGCTATGATAGCCTGTAAAATGGCGTCGGCCGGGAAATGGGCATGGGTGCGGATGAGGGCTCTGAAGCGCTCCTTGCCGAACATTTCCCCTGCCGGATTGCGGGTTTCCCAGATTCCGTCGGTTCCAATGACAAGGAGCCGGCCATTGTCCAGGGAACGACCGGATTCCGAATAAACACCGGCTGCATTCACCCCCAGGGGCAGGCCTTTGCCGGCCAGCTCCTCGAACCGGTCGGTTCTTTGTGCCATTTTTAAATCATGATCGAACCGGCTATTTGTTCAATTTTTTGATCGGAAAAAGCGCGTGCCCCTCAAAAACGGTTAGTATTACAATACGATCTGGCAGTACTTGATACACGATACGGTAATTCTCTTCGATCAATTCTCGAATATCGTCACGAGAAATTTCAGGCACTGTGCGACCTGCAAGCGGAAAATGGAGAGCATTTCTGGCACGATTTCTCAGCCGTTCGACCCATCTTTTGGCTGCAGTCGGATTATTAGTAGCAATATACCTTCGGATATCAATTAGATCCTGCTTGGCTGTTTGAGTCCAAAACAGTTTCATGATTCCAGGTCCAGATCTTCATCACACACTATCCGGTTATATTGAACATCCGTTAATCCCTTCTGGACAGAGTCGATAAAGCGAACCTGTTCTGTGAGAAAGTCAAAATCAGCCGGGGAAATAAGGACTGCCGCTGCTTTACCGTTTTGAGTGATCACAATAGGGTGATGCGAGTGTTGGACTTCATGTAGCATTTGGGATGCCTTGGTCTTAAATATTGATAAAGGAACGATGTTTTTCGAGACATTTAATGATTTCATTTGAGCACCAGTTTATTTGAGTTTATTTTGATACTGAATATAGGCTCGAATTCGGATCTATTCAAGTATAATATGCGAAGAGCCAACGCGGAATATTCATATATGGGAAAGCAATAATGGAATAAGAATTGATGGACCTGGTTAAAGTAAATAAATTTAGGGCGTTCGTAATTTCCCTTTAAATCTTATTATCAATATTTTTATCTTTGGACCGCCATTCTAAATGGTTTGCATATTTCTAATAGACTCATCAATACCATCACGCAAGTTTTTAATAAAACCACGTTCTTGATCATATAATTTCTCAGGGCAGTATGTCTCCATAACCCATCTCGCGCCTTTCGAGCCTCCAAAGTAGCCTGCTGCTGCAGCGGCTGATCCTACCACCAAACCACCGACACTGCCGCCGATTGATGCGCCTATTGGAACGCCCTCGGGGCCGAAAAAAGCTCCGATAGCTCCTCCCGCTTTCGCACCGCCTATTGCTCCGACACCGGCACCAGCAAGCCAACAAGAAGCAGCGGATAGACTGCCGACAAAATTAGATATGAAATCAGGCGATTGTATGGCTGTATGGAAACCGCCGTACTCATAGACTTGCCATGAGGTATCAACCACCAGTACGATGAAGGTGGTAATGACATTTCCCCGTATGGTTCCACGAAGGAGTCCTCCTTTCCATTTTTTGAGCGCTTGGTCGGCAACAATACCCGAGGCCACTCCAGAGCCCCCCGTAATAAGTCGATAGACGGCTTCATTGCTGTCGATATCCCCTTGGTAATAATCCCACATTGTGGGAGCAATCAGCAAAGTGGCAGCAACACCGACGAATACATATGGCGCAACACGTACAAGTCGAGCTTCTGCAATCGCTTGCCGAGTTGCATGATCGATCTGGGTGGAAGTCGCACCGATTCCTTTAACTCGATTCATTTCTCTATAATAGTACCCAGCTCCCTTTTTGTCCCCTTCTGCACTAAGTTTTTCCGCCTTCGCCTTAAAGTATGCTTTAAGCTGATCTACATGATCATCTGGGACAAAAAAATTTCCGGATTTATTGTCTTTAATCATATGGTTGGCGTACGACAATTTATCGCCGTTCATAATAAATTTCACTTGGCCAGTCTTTTGGCCTCGCCTTCCGTCAGGTGGCTTCGCCCACACATCGTGCTGAGGAGCGTTGGGATTTTTTACGTATTTCCATTCGGGATTGCGATCCAGAAACATGGCTTCAGCCATATATCCCCTTAGTTTAGGAACGCTTCTCTGTGATGTATTGGCTAAGATTTTGCGGGCTATGGGTAAGGAACTTCCCTTCGTAACACGTGGATACTTCCTTGCGACTGCGTCTTGCAGGAGTTCTAGATTGCGCCCAGTTACTCCTGGCAACACGGGGCGGTCTCCTTCCGCAGTCGGCGCTGCTGATGCTTGCCTTAATGAATCCCACATCGCATATGCGCTTGATGAATTCGCTCCCAATGGCCGATAAATAGCCGATAGGTTTTGACAGTAGCACTTGTTGGTTACTACAAATACAAAAATGAATCCAAATATCATACTTGCATTCATCAGAAGTCCTCCAGGCTGCGTCGGACGGTTGAAGGGTTTGTAAGTTTCTTCGTCACGTTTGCCCTTTCATCCTTCTTGTACTTATCCATAATTTCATTCACACAGTAAGAATAGAGCGAGGCAACTGAAGATTCAAGCAGAGAAGGCTCAATGACGCACAGATAGGCAATCCCGGCTTCCGTGCCATCCTTACCCTTTTCCCGAAGCTTTTTCAGGGCTTCCTCAGCCTGCCCTGCCGCCCAATGATTGTATCGCTGCTTACGAATCAATTCGAGACGGCGCATCACTTCGTTTTGTTTAAACGACAGTTCTTCGGCCTCGTTTATAACAGCCGGAGCGTCCGAGAGAGGGTACAGCGCGAGTACTGCTCCAGCATCCCGCGCAATCGCATATCCCCCTCTGTAAGAAGAAGCCTTAAGTGCTCTATTGTGAAGAATTGATATTTCACGCTTGATTTTAGCACGAAGGCGGCCAATAAGGTTTGTCTCAATATTTTCTACCTTCGGGCGATCTTGCTCGGCTATATATACAGCCTCTAAGTACGTAAGCATATCAGCAATTTGTTGGACAGTTGCTTTATCATCAAGGGCTTTTACTGATTCAACGATTTGTGAATACGTGACCTGATCATTTTCCTTGTCTGTTGCATTATCATTAAGTGCTTTTACAGATTCAGCTACTTGTGTGTATGTTACCTTGGCAATCTCCAAGGCAGTTACATCATCATTAAGGTCTTTTATCGTCCCTGCAATTCGCTCATATGTTTTAGCAATCTCATTAGCGGTCGCATCGCCTTTAAGACTCTTCATCGTTTCAGCAATTTGCGTATATGTTTTAGCAATCTCATTAGCAGTCGCATCGTCTTTGAGACTCTTTATAGGTTTTGCAACTTGAGCATTTGTTGTAGCAATCTCATGATAAGGCGCATTATTTTTTGCAGGTGTCATCTGACATCCACCCTGTAAAAAAACCAAAACCATCATCATTAAAGCTATCAATATTTTTTGCATCAGTTCTGCCTCCATGCCAAAGGTGCCACAATGCCGAGGATTTTACAGGGGCGCCAGAGTTATCGGTTTGATATTGGAAGATTATTATTCCAAAAAAATATATTATCCGGACCAATAACGCTTTTTCGCCTCAAAGAACGATTGAGGCCATCATTGGTGGTTTTTGGATAACTTCAACAATAATTCCCTTTTGTGACAGCTATGTGTGATATGCTAGATATGGCCAGGAACGTAATGTCGATGAGCACGAGCCGTTAGAGTATTCCTCAAAATTTACCATTTGGGGGATGAAAAATTCGTTCCTCGAGATTATATCCTTCTTAACATTTATAAAAATTATTTTCAAGGTGTTATGTTGTGAGACATCGCTGACGCATGAATTTTTTTGATTGTTCTCCAAGACCTATCATACCCCACGAGGTTTCGGCCTGGAGCACAATTTCGGATTAATCTATGCCTCTGGCTTGGGCATTACACATAAAACGAACTTTTTCTCCCCAAAATTCCAAAGACAAAAAACACCTCAGCAAAGAGGACCGTATTTTTTCCAGCCGAAGCTGATATGATAAGTATACACGTAATCTCACTTTGGTAGGATCGAAAATGCCTCCGACTCTGATTGATCACCAACACGCCTTAACGACAATCAAGGTGATATCGTCTTCAGTTGACTGGGGGCCACGGAATTCATCAACGGCGGCTATGATAGCCTGTAAAATGGCGTCGGCCGGGAAATGGGCATGGGTGCGGATGAGGGCTCTGAAGCGCTCCTTGCCGAACATTTCCCCTGCCGGATTGCGGGTTTCCCAGATTCCGTCGGTTCCAATGGCAAGGAGCCGGCCGTTGTCCAGGGAACGGCTGGATTCAGGATAAAAACCGGCTGCATTCACACCCAGGGGCAGGCTTTTGCCGGCCAACTCCTCGAACCGGTCGGTTGGGGCGTCATACAGCAGGGCCGGATCATGACCGGCATTGACCCAGGCGATGGACCGGCTGCCAGGCCGGATTTCGCAAAAAAACAGGGTCAGGAAGCGGCCGCTGTCTGCCACATCTTTTGAAAACATGCGGTTCACATCAGTAATGACCTGGGACAAGGTTCCTTCCAGGGCATAGCGTTGCCGCAAAAGCGCCCGGGCCGCGGCCATCAGCAAGGCAGAAGGCAGACCGTGGCCGGAAACATCCCCCACCACCACCGCCAAAGACTTTGGCTGGTCGTCCCTGGTCAAAAAATCGTAATAATCCCCCCCGGTTTCGTCGCAGTAAACACTGGCGCCGGCAATATCCAGTCCGGCGATGACCGGCAGGGTTTTGGGCAACAGATTCTGCTGGACCTCCATGGCCAAGGACAGGGCATGCCGCATGCGGTAATGTTCCTGCAATTGCGGCCCCACCTGGTTGAACACCTGGCCCATGCGACCGAACTCGTCGTTGGAGTGGATGGCCACCCTGGCATTGAAATCGCCTTCGGCCAGCAGCAGGGCGCCCTTTTCCAGGGTGCGGATGGGTTTGGTGACAGTGCGGGCAAAGGTCAGGGAGAGAAAAAAGACAATGCCTACCAGGATGAGGATGACAATACCGGTGATGGTTACAACCCGGTCGATCTGGGCCTTGACATATTGGTCGGACAGATGGGCCGGTTTCAGGATTTCTTCGTAGGGCGAAATGAGCACCAAATGGGAACGGTTGCTCAAAGGGCCATAGGCCCACATGCAATCCCGGCCTTCATAGGAGAGACGGCGGATTCGGCTGACGCCAATGGTGCAATCATTCAAAAGAGCCTGCCATTGGTCGGCATCATCCGAGGTCAGCCAACGGCTCATCAGCGGGATCAAGGTCGGTTTGGCTTGAGGAGTATTGCCGCTGCTGGACAGAACCGCCAGGCCTTTTTGTCCGGTATCCGGCCGCTGGGCAAGATAGGTCATAAAAGAATGTGTCCCCGGCGGGATGTTCTGCAACAAGCGTTCGTTTTCCAAGAGCGAATTGGCTGGAATTACCAGGGCGGTCACTCCGAGTATGGTTCCGCTCTGGGTTTTAATAGGGGTCGATACTGCCAGCACGATCTGATGAGTGGCCGGATCCACATAAGGGGCGGTCCAGATTTCCTTGGATTGCTCCAGGGCTCCTTGATACCAGGGAAGTTCCCGGGGGTCCAGGTCGGCGGCCAGCCTGCCGGCGGCGGGATAGGTGCTGAAGAGCCCGCCGGCAAGGGCGATATGCTGCCAAAACAGGCGCCGCTCTTGCATCAACCGGTATATGCGCTGATAATTGGGGAGCATGGCTGCAAGGCGTCGGGCTTGGGGCAGGGCTGCTTCCCGATTTTGACCCGGCGCAGGTTTAAACGCTTGGTGGCCGTAAGATATGGTAAGGGCCTCTGAAGGACGGTCTTGCTCCCATCGCAAATGGATCAAGGAAGGCTCCGCATCCCCTGGGGGCGGGCCTTTGCCAGTCTCAAAATCTTCCGTGAAAAAGATCGGGGCTGATGCAGGGGGCGGTTCTGAAAGGCATTGTTCCGCAGCCGCGGCCTGGTACATGAGGGCGGCCTCATACAGTTCCCGGCCCCGCCAAATGAGGGCGGTATAGTCATCCACCAGGCTTTTAAGCTGGCGCTCGGCGTTTTCAGTGAGCAGTTTACAGGAACGTCCCGCAAAATTGTCGCCCATCTTGCGGACCATGTTCAGGCCCACGCTGCGCATCATGAGCAAAGGCAGGATGGAAACGGTGAGCATCAACAGCAAGAGCTTCCACTGGTAGCGCATGGGGTTTGCTCCTCAATGAATTCAGCGTATTTCTATGCTTGTGCTTGTCCAAACAGCCGCTTTGGTGCATAATACGTTCAATACCATAGTTTGGCGGGAATGAGTAGCCTGGTTCGACAAACAGCAGGAGAGTGCATGTGGTTTTTTCGGGGTCGGTATCGGGGTCGGAATCGGTATCGAAATCAATTCCCTTTTTCAATACACCGATAAAGCAAGCGGGTCATGACAGAAGGAGGCTTGGCTTGTTTCAACGGTCAGCAATTCGACCCCGATACCGATAGCGACCCCGACCCCGAAAACCAAATGCGATTGCCTTGACCGCCTGCCATAGTTCACCCCTTGAAGAGGGCCGTTTGCATGGCTGAAAAGAAAACCCCGGTATATGAAAAATCCATGACATCATGGGCCCTGGCCTCCAACGGCAAACTGCAGGCCCTGTTGTTCGGCGTCATCATGATCGCCGTGGCCGCCCGGGTGGTGCCTTTGGAAATGCAGAAACGCATTGTAAACGAAGCCATTAAATTCCGACAGATAGACCTATTGGCCTATTATTGCGGAATTTACCTTTCAGCCATCATCGTTTCCAATATCATGAAATATTTGATCAACGTATTGCAGGCGGTCATCAGCGAACGCGCCTTGAAAAACATGCGCATGGCCCTGTTCGAGCATATCCTGGTTCTGCCCCTTATCTTTTTCCGCAAATCCCAGCCCGGCACCGTGGTCTCCTTTCTGCTCACCGAACTCAGTACAGCCGGGAATTTCGCCGGCATGGCCTTGGCCACGCCCCTTGTCAATGTTTTGACCTTGCTGGCTTTTGCCGGTTATCTGTTTTGGTTGAATCCGCTTTTGGCCGCAATTTCCCTTTCCATTTATCCGCTGGTGCTGATCCTGGTGCCCCTGGTGCAGCGGGGTGCCAATATCCAGAACAAACGGCGGGTGGACGTATCCCGGGAATATTCCGGCAAGATCTCCGAGGCCGTGAGCGGCATCCAGGAGATCCAGGCCAACGGCGCCTTTACCATTGAAAACCGCAAATACACCGCAATAGTGATCAAACTGCAGCGCATCCGCATTGTCTGGAATATGTTTATGAACGGGGTAAAAAGCCTGAACAACCTGTTTAGCAGCATCGGCCCCTTGTTGATCTTCATCATCGGCGGCTACCTGACCATGCGGGGCCGGCTGGAATTGGGCGCCCTGGTGGCTTTTCTGTCCGCCCAGGAAAAACTCTACGACCCCTGGAAGGAATTGATCGATTATTACCAGGTGTATCAGGATGCGGCCGTGCGTTACCGGCGAACCATGGAGTATTTCCGGGGGGCGCCTGAATTTCAATTGCTGCCCCTGGAGCAGTCCGGGCAGACCTTTGCAGGGCGCCTGACAGTGGACCGGCTTTCCTTTACAACCGACGACGGCATGCGCCTGTTGGATGATGTTTCCTTTGAGCTCAATCCCGGCGAGCATCTGGCCCTGGTGGGTTTTTCCGGCAGCGGCAAGAGCACATTGGTTCAATGCCTCGGGCAATTGTTCAAATATACCGGCGGTCATGCCCGCTTGGACGGCCGGGAGATCGCGGATCTATCTAAAAAAGAGATCATCGACCATATCGGCATCATTTCCCAGGCGCCGTTTATTTTTGACGGAACCATTCAGGACAACCTGCTCTATTCCTGGGCTGCCAAGGAGAACGGCCAGGGGCCGCCCGGGCCGCCGCCCCATCTGGATCAGATGGCGGCGGTGTTGCAGCAAGTGGGTTTGTTTACGGATGTGCTCAATTTCGGCCTGAATGCGGTGCTGGATACGGATAAATACGGCAGCATGGTGCCTTTGCTGATCCGCACCCGCCATAATTTTCAAAAGGATTTTGGGGAAAACCTGGCCCAGCATGTGGAATTTTTCAGCGAAGACCATTATCTTTATTATTCCAGCGTGGCCGAGAACCTGATCTTCGGCGCTTCCCGTATCTGGCGCCTTGACCCGGCCGCCCTTGCCGCTGACCCTTTGTTCATTTCATTCCTGGAAAGAGCGGGATTGCTCCAGCCCCTCATCTCCCTGGGCTTTGATCTTGCAAAGCAGACCGTGGATATCCTGGGCGACTTTCCCCTGGAAGCGGTTTTCTTTGAGCAGAGTCCCATTCTGATGGAGGAATTCAGCACCTACAAGGACTGGTTCGGATCTGTAAAAGAATGGTCGTCAGCGCGTTTTTCAGAGGCGGAACGCAGGCGGTTGCTGACCCTGGGGCTGCGTTTCTGTCCGGGTAAGCACAAGATGGTCGCCTTATCCACGGCATTGCAAACCAGGATTTTAGAGGGCCGGCAACAGTTCAGGCATTTGGCGGACAAAAAGCGGCCGGATGAATTTATCTTCTATCGGCTATCCACCTATATTTTTTCCGAGAGCATTTTAAGCAACATCCTCTATGGCAAGCTCAAGAGCAGCGCCCCATGGGTGCGGGAAAAAATCGGCCGGAATATCATCCACCTGTTGATTGAGGAGGGGTTGCTGGAGCAGATGATCGAAATCGGCATGCAATTTATGGTCGGAAGCAAGGGCGAGAATCTTTCCGGGGGGCAAAAGCAGAAGTTGGCAGTGGCCCGGGTGCTCTTGAAACAGCCCAAGGTGTTGCTCATGGATGAAGCCACCGCTTCCTTGGACAATAAATCCCAGGCGCGCATTCAAAATATGATCGAAACCCGTCTGCGGGGGAATACCACGGTTATTTCCGTGGCTCACCGGCTGGACATTGTCAAGGGATATGATAAAATCGCTGTCATGAAGGCAGGCAAAATTGTTGAAATAGGAGCCTATGAAGAGCTTCTGAAGAAACACGGGGTGCTGTATGAACTCGTCCATGGAAAAAAATGAGCTTTGCGGGGCCTGTGAATTCCAGGAAAATCTCACGGTATTGCGGGGAATCAATTTTTTCTCGCAAATGCCCCTGGAGATGATTAAGGGCTTTGCTTATCTGTGCAGCCGGGAAAGCGTAAAAACCGGAGAAACCCTTTTCCAGGAATATGAAGAGATGGATCGGGCTTTTTACATCATAAAGGGAACCGCGGCCCTGTTTCGCAATGTTCATGGCAAGGAAAAACCCCTGCGGGAATACGGCCCCGGAGTTTTTCTGGGCGGGCTGGCGCTTCTGGGAAAACTGCGGCAGTTGTATACCCTGCGGGCGGTTTCGGATCTCAGCTTTTTAATGATCACCCGCGATAAATTCATCCTGGCCATGGAGCGCTTTCCGGAACTGAAACCCAAGGTGATTCAAGCCATGATCGATCGCATCCGGGTCTGGGAGGAACGTTTCCTGGTGGAACACGGGGATGAATGCGAAACATGTATCGGTAAACTGGGGGCGATTCTAGTATAAGAATAATTCGGTCTTGGTTGACGTTATGGCCAGTTAGAAAAAATCCGAAATTCGAATATCGAAATGCGAAACAAATTCGAATCATTAAAATTTAAAAAAACAAACACGACATTGATTTGGCCATTGAATAGCTGTTTTTTGTTTTGCTTTTTTGGGGTCATTGAAATTTTGAAATTGTTTCGGATTTCGGTTTTAGAATTTCGAATTTGATTATCGCGGCTAAAATAATAGCCGATTAGCATGGATAGAAAGTGGCTGAAATGCGCTACAAGGGTTATGCCGGGTTATGAAAGACAAATCCTTGACATTCAAATTAAAATGCCGGATGAAGGAATTGGATGCCTTGCATCGGAAAATCACGGAATTCGGCCGACGGACCGGGCTGCCTGCCAAATCGGTCCTGGAAATCAACCTGGCCCTGGATGAACTCTTTACAAATCTGGTTTCTTACGGGTGCGCCGAAGGCAACGAACATTTTGTGCGCTTTTCCATTACACTGAAGGCCGATGACCTATTCATCAAAATGGAGGATACCGGCACCGCCTTCAATCCGCTTGCATGTATTCCGCCGGATCTTACCTGCTGTCTTACGGAGCGGGCCATCGGCGGGATGGGGATCCATCTGGTCCGGCATGTGATGAATCATCTGGCTTACCGGCGTTGTGGAAAAGTGAATATTCTGGAAATGAAAAAATGCCTAGCCGGGCTAGCCTGCGGCGAGGGGCCGAAGCTGCCTGCCGGAATGAAAAAGACAAGCGCGGATTGAACAAGATAGGAGTACTGATGAAACTCACCGAAACCAAACAAAGTGATATCGTTATTTTCCGTATTCAGGGCCGGCTGGATTCCAATACATCCACCGCATTCGAGGATAAAATTTTCAGCGCCATCAAAGCCGGCGCCAAAAAGGTTCTGCTGGATTTTTCAGACCTGGAATACATCTCCAGCGCCGGGCTGCGGATCATTTTAAAAGCCACCAAGGACCTGAAACGGACGGAAGGGCATCTGGTGCTTTGCGCCATGCAGGATTATGTTAAAGAAGTGTTTGAGATCTCCGGGTTTGACACTTTTTTACCGATAATGCCGTCCGTGGGTGAAGGGATTCAAGCATTTGAAAGCTTCATTGCTTCCCATTAGTCTATCCGGCTCAGAATCAGTTCCAGTGTGTTATTGCCGTGATCGATCAGCAAAACACAATTATCTTTGGATAAGTGCAATATTTTGGATTTTATTTCCTTGACTTCATCGCGGCGGATATTGTTTTGTGCCGCTTCAACAGCCTCGGGATCCCCTCGGAAATTGAAAAATTGCGGCATGGACTCCGGTAGTTCGATGAGATAATTGTTTTCTATTTTCCATTTCAGGGAATCACGGAAGTCATACACGGCCATTTTGTCGCCTATCCTCACCACAATGCTGCCGTTATGACGCAGATTGCCGTCATTGTAAAAATGAGAGGTCCCTTTAACAGTGGTATTGCCTTCCCGCAGGGTCCATTTCCAATTACCGGTGATGTTATTCTGGCTATTGTGGCGATTGGTTGCGCAACCGAATGCCAATAAAACGAAAGTAAAAAGAAGAACCGGGAATGCACGGAAATTTTTGCAGAATCGAAGCCGTATCATATGCACCGCTTGGATTGTTTGATCATGTTATTTGGATTTCGAATATGACCATAATAATATTATTAGCGTTTTTGCAGCAAATATCAAGAGCCGGCATCGGCATCGGTATCGGGTTTTTCCCATGCTGTAACCATTTATTTTGCGGTTGATTTTTAGGTTAAAGGCTTGTATGGTTTCAATAATCTAAAAAAATTATCTTTCTCAGGGTCCGGAGGGCATTGACTCCGGAGGACAGAGGGATGGTCGGGCCGCCATCCGACGAAAGTCGGATGGCGGCCTTTTTTATTTAACACACCCTCACTGTTTGAAAAGGAAAAGGCGGCATTGATGACAAGCACTAAAAACCAAGCCAAGGGCATTTCCTTCCAGGGATTGGATTATTATCCATGGGAGTCGCAATTAAATCGCTTCCTGACACCCTTTCAGGAATTCGATCAGAGACAGACCGTCGGCGGCATCCTGCTTTTCCTTGCCGGAACAACGGCCTTACTAATGATGAATTCACCTTTGCAAGGTGCCTATGAAAAAATCATTCAGCTTCCAATCATTATACAAATCGGCCACTGGAATAAACACTTCACCATCTTACAACTGGTAAACGAGGGCTTGATGATTTTTCTGGTTTCATTGGCCATTGTGGACGATATCGGTGCGGTATTGGTCATCGCCATTTTCTACACAACCTCATTGAATTTCGCCCCCCTGGAGGGAGCGGTTTTTTTCTTTTTTTTGCTGATGTTCATGAATCTTGGCGGCGTGAGGAATAGATTGCCTTATCTGATTATCGGCGTTTCAACTTGGTTGTTGTTTTTGACTTCCGGAGTTTGCAAGATTTTCTCCATCTGCCGGTGGCCATCTTGGTTATAGCCGCTTTTGTCCTGGTCAATACCGGCATTCCACGAAAACGGGGCGTATTCATGATTCGGAAGATTCCGACATATTACTTGATTGCAATTATTGGGTTACTGGTCATGGGTTCACCTTTCCCATCCACTGCCGGGGACGACACCGTGAAAATCGGTGTTTGGGCTCCACTCGGCGAAAAGCCGTGTATGCAAAAATGGGGGCCAACGGCGGATTATCTGACTGACAAGATAGCCGGGTACCGATTTGAAATTATTCCCCTGGCAGCGGATGAGATTGAGCCGGCCGTCAAGCGTGAGTATATCGATTTCCTGCTGAGCAATCCGGCTCAGTATGTCACCCTGGAGATGACTGTGGGTATCAATGCCATCGCTACCCTGAACAACCATCGCTTAAACGGAGGCAATATTGAATACGGTGGTGTGATTATCAGCCGGGCAGAGAGCGACATTGCGCACTTGGAAGATCTTCCCAACCGGCATTTCATGGCCGTCAATGAGCATGCTTTTTGTGGTTGGACAATGGTCCGGCGCGAATTCAAGAAAACGGGGCTTGATCCCATCAAGCAATTTGCCTCACTGAGCTTTGGTGGGACATCCCATGCTGTGGTGGAGGCGGTTTTGGAAGGAGAAGTCGACGCCGGTTCGCTGAATTCCCATGATTTAAAAATGATGGAAATCCAAAATGAATTGGACATCTCTGGGTTACGAATCGTTTCACCCCGGCAGCACCCGATTTATCCATATGCTCATAGCACAGAGCTTTACCCGGAATGGCCTTTTTCCCGCATGCAGCACGTACCGATAGAGCTCGGCCGGCAAGTGTCCCTATCATTGCTGGCCATGCCGGCCGATTCCCCGGCGGCTGTGGCCGGGGACTACACCGGTTGGGTGGCCCCCCAAAATTATCGCAGCGTAAACGACTGCTTAAGGGAACTGAAAATCGGCCCGTACATCGGCTATGGCCAAGTGACGCTGGGGCAGGCCCTGCGTCAGCATTGGGGATGGGGTGTCGGCATTTTCATCATATTTGCGGTCATCAGCGGGTTTTTAATCCATGTCGTGCAATTGAACAAAAAGTTGGAAAACATTCATCGGGTGCTGAGTCAGGAACTGGCAGAGCGCCGAAAACTGGAAAAGATAAAAACCCGGCTCATTGGACAATTGCAGGACGCCCTGGCACAGGTGAAAACCCTCAAGGGGTTGATACCGATTTGCTCCTCTTGCAAGAAAATCCGTGACGACCATGGTTATTGGCACCAGGTTGAAGTCTTTATCACCAATTGTACGGACGCAAAGTTTTCTCATAGTGTGTGCATGGAATGCATGCAGAAGTTGTATCCAGATTTTGTCGGAAAACTGGTCAACAAAAAAGATGATGAGACTTGAAAAGGCTATGATTAAACTTAAAAGCCTACAGATGCAAATAAAAATAAACAACATCCGACGAGCCAAGTCCGGACCGGTGTTGATTTTCACAGATCTGGACGGGTCCTTGCTGAACCATGACGATTATTCCTTTGAAGCAGCCCGAACGGCACTTTTGATGATCCGGCAACTTGGCATTCCCCTGATCCTGTGTACCAGCAAGACCCGGGCTGAGGTGGAGGTTCTGCGTAGCGAGTTGGACATGGATGATCCATTTATCGTGGAAAACGGCGGCGGAATTTTTTTTCCGGCCAGCTATCGCGGTTTCCATATCCCCGAAGCAGTCCATCGCAACGGATACCGGATGATTCCGTTGGGCGCGCCCTATCCCCTTGTGCGCATCGTGGTGGATCATGTACGGCAGCATTTCCCCCTGCGCGGGTTCAGCGATATGGAAACGGCGGAGATCGCCAGATTGACCGGTTTGTCCGTGGAGCAGGCGGCCATGGCCAAGAAGCGCGAATTCACGGAACCGTTGCTTCTGAATGAAGATGTGGGTAAGGACGACCTGCTTACCCCGGCCCGGGCTGCTGGTTTGCGCTTGGTCCGCGGGGGACGCTTCTGGCATCTCATGGGCGAGGGCAACGACAAAGGCACGGCCGTGGAACTCACCAAATCCATTTTTCAAAGACATCTTTCCCGTCCAATCCTGACCATCGGACTTGGGGACAGCCCCAATGATTTTCCTTTGTTGCGCAATGTGGATGTCCCGGTACTGATTCCTCATCCCGATGGAGAATATGAGACCTTTGATTTGCCACGGATTGTCAAAGCCCCACAGTCCGGCAGCAAGGGCTGGAACGCGGTGATCACGACCTTGCTTGGGGAATTGGTGCGGAACGGTTTCTCTACCAACCATGAATAAAGAGGAATGATGCCATGGCCATGGAGCGAAGATTTTTAACAGCATTAAGGGATTATGTCTGGGAGAAGATTGAACGCCTGGGCGGCGCCGACATTGTCGTGGGGGGGCGGCTTATCATAGCGAGGATTCCATCGTGCATGTGATCAAGACCATCGGCAAAGGGCTGAATCTCCATTTCTCGGGTACCAAGGCGGTGGTCATGGTGGCGGACGGCGGGTCCACGGACGACACCCGCGACGTGGCCCGGGCCTATGATGAAAAGTCCTATAACATCGAAAAAATCGTCTCCATCTACCGCGGCATCCCCGGCAAGGGCTCGGCCCTCAGGGCCATTTTCGAAGTGGCCAAATTTCTGCGGCCCCAGGCCCTGGCGGTGTTCGACTCGGATCTCATTTCCATCACGCCGGATTGGATCCGCAACGTCATCCAGCCCGTGCAGGAAGGCTATGATTTTGTGGCCCCGGACTACAACCGCTTCAAGCTGGATGCCACCATCACCAACACCATAGCCTACAACCTGACCCGCGCCCTTTAAGGCGCCCGCATCCGGCAGCCTATCGGCGGGGATTTCGGAGTATCCCTCAAGCTGGCCCGCCGCCTTTACCATCGACCAGGCGCATCTAATCGAGTACTTCCAAATCGGCTTCTGGAATTTCAACGGCGTGTGGGGGCAAATCGTGGAAGAGCAGGACATGCAGCTCATCCAAGCCTTGAGCCGTCAGGAATCCGGCCAGGAATTCCACATACCGGCTGAAACTTGGGTGCGCATAGTGTACCGCTACGCCGACGCTTTTCACGCCACCCCTAGGCAGCGGTTCAAACTCCTGGATACCATGATTCCGCTCTACTATGCCCGGGTGGCCTCCCTGGCCAACGAAGTCAAGGACATGAATCAAAGCCGGGCCGAGCAGTACTTCGACACCCAGGCCCGGACCTTTGAGGATATGAAGGACTATCTGGTGGACCTTTGGGAAAGGAGGACTTGAGCCATGACCGACTTCTGCCAGAACGACGGCATCACCACCCTGCAAAAACTAAAGGAGCGGCCCATTGCGGAGATCGAAAAGAGATCGAGAAACACACGCGCAAACGCAAACTTGTGCTGCTGCTGCCGGCACTGGTGAGCGAATTCGATGGCCCGGCTATGCCGCGCATCATTGAAGAACTGAAAGGCGCGAATTATCTGGCCAAGATCGTGTTGTCCCTGGACCGGGCCGACGCGGCCCAGTTCAAGCAGGTCAAACAGATCATGTCCGGCCTGCCCTGCGAAGTCCGCATCGTCTGGCACGACGGCCCGCGCATGCAGCAGTTTTACCAGGAACTGAAGGCCAGCGATTTTAAAATGGACAAAGCCGGCAAGGGCCAGTCGGTGTGGATGACGCTAGGCTATATCCTGGCGGATTCCACGGTGAGAACCATCGCCCTGGACGACTGCGACATCGTGAACTACAAACGCGAATTGTTGGCACGTCTGGTCTACCCCCTCATCCATCCCGCCATCGACATCGAGTTCAGCAAGGGCTATTACGCCCGTTCCACGGATCGCCTTTACGGCCGAGTGATGCGCCTGTTCTACACCCCGCTCATCAAAACCCTGAAGAAGATCATCGCGGCTATCCCCGACTTTCAGGACCGGATTGCCGAAGCTGTGGAAATGGATAATCTCCAGTTGGGTGCCGATTGAAGTATTGAGGTCTTGCCGTTCTCGCTCAATGATCGGTCTGCACTCTTAATTCCTTGCGGTATTGGTCCAGCAGAGTCGCCTTGGACAGCATGCCCAGGAAACGGCCGTCCTGGATTACCGGCATGCTGAATAGATGTTTATCGTCCATCTTCTGCAGGATGGCCGCCAGGTTGTCATTCGGTTGGGCGGTTTCCACTTCCCGGTGCATGACCTGGTCCAAAATCACTGTGTCGTACATGATGGTGTCGAACAGAAACGGCCGGATGTCGTCCAGATGGACCATGCCGAGAAAATGTCCGGAAAGTGCATCTTCCACTGGAAAATGATTGCGATGGGAACGTTTTACAATCTGGATGAATTCCCGCAACAACATGTTTTGATGGACGATTATACAGTCCTTTTCCAGGAGTTCATCCACACGCAAATCCGCCAGAACACGGCCGTCGGTTCCCGGTAGCAGAAACCAGCCCTTTTCGATCAGATCCCGCAGATAGAAAGAAGCCGGTTCAAGGTAGCGGCAGAGGGCGGTCGAAACCGCCGAAACCAGAATCAACGGCAGGATCACGTCATAGCCGCCGGTGATGTCCACGATTAAAAAAATGCCGGTCAGCGGCGCCTGTAAGATGCCGCTGATCATGCCGGCCATGCCGATCAGGGCAAAACAGCCTTCACCCACCCAGGTCGTGGTCGGCCAGATATACACAAGCAAACGATGCCACAGAAGACCGGTAAAACTGCCCACCACCAGACAAGGGGCGAATATCCCGCCGGAACCACCGGATCCGATGGTCAGGGAAGTCGCCAGGATTTTAGCCAGCACCATCATTCCCACCACGGCAATGCCCTTGGAATATTTCCCGGCTATCATGCCTTCGATGGCATGATAGCCTTCTCCCAGCACATCCGGGAAAAGAACGGCGATCCCGCCCACGGCCGCGCCGCCCAGGGCCGCCCGCAGCCAGAGGGTCGGCACTGTCCGGTTTGTCAAGTGATGCAGATTCCGCAACAGGCGGGTCAGCAGAATGGACATGACGGCGGTCAGCACGGCCAGGCCGATGCAGGCCAGGATATCCGCGAAGCCGATTTCAAAGGCCTGATGGGCGAAAACGATGCGGTTGCCCTGCAGTCTGCGGCTGATTTCGGTTCCGGCCACGGCGGCAAAGGCAATGGGGATGATATTCAGAGCCGACCATTCTCCCAGAATTACTTCCACGGCAAAGATCATACCGGCAATGGGGGCGTTGAAAATGGAGGCAATGGCGCCGGCCACACCGCAACTCACCAGGGTGATGCGCTGGCGTTCATTCAACGCAAACAAACGGGCGATGTTGGACCCGATGGCAGCCCCGCTGGTGACCACCGGCGCTTCGGGTCCGGCTGATCCGCCGCTGCCGATGGTGAGGCAGGCGGAAACCAGACGTGAGAAGGTGGATCGCAAGCGTAATCTTCCGCCGTGGCGCAGAACACTCTCGATGACATCCGGCACGCCGTGGCCGGCACCTTCTTTCACGATTTTTTCAAGAAAAATGGCTGAAAGCAACGCCCCGGCAGCCGGCAAAGCAAACGCCCACCAGTATTGCCGCAAGACCTGCAGAAAGGAGAATACGCCCACCAGGGCGCGGTTCAGGGCCAGGGCCGCAAGACCGCTTGACAGACCTACCAACATTC
This sequence comes from Desulfosudis oleivorans, assembly GCA_020723325.1. Taxonomy (GTDB): domain Bacteria; phylum Desulfobacterota; class Desulfobacteria; order Desulfobacterales; family SURF-7; genus DYJD01. The sequence goes on along the minus strand of DYJD01000030.1, from coordinate 31,693 downwards.
CCATGAGAATGAGCAGTAGACGATCATCCAGGCGAAAAGATGTCCACTTTACTGAGAAACGCCATGAACCATCGATCTTCTTCAAGGTTTTTCCCTTTTGCCCATCGAGCATTCCCCGTTAATGGCCTATTGATAATCATTCGTTAGCAATTGATTATTAATAATTAATTATCAATTATCAGTTGTTAATGTTCATGCTCCCCAAGATCCAATTGTCTTTCGAATTCACCGACCCGGCCTAAAAGGGCTTCGGCCGCTGGAACGGTTTTTAGAAAACGATTGAATTCATCGTTGCGCAGACAGTAGGAAAGACGGGAAAGCAGGCGCAAATGCTCCTGAATGGTTTTGCTGACTAATACGAAAAGTACAAATACCGGCTTTTCATCCACAGCCCCGTATGCCAAAGGCGTTTGAAGAAAGCAGGTGGTAATGGTCGGGCTCGTGATGACTCCGGTGAGGGGCGCACGCGGGTGGGGAACAGCCACACCGCGGCCGATGCCGGTGGAGGCCAGGGACTCCCGCTCCAGAAGCCCCTTATGAAGTTCCATTTGGGCTTCCGGTTTGAGGAAAGCCAAACATTCCACAGCGGATCTCAAAATCTGGTCCACTGAATTTCCTTTTATGCCGTGATGGACTCCTCCCTGGCCCATGGCAGCAACAAGTGTCGCCGGAATCTCGGTTTTGGTTTGATCCGCTGCCGGCCCCGGAGGCGTGAAATGCAAGCCATGGGCCGCAGCCCATTTCTCAAGGGCGGCGCGGTTGAACATGCAATTCAGTCCCTTTCTGCGGACAGGAATCCGGCCCTGCCGGATCCAACGGTCCACGGTGGCAGTCGGTAAATCCAAGGCCTTAGCGATTTGTTCCATGGGCCAATTCAGAAAGGCATCCGCCATGCTATTTCCTCTCACGATGAAGACCGTATTTTCCCCGAAAGCCTTTCCCGGCCGGAATCAGAAAAAACCGGCTTTCAGGAACTCCCGGTTCATGCGGGCGATGTGCACAATGGAAATGTTTTTTGGGCAGACGGCTTCGCATTCCCGCTCGTTGGTGCAGTTGCCGAAGCCCAGTTTGTCCATGGCCGCCACCATGGCCGCGGCCCGTCTTTTAGCCTCGGGCCGGCCCTGGGGCAAAAGGGCCAGTTGGGAGATCTTGGCGCCGGTGAACAGCATGGCCGAAGCGTTAGGGCAAGCGGCCACACAGGCCCCGCAGCCGATGCAGGCCGCGGCATCCATGGCCTGGTCGGCCATCTCTTTGGGCACCGGCAGGCTATTGGCGTCCGGTGCGCCGCCGGTATTTATGGAAATGTAACCGCCGGCCTGAATGATTTGATCAAAGGCCCCGCGGTCCACCACCAGGTCCTTGATCACCTTGAAGGCCCGGGAACGCCAGGGTTCGATCACCACCTCGTCGCCGTCTTCAAAATGGCGCATGTGCAACTGGCACAGGGTGGTGCCTTCCTGGGGGCCGTGGGGCCGGCCATTCACCACTGCGCCGCACATGCCGCAAATGCCTTCCCGGCAGTCATGGTCAAAGGCAATGGGGTCCTGGCCGGCCAGGGTGAGATCTTCGTTGACCACATCCAGCATCTCTAAAAAAGACATGTCCGTGGAAACGTTCCGGGCCGCATAGGTTTCCAGGTTGCTCTTTTGATCCGGCCCGGTTTGGCGCACAACCTTCAGGGTCAGGTGGATGGTTTTGGCTGTCGTCACTTGTAACTCCTTTGGGATAGTTTCACATTTTCAAATACCAGCGGTTCCTTATGAAAGACAGGGGCCTGACCTTCCCCGGCGAATTCCCAGGCCGCCACATGGGTGAAGTTTTCGTCATCCCGCCGGGCCTCGTTTTCCTCGGTCTGAAAGGCTTCGTTGAAATGGCCGCCGCAGGATTCCTGGCGGGCCAGGGCGTCGATGATCATCAGTTCGCCGAATTCCAGGAAATCCGCCACCCGGCCAGCCTTTTCCAGACTCTGGTTGAACTGGGCACCGGTACTCGGCACCAGCAGGTTGTCCCAGAATTCCGACCGCAGGGCCGCAATTTTTTCCCGGGCATTCAGGAGCCCGGCATTGTTCCGGGCCATGCCGCAGTACTCCCACATGATCTTGCCCAGGCTGCGGTGAAAGTCGTCCGCCGTGCGTTTGCCCTTTACGGCCAGCAGCCGCTGGATGCGGCTGGCCACGGCCCCGGCCGCGGCCTTGAATTCCGGATGATCGGTGGTGATTTTTTTGTAACCACCACCGGTCAAATACCCGCCTATAGTGTAGGGAATGATGAAATAGCCGTCCGCCAAACCCTGCATCAGGGCGCTGGCCCCCAGGCGGTTGGCGCCGTGGTCGGAAAAATTGGCTTCGCCGGTGACGAACAGGCCGGGAATGGTACTCATGAGGTTGTAGTCCACCCACAGGCCGCCCATGGTGTAATGCACGGCCGGATAGATCATCATGGGGGTTTCATAGGGATCCTGGCCGGTGATTTTGGCATACATCTCGAACAGGTTGCCGTATTTCTGGGAGATTACTTCCCGGCCGTCGCGTTGGATGGCGTCGGCAAAGTCCAGATAGACCGCAAGGCCGGTTTCCCCCACGCCCTTGCCCTGGTCGCATTGCTCCTTGGCGTTGCGGGAGGCCACATCCCGGGGCACCAGGTTGCCGAAGCTGGGATATTTGTTTTCCAGGAAATAATCCCGGCCGGCCTCGGGGATTTGGCCCGGCGCCCGTTTGTCGCCGGGGGTTTGGGGCACCCACACCCGGCCGTCATTGCGCAGGCTTTCGCTCATGAGGGTCAGCTTGGACTGATAGTCGCCATGCACCGGTATGCAGGTGGGGTGGATCTGGGTGAAACAGGGGTTGGCGAAAAAAGCTCCTTTTTTATAGGCCTGAAAGCAGGCGGTGACATTGCAGGCCATGGCGTTGGTGGACAGATAAAAAACATTGCCGTAGCCGCCGGTGGCCAGCACCACCGCATCCGCCGCATAAGTCTCGATATCGCCGTTGACCAGATTGCGCACCACAATGCCCCGGGCCTGACCGTCCACCACCACCAGGTCCAGCATGTCCCTGCGGGCATACAGGCGCACTTTCCCCGCGGCCGCCTGGCGGGACAGGGAACTGTAAGCCCCCAGCAGCAACTGCTGGCCGGTCTGACCACGGGCGTAAAAGGTGCGGGACACCTGGGCTCCGCCGAAGCTGCGGTTGGAAAGGAGTCCGCCGTAGTCCCGGGCAAAGGGCACCCCTTGGGCCACGCAATGATCGATGATCAGATTGCTGACCTGGGCCAGACGGTAGACATTGGCCTCCCGGGCCCGGTAATCGCCGCCCTTGATGGTGTCATAGAACAGGCGCCAAATGCTGTCCCCGTCGTTGGAATAGTTCTTGGCGGCGTTGATACCGCCCTGGGCCGCGATGCTGTGGGCCCGGCGCGGGCTGTCCTGGATGCAGAAGGTTTTGACGTTGTAGCCCAGCTCGGCCATGCTGGCCGAAGCCGCAGCCCCGGCCAGGCCCGTGCCCACCACGATGATGTCGAATTTGCGCTTGTTGGCCGGGTTCACCAGTTTCAGTTCGAACAAATGCCGGTCCCATTTTTCCGCCAGGGGTCCGGCCGGAATTCTTGATTCAAGTCCCATGGTAGTTCCTTAACATTAAGTCATTCGTGAAATATATATCGGAAGAAATCCGAACCCAGCCCCCACCACCAGACTGAAGACCAGGCCGGCCAGGCGAATCAGCGGCATGTATTTGGGATGGTTCAGCCCCAGGGTCTGAAAGGCGCTCCAGAAGCCATGGCTCACGTGCACGGCGGCAACCAGCATGGCCGTCACGTACAGGACCACATACAGGGGCTGCTGAAAAGCGGCGGACACGATTTCAAATATACTCTGCCGGGTTTTGTCCACAAAGTGAAAATTCATCAAGTGAAAAACGATGAACAAAAGCAGTAAAAAGCCGGTATAAGGCATGGTGGCGGAACCCAGGCTACGGCCGCCCGTGTTTTTTTTCATTTCATAGCGCTGGGGCCGGGCCGTAAGATTGCCGTAGAATAGGATGGCGCCGACGCTGATATGAATCAGGGCAAAGGTCAGCAAGCCGATTTCCGCCAGGGTCAGCAAGGCCCCCAGGGAGTGCAGACGCTGGGCATAGGCATTGAAAGCGTCCTTGCCCCCGTAAATGGTGAGGTTGCCGGCCAGATGAGCTATAAGAAATCCACAAAAACACATTCCGGTGAGGGCCATGCACAATTTCTTGCCGATGGAAGATCTCACCACATTGATAAGCCAGTTCATCGTGTCGCTCCATTGAGAATTGCAGTCTGATTTGATCTCCAAATTTTTATCGTTACGGCTTTGTTTGGAATCCGTCAATGATTTTTTTCCGCCACCAGGCATCCCAGGTGGTTGCTTGAATCCCGGCCGCGATTTTTTTTCCGATTTCGGTTTTAAGGCGTCCGATCACTGCCGGCAGCCATTCTGCGGGCAGGGGCCGGCCCATATCTGCCTGGGCCTTTAAATCCAGGATAAATGCAAGCTGATCCGCGTCGTGGGCCAGGGCCGCTTCCAGGGTCCGGCCGGCATTGAATTCCGTGATCAATTCGGTCAGGGCCGGGCCAAAGGGCAAAGGGCCGGCCAAATCCGCCAGCGCCTTTTTTTCGTCCGCACAAACATATTGTTTATGAACAGTGTTCAAGTCCCCGGTTCTGGTTTCCGGCAAATCATGCAAAAGACACATGGCTGTCAGGCGGCCGGCATCCACTTCGGGCGCGGATTGGGCCATGACCCAGGCGATGAAGGTGGTCATGAAAACATGTTCCGCCACCGACTCTCGTCCGGTTCCCAAAAATTGATAGCCGGAGCGCGGGACCTGCTTCAGCATGGCGGCTTCAAACAACAAATCGGCAATGGTTTTCATCTTGTCTCCTTTTTCCTTTTCTACTGTTGAACCGGTTTGTAACGGACGTAACCTGCTTATTTTCAGCATATTATCAAAGGCGTTGCAAGTCCGCGGCCAAACCGGGGCAATAAAATTCAAGTATAATATATTGAAAGACTTGACAAATCATCTAAAACCGCGGTAATAATTGATTTTAGAATCTGTCTTGCCAACCATCAATCTCATAGAGTAGGGATACGCCATGCATTCTACAACACGATTCCAACTTGCCGCTCTCATCGCTGTGTTTGCCGTTTTTGTTTTCGTTTGCCCTGCCGCCGGTGAAGATGAAAAATCCTCCCGAACCAAAGAGACCGAATATTACTACACGGTCCAAAAAGGCGACACCCTCTGGGGGATTTGCAAGAAATTTTTTGACAATCCGTTATTATGGCCCCAATTGTGGTCCAAGAACAAGCAAATCGCCAATCCCCATTTGATTTATCCGGGCAACCAACTGCATTTGTATGAAAAAGACGGGAAAATCATCGTTGAGGAGGTGCGGGCCATGCCGGCAAAGAAGCCTTTGCCGGAAGAAAAGATGCCGGTTATGCCTCCGGCCAAGGGCGTTCCGCCGGCCCTGGTTCAGGCCAAAGGGCCTGCCATGTTCAATTTTCCATGGATGGACCAGGTGGGCTTTATTCGTGATGAAGCCCTCACCCCTGATGCGGAAATCATCAAGGTCAAGGGCGATAAAATTTTTATCAGCGTAGGGGATACGGTGTATGTGAAACAGACCGGCGCCGGCAAGCCGGCCCTTACCACCGGAGCGCTGTATGCGGTTTATCGAACCCTGGAAGAGGAAGTCATCGACCGCACAACCGGCAAGCCGGTGGGTATCCAGCATGTGCTGGCGGGTATCGTGGAAATCACGGAAATGATCGATGCAGCAGCAGCCGTTGCCGAAGCCAAGGTAGTTAAAGGCTTCCAGCAGATCCTGCTGAAAGACAAGATCATGCCCTATAAACGTTTACCAGTGGAAATCCCGTTAACCGAGAGTGTAAAAAATTTGGATGGAAATATCCTGATTACCGAAAGACATGAAAATATTTTCGCCCAGACCATTGCCTTCATAAATGTGGGGCAGAATGCCGGCGTCAAGCCCGGTCAGGAATATGGTATTTACTACAATGAAAAGCTGGACCCGGTAACCAAGAAGATTTTTGTCGGCAAATTGATGGTATTGCGCACGGAAGCCACCACAGCCACCACAGTGGTCACAGATTACAAAAGGGATCTTGAACCTGGTTTCGGTGTCACCGCTATCCAGCAATAGACCCAATTCGGCTGCGCTGACCAATGGCCGCCCTGCGGTTGGTCGGCGCAGCCAATTTAAAACATATAATCCAAAATTATTCAGGAGCTTCCCAGGTCACCCGCAGAACCTCCTCATGGGTGGTTATCCCCTTCAGCATTTTATCAACCGCATCTTCCCGCAAAGTGGCCATGCCTTCCTGCCTGGCCTTGTGCTTGATGGCTTCAAGATCCGATTGGGCGGATGTCAATTTCCGGATGGATTCGGAATAGGGCAGTACCTCGAATATTCCGATGCGGCCGAGATAACCGGTTCCCCGGCAGCGGATGCAGCCTTTGCCGCGGTGAAGAATGATTTGCCGAGACTTGTCCGGCACACGGATTCCCAGATTCGCCAGCATTTCCACATCTGCCTCAAACGCTTCCTTGCAATACTTGCAGATTTTCCGCACCAGGCGCTGACCCAGGATGCCGATCAAGGTGGCCTGAAGTAAAAAATGCGGCACCCCCAGATCCAACAGCCGGGTGAGGGCCGCCGGTGCATCATTGGTGTGCAGGGTCGACAAGACCAGATGCCCGGTCAAGGCGGCCTGGATGGCATTCTGAGCGGTTTGCAGATCGCGCATTTCTCCGATCATGATGACATCCGGGTCCTGGCGCAGAATGGTTCGTAAAATGGATGCAAAGGTGATGTCCACCGCCGGCTGGACCGCGATCTGATTGAAATCCTCATGGATCATTTCAATGGGATCCTCAACGGTGATAATATTGATGTCGGGTGTGGACAGCTCCCGCAGGGCGGAATAAAGGGTGGTGGACTTGCCGCTGCCGGTGGGCCCGCAAACCAGCACAATGCCGTATGGCATCTGGATGAAGCGACTGAAACGGCTGAAGTCATGATCGCTGAAGCCGAGCTTTTTCAAATCCTGAAACAGAATATCCGGATCCATGATGCGCATCACCAATTTTTCGCCGAAAGCCACCGGAACGGTGGAGATGCGCACTTCCACTTCCGTGTTGCCTTTGTCGGTCTTGATGCGTCCGTCCTGGGGTCGACGTTTTTCAGACATGTCCAAGCGCGAAAGATTCTTGATGCGGCTGACCATGGCCAGATGGACCTTCTTGGGCAGCTTATAGACCGTATGCAGCACGCCATCAATACGCATGCGCACCAGGCTGTGCTCCCTTTTGGGTTCAATGTGAATATCGCTGGCCCTTTGGTCGATGGCGTAGCTGAACAGATGATTGACCGCATTGATGATATGCTTGTCATTGGAGGACAGTTCATCCACAGGCTGGAGTTTGACATATTGCTCCAGATTCCCAAGATCCGGCCCCATGGTGCCGAATTCCATTTCCGCTGCGGCAATGGAACGCTTAAAACCGAAAAATTCGTCGATCAGGCGGGTGATATCGGTTTTGGAGCTGAGCACCACACGGACTTTCATCTGGCTGACCCGGTTGATGTCTTCAAATACATCGCGGTTGAATGGATCGGAAGTGGCCACGGTCAGTGTGCCATCCTGGATCTCGATGGGCAGAACCAGATGCTTCATGGCAAAAGAGCGCGGAATGGTCATGGTCACTGTATTCAGATCCAATTTCAAGGGATCGATTTTCCGATAGGGGATGTCCCAGGCCCCTGCCAATATCTGATAGAGGCTTTCCTCATCGATATTCTTTTCAGGATCATCCGCCCGCCGAAGATTCAGGGCTGCAATCACATCGATGATCGTCACCGGATTCACAATCCGGCCGCCATACATGCGATGGGCCTTTTGGCTGCGCCATTCCTTTTCCAGCTTTTGGCGGATGGTTTCCTGATTGTGCAAGATTTTTTCAGACTGGGCAGGGGAGATGATTCCGTTATGGATCAAAATTCGTAGAACATTCTCCGCGGATGAGGTGTCGACTTGGCTGGCGGTCATTCAACATCCTTTCCGATTCTGGAACAAGATGGATAAAAAATACGGTGATATAAAAGGATTGATATACCAGCTCGGGAAATGCAATCAAGTCTTTTTATAGCGGGGGGACAGGGGAATCGCATGTAATTTTGGCGCGGAATGTGCAGGAATTAAATACCAGCATTTCAGATAGCGAATACTATTGCCCACCAAAACAAAGCGATTCGTGAGGGATTGGGTTTTGTCTCTGCCATCCAACTTTACGGGGTCGGTATCGGTATCGGAATCGGTATCGAGTTTTTTTGTTTTTTTCACCCCGCCCCCTCCCAAAGGCGATTCGCCAAGGGGATGAATCTGGGCGTCTCGCCAGTGGGTAAGGGCGGTTCGCGAACCGCCCCACGGCAAGGCAATCGCGTTGGGTCTTAAGGTCAGCAGGGGAAACGCGCTTGTATTTCGTGCACCAGGGGGCGGGGTCAAAAAAAGTGAATGCTGAAAAACCCAATACCGATACCGATACCGACCCCGACCCCGACTGACTGGATGAAAGAGAACAATCAAATCACTCGCTACATCATCTTGGGCCCAATACGGGCATAGCGCGCCTTGATTTGGGCCTTTCCGTGAAGAACTTGAACATCATAGTCATAGCGGCTGAAATTTTTACTGGAAAAACCTTTCAGCGCTGGAAAAGCCCCCTTGTATTCGATGGAGAACTGATAGGATTCCCCCAATATGCGGTGGGGGGCCGGCACTGGTAGGGAAGGGCTTTTGTCCGTGGCCACCACCAATGGCAGCGACTCACCCCCGGCAGGATAATTGCCCGCGCCGATTTCCCGGGCTTCCCTTTGGGCTCCGCCTTCGGCAATATAAAATTCTTTTTTACGAATCTGCTCATTTCTGGAAATCCAGACTTCGCCGATGGACATGGAAATGAGGGAGGCGCCCACGATGGTCAGCAATGCCAGGAAAAACAGGGCAACACCGTTAATCGAGCCGCTTGCATTCCTCCCTAGCGATTTCATGCCCCTCCGCCCTCCTTCATTAAAAAACAAGGGATTTTACCCCTATCAGTTGCCGGCTGCTTTTGCGGTTATCCCACAACACCGTCACCACAATGGTTTTGGTGCCTGCCACCGGCAGGCCGTCGGCGACATTCCAAATAAGCTGGTAAGGGCTCCAGTCGACTTTTTTCCCTTCGGCATCCACATTTTCATAGTCGCAATTTTCAACGGACATGAGATCCTGGTTGTTGCTGGGATTTACATCGCTGATATGCGGGGCATGGAAATCCGCCTGCAAGATTTGCTCCATCTGCATTTGGACCAGACTGAGAGCCTGGGTTCCACAGCCGCTCAAACGGTTGTTCCGGATTCCGGCAAGTTGCAGCGCGCATAATCCCAGCAAGCCCACCAAGAAAATGGTCATGGCCGCCATGATTTCCGTAAATGTGAACCCCCCTTGATTTTTTTCGAACTTTTTCGCCATGGGTCTTCTCCTTATGGGAAAACGGGCAATGGTTCATTTGGGTGTATTCCGCACGGAAATGATCGATTCCAGGGTTCTGCGGATTTTTCCCTTCCTGGGCACGTAGGTCTCCCCGGTAAGGCGGAAATTTACCGCCCGGATGGAGACCTCCTTTCCGGCCGGATCATTTGTTTCAGAGCCATTGTTTAAGATATAGGCGCATTGAAGATCCACGATATTTTCGGCCACTGCTTGAAATTTATTGCCGTTGCCGACATTTTTGCGCGCCAGGATGGATCGCGGAAAATTCGCATTGGCATCGTCCACGCGATAGATGATGATATCTGCCCGGGCAATGATGTCGTTTTTCGAATAGGATGCTGTAAAGGGATGCTTAACGGTAAGGTGGTTGATTTTACCCTTTCCGACTACAGCGACATCCTTGTCGATATTCATGATTTGGAACATCTCGCCGCGGGTCAGGTCTGCCTTGATCAATATACCGAAACGACTGCCGCCGGTGTTTAAATCTTCAGCGCCCGTTGCATTCAAATCCAGGCTGTGCAGCACGATCACCACGCTGCCTTTTTGTACGCCTTCATCAACACCAAGCCGGCCCGTGTCGTCACCGGCCTTGACGATCACGATGGAATCGCTTCCATCTCGAAAATGGGGAATTCCAACAATATGATTCACGCCGTGCAAATACGGCCGCAGCGCCTCCTTGCCTTTTTGAAGGGGATTCCAATCCACGCAGCCCGGATAAACGTTTCCATCCAAGCCGGTATAATAGCCGGCCATAAGGATGTCCCGGCTCATCATATTCATGGCGGCCCGCAAATTTTGCTGCAGGGCGGCTGTGGCGATTTGAACTTGGTAGGAATGACTTTGGCCAAGGAAGACGGTGATGATTCCAGTGAGAATAATACCGGCTAAAGCCGTGGCCATTAATACTTCAATAAGGGTGAAGCCGTCGTTGCGAGCGGTATGCAAAAACAGGTTGCGCATATGGTTCCCACCTATTGCCAATTTTTTCCGGTCCACATGCATATTCTCACGATCCCGGCCATGGTGGGCGTTGCCAGGGCATAGGCGGTGCGACTGCTGTTGGTCAGATAAACATAGCCCATTTTATGACTGATTCCCTCGGCATTGAATTCAGCGCTTTTGTCTTCGTAGCTGACCCCATCTGCCGGAAATTCTTCTGAAGGCTCGCTGGTGGCATTCAACCAGGCATCGCCATGGCCGAATTTTACGTCACTGCCATAATCAGATAAGTGCACGGTTTTTTCCACCACATCATCATTGGGAATCGACTTTCCGTTATAACGCCCATCAGCCCCGCCGCTCACCAGGCGATAGGCATTGGCCCCGGGATCAAATACCATTGCGTATTCGCCGCTGTTTCGAATGGCCAGCATACGGGCTTGTTGATAATTCGTGAAAAGATCCAGGGCGGCCTGTTTCAAGCGATAGCGGGGCAGCCAGCCGATGAATATCGGCATGACAATGGCGGCAGTAATGCAAATAATTCCGATCACCGTCAGCAACTCCAGCAGGGTAATGCCTTTTTCATCAGTACTACCCTTTTCTCGATACAAATCTTCGGTCGGCAACAATGGGTTCATCTTTTCCTCCCAATGCTGAGTCGTATGTTGAGATTGATGTAAATTCTTAATGCAAAACTGCGGTAGGAATCAAACTTCGGTGGGATAATGATTATGGGGTCCCATAGCGGATTTCTTGCATGTTGTCAATGAAAATTTATTTATAGATATTTTCGATCTTTACAACCCGGCTGGCTTCAAAGGTGATGACGATGTCATACTGATATTTGACATAGATCCATTCACTGACAGGCACCTTGATTTTTTGATTTGCCTCCCAGTATGTTTTTTCGCCCACATCTTCTTTGGAATCAGGCTCTCCGCAGCATTCCAAAACCTTGCTTTTTAAGTCGCCGGTCTGGATCACGCGATTATTGCACCGGAAGGTTTCATAAGCCCAAGCCGCGGCCGGCAGAAGCAACAGGATAATGAGCAAACCAATGATTTTTTTCATGGAGCACCTTTTTGTTTTTCTTTGACTCCATTATAATGTCAGATCAGGCCGAGGATCAATGTTTTTATTGAAATTTTGCAGTAATCCCGATATTTATTATTCATCAGCATTCTGCCCTGAGCAGGCCGGGCTGTATGGGGTATCAACCATTTTATCAGGATGTGGACATGATATTAAAGACGCTGCAGGCGAAATGCGAACCCTTGGGGATTAAGAAAATCAAAAAGCAAAAAGAAGATTATCTGGAATTGGTTTTTTTTGCCAAGGATATCAAACAGTGGAATGAGCTTTTCACAGGTCTTTTGGGTCCGGCGTTGAAACCGGCCGGTCAAAAACCATCGGCCCTGGATCTCAATCTGACCCGGGAGTTCCGGGGTATCCGGTCCAACCAGACTCTGTTTGCCGGAAAAATTGAAAACGCTGCGGTATTGGCCATGTTTTGGCCCTGGGACGACCGGCAGCATGTCACCCTGAAGCTGTCTGCGCGCATTAAAACCGATAATGGGAAAGAATAAGTTGACCGAATTACCGACAACATCCTATACGCCCTGGAGCTTGTTTTTCGACCGGCGCGACCATGAGCTGCTGGGGATCGTCAATCGCGTTTTGCGAAAAGAGGCCGGCCATATGGAATCCCAACGGATTTTCTTTCCTTACTGCCATCCCCACGGCATCAAGGAAATGGCCGAAACCAAAGGTCTGCGCATTGCCTATGCCGTCATTCGTCTGCTGGATTCACTGGAGATGGGTGAGATGGCCGACCGGCTCAGCGCCCTGCGTTCCCTGCGCAATGAAATGCTCACCAATGAGTCCAACACCTTTCAAAAGAATACGGCCCGGGTCCTTCTGGAAATCATGAAAGCCCTGGTGCGGGCCCACGGCGATGAGAGGCGCCAGTTGGAATTGGCCCACGATTTCCGGATGGCGGCAACCGGCAAGCCCCGGATTGTGCGCGCCTTTTTAAGCCAATACCATTTGCTGGAAATGCCCGAAGACTGGACCCAACTGGCCTTTGACGATCATGTGCACGATGCCAATACCAAAGGTCGCAAGTCCCCGACCCATTTGATCATGGATGCCTGGATCAAGGGTATCCGCAGGCTGCGGGTGATTTATTACAACCATGTTCGTCCCCATGTCGCCGCCGAGCTGATGGAAGCGGCGGCCATCACGGGCATCACGGTGCGCATCGGCATTGAATATTCCACCCGCTTTCACGGTCAATTCGTCCAATTGATCTGGGTGCCCCGGGGGTTTGCGGACGCCGATGATTTCATCGACTTCCTCAATCAGGACAAAGTCATGGAACTCATGGCCGCCGGCCGTGAAGCCTCCCACTTTCAACAGGAATCCGTGCTGGAAGTGCTGGCGGAAATCAACCGCCGGCCATTGGACATTCTCAAGTTGGAACACGGCATTGAGCTGCCGCATCTGGACCCGCAGAAATTCCTGCAATTCGTGGGGGCCGGGCAGGCCTCCCTGTTGCATCTCGCGGAATTCATCCACATCACCATTTTGCCCCTCCTTAAACAACGGGTGGAAGAGCTGCGCAATCTCTACACCGGGGCCGATGCCGAGGAACGCAAGCAAATGCGCGCCCAGGTGCAGGCCCTTGACGCCTTGGATGCGGGCGTGCTCCTGGAATATCTGCCCCTGGCCTGCCCGATCGGCTCCCGTTCCGAGTTCGGCTGCCTGCCGTCCATAACCACACCTGTCCCGGCCATCATGCAGCTCTCCCCCTGCCGGTTAATCGATCGTTTGGCGGAATTACATTCCGGCTATCGCATCACCTTGAATCTGACCGGCATCCGCGGCGAAGACGCCCTTGAAATCCTGTATGAATGCGGTGGCCGCATCACCCGGCTGGAAACATTCAATTTGAAAAACTATGAAACCGGTATGGCGGATCAAATCATCGTTATCTGCGATCTGCAAAAAGCGCTGAATGACGGCAATACCATTGCCCTGAAAAGAATGATCAATGATTTCATTAAAAACGGGAAATCCCTGCCAGTTGAGCGTGTTGCCAAACTCAAAGAAATCCGCAACGATATTGCCACGTTGCGAACCATGTACCGCATCCGGCCCTTGAAATCCAGAATCGGCAGCGATTCCACCGGCCGCTCTTCGCGCTTCCACGGCATGGGGCTGGCCGTGGTGGAAACCCTGCCGCGCCGCGCCCAGAAATGCATCCAAAAAGACAAAATCTCGTCGCGCAAGATCATTCCCATTCATGTGGATACGTATCCGCGAACGGTTTATCTGCCCCGGGAGGGCTGGAGTCAGCGCCAGCGGCATTTTTGGGATACCCTCCGCCACCTGCCCGGCATCATTTTGCTGCGCTATCATCGCCGGCGCGAATGGGTGGCCGTGGAACAATCCGTGCGCATGTCCAATCAGGGCAACATCGTCACCCTAGGGCATTTGCCCATGCAGTCCTCCAACGCCTTGGAAATCGGTTTAACCCAAACCAATGTTGAGCAAGGCCGGCCGGCCCTGCGCTATCTCAATTCCAATCTCAAAAACATCATCAAGGTGCTGGTGGGTTTTATTCCGGCCTTTGTCACCTTTTTTGCTTCTTATGAATGGTGGCTGTTGGCGTATTTCGGGGCTTTTATTTGGTTCGGCATTACCGGGTTGCGCAATATCATTCAATCCGTGCTCGGCGGGGGCGGGCTCCGGCGTTCCAATTTGCTACGCTGGAACGATTACGTCAGTTGGGAACGTCTGACCGACTCCCTGCTGTATACCGGTTTTTCCGTGCCTTTGCTTGATTTTTTCATGAAGAAGCTCGTTCTTAGCCAGGGGCTGGGCATTACCACCACGACCAATCCGGCCCTGCTTTACGCTTGTATGGCTTTGGCCAACGGCCTTTATCTGACCAGTCACAATCTTTTCCGCGGATTGCAGAAAGAGGCGGCGGCCGCCAATTTTTTCCGGAGCCTGTTCTCCATTCCCATTGCCTTCGGCCTCAATACCCTGCTCGGCGCCTTGTTGACCTCGGCCGGGGTTGCCGATGTCAACGGGATTTTACAAAACTGGGCCGCGGTCATTTCCAAGGCCTCCTCGGACACTGTGGCTGGAATCATCGAGGGTGCTGCTGATCGGGCTCAAAATATCCGCTTCCGCCTGGCGGATTATCAGTTTAAAATCAGTCAATTTTTCGATCTGTTCGAAAAACTGGAAATTCATTTTACGGAAACCAGTGTGGATGAAATTCTGGACGACCCCGGCCTCTGGCTGGCACCATCCAATCCCAAGACCGAGGAACTGTTGAAAATCATGTTCATAAATGGACTTGATTTACTGTATTTCTGGATGTATCAACCCCGGGCGCGCACGGCTTTTCGTCACATTCTGCGGCGAATGTCCGAGGAGGAGAGGCAGTTGCTGATCCGCTCCCAATTCATTTTGAAAATGGAGCGGGAAATCAGTCTGCTCCTCATCGATGGCATCATCGGTCGTGATTTTTCCCGGGCCCTCTCTTTTTATCTGACTTGCGCCCGCGACTATCTTGCCGCCATTCAACGACTGGAGAAAAAGCTTCCCCATGCGCCGCTTGAATCCTGAGACTGTTCTGCCTTGGTCAGATGGAATAGAAGGGTGGGTTTATTGTTTTCTGGGCATGGCGATCAAGGGTTTAATAGGCTTGAGCACCCTTTCTCTTTCAATGTATTCAATATAGGTTTTTTGTACTTGCTGGTGATTTCGAATGGTCTGGGACAGTTCAAAATCACCGGTCTGGCCCGGTTCTATGGGAGTGCTTTCGTTGACTTCGGCCTCGGCTGAGGAAACCACCCCGTCGCTGTCATCCACAAAATAAACAATGACATACCCCCGGGTGGGATTGGCTTCCTTGTTACGGATTTTACCGCTTACCACAAAGACGCCTTCATCCTGCATCATGGCATCCAGCTCTTCCACTTGGTATTTGGGGCCGGAAACCACTCCGGGTTGGGGAAGGATTTGGGTTTTGCATTCCCCGGAGTCAATCCCCAAAAGCAAAACCGCGATCAACATGAAAATGGCTTTTTTGTTCATCAATAACCCCTTTGCATTGGAAACTGTCCGGCGGAAAGAAGGGTCCGATTCAAATGGATCTAATATAAAATAAACCAGTTTGCATGTCAAACCCATTGTCGCGGCCAGGCAGGGCCATTGCATTTGGTTTTCGCGGTCCGGTCCTCACGGCTCGCCTGTGTCAATGACTATCCCATTGACAGAACCGGAGATTTCTTTCATACTGTACCTACGATTGTTTATGAATCGACAATCAGGTTCAAAGCAAAGGCCGAGAGAAAACGATTTTTCTTACTGTCTTTTAACGACATGGCGACCTGAGCCCTTCCCGAACAGTTCATTGCGAAACAAATCGGCCTGCTGAATAATTAAAACCATGATGCTTTTTCAGAAGGCATTCCCTTTATCTCCCGCACAGGTGAATGAAAACGAAAATGGATATCAGGCAGTGGACTTCAGTGATTTTCATCCTTTCGGGTTTCTTTTGGGGGCCGCCGGCAATAGCCTGGAGTGCTGAAAAGCTCGTGGATGTCGCCACCCTGGATGATTACATTCCCTATTGCTTTGCAACCGACAATCCTGGTGAAAAAAATACGGAGCAGATCCCGCCGGGTACGGATTCCACCCGTCTGCAAGGCTATAGTTGGGATGTGGTACGGGAAAGCTATCATGCCATGGGTTATACCATTCGGCTGACTGTGGTGCCATGGGAGCGCGCCATGAATTATCTTAAAAGCGGAAAAGTGGATGTATTGTTTCCCACAGCCAAAACCGCCGAACGGGAAAAATTGTTTGTGTATTCAAAAGAGATTGTGAATACAGCCAAATATCTGATTTATCTTCCGGTCGAGGTCGACATGCCCTGGCAGGGTCTTGGTTCCTTAAAAAACAAACGGATTGCCGCCATACGAGGGTGGAGTTACGGTGAAAAATGGAACGCGGAAACGGATATCATTGTGGAGTTGTCGGACAGTGTTTTGCAATGCTTTCAAATGCTGGATAAAAGACATGTATTCGGCGTGGCCGGCTATGACCTGGTATTTGACTACACCTTGAAAAAGGAAGGAATACAAAACAAATATAAAAAGCTGCCCTATTTTGATCAAAACAGTGAATATTTAACTGGAAACAAGGCCAATGCATATGTATATGCCCTGGTGGATGATTTCGATGTCGGCAAGCAGATTATCATCCGCAACGGCACACTTAAGGCCATCACCTCCAAATGGCAATAATATTATGGACACTTCCAAGGGTTTTTTGATGACAGTGCTGCTTATCGTTTTGGTTACATTGGGATGGTTCAGTGTCGGGCCGGGCCTTGCAGCCGAACAAACCGTCCGTCTGGCAACCCTTTCTGATTTTCCCCCCCATTGTTTTCGTAAAGAAAACGCGGTGGATAAAATCATGGAAACCATTCCCCCGGGCACTGACTCGGTTCAACTCCAAGGTTATGCCTGGGATGTGGCCCGGGAAAGCTATCATGCCCTAGGCTTCACCATTCAATTGTACGTGGCACCCTGGTCAAGGGTCATGAGCTATGTCGAGACCGGTAAAGTCGATGCTGTTTTTCCAGCCATGAAGACGGTTGAACGGGAAAAAAAATTTATTTTTTCAGAAGAAGCCGTGATTAATTCCGCCTTTGTGGTTTATATCTTGAAAGAGACACCCCATGAATGGACCGGCTTACCTTCCTTGAACGGAAAAAAGATTGTGGGCGTGAAAGGCTGGGCTTTCGGCAAGGAATGGGAAGCCAACAACGAGATCATCAAAATCGAAGCCTATTCGGTGCTCCAAGGGTTTACCATGGTGGCCAAAAAACATGCCTTCGGCATGGCCGGCTATGATATCCCTTTTGATTACATCTTGAAAACCAACAACATGCTTACGGAATATCAGAAGCTACCTTCCTGGGGGGCGGCCCAGGAATGCCTGTTGGGCCGCAAACAAAATCAGCAGACAGCCGCGATCCTTGCGGCTTTTGACCAAGGCAAAAAACGCATAAGGGAAAACGGCCTGCTGGATCAGATCACTGCCAAATGGCGCTAACCTTACCCAAAGGTGTAGTCCCACCATGCCCAACAAACCCCGTTTCAGCTATAAAGCCGGTTTAAGTCGACGGTTCAGTTACATACTCACCAGCATTGCAACCACCATTATTATTGTTTTTGCTGCCATTTTGATTGTTTATAACGTTGCTAAAATCGAGGCGGATTTGTCCGAAGATCTGGCCCGGCTGGTAAAACTTGCGGAAACCAGCCTGGCCTCGGCGGTCTGGCAGGTGGATGTATCCTCTGTGCGGGATTTTCTGGATGCGGTTTGCATGGACGATGCGGTGGTATACGCCCGGGTATTATGGGATGAAGATGTGTTGGCTGAAAAGGCCAAGCCCGATGCCCAATACCAAAATTTTAACGCTTTTACAGACAAACCTGACTATGTCACCAAAACCGTGGATATAAAAAAATTCGGCGATCGCATCGGCCGTTTCCAGATCGCCATATCCAGGACCAATATCCGCCGGGAACTGATATTCAACATTTGCGCCATCATTGCCTTGACCTTTTTTTTAATTTCGGCGGTTTCCCTGACCTCCATCGCCATCACCCGCAAGTATGTCTTCAAGCCCTTGCTGGCCCTTGAAAATTCAGCCACCTCCATAGCCGAGGGCAATCTTGAAACGGTTATCCCCATTTCCAGTCAGGATGAAATCGGCAGTCTGGCCAATGCCCTGGACGGCATGCGCGGCTCCATCCGGCAATTGATCGAAGACTTGCGGGGGGCTAATCAGCTTTTAGAAGATTACAACCGCACCCTGGAGCAAAAAGTTCAGCAAAGAACTGATGAACTGAATTTCAAGAATGAGCGGCTCAACGAAATGCTCAAAGCGGTTCAGGATGCCCGGGAAGAAGCGGAAAGCGCCAACCGGGCCAAAAGTGATTTTTTAGCATCCATGAGCCATGAAATCCGCACGCCCATGAATGCCATTCTGGGATTCAGCGAGCTTTTGGCAGAAGAAATCCATGATGACCGGCACAAGGAATACATCTCGGCCATTACCAGCAGCGGAAAAACTCTTTTGGGCTTGATCAACGATATCCTGGACCTTTCCAAAATCGAAGCCGGCAAGATGGAATTGCAATATCAACCAGTGGATATCTTTTCCATCTTCAATGAATTGAATCACATCTTCTTATGGAAAGTGCAGGAAAAAGGGCTTCGATTTCAAATGGACATCGCCGATGGCGTGCCGCCCTCCCTTTTGCTGGATGAAATCCGGCTGCGCCAGATTCTCTTTAACCTGCTGGGTAACGCGGTCAAATTCACTTCCCAGGGCTGGGTCCGGTTTTTCGTGGATGTTTTTCCCGGACAGAACGCGCCAAGAACCGTTGATCTGATTTTTTCCGTGGAAGACTCTGGTATCGGCATCCCCAAGGAACAGCGGGAAAGGATTTTTGAGGCCTTTACCCAGCAAACCGGTCAAAACGTCCATCAATACCCCGGTACAGGTCTCGGGCTTACCATCACCAAACGCTTGGTTCAAATCATGGGCGGGGAAATCCGGGTAAAAAGCGAGCCGGGCCAAGGCAGTCTATTCCAGGTCATCCTGCGGAACATCATCATTGATGAAAGGGCCGGCAACCGGTTGGCCTTGCGGCCCATGGACCTGCACAGCATTCATTTCAACCGGGCGAAAATCCTCATCGTGGACGATACCAAGACCAACCGCGACGTGATTAAAGGCTTTTTAAGGGGCTATGAGCTGGCCTTCCTGGAGGCGGAAAACGGGAGAGAAGCAGTAAATATAGCGCTGCAGCATTCTCCGGATTTGATTCTCATGGACATGAAATTACCGGAGCTGGACGGCTATCAGGCTACCAGACAGATTAAGTCCCAGCCAAGCCTTGCAGCGATCCCCATTGTGGCCCTTACGGCCTTTGCCATTAAGGGGGAAGAGGAAAAGGCCATGGCCGCAGGTTGTGTGGGTTATCTGCGAAAACCAGTCAACAAAACCGGACTGGTGGCTGAGCTGATCCGCCACCTGCCGTATTCCACCGCCGGTATGAATGATAGCGTGCCGCCTGCGGCCCCCTCCCAAAGCCGATCGTTTCAAGACCTGGATCTACCCTTTCGGGATCGCAAATCCCTGCAAATTGCCTTGGAACAGCTCCACCGGCAGTTGGAATATGTCCGCAAACGCATGATTTGTGATGAAATCCTCGCTTTTGCCCAGGCAGTGATCCAGGCCGGTGAAAGCGTCCGCTTGGAAATGCTTTCAGAATGGGGCGTGCGCCTGGACCACCATGCGCGCCAGTTTGACATTCAAAAAATGACCGAAACATTGGATGATTTTCAGGATTTGATCAATTGCCTGCGGAAATCGGCAGATTGATGGAGGAACACCCATGACCGATATGAATAATAAGTCAGATACCGAGATGCTGCCCCTGATCTTGATAGTGGATGACATTGAAAAAAATATTCAATTCATCGCCAATATTCTGAGCAAGCAATCCTACCGGGTGGCCTTTGCCCTCAGCGGTGAAGCTGCCCTGCAAATGCAGAAGGAAATACTGCCGGATTTGATCCTCCTGGACATCATGATGCCGCAGATGGATGGCATCGAAGTCTGCCGCAGGTTAAAAGCCGACCCCCAGACCAGGGATATCCCCATTATCTTTCTGACAGCCAAAACCGAAACCCAGGATCTTGTGGACGGTTTCGAAGCCGGTGCAGCCGATTATGTGACCAAGCCTTTTGTTTCAAAGGAATTGATCGCCCGGGTGAACGCCCACGTGGAATTGAAACGCGCCCGGGACAAGCAAAAGGAGCTGATAGAAAAGCTGAAAACCGCCCTTGAGCAGATCAAACAGCTTTCCGGGCTGTTGCCCATCTGCTCCTTTTGCAAAAAAATCCGAAACGACAAAGGTTATTGGCTGCAAGTGGAGCAATATATCTCCCAGCATTCCGAAGCCAAATTCACCCACAGCCTTTGCCCTGCGTGCATTAAAAAGCATTATCCGGAAATCGGGGAAGATTGAGCTATATTATAAAAGGTCCCCTGGATTTTTTGCTTTTTATCACCAAAACCAGGATAATGGTGCACAGAATGCCCATGGTCACACCGCCGGCAACCATAAGGGTGCTTTTCTTGATTTCAATGGTGCTGGTTTTGCCAGCCTCTGTCTCGGCTTCAGCCTGGGCAGCTTCTTCTGATTTCTTTTCTTTGGTGCTGTCCACCGCCGGTGGCGCCGGTGGCGCGCTGGCTGCCAGGGTCATCAGTCCTTTGGAGAGGATCTCACGGGCTTTGGCATCGCGCTCCTTGCGATGCAGGGAGCCGAAAACAACAGCGATGGCCCGCTGGTTGTTTTTGACGGCGGTTGCTGCAATGGAAAAACCGGCAGCGGTGAAATAGCCGGTTTTGAGTCCATCGCAACCCTCCATATGGCCCAACAGATGATTATGGCTGCGCATGATAAAGGGTTTGGGTGCGTCCGGCCTGAAGGTACGTTCCTTGGTGGAGGTATATCGGATGGTGTCCGAGAATTTTAACAATGCCCGGCAGAGGATGGCGATGTCGCGCGGCGTGGACACATCCGCGGCCTGACCTTTGCCCGGCGGCAGGCCGTGCACGGAGTTGAAACGCGTATCTTTCATGCCTAGTTCCTGGGCGCGCTTGTTCATCAGCTCCACAAAAGCCTCCTTGCTGCCGGCATGATGAAGGGCCAGGGCCACGGCCGCATCATTGCCGGACTGGACAATCAGGGCATACAGCAAATCATCCACGGAAAAAACTTCATGTTCCTTGAGATACACTTGCGATCCGCCGATTTTGGAGGCCTCGGCCGTCACCGCCACTTGATCCTGAAGGCTGAGCCGTTTGGCCTGCACGGCTTCCAGAAAGATCAGCAAATCCATGAGCTTGGTAATGCTGGCCGGATACCCCTTGGTATCGGCATTGTCTTCAAACAGGACTTTGCCCGTGGCCGCATCCATAACGATGGCTCCAAGATACGGGCTTTTGGCAATGGTTTGGGCCGCTGTTTTGGCTTTTGGCTCGGTCTGCCCGGCCGCGGCTTTCGTGTCTTGGGTTTTTGAGGATTTTTTTCGAGCATAGGCATCAGGTGAAAGCGATAGTAGGATTGCAACAATACCGATTGAAACAACAGATGTGAGTATGAGCTTTTTCATGACCGCTACCTCTTGAAATGAATTGATTGCGCACGGAAAATGAAACAACTATATGGAAAAAGCCTTTTTATTGTCAAGGAGAAGTCCGCACGAAAATTAAATTTCGGCCTTGATCATGGTTTGGGCCGCCCCTTGGTATGATTGATCAGCCATCGCGCACGGTGGGGGGCGAAAAATTTTTCGCCCTTACGGCCCCGGGGCTGTCCGCATCCTGCATCCACTGTTTTTCATTAATATATCGACCATTAACAATTGATTATTAACCGTTAAAAAAAAGGCTATAAATGCATATATTAATCAATAATCAATTGCCAATTGCCAATTACCAACGGCTAATCCAATACCGCGTCATCCCGCATCCCGCATCTCATATCTCATATCCCGTAACGACCCCAACCCCAAAAACCAAAAGCGATTGTTCTGAAAGGCCCTTTTGGGGTCTTGACAAACCCGCCTGATTATGACATCCAAATAAAAAGACCGTTCGGTTTGTTTTTATAAAAAATTGATTTTATATAATATATAGTTTATTAAAAACATCTATTCAGCCCAGGAGTCTGCCCAATGCCGTCCATCAATGCCAAAAACTTGCTTCGAAAAGCCCTCGGCTTTCTTCATGTGGGTTCCATGTTCAGCATGCTGGCCCGTTCCCCTTTCCGTCGCAAACATGTTTTTTTTATATTTGAAGGCCGGCAATATACCTATGGGGAAACCTTTTATCAGGCCCGGCGCTATGCTGAGCTGTTCACAACCATTCGAAAGGAGCTTGCAGCGGCCGGCCGCATACCGCCTGAACAGGCCCTGGCCGTGGGCCTTTATCAGGAAAATACACCGGAATTCGTCTTCGCGTTTTTCGGCGCAGCCATGAGCGGGTCGGTGCTTTTTGGATTCAATACCGGTTTCCGGGGCGATACCTTGGTTAAAATCATCAACCAGTCCGGGGCCGCCATTCTGATGACCGGCTCGCCTCATTCAAAGGAGATCCTTCGAATCCTGCCGGAACTCAGCACCCTTGAGAAAGAGCGCATATTCATGGTGGGGGGGCGGCCCGGGGAAGATGAAAGCACGTTTACCCCCATGGCCGCGTCCTTGCCGGAGCTTGACCGGCAAATATCCGGCCGAATCAAACCAACCATTGACAATTTCAGTCCCTTGATCGTCATCTATACATCCGGAACCACCGGCTTGCCCAAAGGTGTGCCTTGCTCCCATGCCAAGTGCATCGGCGCCGGCCTTCTGACCCGGAGGCGCATCGGCTTGAAATCCAGCGACCGCGGCTATATCTGCATGCCCCTGTTTCATTCCAACTCCATTCTCCTCGGCATCATGCCCATTCTGGTTGCCGGCGGCAGTTTTTTGCTTAAAAGGAAGTTCAGCGCCAGCGCCTTTGAAGAAGACATCCTGACCTCCGGCGTCTCGTACATGAATTACGTGGGGCAGCCCATCCATTATATTTTATCAGCCTTGGAGAATAAATACGGTGGTGAAACAGCCGTGATTTCGGCCCTGGCGCATCATCCCCGCAACCGTTTCCGCATTGCCCATGGCAACGGCGCGCCGCCGGTGGATCGCCGCAAACTAGAGCAATATTTGGGCATGGAGCATATTTATGAATTGTATGGTTCCACCGAAGCACCCATCACTACCGTGGTGAAGCCCGGGGACCCGCCTGAAAGCGTGGGGCGCCTTACTTCCAAAAAAATCGTGATACTGAACGAAAAGAATGAAATCTGTCCTGCCGGAATAGCCGATGAGGCCGGCAATCTATTGAACTACAGCGCGGCAGTGGGTGAAATCGCCCGGAAAATGAAGGCCGACAACATTTTTTTCGACGGCTATTTTGAAAACAAAAAGGCCACAGAGAAAAAATTCCAGGGTGGTTATTACCGCTCCGGCGATCTCGGCCATATCCGCATCATCAACGGCAAGCGTTTTCTGTTTTTCAACGGCCGCACCGATGACTGGATCCGCAAGGACGGTGAAAATTTTTCCGCTGAAAATGTGGCTTACACAGCCCTTAAATTTCCCGGTGTGGAGCAGAGCGCTGCTTTTGGCGTGCCCTGTGCGGTGGCGGATGAAAAAGTCATGGTGGCGCTTCAGTTGGCGCAAGACCTCACCTTTGAACCCCAAAAGGCCTTTGACTGGTTCAGGCAACAGCAGCAGGAAGGCGGTATGGACCCCAAATGGATGCCGGATTACATCCGCATTCTGGATGAATTTCCCGTGACCCAGACCCATAAGATTTTAATCAGACCCCTAAAACAACAGCATTTTTACCTGGAAAAACATCCGGACATGCAGGTCTATTTCAGGCGCAGGGGGGATTCCACCTATCTCCCCCTGACCATGGAAGCCTTTCAGGAAATGAAGACCGAATTTCAGAAAACCGGTCGGCTGCATCTCCTGGAACAGAATTAAACAGGCTGAGATTGGCTCCAGCTTTTATTATTTTCCGTAAAAATTCAGGCAATAATCCATATTTGAATTTTACTTGACGGAATATAAAACGCATGTTATGTAACTATAGTTATAAAACGTATGTTTTATAACGGCCGAATTTTGCCTGCTCTGCTAATGATCATGAGCGGATTTCTTGGAGGTAATTGCATGCGTGCACGTTTTATATCAATGATCGGAAGGGGCCGGGGGAATCTGTCTGCCCGGCGGAATGTACTTGGTCAACTCCTCTGGGTGTTGCTGTTTCCCATCCTGGCTTGGGCGGATCAGGACTTCAAAAATGTCCAAAATAGGGAGGATCTGGTCATTATCCAAAAGGCGGTCAAACTTCCTGGGCAAAAAGTTTTGGAAGCCCGCGCCAATATTCACCAGCCGATTGAGGTGATCGGTTCCATCCTGATGGATGTTTCCTTTTATTCACGCTGGCTGCGCGATTGCAGCAAGGTCGTGCTGCTGGAAGGCAACCACGCCAAGGCTTGCATCGCTTATATGGAAATGGACATGCCCTGGCCGCTGTGCAACCGTGAAATCATTTTGGCTTTCACAACAAGTGTTGATCCGGAACGAAATCAGATCCGCATCCGGGCGGAAGCGCTGAAGAACTATCCCTACCCGGTGGCCGGAGCCAATATCCGCATCACCGATGGGGAATTGAGCATCATCCTGGAGAAGAACAAGCCGTTCGAAACCAGTCTTACCATTGCCAATCGGTTTGATCTGGGCGGCAAGATCAAACCGTCCCTGGCCGATTTGCTTGTAGAATCAATGCTGTCCACCTCCATTGCCAATTTCAGGGAACTTACCCGTTTTTCAAGATACAACCGCATCCTGCTGTGCCGCGATGAGTTTCAGCAACTAATGCAGCCGGACAATCCCGGCGCGGCATATTCACGCAACTATGCCGTAACTATCCCGTAGACGTTGCGCGGCCGCGGGCATACATTGCATGAAAAACCAGGCGGGCGGTGAAATAGACAAAGAAAAAGGCAAAGACAACGTCGCTCAGGAAATGGCCGCCTTGATAAATGCGCCCAGCGCCCACAAGCGTACCGTAGGCAAGCGTGGCAATGAAAATTTTTTTACGGTGGTGCGGGCAGACCATGGCAAAGGCAATGAAATAAAAGGCCAAGGCCGCATGGCCGCTGACAAACGCACAATTGCCCGGACATTGATCGGACAGGACAAAAGCCGGAGAAAATTTCAGCTTGCCGCCGAATTGCTCGATATGGGCCGGCCGGGCCCGGCCGGAAAGATTCTTGCTGACAGCATTCACCAACAGTCCGGGACCAAGGGCCAGCACTAGCAAAAGATAGAAAAGACTTTTACCAGTCATTCCCCAAACCGGCCTCTGGTAAAGCCGGACGGCCGCCAGCAAAGCCGACAAAATCAGCACAACTCCAACGGCGGCAACCTCCACGGAATGATAAATCAGTCGAACAACAAGGGGATGGTTGAAATAAAAAAGCCTGGTGGGGTCCGAATCACAGGCCAGTCCCGACACCCACAAATCAATTTGGGGAAAATATCGGAACAGCGCTGCCAGAATGAAAAATGCGGCCCAGGCAAACCAGGGGATGCCGAACCAGCTTTTGGTTTTTCCGTTCAACAATGATCACCGCCTGGGGTTTCATAGCGCGCCTTGGCGGCCATGTATTTTTTGAGATGCGGCTTGGGAATGTCGATGATCCGCCAGCGGCGGTGCACCCAAAACCAGCTTTCCGGCGCAATCCTAACATATTTCTCGATCACGCGATTAAAGCGTTCAGTGTTCACCAGGATATCTTCACCCACATCGCCGCTGCGGACCAGGTCCAGGGGCGGTTCGATCACGATTTTGTATCGACCGTCCTTCAGGGGATAATTGAATACCGGTAAAACCGGCGTATCATAGCGCAGGGCAAAGAGGGCCAGGCCTTTGTTGGTGCAGGCCAGTTTGCCGAAAAAAGGCACATAGACGCCTTCATACCAGGAGGCGTTCTGGTCCAGCAGAATGCCGATGGCTTCCTTGTCCTGTAACAACTGGCGGATGAGGGCCTGGCTGTCGTCCTTATCCACCACGCGATTGCCGGTGGCGCTGCGGATTTCGTTCATGATGCGGTTCATGGGGGCATAATCCAGGGGCCGCGCGATCACATGGCAGCTTTTTCCGCTGATCAGTGCCCAGGAAAGGGCCATCAGCTCCCAGTTGCCCAGGTGAGCCGTGAGCAGCAACAGGCCCTTGCCGGCGGAAATGGTCTTGTTGATATTTGCCAAGCCGGAAAAAGTGACATAGCGGTGCAGATTTTCGCGGTTGAGCCGCAGGAGAGATGGGATCTCAAAAAATAATCTAGCCAGTTGAATGAAATTGGCCTGAATAAGGCTCTGGATCTCTTTGGGAGTCTTTTCCTTGCCAAAGGCGATACACATATTTTCATAAGCGATGCGGCGGTGGCGACGGTCCAAAGCAAACCAAATCCGCCCGATGGGAACGGCCAATGCGGCCAGGATGGGGCGGGGGACGGCTGCAAAGCATTTGAGGGCCGTTTTGACCAGATGGTATTGCCAATCAATGGGTCTGTTCATGGGGGCATTTTCATTCACTGTCTGCATAATTTTGGTGCTTTAAGGCCTGTTTTATGATTTGCTTCAAGTCCGATTCCATCCGGGTCGAGCTGAAATGAGCATCAAACAGTGCCCGGGTTTCCCGGCCGCGCTGTTTCAGATCCTGCGGATGTTTAAGCCAATCGTTGACCTTGTCGGCCAGAGCCTGGGCCTGGCCGCCCGGAACCCAGCCGATGGCCTCCTTGCCTTCCAGCGTGCCGGCATAGGCTTTAGAAAAGCTGGTGATCACCGGCCGGCCCATGGCCATGGCCTGGAACATCTTATTGGGAATGACAAGATCCGTCAAAACCGTGGGGCCGAAAACCCCTAACAGGATATGTGCCCTGGCAATGCGTTCAGGCAGGCTCTCATAAGGGATCCAGGATTCAAAACGGATATTGTCAAAGCAGCGGGCCTCGGCCTGGATTTTCGCCTTCATGTCGCCCTCGCCCAAGAGGACCCAGACAACATCATTGCGGTTCAAGAGTTTGGCAGCCTGCACGATCACATCCACACCGTGCAACTCGAGAAAGCTGCCGTAAAAAAGCAATTCATAAGGCGGACCGGCAATTTCCAAAGGCCGGGCCTCGAAAAGTCCGGGTTCAGCGCCCACCGGTAACACCAGGGTTTTTTCCGGGTTCACCGCCAGGCGCTCCTGGAAAAAAATCCCATGGGCCGCCGTATCAGCCACCACAATGTCGCCTTTGGCAAAAAGACGGGATTCCCATTGCCGGCGTTTTTCAGCCTGTCTGGAATCCGCCGGCCATTTTTTGCGTTCAAAGACCTCTTTTTCATAGGCGGAGATCAAAGGATCCAAGACCAGGGGGACATGCCATTTTTGAGCCCAAAAGGCGGCGGAATGGATATCGCGATGGCGGAAACACGGCAACCATAACAAGTCCGGCCGGGCAGGCCGGCGAACCAGGGATTCCAAAAGCCCCAGTTGGCTTGAAAAGGGATGAAAAAAATGAATTTCCCAGCCCAGTTTCTGAAACAGGCTGAGAACGATGCGGTTGCGCGAATAGTCCCGTTCGGTACGGCCCCACCATAAGACAGACGGCATCAGTCGGCGTGCTCCCCGTTGGTATGGCCGGCGGATCGTTGATAAACCGCCAAGGTCTGTTCAAACATTTTTGTGGCGGTGAATTGCTGATTCACCCAGTTCCGGCCCTGGCTTCCCAGGCGCTCGCAAAGGCCCTTGTCCCTGACGGCCGCGGCCATGGCCGCGGCCATGGCCGAATCATTTCCGGGCAGGACCAGCCAGCCGCTTTTGCCGTCCAAAACGGTTTCCAGGCTGCCGCCGTGGGCCGTGGCGATCACCGGCGTTCCCATGGCCTGGGCTTCAACGGCAATCCGGCCAAAGGATTCGGGTTTGGTGGAAGCCGATACCACCACCCGGGCCAGCATTAGGGCCGCCGGCATATCCCCGCAATATCCCACAAAACGCACCCGCTCCGTAAGACCTAGGGCTTCCACCTGCTGTAACAATTCCTGGGCCAGATCCGGATTCTCCGAAAGATCACCGGCACATACAGCCATCCAGGGCAAATCGCGGATGGCCGCAAGGCTGCGGATGAAGAGCTCATGGCCCTTCAGCCGGGTGATCCGTCCGGGCAGGAGAATGACGGGCAGGGCCGTGGAATCCAGCCCCCACTGGTTGCGGAGGATGTTCAGCCGCTCCGGCTCCACGGCTTCTGGATGAAAACGCTCTGCTTCAAACCCGCCGTAAATGATATCGATCTTTTCGCCCGGCAGACCATAGGCCGCGGTAATATGTTCCGCGATGGTGCGGGACACGGCGATGACGCTCTGCCCTTTGGTCATGACGGCGCTATAGGCATTGATGGAATAAAAGCCATGAAAGGTCGTAACCAGATAGGGCCGCTTTCTCAAAGGCAGGCTTTTCCAGGCCAGCAAACCTACCCAGGCTGGCAGGCGCGAGCGCAGATGGAGAATATCCACCTTTGAATCCATCAGCAGCCGTCGCAGGGGCAGCAGGTATTTCAGGCAGCGCGGGCTTTTTTCACCGATGTGGGGCCAGTTGAGGTGGATGCTCCCACCCGAGGAAAGCAACGGCACCATTCTCCCAGTCTTGGATATTACCAGGCTGCGGTGGCCCATCCCGGCCAAATAGCCGGCCAATTCCACGGTCTCACACTCCACGCCGCCTTCATCCAGCTCCGGCAGCATTTGTACTATGGTTAATGATCGCTTTGCCATTCTTCTCCAGCAGTTCTGTACATTCTTCCGTCATTGATCCGTCAAGCTTTGAAAAATAATCCCTTGCCGGATCTTTTGCAACCCATTTCATTTGTCTAATGAATTACGAACGGATCTACTGGATGTCTTGCAAAAAAATTATCGGGCAAAAACTGGATGGCCTTGTAAAACTCCCAACCACTGTCACTCCCGCGTCGGCGGGAGTCCAGAACTACTCGAAAAAACTGGATTACGGCCTGCGCGGGAATGACGGAAAAAGGTATTTTGCGACTTTTTACGGATGCATCAAAACTCAAAAATAAAAAACAAATCTATTTTTAATTGAATTTTTGGTCAAAACAATGGTATGTTTTGACCATGCTTCACCGAACCGCGGAAAATTATTTAAGTGCCTGGCACCGGAAAGACCGCAGAAAGCCCCTGGTGATCCGGGGTGCCCGCCAAGTGGGCAAATCCACCCTGGTGCGCCGGTTCGCCCAAAACAACGGGCTGATATTGAACGAAATCAATCTGGAGCGGCATCTGTATCTGGACAAGATTTTCAAGTCGCTGGATATGGATATCATCCTGCGGGAGCTGGACGCCCTGGCAGGCAGGCGCGTTCATGCTCCGGACGCACTGCTGTTCCTGGATGAAATTCAGGCCACCCCCCATGCCATTGGGGCGCTCCGGTATTTTTATGAAATCATCCCGGATCTGCCGGTCATTGCCGCCGGTTCCCTGCTGGAATTCGCCCTGGCGGACCTTCATTTTTCCATGCCCGTGGGCCGTATCGATTACTATCATCTGGGGCCCATGACCTTCGGGGAATTCCTGACCGCAAAGGAACCTGAATTATCCCCCTATCTTTCCGGGTTTCATGTGGACCGGCCCATCCCCCTTTCGGCTCATCAGAAACTCGTCAAACGCCAGCGGGAATACTTGTTCGTGGGCGGGATGCCGGAAGCAGTGAACGCATTTGTAACCGAAAACGCCCTGCCGGAAGTCACGGCTGTCCATCGGTCCATTTCAGAGACGTATCAGGATGATTTTTCCAAATACGCCAAACAAAAAGATCTGGCCCTCATGCAAACCGTGTTCCGGCAAATTCCCCGGATCATCGGACATAAAGTCAAATACAGCAATATATCCAGAGAAGAAAAATCCCGGGAAGTACGGACCGTTATCGACCTGCTGGTCAAGGCGCGGGTTTGTCATCAGGTATTCCACAGCATTTGTTCCGGTGTGCCGCTGATGGCGGATATCCATGAGAATGTCTATAAATTGCTGTTTATGGACGTGGGCATGGCGGCCTGGCTCACCGGAATGGACTGGATTGCCTTGCAGCGGCTGGATGGACAGGTCCTTGTCAATGAAGGCAAGCTGGCGGAACAATTTGTGGGCCAGCATTTATTAAATCCACTGGAACCACCCCGGCTGGTGTATTGGCTCCGGGAGGCGAAATCCGCCAATGCGGAAGTTGATTTTGTAACCGTCAGCGGCAATCAGGTCATCCCCATTGAAGTCAAGGCCGGAAAAAGCGGCGCGCTTAAATCCTTGCAACAGTTTGCGCTGAACAAAAACGCGGGGTTGTGCGTGCGGTTCGATCTCAATCCGCCGGGAATGCAGGAAATCACCCATTCCGCAAAGGTGGCGGCCGGCAGCTTGCCGGTGACGTATCAGCTTCTGTCCCTGCCCCTGTATCTGGCGGAGGAGCTACCCCGGATATTGGATGAAATCCGCAACAAGCATCCTTTAAATTTCATGTATTGAGTTTAATT
This sequence comes from Desulfosudis oleivorans, assembly GCA_020723325.1. Lineage (GTDB taxonomy): Bacteria > Desulfobacterota > Desulfobacteria > Desulfobacterales > SURF-7 > DYJD01. The sequence goes on along the minus strand of DYJD01000030.1, from coordinate 859 downwards.
TTTCATGGTATTAATGTATGCTTTTAATTATGAACAAAGCCAATTTTTCAAATATTTATACCGGCGACATCAACAGGCGAATAAGGACGAAAATTATGATCAGTGACCATGACAAACAAATCATTATTTTCTGGGCCAAAAAATTCAATGTTCGGGAGTTGTTTCTTTTCGGCTCATGCCTTGAAAAAGAGTCCGAGGCAAATGATATCGACCTGGCTGTCAGAGGGATTTCGCCGAATGTATTCTTTGACTTTTACGGCAAGCTATTACGCTCGCTTTCCAAACCTGTTGACGTGGTGAATCTGGCAAACAAGTCACGTTTTACAGAAACAATCGAACAAAATGGGATCAAGATATATGAACAATCTGTCTGAAGAAATCTCCATCGAAAAGGAACACATTCAAAAAACTCTTGATGTCATGCGTGAAGCCATTGGTCGTGCGGAGAAGACCTATGTTGAGCTGTCAGCCATCGGCGCAAGCCTTCATCACTGTTATTCAGGCATGGAAAATATCATCAAACGAATATTGAAAGCCCGGAATGTTTTTGTCGCGACGTCTTCCTCATCACATAAGGACTTGCTGGACAAAGCCGGTCAGCAAGGAATCATCTCCGAATTTCAGACCAATTTTTATTCAGACTCGATGAATGCAGCGTTTAAGGCATTTGGGGTTGAGTGATTATTTTGCCGGTTGTCTTGACACGAAAAAAATCTGAAGGTAGGTTTGGGACCAGGCATGGAAGGTTATATTATTTTTAACTTTTTTAATTTATTTGGAGATATGGCGGAAGTGCATGGGAATCGAACCCACCCGGGACGGTATTAGCGCCCCACACCGGATTTGAAGTCCGGGAGCC
>DYJD01000059.1 GCA_020723325.1 Desulfosudis oleivorans | reverse complement strand
CTTTTTTCAAGCCCATAGAACTATTTTATTTCAAGATCGTTTTTGGACAAGAGTGATATTAGTCAATAAAAAATACAAATTTTAGCATTCGTATACTATCATCTATGCAAACTCGCCCGATCTTTAACATGCGATATTTGAACTTTTCAATTCCGTATAAGCAACCATAAATACTTGACTTAATTTTTTTATCAAGTATTTATATTAATTATGACACAAAAATTTAAAATAAACCCAATCATATCCTTATGGCCTTATCAGCATCAAGTTAATGATCATCAAAAATACCATATAATAACAGGGCATAACCAATGAACAAGATTGATCTAATCGCTGCATTGAAAAACGAAACTGGCATTACAAAAACAGAAGCATCCAAGGTCATCCAAATTTTCTTCGATTCAATGTCCGATACCCTCGCTAAAAATGGCCGTGTTGAAATCCGGGGCTTATGCAGTTTTTTCGTTAAAAGTTATAAACCCTATACCGGCAGAAACCCAAAGACCGGTGGGAAAGTAAAGATCAATCCCAAGAAACTCCCATTTTTCAAGTGCGGTAAGGAATTGAAAGCGCGAGTGGATTATTAGAAACGAACAATTGAAATGAAAGGATTTTATCATGGCCAGTCAAATTGAAAAGGGCATAAAATCGGTTAGAAAAGAAATCGATCATGTTTTGGATAAGTTGGAAAAATTTATTATAGAGATTTCCAAAATGGTTGAGCCCAAATCTACAAGGAAAGCAGCATCAAAAAAAGATCCGGCGAAAAAAGCATCCACTAAGAAAACCGCTGCTGACAAGAAATCCACTTCAGCGAAAAAGAAACCGGCGCCTAAAAAGAAAATCGAGAAACCAGAAAAAACTCAGAAAGACTCCGCCAACTGAATTTTGACCTCGTCAGATTCAAAAAGTCCCTCCAGGGGAGATGAGGACCTACCAATAGAGCAGGAAATCCTGGTGAATAATCGAAAGATTAAAATCATTCTCCATGTTCTTGGGCTATTCCGGGTTCTCATCACCTTCCCTTTTTCACTCGCCCGGCTGTATTGAGCCCACTACCTCCAAGATGCATTTTTTCAGAATTTCTTGAAGATCGCTTCTGAAAATGTTAAATCACGAAAAAATCCCGCCGAAATAGCATTTATCAAAAACCATAACCAAGGATGGAAGCCATGGGAACGATAGTAACGGTCCTCATTGTCATATATTGCCTAATTGTGTTTTTCATTATTCTTGAAAATGAGATCGAGAGATTGCCTCCAATAAAACAGAAAGGTAATGATGACGAAGACCAAATTAATAAGCCTAATGATGATTGGATGAGTTTTTCTGTCGGTTTCAAAAGCTCGCCGTCTTTACAAATTTATGACTTTCCGGATGATTAGCTACTTTTTGGAGTTGGTTTATTTCCCGGATTATTCGGCATAAGTTCATTCATTATATCATTAAATTTCTCCTTATAATGCTCCTGAGCGGCTTTTCCTTCATGCGCCTCTCCAGTTAATCCGATATGCCCAGACTTGTAACTCCTTTTTGTAAGACCATCGCATTCATTTCTAAGAAGAGCTTCTGCTTTATCATAGTCGATCTTTCCAAAGCCATCCCTTGACTCTTCAATAGCATGTAGTAATGAAGAAGATATTTGATTGACTTTCTGCCTGTTCATATGCGCAGCTTCCATGCCACCGGATACATTAATTTTCTTTATGCCAATAGATGCGTTTATTCCTCCCTTGCCACCGAATGTGTTGAATTCATCAATCCCAATGATACCCCCCACCGTCTGGGCCATGTTGTTGACAAACGCCAGCCGCGTGGCCTCGTCATTCAGATCGTAGAACCGGAGCATGTTTCCATGAGATTTATCGTACAGATTCCGATACGCCTCATCCGGCTTGAAGTTCACGTTCTGGCTGATGGTCCGGTCCGTGATTTGGCCGGTGACGGTATTGTACCGGAAGCTCACGGAGCGACCGTTGTCCAGAATGCCGGAGATGTGCTGCATCACGCCTTTGGAGCGGATTTCGCCGGACACCAGGGTCAACTCGCCGTTGTCATCTTGGAACTTGAGGGTTTCACCGCTTCGCAAATGGCGGACGGCGGAGGCAATGTCTTTTGTCTCCGTGCCTTGGCTGAGTTCGGTATAGACGGCTTGGCCGGTTTCAGGGTTTTTGTAAACCACTTGGTAACCATCGATAGTATTCTTTTCCACATGCAGGTCGGACCTTGTGAATATCCTGCCGGATTCGCCATGAATGACCAGGGCGTTTCCGCCATGGGGCGAGGATTTGATGGAATAAAAGCCTTCCTGGGAGAGCCCCAGTTTGCGGGCCTGGTCTTTGGATAAGGCGCCTTTGTATTCTTTGTAATCCTGGCTGGTGATAACCGTGCCTTTGTTCACGGCGATAAAACCGGTCTTGAGGTTTCCGGCATGGTCAGCATACAGGTTCAAGCTGGTCTTGGCGCCGATGAGGTCCCGGTTTTCAACGTCCATGCCCTGGCTGTTCAAATAGCGGCGAAAGTTTTCAGCTTCCTTTTCACCCCGGATAGTGGTTTCCATACCGGCCTGGGCACGGAGCTGGGCGCTGCCCATGTCCGTTTCCAGCATGGATGTGAAGTCAGACCGGGTCTGGGGAGAAAGACTGCCGGTTGTGGCGATTTCGTTCAGGGCGTTACGGGTGAGGTGCTTGGCCGCCGCCTCGTACAACTGGCCGGACTGGGTCAAAAAATAGGTGTGGTCACCGGCGCTGAACAGATGCTCCTCCTTGGCCAGGGCCTCGAACGATTTGGCCCGGCCCAGGGCAGCGCCCACTTCTTCGGGCTCGACGCGGTTTTTGGAAAAATTGTGCAGCATGCTTGCGGTCTGGGCCTTGCTGTATTCCGCCTCATGCCGCAAAAACCGGTTCGTATTACCTTCAAAATATTTTGCGGCCATCTGCTTGACGGCTTCGGCATTTAAAAAGCCTTTGCGGCTGTCGATGTCGGCCCGCATGGACTGGTAATCCGCTATAGTTCCCAAGAAGCCGTCGTTCCTGGCGGATTGATAGGCCTGTTCCACACCCAGAGCATCCCCATAGCCGGTCTCGGTTTGAATGTGCTTGGCAAAATCCAGGGCTTCCATGGGGGAGATATGGTATTCCATGGCGATTTTGTTCATGGCCAGGGCCGTGGAAGCCGAAGCATGCTGCATATAGTCCTGGGTCATTTGAATGGTGTCTTCGTTGCTCAGGCCGTGGGCCTCCCCCCATTTCAGGACGGCATCGGAATGGGCCACCTTCTCCTTGAGATGGGTCAGGTTGGCCTGGGACATGACCCCGGCCGCATGCCCGGCACTTTTGGCCAGGCCGCCGAACGCATTCACGGCCGCCGCCTTGGTGAGATATTCGGTCTCCCGGGCATACAGATTGGTTACGGCCTGGTTGGGCATGCCGTATTGGTCATGCAGCACCTCGGTGGGAACGGCGGTAGTGAGATCGGTTTTGCGGCCGGTGCTTTTCACCGGATCGATGCTTTCCAGAGCCGCGGCTGAACCATACCGGCTCATCTGGCTGCCCGGAGAACTCAAGGTCTTGGCCCACATGCTGCCGCCGATGCGGGTCAGAACACCGGCAAAGATCCCGGCGAACATGATGCTCAGGATCTTGTACTGGGCAAAGCAGGCATAGGCCTTCATGGAGTCCGACTCGAACAGCAAAAAGGACTTAAGGCCCAGTTGGCCGTTTTTGATCTCGGTCATGATGTCGATGGCCTTGTCCATGGCAAATTCATGGAGCAGGGCGTCGCAGACCCCCCAGGAGACAAAGAAAACAAAGGCCCCCATGATGAATGCCAGCACCCGCGCATAATAAGGCGTTGCCGCTAGGATCAAGAAAAACGGCATGATTCCCACGAACACGGCAAACAGCATGGCCTGCATATGGGGCATCCATTCCGCCGCGGCGATGCCGGCCCCCACCAGGCTGTTGCCCATGTTCATGGCGCCGGACATCTTGATTGCATTGTCCGGATTGGCTTCCTGGAGGGCGCCGAATAACTCGCCGGCCATAAGATGCTGGCGCATCAACTGAGAAGAAGTCAGGGCCACCCCCAGGAGCCTGGCATTGGACAACAGCTCGGCCGCTTTTGTCCGGCAGAGGGTCACCATGTCCGGTCCGGCGGCGCCGGTGACATTGTGGTTGTAACCAGCCCGCAGGCAGCGCTCGGTCCAATATTTCTGATTGGCCGAGCTGATCTCGGTCAGGGCTAGCAGTTCTGTTTGAATCTCAGCCCAGGCCGAATAGCAGGAATGGGTCACGCCTGTGGGATGGCTGTTGTCGCGATACACCGTGAACAAGGCCGGATTGGAGGCCTGGGCAAAGATGGGGATGAAGTCCGTATTGATGTTGATCTGGTCCAGGGTCAGGGTCGTGCCCGGCCGGGCGATCTCGAAAAACAGGCAATCCTTGACGTAGCTCCGCAGGTTGGTGTTCAGATAACCGCCGGTGGCGCCCACGCCGGACAGATCCACGCCCTTGGTGAACGCTTTGGAAAAGATGTTGAAGGTGACCCCGCCCGGGTTGTCGATAAAAGAGTCCGGACTGCCGCTGGTCTCGATGATGTGGATCAGGCCGTTTTCGATCTTCTTGGCCAGCCCGGCCACGAAGATAACCCCGTCCGGCACCTCGGCGATGGTGACGGACTGGTTGCTGGACTCGTCGTAAATCAGCAAGGGCGAACGCGGCTGAATGAAAGTCTTGAAAATGATCAGCCCGAAAATAATCGTGCCCAGCCAGGCCACCCAGGAGTTCATGCGCGCCTTGCCTTCGAATATGGCATTGCCGATGACAATACATCCAGCGATGAAGATCCCCATGACGATAAACGTGAAGAACAGGTTGTTGTAGCGGCTGTCGCTCATGATCAAGGCCAGGCGCCGGAATGTTTGGGCATACACATCAAACCCGCCCTGGACAGTGATGGTCTGAAGGCTGGCGGGCACCGCCGCCTGGGCTGCCGATGACAGGAGCGCGGAAAGGCTGATGAAAAAGATTGGGGTCAATTGATATTTTGTTTTCAGACAGGATCTACAGGATTTTTCTAAAAGACTTTGAAAAAGCCGATGGATTTTTTCAATCATATCGTTTCTCCTCCTCATATTTTGTGATCCTGTCCATCCTGTCGATCCTGTCTGAAAAACCCTAATTCAGCATATGCCGCACGGCTGCCTGGCCCACCCGTTCCGAAAGCATCTGTTTGAAATACTCGTCCCGCTGCTGGATGGCCTGGGCAAAATCGATGGTGTTGTTGAGTTCCAGAAGTTTGGCCTGGTACAGGGCATAGATGCCGTGCATGAACGGCAGAAGATCCTCGCGCATTTTGCGCAGGTCCCCCATGATGGGTTCCACCAGCTCGATCTTGCAGGAGTGCTGGCCACCGCCGGAGTCCGTGCCCTTTTTGGCCCGGCTGACGGTCTCGGCCGTAAGGATGGTGTTGTCCATCAGGTTGTACAGATCCCCCAGCATGTAATAGGCGTAAAGAATGGAAACATAGTCGGCGTATTTGGCCGCGATCAGGGGCGGGGCGCCTGCCGTGCCGTCGATGTTGATCTCGGTGATCATGGCCTTGTAAATGGGCGCGGGGATGATGTTCAGGAAATTTTCCTCGCTGCTCAGCAACGGCTGTTTGGCCATGACCTTGCCGCCGATGGTGCTCAGCATGGTGAACACCCAGTTCTTAAGATTGGGATAGGTCACGCCGTCGATGACGATTTGGTTCACCGCCTGGCAGGCGTCGGTGGCCTCGTCCCGGACCTGGACCGTGCCATCGGCAAAGGTTTCCAGAATGGTGGCCGGTGTGTTTTGCGGGCAGCGGTCGATGCGGGCGCTGCTCATGCCGTCCGGGCTGATCTTGATATCGCCGATCAGGCCGCGCACCAGGTCGATATAGGCGGCGGCATAGCCCCGTTTGGCGCCGAGATGGGCCAGCACTGAACCTTGGGTGAAAAAGATCTCCCGAAGATTCAAGGGGCAGCCGCTGGCAAGCTGGGTCATGCCGCCCACACCCGCAGCCGTGGCCGTATCCTCCACTGAGCTCTCCTGGCCGTAGTTTTTTAATTCCTGCCACAGGCTGGACACCCCGGATTGCTGGGCGAACTCGGTCATGGCCTGGGTCTTGTCCTTGGACTCCACCTTGGGGTTGGCCGCGTCCACGATGGTGGCTGCGATGGCCTGACCGGCCTTGCAGTCGTCATACTGGAGCTGGTTGACTCGGTCCACGATGGCCATGATGGATTTCATGCTGGTGGCCACCTTTTCGGACAAAACGCTCATGGCGATATCAAAAGCGAAAACCGCCGAGGCCGAGCCCATGGTGCGCTGGAGTTTGGCCACCAGGTAGTCGAACTGCATGAGATCCATACCTCCGAGGAACAGATCGATCCCGCCGCAGCCGGCCTTGAACTGGGGCTTGTTGATGGTCACAAGATAATCGTTGCCGTTCTGCCAGCGGGCCGAGAAATTGCCGAAAGACGTGAACCCGCGCTTCTGGGTCTCGAAGTGGTTGGGACCGGACACAGTCTTCTGCTGCATCCAGTCGTCGATCCAGCCGGCATGGGATGGACTTGAGGACAGGATGATCACGAATAGACAGATTATGACGGGTTTCATGTTGATTCCTTTTTTTCAAAATCGTCTTCCTTCTGCTCCTGGCCGAGCATCTTCTCAAAGGCTTCCGGATACGAGAGCCCGTTTTTCACCAGCTTATCGATCAGGGCGTTTTCTTCCGCCGAGGAGGTGTACAGATAGTAGGAGAACGGGTCCACCAGCAGCCGGGCGATGCCCATGCCCATGGGGCTGTCGATGAAGATCTCGGAATAGCGGGGCTTGGGGCTGCGGACGCTTTTCAGGAGCTTCATGACAAAATCCGGATAGTCGATGAGCTTCTTGGCCCGAGCCTTTTCAAAATCCCCGGACTGGAGCAAAAATTTATAGGCCGAGTTGGACAGGATCACCTGGCCCACATCCCCGAACATGGCAAGATCCAAAAGCGACTGGGTGATGGTGATGAAACTGCCGCCATATTTGCGGGCCCGGCGATAGCCTTCCACAATGATCCGGGCCAGGAGGCTGGTCTCGCCCCCGGCATTGCCGTTCCCGGAAAAAAACTGCCAGGCCTCGTCAAAAATCACCAGACGCTTCTTGGAGCGGTCCGAGAGATAGAGATTTTCGGTAACATAATTCAGGAGCTGGAGGGTGACCACATTGAAAAGTTCCACCTGGGGTTTTAATTCTTCCAGTTCCAGGACCACAAAGTCGTCCTGGCTGATGTCCAGGTTGGCCGGGCCGTTGAACCAGACCCCCAGGCTGCCCATGGAGGTGAAATTCCGGAGATTAAATGCCAGTTGGGCTGAAAGGGCCTTGATGTCCCGCACGCAGGAGTTGTCCTCGCCGCATTCCAGCTCCAGGATGGCCTCGGAGGTCTTGCTTGGTTCCTTGAGGTATTCGTACACCCGATCGATATCCGCGGCGTTGCCGTATTCGCTGAAGGAACTTAAGGCCGCATTCCGGATCAGGGTGATCTCGGTCTCGCCCGGGGTCTGCTTGCTGCTGGAATAGATCATCTGGGCGATGATGGCGGTGACCGCCTGGATGCTCTCGTCCATATCCACGATATGGGTGAACGGATTGAGTCGGATGTGGGAGTCCTTGCTGAAATTGATGAACTTGCCGTTGACGATGCGGCAGAGTTTTTTGTAACTGCCGCCGATGTCCACGATGCGCACCAGGGCGCCGGCGGTATGGTAGTTGTAGCACAGGGAGTTGGTGAGAAAGCTCTTGCCGGACCCGCTGGTGGCGGTGATCAGGCCGTTGTAATTCTCCGAGACCGGGGCAAACAGGTCAAAGCCGATCATCTGACCCTTGCGGCCCACAAAGAGATTATAGGGCGCGCCCCCACCGCAAAAATCCGCTTGTATGGGCAGGCAACGGGCCGCCACCTTGGGCTGGCAGATGAAATCCCGGTCGATGTAATCCACGGCCCGTTCCTGGGTATACAACCCGAAGGGCAAGGCTGACAGCCACAGGATCTTCAAGATGCCCCGGTCCTCCTGGGTCACGAACCCCCGGGATTGAAAGATGCGTTTGACCCGGGCCGCGGCATTGCGGGACTGTTCCTCCGAATCGGTGATGTGCCAAAGCATGGGCATGATGCGCACGAAATTCACCCCTTGCTCGATCTGGCCCGCGGCCCACATGTATTCCTCCTTTTTACGCTGGAGGGACGGCGCGAAGCTGCCCACTCCCTGCTGCTGGAGCACAAAATTGCATTTGGCATGGAGCTTGGCCGAAAGGGGCTGGAACAGGACGTTCACGGTGAACAAAAACGGCACATTGATCTGGTTGTTGTCCCCCTGCACGCCCCAAATGTCGCCCACCAGGTAGTTGAAGGTGAGTTCATCAACCTGCTCCATCATTTTTTTCACGGTCAGGCAGCGCAGATGGCGGCTGCCCAGGATGATCCGGTCCCACTTGGAGCGGACCGGGGTTTCACTCAGAATGATCTGATTGTGGATCTCCCTGGCCGGGTCATAATCCAGGCTGTCCGGCACATCGTCGTTGAACAGCCGTGCCAAGAATTGGATGAGCGCCCCGGGCGCCATGGGTTCGGGGGCGAGATAAACCCCTTTCAGGGTTTCTTGCACGCTGTCGCGGATATCGAGGTAATCGACCTTCTCCTTTTTGGCCAAGGGAAGTTTGAGGGCCGCAAACAACCTGAAATTCCGGACCGGCGTGCCCCGCAGTTTGCAAAGCCCCTTGACGCCCGCAAGATAAAAATCCAGGGTGTTCCGGATAGTCCTGGCCGAAAGATCGTTGTTGCGGACCTTGAGGCGCTGATAGGCGTCCAGTATGGGCTTGATATGCGGATCGGCGTACAGAATGAACTGCAAAACCGTGCCTTCGGGAAAGGCCGTGTTCAGGAGCCCGGCCAGGATGTCGAAGACATGGTCATCGGCATGCACCAGGGGCAGGCATTCCCACAAGAAACCGATGGAATCGTCCATGTTGTGAAAGGCGCGGGTCGCAGGATCATAGGCCCGGTAGGGCAAAAACTCCGAAAAGCGGATTCTATAGGTCATGCGGGCAATATCCCCATGGGTCATGCCGTCCGTGCCGAAGATCAGCTTTCTGAGACTCATCGGTTTTCCCCCTGTTCAGGCTCCACACCGTTCGAAAGCAGCCAGGAAGATTCGCTCGCAAAAAAATAGATGTAGCGGGACCCGAACATCTCGTTCTCCTGGCCGGTGTAGGACATGACCAGCACCCGCACCACTTCCGGCGGTACCACGATGGGCGGCCGGTCCTCTTCGAGCAGGGCCTTGAAGGTTTCCAGGCGTTTTTCCTGATACAGGGATTTTGAATCCGCTGAAGATTGGGTTTTCACGGATTTAGGCGCTTGCCCATCCTGGTGTTCAGCACAGGTTTTGCATTCATCAGTCTCATTTTTTCCTGCAAGACTCCGCTGATAGGCGCTGGGGATGCTGGTGCAGGCGCCTTCGTCCGTCTCCGGGCACTGGAAGGCGTCGTCGTAAGGATTGAACACCGTCTGGCAGCCGCTCAGTAGAACCAATAGGCCGGTGACGAGTAAAACATTCGGTTTCATCGCGTTTATCCTTTCTCCATGATTTCAAGACCGGCGCCTTCGCTGATGACGATGGTCACCTCCTTGGTCGACCCGATCTCGATCACCGGCAGGGTCTGCTCGGCCAATTGCAGGTAGAACTTCTGGATTTCCTTGGTGGCCGAGGATATGCCCTGGCCCAGGCCGGCCTTGGCAATGGTCTCGACGTCCGTGTTCTTCAGTTGCGACTGGGGTTGGCCCAGGGCGCTGAAGGTATTGGTCTTGGTTGAATCGCTCAGAGCATCCCCCATGCCGCCGATAAACCCGGCGAGGGCCGTGCGGGCGATGTGCACGCCCATCTTGGCCACCACCCGGCCTTTCAGGCCCACCTTGCCGTCCCCGTCCACGATGAAACCTTTTATGCTTTGATCGATCACCGCGGCTCCGTTCCTGGCCACACAGGACAAGGTGTTCAAACGGATATGGACCCGTTCGTCCGCCAGGTTGCCGATGCCCGAGCCGATCACGAAACAACCTTTCAAATCCGCCTTGACCTTATTGGGCAGCACGGCCAGATCCTTGACCCGGAACAACAACGGCAGGGGGTTGCCCTTGGCGGCATTGGTAGTGGGCGCGGCCACCCCCGAAAGCAGCGTCGCCTCCATAAAAGAAGGGGGCAAATAAATCCGTTTTTTTTTACCGTCGTCTTCCGGGCCTTTCTTTTCCTCCACCTGGGGGGCCTGGACCATCTCGATCCCGCCGATGAATTGGGGACTGGGTGATTTCTGGGCCTGGGCCGCGGTGTTGAACAGGACCTTGGGGATCTGGTCGCCTTTACCGGTTTTTTCCATGGGGGGAGGCGGAGGAATGGCCAGGTCCGGCTTTTTGGGCAGCGGAATCTCGACGTTTTCTTTCTGTGTGGATTTGGGTTGCGTAATGGAGACAATCTTCTCCTGGACCGGCGCTTTCTCGAGATTGGTCTGAAGGGCTTTGACCGCTTTTTTAAGTTCATCGGTCTCCCTTTTCTGGGCGATCAACAATTCCTCGGTCTTGGCGTACAGGGACTTTTCGATCACATTCTGGTCCATGCGCACTTCCGCAATCGGGTCGTCTTTTTTCTTGTCAGGGGCTTTGCCGCGTTTGGCATAATAGCCGATGACGAACAGGCCCAGCAGGGCCAGGATCAGCCCCAAGGTGACAAGCCGTCTTTTGGACGCAGGCTGCAAGGCACCGAGCCTGGTTTTCCAAGTAACCGTCTTGTCGGGCTCGCTGATGGTATCCGAACTATTGATATCACTCATCGCAAAATCCTTTATTTGGCAGCGGTCACCCCGAGATGGGTTTCTTGGCCCGCCCGTTCGATGATGAACAACCTCGCCCATCGGTCTTTGGTGATGATCAGGCTGTCCAGGGTCACGGCCAGGGGGCTTTCGGTCAGCCCGGGCACCAGGAACTGCTTTTCCAGAACCCGGCGTTCCTTTTCCCCATCGGCTGTCTTGAGTTGCAATTGGTATTCGTTGAGCAGGAGACCTTCACCCTCCACGCGGACGCTGCGCCTATGCACGATATCGAGCCACTCAAGCCCCTTGACAGCCATGTCCTGGTTGCGGGGCATGACGGCATAGGAATCCGGATAGTGTTCGGTAAAGGCCTGTTTGACTAGTGTCAGGATTTTCTTTTCAAAATCCTTGCCCGCAAACAGCGCCAGGTTCTTTTTGATGTCCCCGCCCTTAGAGGTGAGTTGAATCCACTGGGCTGGAATTTTCCTGGGAATACCAATGATGGTGTAGACGTCCTTTTCGCTGCCGCAGACCACGTAGAGTTCAATGGGGTCTTCCACCACGCCGGGTTTGGCCGTGAGAGTGTCCGGGCGGAGCTGTAGTTTGACAAAGGCGTTGGCGCCGTTGATTTTTGTGGTGACGCCTTTTTCCGCTGAAAAGATCACGTCCTTGACCGGCCGGTCGCCCATGCAGGTGATGCGGTTGATGTCGAGGTTGCTCAAATACACCTGGGTGGAGATCTCAGGCAACACCTTGACCGCGGATTTGGGCAGAACCCTTGCCTGGTCCGTGGCGGTTTCTGCCCGGTCGGCAGGGTCATATGGGATGGGTGCCGGCCGCAAATGCACGGCTTCCGGAGCCGAATCCGCTTGAGGAGGGGATTTGGAGGAATTCCGGGCAGCATCCTTTTTCACGGATTTTTTCAAGAAATGGGTGGTTGCAAAGCATGCGGCCGGATCATAGCGGACCAGTTCGGTCTTGAGGCCCTTGTCGAGCTGGCGGGAAAGTTTTTCCCGAATCAGAAAGGCGGCATCCGGGTCCTTGGCGCCGGTGTGGACCAGAGCATAGGCCTTATCGTCCAGGCAAATGCGCAGTTCCTGTTTGTCGATTTCTTCAGGCAGGGAAGTGATGGCTTCCTGGACAGCCGAAAGGTTGTCCTGTTTGTCGCCAATGGCCACCCAGTAAATGCTCTCCTTGCCCTGGTCGGCTGCCTTGGCGTTTGAAACGAATAGCAGCAGCAAACCAAAGACAAACCATACTTTATTGTTTTTCGATCTCTTCAATTCCGTCCACATAGAATCTCCCGCTTAGCATCTGGTATTTCATGAGATAGATTTTTTCCACCCGTTCCACTTCCTGGCCCTGGGCGGTCTGGATTCTCAAGCCCAGGATCTTGATCTCCTGCTTTTCCTGGTTGATACGTAAAAGCTGGGGGTAGAACATGCTGGTGATGGAAAGGCGTTTCACGTTCTCCTTCAGCTCGATCATCTTGCGGTTCAGGGCCGGATAATAGCGCGGCGAGGTCAGCTTCAGGAGATCGCTGATCTGGTCGTCAAAAATGCCGGGGGTGTAATTCAACAGCAAGCCCATGGCATACTTGGTGAACAGCTCGATGTATTCCGTGTTCACGCTGCCGCCTTGGATCTCGATGCGCTTGTCCACTGCGGGCGGCAGGATCACCACTTTCTGATAGGTGACCGCCCGCAGGGCGATGATCGAAGAGATCACACAGCTTGAGCCGATCACGATGATGACGAACTTCAGCAACCGGTTTTCAGCCAGGAGGTTGTCGAACTTGTTGATGAATTTTTGGATGTGCATGGCCGTCATTCCGAAAAAGTGTTGGCGAAAGCCTCCGGATAGTGCTTCAGCTTCTTGACGCCTGAAAAATAAAGCATATGCTTCAAAAATCCGGACGGATACTTGGCCTTGAGCCGCGAATAAAGCATCGGCCCCAACAAGAAGAGAATCCACAATACGCCGTGGAAGATCGACGCCGTCAGAAAGAAAAAAATGATCATGGCCAGCTCGTCGCTCTCAAACCAGAGCACCTGGACCGGTGCGGACAGGTATTGTGGAAATCTCTCCGCCATTGTCGCACCCCCTTCAAATAACCAGCCCGAGGCTGGTCACCATGGAATCCGCATTGAGCAGCACGGCGCCGCCGATGATGGCCATGCTGGCGAGTCCCAGTTTTTGCTGGATGGCGGCCACCGCGCCGGCCACCATGGCTCCGGCACCGGCCACGAACCCGATGGGGCCGTTCAGGATCTTGTTGACGCCGATGTCATACACGTCCCAGGCAAAATCCGTGGGGCCGGTGGGCACAGTGACGGCGGCGGCCGTGGCGGCGGTGCCCAGGATGATGCCGGCGGTGATGATGAAGGTTTTTTTCCTGCCGATTTTTTGGATGGTGTTTACAAGCCTTTTCATGATGCGTTTCCTCCTGTTGGGGTTAATTGGGTTGATCAGTACCGCGGGTGAATTCGATTTCGACTCTTCGGTTCTCTGCCAAGTTGCTTGTTGCGCGGTAACAGCATTTAGGCCTGGCTTCTATTTTTCTAACCGGCATGCCGTGTTGTGATAGCCAGGCGGCCACTGTCCTTGCCCGGTCCTGGGCCAGGCGTTGATTCACCGTAAAACTTCCTATTTGGCAGGTATAGCCGGTCACCCGCTGAACCGGCCCTTTACTCTCTATAATAAACAAGCGGTCAAGTTTTTGGGTTTCTGCCGGGGACAGGGCGCTCGATCCAAGGTCGAAATGGATGAAGACTGTTTCCAGCATTCGGATGGGAGCATCGATTGTTGACTTGATTGGTTGGGGAGAAACATCATTGATCTCCCACAGACCCTTGCTGTTCAAAGATGTTGATGAAAACGGTTTAGTTGGAACCGTATCGGCATAGGGGTTTGGCACAATCACATAGGCGCGTTGTTCAGCACTTTTTGCCGGTCCTTGATCAAATCGATGATTTTCTTGACCGACGGTGTGAGTGGCTGATGCTCCGGCATCCGCAAAGGCATTGGAAAGAAAAATCATATTGGTCATCAAAACCAAAAGGAAAAGTGTTTTTATCCTATTCATCCTGTCGATCCTGTCTGAAAAAGAATCAAACCCGCTCCAAATCTTTCAACCACCGGCCTTCCGAGTCTCGGGGATGATTTCTTGCCGATTCTCCCAAAGGTTCAAAATCCGCTGCCGCGAACACGAAAAACCACTTTTTCATGGGCTTGAAATCATCCTTGAACCGCAGCCGGTATTTTTCATTGCGGGCTTCCGGAATTCTGGATGTGATCAGACCTGGCAAGTCCTGACGGAAATCCGCTGGCGCAAGGCCCTGTTTGGCCCGTATTTGATTCAAAACGGCTTCCACAATCGACGGTGAAAAGTAGACCTCATCGCCGAAACAAAACTTATCAAAGCCCATGCAGGTGATCCGGGAGCGCAGACCTGCAAAAAATTTTTCTATAGAGAACCAGGTATCCCATTCCGCGTCATCCATTTCTGGGGGGTGTTGGGTATTTCCTTCAGATGCCGGCGGACAGATAGACAGGCCCTCTTGTCCTGTTTTTTCCTCGGGAATTACCCGGGCCAGTTCTTTTTGTCTTGCAATCCGATCCGCCTGGACCAGGATCGGTAGGATGGGGTTGTTGGAGGAAAATTTTTTCAGTCCATAATCCGCGTGGTGCAGCCTCACCGCCTCGACGATCGGTTCCCGGTCGCGCAACTGGCTGATGCGTTTTTGCAGCCAGACCGCACCGGTATAGGAATGGGGCATGTTCGCAATGGACGCCGATGGATGCTTGCCCATGTCATGGAAAAGGGCGGCAAGGAGGATCTTACCCGCATGCATCTGAAAGTCGTTCTCTTTTGCCCGCAACAAATCCACCGCTTCCCGGGCAACGGCCAGAGAATGATCCAGCAAAGTGATCCTGCTAAGACCCCGGTATTGTCTCGGGGTTTCTGAATCGGCGGCGGATATGGAGGGGCATGGCTCCAGTCTCTCGATTTCCAGGAGAAGGGCCTGAATCGCCTGGAACATGGGCGCTGTCATGGTACTCCGAAATGGCCGCACATATTCCAGCCAAAAATTCTCAACATCTTGGTTTTGAAAAACCGGATCAGCGTCGGAACGAGGGGCGTCCTGGTCTTTTATGACCCCTTGATTTTCCGGCCGCTCCTGCCAAAAGGCCCGGGCAAGATCGCCCAGCCGGATCTGCCTGGGGGTTTTGGACCCTCCGAACAAATTGAATTTCATCGCGACCTCCTTCTTGTCTTTTTCCTGTCAGATTTTTCCCGGATTCCCGCCTGTGTTCAGCCTCTCATCGTTTTCTTCATCTTTTTCACCCAGCACCTGCATGAGCGCCCTGGGGGGCCTGTAGCGGACATTGGTGAGCCGGCAGATCTCGGCAACGATCCGGTGGAGCTGCACCAGGGCCTCGTTATAGGCGTTCAGCAGCGGCAGGGCCTCCTCCGGCGTCA
>DYJD01000002.1 GCA_020723325.1 Desulfosudis oleivorans | reverse complement strand
ACGGATCTGTGGGGGGATCGGGGAGCAATCCCCGATTCTACCCGGAAGTTTTTTCTTTTCCCCCAAAGGCGATTCGCCAGTGGGACGGGACGGTACGTCCTGCCGATGTGTAGGGGCGGTTCGCGAACCGCCCCTACGGCATAGCCATCACATTAGGTCTTGGGGTCAGCAGGGGAAACCACATGCGATTGCCCTGCCGTAGGGGTGACGGAAATAGGTCTATTTTCGATTTGATCAAATTAAACATTCATCAGGCCGCCTTTGATGATCTTCTCTGCAGGGTGGCTTCATGCTGCAGTACTTCCCTCTTTCCCCGCCTGGGCTGCCGCTGGAGCTGATAGGCAAAGCGGTTCACCCGCCTAAGATCGAGGGGCGTGCCGTCGTCATAGAAGAAGTAGAAGGGAATCTCGCGGTGATGGCGCAGCAGGCTTTCATCGATGAGGGAATTATCGCAGCCCCAGCAACTGGTCATCAAAACACCGTCATAATCCCCCTTTTCCCAATGATGAAGCACGTCGCCGACAGCATAGCCTGATCCGCCCAGGGTCTTTGCGTCGATGATATCGGCGGATCGCTTCAAAGCGGATTTCAGAGCCGGCATCGGCAACCAGGGATGATATTTACCCGCCAGTTTATATAAATTTTCCCGGATCGCCACCATCACCATCAGATAAATGATCTGTTGCCGTTTGGGAGCGCTTCGGCCGAAAATCAGATGGGGGTGATTGCGGGTGAGGAATTCTAGATAGTCGCCCACCGGTTCGGCCACCACCCGGATTTTGCGTTCCCCCAGGCGTTTGAAAATCCCGCCGTTGGCGATGTCGTTTCCCTTGGTCATGGCATCTCCCGCCACGTAAATGGTGCGATATTCATCCGGGTCTCCGCCGCCCTTTTCCATTTGGGCGAACCGAATGGCCGCCTTTTTAATGAGCTGATGGAGCCTGGCCCAATGCAGACCTTTCTGGGCCGGCCCCATGAATCCGGCTCTGGAGGGACGCGCGACAAGTTGGATGATTTCTTGACTATATTGTTTGTAAAGGGCGGCGGCCGCACCCGCAGAAGGTTCGATGGACAGGTGATAGAGATACAGCTGGCGGATGATATCCACGGCGGTGATTCCGGCCACCAGCCGGGCCGCCATGCCGGCTCCGCCCGCGATCATCAGCGAGGAAACTGAAATGCGGTCCTGCAGGCCCATCCGTTCGATATTCAGCCGGTCCTTGATTCCGTACATACCGGCCCTGCAAATCTGTCCAGACAACTGCATCAGCCGGATCTCTTTTGGCGCTCGATCGGTTTTGGCTTCTTCTGACTTCACCGTTTCAAGGTATTCCTTGAAGGCACCCCAGATCAACTGGTAGGACATGCATTCCTTGCCTGAGCAATCGGATTTCCCCTGACGGTAGTTTTCCTCCGACACAGCTGGAGCCGCGGCCGCGTCATAGCCATAGGAGCGGTATACGGCCGCGAACAGATCGCCGAAATATTCAATGCTGCTGAAAAAGATGTAGCGGATATTTTTATCCAGGTATTTTCCACGCGATCGACCGGATTCTATATACGATACGGTTCGGGAATGGTCCGGAAGCGGAAGATTGCCGTCCTCCGCCATGGTTTGGCGCACGGACTGTAAAAAGGCCTGGATCCGGGTCACAAATCCGGCGGCGCCGCCATGGCCGTCGCTTTCCAGAATAGTGTGGGGATAACCCGCCAAAAGGGATTGAAAGACCTGTTCGGTAAAGGAGGCCGGACCGCAGCCAAAGGAGGATAGCATGAGGGGAAAGGCGTTTTTCGACTCTTTGGCAGAAAGGGCCGCCCGCAGAAAGCGGTTGGCGTCCCCCCAGTAAATCCGTTTTAATTCAGCCGTATTTGCCGGGATCGGAAAGCAATCCATGGGAACGGCCATGGCCCCGTTTTGCCGCAGGAGGTCCGGTATTTTAGAGTTGGCGGCCTGGTCATGGATGACGTGCTGGGCCCCGCATACCACCACCACCGGCAGCCGGCGGGCCTTGGCATAGCTGAGGGCCTGTTCGCCGATGGCGGCAAGAGCGGCTTCAAATTGCATCTGGGCGGCGGCGGCTTTTTTCAGGGCCGGATCAATTTTGGCTGCATCAAGGCCGAGAGCGTCGGTTAAAACCTTGAGACTGTCGGCAACTGCCTTGGTGGTAAGCCCTTTTTCCAGATACAGCCGCGGCCGGATTACTTTCACCTTGCGGCCCCGGGCCTGCAAGGATTGCTCGATGACCTCGGGCATGGTCTGTTCGGTTACGCAGGCGATTCCGCCAGGTCCTTCCCGGTCGGCAAATTGCATGATTTTCGGAAAAAAAAGATAGGGAATGGTGGTGTCGCAAATGGAATGGGCGATTTTTACCGGGCCGCAGGAATCAAAGCTGTTGCACAGATGCTCGCCTTTGGCAAGGGAAGTTGGATCGGATTTTAATACGGTAACCGCAAAACCAAGCTCCCGTGCCAGGGTCGACAAAAAGGGCAGAAAGCCGCTGATGGGCCCGGTCATGGGAATGGCCATTGCCGACTTTTGTGAAGGTCCGTCCTCATAAGTTTCCATTAGCCGGGCACGCTCTTCAAAGGGATTGGGGGCGTCTTTTTCAAGTTTTGGAAAGGAGGCCTTGTTGATTTCATATTTGGGACAGGCCCCGCCCGAGGTGGCCACCTTTTGAATATCGCCGAACTTTACCGTGGTGCGTTCGATGGGGCACAGGGTTCGGCAGGAGGAATCCTTACAAGCGAATTCGGAGCGGTCGATAATCTCAGCCGCCAAAAAATCCGTCAATTTCAGTGCGGGCGCAGCCTGCAGGACCTCCCGACCGATTTCTCGAATGGCACACTGGCCGATACCCCAAGCGCCCATGGCGCCCGGATTGGGTGGCACCACGATGTCCCGGCCGGTTAAGGCCGAAAGGGTCCAGGCCAGGGAATCGCTCGAGGCCGGCTTGCCCTGGAAGAAAATTTTGTGGCCAATTTGACGGCGACCCATGACCCGGTTCAAGTAGTTCTGAATCACGGAATATTGAAATCCGGCGAAGATATCACCCAGGGTGAAACCATCCTTGAGAGCCTCGGCTCCGGCTTCGGCGATGTAGACCGTACACATCTGCCCCAGATCCGGCGGTCTTTGGGCTTCCCGGGCCAGTCGGGCGAAATGGTCGATTTCCCGCACCTCGTAGCAATTGGCCTGCTCTTCCAAAAAAGAGCCTGTTCCGGCGCTGCACGCCTTGTTCATATCACTCTCGATGATCCGCCCGCCGCTGATACGGATATACTTGGCATCCTGTCCGCCGATCTCGATGATGGACATATCCTTCCCCTGATCCGGATCGCAGGAAATGGCTGCCGTGGCATGGGCCACGATCTCGTTGAGCACGCAAACCTTGGTCGAATCCGGAAAGACCGTGCGGGCCAAAGTTGCCACGGCTTCCCGCCCCGAGCCGGTCAGACCGACGGCACGTACATCCGGACTCCCCTTTTCCAGAATCGCGGCCATTAACCGGCGGCCGGCATCCACCGGGTTTCCCTTGGTACGGTCATAGACATCCAGCAAGGGTTGTCCGCTTTCTATGTCGGTTAACACCGCCTTGGCACCGGTGGATCCCAAGTCCAGGCCCAAAACCGACGGCCTTTTTTGCCAGTCCGCTGCGGCCGGGATCGCCGCCATGCGCGTAACCCGACTCTTGAACGCGGAGGCGGGCTGCAATACCGTGAAGCGCTTTTTCCGGGTTTCGATAAGGGCCTGGGGGTCCTTGGGCAGCACAGCACTCCCCTTTCCGTTGATCCGGGCCGCGGCAATGGCCGCCGCCCCCATGGCTTCAAAGATCAGCCGGTTCTCCGGAAGCAAAACAGATTCTCCAATGGCCGTGGAAAAGGCCTCAACCAATGAATCGATGCGCGTCAGACCGCCGATCAGATAAACCGGTCCATTGACCCTGTTTTTGGAAAGCAGGGCAAAGGTGTTGCGCGCCACGGAGCTGAAAAAGCCTTTGAACAGCTCATTGACGGATTTTCCCTGATTGGCGTAATGGGTCATCTCGCTTTTGGCAAATACCGAACAGCGCGCCGTGATGGGGATGCTGTCGGCGGCGGTGCTGGCCAGACGGTCGGCCTGCTCGATATCCAGCCCGAACCGTCCTGCGATTTTCCGGACGTTTTCACCGGCGCCGGAGGAACATTTATCATTTTCCAGGTAGTGGTAGGAAAACCGCCGGCCATTTGTGCCGACGCCCGTTTGCTCCGCCGATTGTCGCGACAACACGCTGTAACCGCGCGCGCCCACACTGACCAGATTCAGCTCGTCCGGAAAACGGCCATCCGCCTCCAGAGCCGCCTCCTGACAGGCATCCTCGGGAAAGATTTGTACCGGTGATAGGAATTCGTCCGCATATAAGCCGGTGGCGCCCAGGGCCGCACATTCCCCAATGTTGTTATCCCGGTACCATTTCTGGAAAACCCCCAATGGGTCGCCCTGGTGGGCCATGTGAAGGGTTTGCGCAACTTCGATGGCGCCGCCCTCTTTCAGATGTGCAATCACAAATCCGGCCGAAGCCTTTCCCAGATCACATCCTGCGATTTTTGTCATGGTGTCACCTCGTTTTTCTATTTTTATCCCTGCCTGAATATGATTCTTTTCGGGGTCGCTATCGGTATCGGAATCGGTATCGAAAGAAGCAAAGGGGCTTTTCATGATTCATTTCTTCCGGCCCATATCATGCGTAAAAAAAATTCGATACCGATACCGATAGCGACCCCGACCCCGAAAAAGCGGATGCAGTTCCACTATTCGTGACTTTTATACCGCTTGACAGGTTAAGAAAGAAGAGGCATATATGACATAATTCATGCCGAAAATGACATTTTAATTCACAAGGAGGCAGTATGGCCACCATCACCTTATTGGCAGAAGAAAACTGTTTGGCTTCATCCATTGTCGGCCTGATGGATGCTTTTTCCGTGGCCAATTTGTGGTGGTTCTTCATGAAAAACGATGGCGGGCCGCCGTTGTTTCAAACGGAAATTGTCACCATGGACGGCCTGCCCGTCACGGCCCAGGGGGGCATTGTGCTGAAACCGGTGAAGGCCATGCAAGCGGTGGGAGCCACCGATATGATTCTTCTGCCTTCGTTTCTGCCGCCCTTTGATCTGAAAACACCGCGCTTTCAAGCCATCTGTGAATGGATCCGGCAGCAACATGGATCCGGCAAGAATATTGCCAGTACCTGCGCCGGAACATTTCTTTTGGCAGAAACCGGGCTCCTGGATCATCGTATTGCCACCACCAACTGGCAGTTTGCCGGCATCTTCAAACAACTATATCCAAAGGTCAATCTGCAGATCGACCAGATCTTGACCGAATGTGACGGACTTTATTGCACCGGCGCAGCCACGGCCTTCATGAACTTATGCCTGCATTTGATTGAAAAACACGGCTCCACGGATTTGGCCTCGCGCTGCGCCAAAAGCCTGCTGGTGGATACGGACCGCCAGAGCCAGGCCCCCTACATCATCTATGACTTTTGGAAAAATCATTCGGATCAACAGATCTTAAAGGCCCAGCAGTGGATGGAGGAAAAATATACAGATGATTTTCCCATGGACCAAGTGGCGGCTTCCATCGGCATGAGTCCCCGCCATTTCAAGCGCCGTTTTAAAACCGCCACCGGCGAGACCCCCATAGCCTATCTGCAGCGCCTGCGCATTGAAAACGCCAAACGCCTGCTGGAAAGAACCCGGGAAACCGTCAATGAAATCACCTGGAAGGTGGGGTATGAAGACATCAATTCCTTCAGGCGCCTTTTCATCAAACACACCGGCATGTCACCCAAGGACTACCGTAGCAAGTTTTCATTGGGCCTCAAACAAAAACGAGCTTGATTATGGATAGCAAATTTTATTGTTCTAACCAGTTTTCAATGACCAAGCCCGGCACCCGGGAAAATTCTCTGATATTATCGGTAACTAAAATCATCCCCAAAGCACGCGCATGGGCGGCGATAAGCAAATCATTTCCGCCGATGGGCGTCCCCAACTTTTCCAAATGGACCCGGATGTCTGCATAATGGTCCTCCACCGGGCATTCCAATGGCAAGATATCCATTGCTGTTAAAATGCGCCGAGCCTGGCTTGTGAGCGTTGCAGACCCTTTTTTCATAAGGCCATAGTGAATTTCAGCAGATACCACAATGCTTGTGCAGGCCGAGGCCGGCAAAACAGATTCCAAATGATTCAGAATCGTGCCGTTGGGAAAACGAATCAAATGCGAAAGAATATTTGTGTCTAAAAGATATCGATGGGAATCCATCAGAAAATATCCTCACCATTTGGAGGCGGATCAGCGCAAGGGGGAATACTTTCATCAATGGGTCGAAGCGTCTTCAATAGCTTGATTAAGCGATTCCCTGTTTCCACCGGCTCTATAATCAAACGGTTTCCCTCTTTGCGAATAACGGCTTCATTGCCCGAAAGTTCAAATTCACGTGGAATACGAAGAGCCTGATTGCGGCCATTGCGGAACAGGCGTACATGACGTTCTGGTTGCATATGACTTCCTTTCATAATTCGGCATATGCATAAAACATATGCCAAAAATTGAGACTTGTCAATTTGAGATATGCAACTATTTTTGGTAGATTATTTCTACTATTTTTTCCAATTGAAATATGGGCAGCATTTAAAAAGTGAAATTATGATCGAAATTTCCCAAAAAGTGAAGATAGCGGAAAGTGAGGTTGAAATCAGCGCCATGCGCGCCCAAGGCGCGGGCGGCCAGAATGTCAACAAGGTCTCCTCGGCCGTGCATTTACGCTTTGACATCCGCGCCTCCTCCCTGCCGGATTTTTACAAAGAACGGCTGGTCAAACGTAGCGACAAGCGCATCACCCGTGAAGGGATCATCGTCATCAAGGCCCAGAAATTCCGCAGCCAGGAGAAAAACCGGATGGAGGCCTTGGAACGGCTGCGGGACCTGATCCGCAGCGTGGCGGTATTTCCCAAACAGCGCACGCCCACTCGGCCTACCAAGGCTTCCCGGAAAAAGCGCCTGGAGCAAAAGACCAGGCACGGACGCTTGAAGCAATCGCGCAAACCCGCTTCCTCAACCGATGGGGAGTAAAAAATTGGAATGGTTTATTTCGGATCAAGAAGGAGGGCCTTGAATCCTTCTGAGTAGTAATCCCGCAGGCGCCCGTTTTCATCTCGCTCTATGATCATTCCCTCCACCCCGGGCAGTTTGTTGATCAGGGCCAGGCCTTCCGAAGTGCCCAGGACCATCACGGCCGTGGCCAGGCCGTCGGCGTAGGTGCAGGATGGGGCGGTAATGGAAACGCTGACCACGCCGTTGGAGACCGGGCGACCGTTGCGGGGATCGATGATATGGGAGTAGGTTTTGCCTTCCTTGATAAAAAAATTGCGGTAGTCGCCGCTGGTGGACATGGCCTGATCATGCAGTGCAACGATTTTATAAATCTGATCAAAGGGCGAACCCTGAACGGGTTTGTTGACCCCCACGCGCCAGTCGGTTCCGTCCGCCCGCGAGCCGGAAGCCAGGACTTCCCCGCCGATTTCCACCAGGAAATCATGAAAACCGGCTTTACGGATCACTTCCGCCACCTGATCCACCCCAAAACCTTGGCCCACGGAATTTAAATCCAAGGAAAGGTCGGCACGTTTTTTACGAAGATACCGGCGCTCTTGCAGAATAAGTTCTGTAAAACCGATTTGCTCGCGGCAGCGGTCGATGTCGGCCTGGTCCGGAATCCGGCCGGCACCGTCTTTGGCATCGAATCCCCAAAGGGCCACCAGCGGGGCCACGGTGGGGTCCCAGGCCCCGCCGGTTTGATCATATAAAGGCCAAGCTGTTTCCAGGATTCGAACAAAGTCATCTGAAATCGGAAAGGGATCAAGGGCTGAAAAGCGATTGAAGCGGCTGATTTCGCTTTCAGGGCGATAAGTGGATATGCATTGGTTTAGTTCTTCCAGGCGCCGGTCGATGGCTGGACCAAGCGACTCGGCATTGTCAAAATACACGCCCACCACTTTGATGTGATAGGCCGAACCCATGGCCTTGCCGGTGAAGACGGTTTCTTTTTTGTGTGCGCAGCCGAAAAAGGCCGTTCCTAGGATGATGCCGATGAACAGCGGTAGGGCTTTGGGCATGGGTCAGCAAATCCTCGGTAATTGTTCGCCGGCAGGGGTGTCGATCAGGCGCGTGCCGCCGATGCGGGTTTCCATGAGCACCCGGCCGAGATGGTCCGCCGTGACCCGGCCGATGATACAGGCGCTTTGCCCCAGCAGGTCCTGCTGCATGGCCGCAAGCACTCGCTCGGCGTCTGTTTCCGGCACAAAGGCCAAAAGCTTGCCCTCATTGGCCACAAAAAGCGGATCAAAACCCAGGAGTTCGCAAATCCCGGCCACCTCCGGCCGGATGGGCAGCTTTTCCTCGTATATCCGGATGCCCACTTGCGCACTTTGGGCGATCTCATTCAGGACCGCGCCCACACCGCCCCGGGTGGGATCGCGCAAGACATGGATGTTCTTGGTCGCAGCCAGCATGGCGGCCGTCATGCGGTTCAGTGGGGCGCAATCACTCAAAATGGCGGTTTCAAAAGCAAGTCCTGCCCGTTTGGTCAGGATGGCCATGCCGTGATCCGCCATGGTGCCGCTCAGGATGATCCGGTCGCCGGGCCGGGCCCGATGCGGGGCAATATCCACCCCGGCCGGGATCAGGCCGATGCCGGATGTGTTGATGAACAATTTATCCGCCGCGCCTTTGGGCACCACCTTGGTGTCGCCGGTTACCACGGTAACACCTGCGGTTCGGGCCGCGGCTCCCATGGTTTTGACGATTTCGGTCAACGCCTCTATGGCAAAGCCTTCTTCAATGATCAAAGCCGCGCTGAGATACAGAGGCACGGCGCCGCACATGGCCAGGTCATTGACCGTGCCGTTGATGGCTAGATGGCCGATGTTGCCGCCGGGAAAAAAAAGCGGATCCACCACAAAGGAGTCGGTGGAAAAGGCCAAACGCCGGCCGTCCAGATCGAGAATTGCGCCGTCAGCCAACTGAGCCAATATGGGATTTTCAAAAGCCGGCAGCATCAATTCCTGAATCAAGCGGCCGGCAATTTTACCCCCGCTGCCGTGATCGAGCAAAATGCGACTGCTCATGGGTTTTCCTTTGGTTCTATGTCGGCCATATACGGAAAATGATCCGAGGGAAAGCGACCGTTGAAGCTATCTTGAAGAATACAGGCATTGTTCACCGTAAAGGCGTTATCCACCAGAATCCAATCCATCCGGGAAACAGCCGGCCTGCCGGTAAAACCGTGATGGGTATAGCTTCCCGCATCTTCAGTCCCTTTGACGGCCTTCCAGGTATCCTGTAAGCGGGTAGCAGGGCCGGTCAGCAAGACATGGGCGTCTGAGCCCGGAGCATCGTTGAAATCCCCCAGCAGGACAACCGGCCGGGTCTGCTTTCCGGCCCAATTTCCTATTATTTTAGCCTGCTCATGGCGGGCGATTACACCCACATGGTCCAGGTGAGTGACAGCGGCCATCAGCTTGCAAGCGAATTTTTTATGCCGGATGGCGGCAAAGCTGAGCATGCGCGGGAAGGCGCTGTCCCAGTCCTTGCTCAAATGCTGATTCGGCGTGGTGGACAGCCAGAAGTCGCCGCCACTCTC
Source organism: Desulfosudis oleivorans (assembly GCA_020723325.1). Lineage (GTDB taxonomy): Bacteria > Desulfobacterota > Desulfobacteria > Desulfobacterales > SURF-7 > DYJD01. The sequence goes on along the minus strand of DYJD01000002.1, from coordinate 388,601 downwards.
AACCTCAATTGCTTCCCGGCGGAAGAAAAGGGTTGGGCATTGAATGGTTTCATCCGGCACGCGCTCCGCCAGAAAGGCCGCATACTCCGGCAGTTGTTCGCGCAGGTAATTGAGCTGGGTCCATTTGCCTTCCTGGGTGCCGAGAATGTCGGGCTGATAGCGCCGGATGACGTCCACTACCACGTCGCGCCGAAAACGCCAGTGGTTGTCGCCGTCAGTATCATTTTCAAATCGCAGGTTGAAGGTCATCAGCAGCATGGGAACTGTTGGTTTTCCTTTGTCAGTTTTGGGTATTTCAATGCCATATAATACAGCCTTGGGCCCAAGGCAAGGCCTAAGGCCAAAAAGTAGTGGACTTGACGGAGAAAAACACCCTTGGTATACTGTAACCATAAAATTGGTATACCCATCAAAGAGAATGGAGTCTATGTCCAAAGTAACTGAAAAATATCAGATCACACTACCGATGGCGGTTCGCAAAGAGCTGGGGATTGTACCGGGAACCGAAGTGGATATCATCAAAGAGGGCGGGCGGTACTTGTTGGTTGTCAATCCCACCGACGGTCTTAAAAAAAAATGGCGGGGTAAATTCAAGGGGAAACAGGGCAGCATAGAATATCTTGAGATGGTACGAGGGCAAGCCACATGAGGGTCTGTGTTGACACAACCATTTTAATCGACATTCTTAAGGACGAATTCCCTGTCTTCCAGGAGAAGCTCTATGAAGCGATACGGGAAAAGCACCGCCTTGTATCGCCGGCGCTGGTCTACGGAGAATTAATGCCCCAGTTCGGTGGAGATGGGAAACAGGTTTCAGCGTTTCTGACGGATCATAAAATCATCATAGAGCCACTGGATATTGCTGCGGTCGAGGCTGCCTCCAAAAGTTGGCTGAAATATCTTCAACGTAAGGAAAAACAAACATGCCCCCACTGCAGCCGAATCTTGACACAACGAGCGCATTTTCTCGCGGATTTCCTGGTCGGGGGTTTTGCCATGGCAAAATGCGATGCCATTCTCACAAGGGATCGGGGTATATATAATAAATATTTTCCTGGGCTGACTGGATATGCCGATTGTCTCAAATCCAAGATATAATTCAGAATTGAAGGTAAAAGATGATCCGTTCAGCGCCCCAACGAATTCGCTTCACTTTTTTCAAATCCAACGCGTCTGGAGCAGCCCTGCCCCTTCCCAAAAAACGCATGTGGCCTGCCGGCTTGATTATCGGGGCCATGTTTGTGATTTTCAGCGCCATTGAAGTAAGCCAGATCATTTCGCTATACCGGACAAACGTAAAGACTGTCTTTGATCTGTCAACCTTCCTTTTTCAGGGGTTTTGGATTCTCGGCTGGTCCGTAGGTGTTTTGATTCTCGGGATGGCCACGTTCCTGTTTTTGCTTTACGCTGAATCCGCCAGGCTGGAACAGAATTATTTGATCCTTACAACCCATCTTGGCTGCCTGAAAATCCGCAGCGAATACCTGCTTTCAAGGATTGGCAATGTCCGCATGGAGGAGCCGGCCAAGAGCTCCGGCGATAAAGCTCAAATCAAATTCGATTATGATGGCACCAGCAACAAGCTGGGGGAGGAGATGCCCCGCAGCCAAGCTGAATCAATTGCAGCCATGATCAGGGCAGTCTTGGAAAATCAGACCGACCGTGAGATTCGCGGATCGGAAAAAACACCGGAATGTATAGAGCTTCACTTCGGCAAATGGATATGGAAAGTGAACAAACCGCAGCAAATATCCTCTGCGGCGGTGAAGGCGGCCCCGGAAAAGCCTGTCATACCGAAAACGACTACCGCACCCTCATCTTCCCGGCGTCTATCACCCTCTGCATTAATTCTGATTGGTGCGAATTTAACACCACTTGCCGGTGTGCTTTTACTGGATTGGAATTTGGGCGAACTGATGGTGCTGTTCTGGTGCGAGAATGCGGTCATCGGATTTTACAATATTCTGAAATTGATTGTGGTGGGAAAGCTGGCCGCCTTTTTCACGGTCCCCTTTTTTATTGGACATTTCGGCGCCTTCATGGCAGGGCATTTCCTGTTCGTATACTATTTTTTCGTGCGGAGCCTGTTTGACAATATACCGGATCTGCATTTCAAGGAGGCCCTGACCCATGTTTTTCTTCCGCTGTGGCCCGCCATTTTAGCTCTGTTCATCAGCCATGGAATCTCCTTTTGGGTGAATTTTCTGGGACGCAAAGAATACATCGACCGGAAAGGCGGTGACCAAATGAACGAACCCTATAAGCGGGTCTTTATTCTGCACCTCACCATTCTCTTCGGCGGGTTTCTGGTCATGCTCTTGAAAAATCGGCTTCCCGGCCTGCTCGTTCTGCTCGGCTTGAAAATTTTCGTCGATCTTCAGGCCCATAAGAAGGAGCACTCCTGCGGCCGGCCATGATACTGATAGTTGATGAAAGCGGTTATTTCAGAATGATCAAGGCATCCACAGCAACCGGGCGGTCCCCCTGGATGATGAGGGGGTTGATATCGATCTGATCGATGTTGTCATGGGCCAGACCGATTCGACCCAGGGCCATGAGCACATCGGCCAAGGCTTGCTTATCCACCGGCGGCATTCCCCGAACGCCTTCCAGAATGCCGCGGCCGGCTATCGCTCCCATGAGCTCCAGGGCATCCTGTCGCAGCAAGGGCGCCACGCGGAAAGCCCGATCTTGTAGAATTTCGGTGAAAATGCCCCCCAGGCCGAACATGACACAGGGTCCGAATTGGGGGTCCCGCACCATGCCGGCCACCAGTTCCCGTTGGCCCTGGATCATTTCCTGAACCAGAACAGCCTTGCCATCACCTTCCAGCCGTACCATGATCCGGTGAAAAGCAGCTTGCGCTTCGGCTTCGGTGCGAATATCTGTAATCACTATGCCTTTCTCGGTTTTATGATCCACTGCCCCGGAGGCTCCCTTCATTACCAATGGATAACCGATGAAGGTCATGGCGGCCGGGAGTTCGTCGGCCGTCCGAACAAGGATTTCCCGGGTCACGGGGATTCCATGGGCTGCCAGAAATTGTTTGGCTTGGTATTCGGAAAGACGACCAGCCGGGCTGGGGAAATTGATTTTCGGCCAGCCCTTCAGTTCGCATTGGTGTTCTGTTTCAAGATCCGGCTCTGTTTGGACTTGACGCCATTGGCGGTATTGGATGATCCGGGATAACCCGGCCATGGCCCGCTCGGCCGAGTCAAAAAACGGAATCCCGGCTTCACAGAAACGCTGTCCCAGCTCCGGCTCAAAGCCTGGGATGTTCACCATCACAAAAGGTTTTTGATATTCATTCCTGGCTTGGATCAGGGCCTCGGTGTAATGCCGGTTGATTTCCGGACTCAGGCCGATGCCGATGATCACCAGCAGATCCACCCCCGGATCGGCTGCGGCAATGCGTACTGATTGGATATAAAGCTCGATGTCAATGGAAGCTGTAAGTCCCACATCCACGGGGTTTTGGGCACTGGTGCCGACGGCTGGTATGAGCGCCTTTAGAGCTTGCCGGGTGGCTGCGGACAAATCCGCCAATTGAAGGCCTTCCTTACCACAGGCCTCGGCCGCGGAAACCGCCAAACCACCTGGGCCGGAGATCACCGCCACCCGCCGGCCGATGGTATGCGGCAACAGGGAAAAGGCCATCAGCGTATCTGCAAAGGCTTCGAAACCTTCAACCGCAATACCACCTCCCTGGGCCACGACCCCTTCCCAGATCGGTCGTTTCCCGGCCATGGCGCCGGTATGGGACGCCGCAGCCCGGCTGCCTTCCTCGGTCAGCCCCATTTTCCACAGCACCACCGGTTTATTCAGGGAGGCCCGGCGCAAGGCCTTGAGAAAGGCCGGGCCGTTCTGAATGCCTTCGATATAAGCGCCGATGACCCGGGTATCATGATCTTGACCGAGATAGGCGAGCAAGTCCTGGGTGGACAAATCGCATTCATTGCCCAGACTTACTACCTTGCTGAAGCATAGATTTTTGCGCGGCCCCATAAAACCCAGGATATTGGTCAAGGACCCGCTATGGGAGATCAGGCCGATGGGTCCTGAAACTTTGGACAAGCGCGGGAAAAAAGACAGACCGGTCTTGGGGCAATACAGTCCCATTCCATTGGGTCCGATCAGGCGCATGCCGCTAGACCTGGCCAGGGCCACGATTTCAGCCTCCAGGGCCGCACCTGCTTCTGTTCCGGTTTCCTTGTAGCCGGCGGTGAACAGCACCACCCCTTTGACGCCTTTTTGGGCACACTCCTTTACTACTCCAAGGGTTTGATCATGGGGCGTGAGCACAATGGCCAGATCCACCGGCCCGGGAACGGCGGACAGGGTTGGATAACACTTCAGGCCGTCGATATCCTTGGCTAGGGGGTTGACCGGATAAATGGCGCCGGTATAGCCCTGATCCAGCAAGGCCAAAAGAAATAGCTTGCCGGCCTTGAACCCCCGCGGTACGCCGATGATGGCCACGGAGCGGGCATTGAAAAGGTCATCGATTTGCTCAAGGATGGTTTCTGTTTTCAAATTCATGAAGATTTCACCCGCTCCCAGACCGTCATTTGACTTATAGAATGCTGAAATTTCCGCTTTGTTTCCCGCAACACGAACTCGATTTCCCGGGGATGGCCCAACATTTTAAAATGGGCCGACAAGTGCTCCTGCAAGCCTTCCAGGGTGGTGAAGGGCTCACCGCTTTTGCGAATGCCGCCGAGCCAATTCGGCTTTTTGGTGAATTCCTCCAGCCAGGTATAGGGTGAGACGATTACCAGGAGGCCGCCCGGATTAAGCCGTTCATGGATGTTGGACAGGAATTTTTTAGGATCGTATAAACGGTCGATGAGATTTGCCGCCAAAATCAAATCATATTCGCCGAAGCGCGCTTTCAGATTGGCGGCGTCGCCCTGGAAGAATTCAATGCAGTCCTTGACCCCGGCGAGTCCGAAATCCGCAAGGCGCTTTTCATGAAAGGAAATAAGTTCGCCTTCTTCCGGCAGTTCATAATGGATGCAGCCTTTCTCCTGCATTTGAATACCCAGGCGGATAAAGCGGGCGGAAAAATCCAGGGCCGTGACAGAATCAAAATGACGGGCCAATTCAAAGGCGGCCCGGCCCACGGCGCAACCCAGATCCAGGGCTCTCTTGTGAGGCCGGTCCTGCATATAGCTAAGGCAGAGTTCCACACAGCGGGCCGGGAAATTGGGCACATCAAAATAGGTCGGGCCCCAATGAAATTCACAATATTGGGAAACGGCCGTATCGGTCTCGTACATGACCTCCGGCAGGATCACGGGCTGGGCCGATTCCACATAGCGAAAACCGGCGTGTTGGAAAAAATGCCGCCTAAAAGCATAGCGCGAATCCCGGGTGGCCTCGTTACCGGTGGAAATCCATGATCCGCCTTTGATCAGGTTGTGGCGCGTGTCAAAGGTGGGGGTGGAAAAATCATCGTAATAGGGGTGGATTTCAAAGCCCGCAAAACCGGTGATGGGGGTTTCGGTCCATTGCCAGACATTGCCGATCACATCAAAAAATTCGCCGAACCGAAAGCGGGTGACCGGGCAAGAGGAGGCCCAGTATTCCAGATTAATATTGCCCGGCGCCTTGTCCCAGTACGGCTGGTCCGGGATTTGATGCAGATCCCGCAGCCGGTACCATTCGTCCTCGGTGGGCAGGCGCAGGTTTTTGGCGGTGCGCCGGCCCAGCCAATGGCAGAAAGCCTTGGCCTCCAAGTAATTGACCTCCACCGGCCAATCCCAGGGCATGGGAATGATCCGGGCCATGGTCCGGAATTGAAAGCCGTCGGCAGAATCGATCCAAAAAAGAGGGTGGCGCGCCTTGGTGTAATTCACCCAGCTCCAGCCTTCTTCGGTCCAGAATTCCGTTTGTTCATAGCCCTCATCCAAAACAAACGGAAGATATTCCTGATTGGACACCAGGTATTTGGAAGCTGAAAAATCCCGGACCTGGAATTCATGCCGGCCGAATTCATTGTCCCAGCCGTAAAGGGGGTGTTCCTTGGTTTTACCCAATTCAATCAGGCCGCCTGTCACAGGCAGTAGTTCATTGGCAGGGGCCTTCCCGGCTTCCGGACAAATATCCCACAGGGGCAGTTGCCGCACCTGCTCAATGGGCACCCTGCGAATGATCACCGAAGAGGTTTCCAAATGGATGCGCTGGTGTTCGATGCCCATCAGAATGGCCCAGAAAGGATTGTTCCAATTGATGGGGAGGGTTAGGGGGAGTCGGCGGATGACACCGTCCACCAAGTCCCGGACCTGCTTGCGGTAGTCCTTCACTTCCTGAACCCTGGGCCAGTCGTAGTGGGCCTCATTCAGGTCGTCCCAGGACATTTCATCCACCCCCACGGCGAACATGGATTCAAAGCGGGGGTTGATGCGCTGCTCGATGATTTTGGCGATCACCAGTTTGTTGATATAAAAAGCGGCGGTATGCCCCAGATAGAAAATCAAGGGGTGCCGCAAAGGCTCGGCCCGGATATAGAAGGTTTCATCCGCAGCCAGCGTATCATACAATTGCTCATCAATACTATAGGTGCGATGAAAATAGGTGCGGATTTCCTCCCGCTTTTCTGCCGGAGTGCCGGTGTTCAAAATGGTCGTGCGCGTATTGCGTAAATCCATCATGGCCGTATTTCCTTTGTAACCCATTGCTCAATGATTGAGTAATATTGCGCAAGCCATGGGATAAGTCAATATTTGAAAACTCAATACCTGACCGGGAGCCGAGGGTAGGGTACTGCGCTACAGTACGTTGTAAACAGAGTTGAGAAATAGTGGTTTCATTTTTGAAAAAACAACGGTTAATTGCGGGCGGATCTTGGTTGAATTTTTATCAAGCTGTTGAGCGGAATGAAAAAGACTATCTGCACTTTTTTACTGCGGTTTGTAGGTGCAGATATATAGCCGTGTTGTTACTCGGCCGCCTGATGATTATACGACTTTTTTCATCCCAAACTGTTTAAGCGTTATTGCAAAAAAGGGATTGAGATATATATTTCTTGCTAAGCAGTTAACATATATGGTAACTATATTTTCATGGAATGGACGATTGAATATCACAGCGTTGATGTGCAAGAGGAAATCAGATCGCTGCCAAGCAAATTGAAGGCACAGTATTTCAAATTCGCAAATCGGATGATGATATATGGCCCAAATCTTATGCCTCCCCATACTAAGGCTTTTGGAAGTGGTCTTTTTGAGTTAAGGCTTAAGGGCCAGGAAGGGATAGCCAGAGTTTTTTATTGTACGGTAATTGATCAAAAAATAGTAATGCTTCATTCTTTTATAAAAAAATCACAGAAAACCCCGGCCAACGATCTTACAATTGCGAAGAAGAGAATGAAAGAGGTTAAAGAAAGATATGCCAAAAACAAAAAAATTACTAAATCATGAAGAATTCAAAAAAGAAATTCTTTCCGACCCAGATGTAAAGGCTGAATACGACGCGCTGGATCAAGAGTTCGTTATCATAGATGAATTTCTGAAAGCCCGGCATCGGGCTGGTTTGACGCAGGAAGAGGTTGCTCAGCGCATGGGAACTAAAAAACCAGCGATTGCTAGATTGGAAGCAGGAGGCGGTAAAAAGAGGCATTCACCATCCATTGATACGCTCCGAAGATATGCCGATGCCGTTGATCACAAGCTGGTAATCAAGATGGTTCCTAAACGAAGAGATATAGAAAAAAGAAGAATAACCTATAAAAATTCTATTTGAAATGAACCAAATTTAGTAACTGGTATATTTCTGGGGAACAAACCTTGCCAAAGTGCACCTATGTCCAACCCTCTAAAAATTATGCACATAGCTCCAGGCATTCTGCACTTTAACCGGTTGCTGGTTCCGTTGTCAATTCGTTTGAACCCCCTCTGGTTGCCGTACTGAAAATGGCATTTACTAGTAGGGGATAGGTGTCCTATCCTGATAAGCCGGGAAAGCATCATTGAAGGCTTGCGGATTTCTTGTTTGTGAAATCGATTGGCTGGCCAGGTGTTTGGTAAATTATTTCAAAACTATGGTCGTTAAAGCATGCCCAATAACGTCGAAGAGTTTCTTTTGGTTTTTTATAAAGGTCGTTGACCCCAGGAACAAACCAATTAGACCAATTACCATTAAACCATTGAATGCGATAAGCAATAATTTTACACCCGAATTGTTCAAAATCTAGGCTTAAATTAAGACAGTCATTCACCCATTTTTCGTTATGTTGCGGTTTAAGCGTGGCCGTATATATATGAGCTTGCGTGGAAAGTTCCAATAATTCAAAATTATCGTTAACCGTAGCTTTTATATTTGAATAGCTTACGGATGGATTGAATGGCGGAATTGCTTCACTTTGGTCAGATTGTTGTATTTCCGGATCTGTTTTAAGCGATACTCGGTTTTTTTTAACCAATGGAATCAAATCAATGTGCTTGCTGCGATCCAAAGGAAAAGCATATAATTTTGAACTTTTTGGGCGCCCGACATAATCACCAGCACCACTGCGCCATATATCACACGCAATCATCTGGTCTTTGCTTGGGGATACAACTACATGAGTAAAAACATAATCTTCCTGTGCCATAGCACCGGTTGAAAAAAGCAGAAGTGAAATTATGATAATCCCTTCTTGCCAATTCCTTCCCCAATCCAACGCCTTCAAAATTATGCACATAGGTTCTGCCATTCTGTACTTTAACAGCCCGACGATTCCGCTAAAAAAAGGGTTTACAAGCTGTAATCCCTGCAAACCCTTATCATTGGCTATAGTTTTTATCGGATTTTATTCGCTGACCGGCACCTTTTCGATCCAGTCTTGCGGGGCTTGGGTCTTGCCGTATTGGATGTCGGTAATGGCATTAAAAAATTTTTGTGCCACCGGACCCACGGTGTTGTTACCGATTTCGATGCGTTTTTCGCCGTACTGGATCAATCCCACCGGTGAAATCACTGCGGCGGTACCGGAGCCGAAGACCTCGGTGAGGGTTCCGTTTGCATGGGCTTCAAAAACCTCGTCAATGCTGATGCGGCGTTCAATCGCCTGCATACCCCATTGCCTAGCCAGTTGCAGCACCGAATCCCGGGTAATGCCGGACAGGATGCTGCCGTTGAGCATGGGGGTGATGAGTTCGCCATTGATGACGAAAAAGATGTTCATGGAGCCCACTTCCTCCACGTATTTCAATTCCACGCCATCCAGCCAGAGGACCTGGGTGAAGCCCTTGCGGTGTGCTTCTTCGCCGGCATACAGACTGGCTGCATAGTTGCCCGCGGTTTTCACGTGGCCGACGCCGCCGCGGACCGCACGAACATGATCCTTGGTAACCCAGATTTTCACCGGATTAAAGCCTTCCTTATAATAGGCGCCCACTGGTGAAAGAATGATGAAAAAACGGTAGGTATGGGAAGCGCGCACTCCTAGAAAAGGATCCATGGCAATAATGGTGGGGCGGATATACAGGGAGGTGCCGATGGTTTTAGGCACCCAGTCTTTTTCAAGGGCCAGCAATTGCTTTAAAGCCGTAAGGGCCAAGGCTTCGTCAAATTCCGGAATACACATGGCTTTGGCCGAACGGTTGAACCGTTTGAAGTTTTCTTTGGGCCGGAATAATTGGATTTCGCCGGTTTTTGTCCGGAATGCCTTTAAACCCTCGAAGATAGCCTGGCCGTAATGAAATACCATGGTGGAGGGGTCGGTCTGGATGGGGCCGTATGGTTCTATGCGGGGATTATGCCAGCCTTTTTCCAGACTGTAGTCCATATTAAACATATGATCGGTGAAGACGGTACCGAAGGCCAGTTCATTATCTTGCGGATGCGGCTTCAGTTGCTTGCTTTTGGTGACACGGATTTGCACGGAACCCTCCCAACGTTTAATGATAAATTGATATCTTGACCATATTATTCAACTTATCGACATCAAGAACGGAAATCAAGAAATATATTCGCCGGCTGATGGAAGAAAAAGTTTAGTGGATAGGGGTAAAGTTATATTGCCTGGCAGGGAAAGGCCGTAAAAAAGGGGAGCCTTTGGGGCTCCCCTTTTAAAAAGCAATCCACAAACGGAAACGGGCTTATTTCTGTCCGGTAGCCGCAGAGTGGGTCTTGATCTCGACTTTTTCTTCCAGACCAGCATAGTATTCGCGCAGAATGTCCAGGACTTCTTCGCGGCCGAAATGGTCCGCAATGGGGGTGCCTTCGGACAGGCCCTTGCGCAGCATGGTGCCGGAAAGCAGAACGCGGTCTTCCTTGCCGTGCGGGCAGGTACGCAGGGAGGCCATGCCGTCGCACTTCTTGCAATAGAAGGTCCAGTCGATCTTCAGCGGGGTGCAGAGCAGGTTTTTGCCCGGATCAGAAGAGGTCGGAATTTTATCGAAAATGGTCTGGGCTTCAAACATGCCGTAGAAATCGCCCACGCCGGCATGGTCGCGACCGATGATCATGCGGGAGCAGCCGTAGTTCTGGCGGAAAGTGGCGTGCAGCAAGGCTTCACGGGGACCGGCATAGCGCATATCCAAAGGATAGCCGCCCTGGACAACGTGTTTTTCGATGAAATATTTTTTCACGAGCACGTCGATGCATTTAACCCGGACTTCGGCAGGAATGTCGCCGGCCTTCAGGTTGCCCACCAGGGAGTGAATGAAGACGCCGTCGCAGACTTCCACGGCAATTTTGGCCAGATATTCATGGGAACGATGCATGGGGTTGCGCAACTGCAGGGCCGCGATCTCGCTCCAGCCTCTTTCTTCGAAAATCTTGCGGGATTCGGCCGGGCGTTGATAAATGCCGGCATATTTGGTGGGGTATTCGGCTTCGGAAAGAACCTTGACAGTACCGGCCAGGTTGACTTCCTTCTGGTTCATGACCATCTGAACACCGGGATGATCGTTTTTGGCGATCTTCCAAAAATCATCGGCGGTTTTGGTGCCTTCGCCCATGAAGATTTTTTCGCATTCATATTTTTTGTCAGCTTCGCTCATGGCCCATTTTTCAGTGACTTTCATGGTGGCCATAAGTTCGTTGTTTTTGGCGTCCACCAGGGCGATTTCCTGGCCTTCCTTGATTTCATTGGCATCGGCCTGGGAAACATCCAGGGTCACCGGTACCGGCCAGAAAGTGCCGTCCGTCAGGGTGTATTTATCGCAAACACTTTTCCAGTCCGCTTTGGTCATGAAGCCGGTCAGGGGGCTGAAGCCGCCGATGCCGATCATGATCAGATCGCCTTTGACGCGCGGGGAAACGGCAACCTTTTTCAGGCCGGCTGCTTTTTTCTTTTCCGCTTCCAATGCTGCGCCTTCCAGAAGGCAGATGGTCAAGCCTTTACCGCCATGGGGTGCTACTAATTTTGACATGGTATTCGTTCTCCTTTTGATGGTTTATATTCTCGATGGGCTGTTTTCATTCCATCATTTCGGTCTTGTTCATAATTAAAGGGTGGAGATTAATTGGGAATATCGTTTTTGTCAAGCGTAATCCGAGGCGGTTTGAAAATACTTGAAAATCGAGTTGTTTTTTTTCATTGCTTTTCATGCGGCTTTCGATTACCCAAAGCCCATTTTTATATTTTTAGAATTATTTTTTGGAGAGTGAAATGTTGGATGCCTATCAAAAGCATGTGACTGAGCGGGCCGCCCAAGGCCTGCCGCCCTTGCCGCTGACCGCGGCACAGACTGCGGAGCTGACCACGGCCTTGTCCCAAAAAACAGCAGAGCAGCCCCAAAAGCTTTTCAGTCTGTTGAGTGAACGTGTGCCGCCGGGGGTTGATCCGGCAGCGGCTGTAAAAGCTGAATTTCTTTCCGCCGTGGCCCTTGGTTTACAAGACTCACCGTGGATTGACCGCCGCCAGGCTGTTTTTTTGCTGGGGACCATGCGGGGCGGTTACAATATCCCGCCCTTGATCCGCTTGCTGGATGATCCGGTTCTGGCTGTTTTCGCAGCCGAAGCCTTATCCAAAACCTTGCTGGTCTTCGGCGCCTTTGCGGAAATCCGGTCCAAGGCCGCAGCCAATCCCTTTGCCCGCACCGTCATGGAAGCCTGGGCCGCAGCCGAATGGTTCACCGCCAAGCCTGAAGTTCCGCAACAGATCAGCCTGACTGTTTTCAAGATCGATGGTGAAATCACGACAGATGACCTGTCGCCGGCAGCCGATGCCTGGAGTCGGCCGGATATCCCCTTGCATGCCAAGGCCATGTTGAAAGCCCGTTGCAGCCGGCCCTTGGAAACCATGGCAGCCTTACAGGAAAAGGGGTTGCCCTTGGCGTTCGTTGGCGATGTGGTGGGCACCGGTTCGTCCCGCAAGTCGGCGACCAATTCGGTGCTTTGGCATATCGGCCGGGACATCGACCATGTTCCCAATAAAAGGAGCGGCGGGGTGGTGATTGGCGGAAAAATCGCCCCTATTTTTTACAATACCCTGGAGGATGCCGGCGCCTTTCCCATCGAATGCGATGTGTCCGGACTAGAGACCGGGCAACACATCATCCTGTATCCCCATGAAGGAAAAATCGTACAGGCAGATTCAGGGGCTACGGTGGCCACATTCAAGCTGAAAACAGAAGTTCTGCTGGATTCGATCCGGGCCGGCGGCCGTATTCCCTTGATCATCGGCCGCAATCTTTGCGCCAGGGCGCGTGCGGCCCTGGGCCTGGAGTCTGGGAAAATATTCCGGCAGGCACAGGTCACCGCAAGAAAAGTCGCTGGCTATACCCAGGCCCAAAAGATTGTGGGCCGGGCTTGTAGCCTTCCCGGTATCCGGCCGGGTGTGTACTGTGAACCGGTGGTGAGCAGCGTGGGTTCCCAGGATACCACCGGCCCCATGACCCGGGATGAGCTCACGGAATTGGCCTGTCTGCAATTTTCAGCCGACCTGGTGATGCAGTCCTTTTGTCACACCGCGGCCTACCCCAAGGCAGTGGATAAAGCCATGCACGCAACCCTGCCGGACTTTTTCATCCAGCGGGGCGGGGTGGCGCTAAAACCCGGGGACGGCGTCATCCATTCCTGGCTGAACCGCATGATCCTGCCGGATACGGTGGGCACCGGCGGCGATTCCCACACCCGTTTTCCCATAGGGATCAGCTTTCCAGCCGGCTCCGGGCTGGTGGCTTTTGGAGCAGCTATGGGGGTCATGCCCCTGGATATGCCCGAGTCGGTTTTAGTGCGCTTTTCCGGCCAAAGGCAGCCGGGCATCACCATCCGCGATGTGGTGAATGCCGTTCCCTATGTTGCCGTGCAACAGGGTTTGCTCACCAAGGCCAAATCCGGGAAAATCAATGTATTTTCCGGCCGCATTATGGAAATGACCGGCCTCACAGGCCTTTCCGTGGCCGAGGCATTTGAGTTGACCAATGCTTCGGCTGAGCGATCGGCGGCGGCCGGGGTCATTCAAATGGATCTGGACGCGGTGGTCTCTTTTCTGAAATCCAATCTTGCTTTGCTGAACGATCTGATTGCACAGGGCTACGGGGCTAGGCAGACCTTAAAGAAAAGAATGGCGGAAATGGAAAACTGGCTGAAGCATCCATCCCTGCTTACGGCCGATGCCGACGCCGAATATGCGGCGATCATTGAAATCGACCTGGATGCGATTCAGGAACCCATTGTTGCCTGCCCCAATGATCCGGATGATGTCCGGCTGCTTTCTGAAGTGGCTGGGAATTCTATCCAGGAGGTTTTCATCGGTTCGTGCATGACCCATCTTGAGCATTTCCGCATGGCGGCAAAGCTCCTATGTGGTTGTCGCGAGCTGCCCGCCCGCCTGTGGATTACACCGCCTACAAGAATGGATGAACAGGCCCTTGAAGCTTATGGTTGCATGGATATTTTTAAACAGAGCGGCGTGCGCGTGGAAATCCCGGGCTGTTCTCTTTGTATGGGCAATCAGGCCCGGGTGGCGGACAAGGCCGTTGTCTTTTCCACTTCCACCCGTAATTTTGTCAACCGCATGGGGGATGGCGCCGATGTTTATTTAGGCTCGGCCCAACTAGCGACAATTTGTGCCTTCCTTGGCCGAATACCGACCTCGGATGAATATCGGCGGATGATGCACAGTTTATAGTTTACAAGTAACGATATTTCAGTTAGGTTTAAGCCATGTATCGACCCATACCATTCATTCCTGAATGTGGTTTGGAAAGGAATGAAGAGGATGGGGAATGAGGGGGAAATATGACGGATAGTGTATACAAAATCATTGAATTGGTGGGAACAAGCAAAACCTCATGGGAGGAGGCGGCCCGCAATGCGGTGGAAACCGCGAGCAAGACCTTGATCAATCTGCGGATCGCCGAAGTCAACAAATTGGACATGAAGATCGAAGATGGTAAAGTGACGGCTTACCGGGCGCGCATTACCCTATCGATCAAATATGAGCAGGACATCCAGAAATGGTAATCCAAGGCCGAGGGATCAAGGGCCTTTAAAACAGCGGTAAGAACCCCCAAAAGCCCGGCAGATTCCTGTCGGGCTTTATTTTGTTGCGGATGGCACCATGAGTGAAATCATTAAAAATGAGGATCACATTCTCATAAAACCTGGGCGGGATTTGGTTGCTTCCATGGTTTCCGCCTTTTCAGAGGAAATCAAAGCACTGCTGGCCGAATCACCCAAACAGGTGGTGGTGGACCTGACCGGAGTCCGTATCGTGGATTCCCTGGGGATGGGTGTGTTGATATCCACCCACAACCAGTTGACCAAGGCCGGCTGTTCACTGAAAGTAATCAATACACCTGCCGACATCTATGAGGTCTTTACCGTCATGCGTCTGCACCATCATTTTACCATTGAACCGGCGCAATGAAAATTGTGATGCCGATAAGGGCGGGGTTCATTGGATACTGAGCAGGAAATAGCCTCCCCGGGCAAACGCGTGGAGTTGCTGGCGCCGGCCGGCGATTTTGAAAAACTTGAGGTAGCTGTACATTATGGTGCCGATGCCGTATATTTGGCGCACAAAGAATTTTCTCTGCGCAATTTTTCCGGTAATTTCACTCTGGCTGAAATGGAACGGGCCGTTCATTTTGCCCATGGATACGGTGTAAAGGTTTATGTGGCCTGCAACATCTACGCCCGCAACGCCGAACAATCCCTGATCAACCAATATCTGAAAAAGCTGGGAAAAATTGAACCGGATGGGATTATTGTGGCTGATCCGGGCATCATCCTGGCCTGTCTCGAAATCATTCCCCATATTCCCATTCATCTAAGCACCCAGGCCAATACCACCAATGCCGGTGCCGTCCGCTTCTGGGAAAAAATGGGCATCCGCCGGGTGAACATGGCCAGGGAATTGTCCCTGATGGAAATCCAGGAAATCGCGGCGCAAAGCCGGGTGGAAATTGAGGCTTTTGCGCATGGGGCCATGTGCATTTCCTATTCCGGAAGATGTCTGTTGAGCACCTATTTGACCGGCCGCGACAGCAATCGTGGTTGCTGCACCCATCCTTGCCGTTGGAATTATGCGGTAATGGAAGAGACCCGGCCGGGGCAGTATATGCCCATTGCCGAGGATGAGCGCGGTACTTACATTTTTAATTCACGGGATTTGTCCATGATCGAACATATCCCGCAAATGGTCGCGGCCGGCATTCACGCCCTCAAGATTGAAGGCAGGATGAAGGGGATTCATTATCTATCCACGGTGATCAATGTCTACCGTCAGGCCCTTGACACTTATATGGCTGCGCCGGACGGCTATGGGGTTGCGCCCCACTGGCTGGAAGAGTTGAACCGCATCAGCAATCGCGAATATTGTACCGGTTTTTATTTTCAAGATCCCAAAGAGATACGGCCCAATGCGGCCAATCGCCTGGTAACCTCCAATCGACGTTTTGTTGCCAAAATCATCGGCCGAAAAGGTAACGGCTTGACGGAAATCGAGGTCCGCAACAAAATCCTTCCAAAGGATGTGGTGGAAATCGTTCACAAGGGTGCTCCATCAAAGCCGGACCGGATTGAGACCATCATCCACCCGCATTTCGGAGTTGTCGAATTTGCCCAACCCGGCAGTCGGGTCGAGGTTGCCTTGACAGGCCAATATGATTCCATGGACCTGATGCGCAGAATAGAAGGTGGTGCATGAAAGGATATATCCAAGTCTATACCGGTAATGGTAAAGGAAAGACCACGGCAGCCTTGGGTTTGGCCATACGGGCCGCCGGGGCCGGTCTCCGGGTTTTCATCGGTCAATTCATTAAAAGTGGTGATTACAGCGAAATCAAAGCGCTGAAGCGATTTGACGACCTGATTCACGTGCGGCAATTCGGCAAGGGGCGTTTTATTATGGGGCCGCCTGCGGAAGAGGATCTATGGGCCGCCAGGCAAGGGCTTATAGAAATCAGGGCCGCCATGGCTTCCGGGACCTATAATATCCTGATCCTGGAAGAAGCAAACGTGGCCGTAACCTGCGGGCTCTTTAAACTGGACGAGTTGCTGGCAGTCATTGCGGAAAAGCCGGCCGAGCTGGAAATCATCATAACCGGCCGAAACGCACATCCGGATTTGATTGAAAAGGCGGATCTGGTGACGGAAATGAAAGAGATTAAACATTATTATCAAAAAGGGGTCCCGGCCAGGGTGGGTATTGAGAAATAGCTATGGAAAAAATCACTTTAATCATGGGTGGTTGTCGGAGCGGAAAAAGCGCTCAGGCCGTGAGCCTAGCCGAAAATCATCCAGGGCCAAGGATATTTTTAGCCACCTGCTTACCCATGGATGATGAAATGCGGGCCAGGGTGGCAAAACATCAGACTGAACGCGGCCAGGACTGGGAAACACTTGAAACGCCTTATTTGTTGCCCCAGACAATCCATGAAAAAAGTCGCATGGCAGGAGTTCTATTGGTGGACTGTCTAACCTTATGGGTCAGCAACCTGATGCTAAAGTGTGCGAATTCGGCTGATGTTATGAAAGCTTGTCCAGAGCTTATCCAGGCCCTCAAGGAGGCGGCCTGTCCGGTGATATTGGTTTCCAATGAAGTCGGGTGCGGAATTGTTCCGGAAAACAGCCTCGCCAGGCAATTTCGTGATCTGGTGGGCATGGTCAACCAGAAAATCGCCGCTGCCGCCCATAGGGTGGTATGGATGACGGCGGGCATACCGGTTATAATAAAACCAGGAAGGGATTATCTCAGGGGATGAAGGCACTCATGGCCGCCATGGGTTTTTTAACGGTCTTGCCGGCGGGCAGGTCAGATGGATTTGAGCCCCGCAAAATGATTCCCTGCTTTCCTGTGGCCGGGTTGATCGTGGGCTTGATGCTGGCCCTTTTTGATGTTTTAATCGGATATTTTTGGCCCCCTCTGATTGCTTCCCTTTTGGATGTAGTTTTTTTAGTCTTTATCACCGGCGCATTGCATTTGGACGGGTTGGGCGATACGGCCGATGGATTGTACGGAAGCCGACCCAAGGAGAAGGCCCTGGCCATCATGAAGGACAGCCGCATGGGTGCCATGGGTGTGGTGGCGATTCTTGTGGTTCTTGCCATGAAATGGGCCGGGCTAACAGGCCTGTCCGCCCAGCGCAGTTTGGAACTGGCGCTGGTGCCGGCCTATGCCCGTGGGGGTGTATTGTTCGCAATTAAATACCTGCCCTATGGCCGCGCGGAAGGCACTGGCCGGCCATTTTTTCAGGAGCCATTGAATTTCAAGGCATTTATTGGATTTGCACCAGTGCTGGTCATATCGGCTTTTCTCGGCTGGACCCTCCTTTTGCTGGTTTGCGGTTTTGCCGCGGTATTGATGAGCGTGCTCATGTTTTATCGCCGGCGCATGGGTTGTGTAACCGGCGATATGCTGGGTGCCATAATTGAGCTCATGGAAGCCGCGCTTTTTTTATTATTGGCTGCGCACTGGAAGGCATAAGGGGGAAAAATGATTAAAGGACATGGCGGCAATATTTTTGATTTGGCCCGGCAATTGAATTGCCCGGTGCATGAGATCATCGATATGAGCAGTAATCTAAATCCGCTTGGGCCGCCGCCGGGACTTTGTGGTTACTTGGCCGATCAAATCGATACCATCACGGCTTTGCCGGAAGTGGATGCCTTGAAAGTTCGCTTAATCATGGCTGAAAGCCTGGGCCTTGAGCCGGAATGCATTCTTGCAGCCAGCGGTACCACCCAATTCATTTACGCCCTGCCCCGTATCCTCGGCCTGCGGAAGGCCCTGATTCTCGGACCGACTTATGCGGATTATGCCGATGCCTGCAAATTAAATGAGTGCAGTTATTTCATGTTATTATCAACCGCGACCAATAATTTTCAACCGGATCTGGACCAGCTCGCAGCCATGGCCGATCAAACCGCGGCTGTTTTCATTTGCAACCCGAACAACCCCACCGGTAGTCACATTCCTGTGGATATGCTTGTCCGCCTATGTCAAACCACTCCCAATACCCTGTTCATTATCGATGAATCCTATCTGCCGTTTCATTCCCGGGGCAACGCGGAAAGTATCATCCCGCACAATCTGCCGAATGTGATCGTGCTGCACTCCTTTTCGAAAATATATCGAATTCCAGGGCTTCGCATCGGTTTCTTAATTGCTCCCCGCGGGATAATCGAACTATTTTCGCCGTATCTCCTACCCTGGAGTGTCAACAGTCTGGCCTGCGCAGCGGTTGACTACCTTGCGTTCCACCCTCGCGAAATCGAAGGTTTTGTGCAGGCAACACGCGAATACATCCAATCTGAAAGAAACTGGTTTGGCGAGCGGTTCAAGGGCGCAAGTCATATTCGTCTATTTCCAGGCCAGGGACCCTTTATCATGGCCAGATTGGCTGCGGGTATGACGGCGGAATCCGTCTGTGGAGAACTGGCCCGACATAAAATCCTGATTCGGAATTGTGCCAATTTTGAGGGTTTGACCCAACAGGATATTCGCTTCTCTTTTAAAATCCATGAACAGAATCAAATGCTGGCACAGAAATTGATCGACCTGCCGGTGAAAGGATCTGAATGGCATGAATAAGGATCCGGTACGGCAAACCTTATCCAAGTCTTATAAAAAAAGCTATCCATTCCGCACTTGCGCGCCGTCTTTTATATATCCGGCGGACTATGTCGCCAATGTAATGCATTTAGGGCCCTATCTGGATGAAATCGAGCTGCTTTTATTTGAGGGTGATTTTGAAAAAATGCCTTCCCAGGCAGAGATAAATGCACTGCAAAATCTTTCGGAGCGATTTGATCTGGGTTATCATGTGCATCTGCCGATTGATATCGACCTTGGTGCCTCGAATCCCGGCATTCGGCAGCACGCGGTGGCGATCATTCGTCATATTTGCGATCTGACCCGGCCGTTAAAACCATCCACCTATACAATTCATCTGCCGGTGGATAAAAACCGGGTGGACAGCCGGGCAAAAATGGATGCCTGGCAGGCCCTGATGATGAACAGCCTTGAACAAATCATGGACCGGGAAAACACCGGCCGCAAATTTTCCGTTGAGACCCTTGATTATCCCCTGGAATGGGTCAGGCCGATCCTGGAGGGTTTGGATCTCTCAATCTGTCTGGATATCGGCCATATTTTGTTGTACAACGGCGATGTGGGGGCCATTTTTCAAAATTTTCAGGACCGGATCAGTATCATCCATTTGCATGGGGTGGAAAACGGCAAAGATCATCAGTCCCTGGAGCACTTGCCAGCCGCCATATTAAAGCTGCTTGTCCGATTGCTGGAACAATTTTCAGGGGTGCTTTGCTTTGAAGTGTTTTCCTTTGCGCGTTTGCAGGAATCCCTTGAAACCTTTGCCGCGATTTGGTCCAAGGAGGTAAGACCAAGCCCGCCCATCCTTTTTGAAGGATTGACTTGATTTATTCTTTTCTATATATTTTATAATATCAGCCACATCTCAGCCCCTCTATTTCATTTGATCAACCGGAGGATCAGCATGATTTTCGAAGACGACGAAACCCTGCGAATGTATGTTGAGGAATCAAAAGACCACCTTGTTGATATTGAAAATGATCTGCTGTTGATTGAGGAAGCCGGCGAAAACATTGATGAAGACCTGGTAAACAATGTCTTTCGGGCAGCCCATTCCATAAAAGGCGGGGCCGGGTTTATGGGGCTATCAAAGATAAAAGAGCTGGCCCATAAAATCGAAAATGTCCTGGGAATGGTACGGAGCCGGGAAATTGTACCCAATCCTGATATGATCAGCATCCTTTTAAAAGCCTTCGATACCTTGCGGGAAATGGTTCATGACGTGGAACACAGCAACGAAATGGATATTTCCGAGCATGTGACCGTCCTGGTGGGATTGACCACGGCTTCCTTGCCCGAGGATCAGAAGGAAAGCCTTTCCACCATGGTGGATGTGGCCCTGCCGAGTGGTCGCAAAGTACTTCAATCCTCCAGGTTCGATATCGATCATGCCCGCAAAGAAGGCCAATTTATTTATCTGGTTGAATATGATTTAATTCACGATATCCAGCGGAAAAGAAAAACGCCCTTGGATGTGATCGCCTATTTGCTTAACAGCGGCACAATTATTCAATCGAAAATTGATATTGAGGCAGTGGGCACCTTGGATACGGATATTCCCGCTGGAATTCCTTTTTATGTGCTTTTTGCCTCCATCATCGAGCCGGAAATCATTCCCTCCTTGTTTGACGTAGATGAAAGCGCCGTGCATCTGGTGACCGATGACATGTGTTTTCCTGTCAAAGCCGGGCCAGTGGAAAAGAAGAAAGCGGCGACAGTGCAGTTTTCTTCACCATACCGAGCTGTACCCATGGGGCCTGAGCCCAACAGCGTAGGGCTTGAAAAAGAGGAGATCCTGCCGCCGGCAGATGAGTCGATTCATGTGCAAACCGAGCCGGAAAGCCATTTCAGCGACGGAACACAATCCCGGTCTGTCGAAAAATTATCAGTCCATGCCGAATCCGGCGGAGATCGAATCCTCCAGACCAAACATGCCGTCAGTCAAGCATCCTTGCGGGTAAGCGTTGGATTACTTGATTTATTGATGACCCTGGCCGGTGAGCTGGTGCTGAGTCGCAACCAACTGATGCAGGCCGTGTCGACCAACAATATGCGCGCCCTGGAAACCGCCGGCCAACGCATTGATATGGTGACCTCTGAGCTACAAGAGGCCATCATGCGGACCAGGATGCAGTCCATAGCCAATGTTTTTAATAAGTTTCCGCGAGTTGTCAGGGATTTGGCCCAGGAGTTGGGCAAGGAAGTCGACCTGATCATTGAAGGCAAAAACGTTGAGCTGGATAAAACGATAATCGAAGCAATCAGTGACCCATTGACACATCTGGTGCGCAATGCGGTTGATCACGGCATCGAACCCCCGGACATTCGGCATCGGCTCGGAAAAAGCCCCATCGGCAAGGTAAAACTAAGTGCCTATCATGAGGCCGGCCAGGTCAACATTGAAATTTCCGATGACGGCAAAGGCATTGATGGTGAAAGATTGGTGGTTTCGGCTGTAAAAAGGGGGTTGATAAGTGAGCAGCATGGCAGCTTGATGTCGGAAAAAGAAAAAATCGCCCTGATTTTTTTACCCGGATTCTCAACCGCCCAAAAAGTCACGGATGTATCTGGTCGCGGTGTTGGGATGGATGTGGTCAAGACCAATCTGGACAAGCTCGGCGGGATTGTGGATATTGACTCCAAGGTTGGTGAGGGCACTGTCATCCGCATCAAGCTGCCGTTGACGCTTGCCATTATCCCAAGTCAAATCATTGATGTGGGCAATGAGCGTTATGCCATTCCCCAGGTGAACTTGAATGAGTTGTTGCGGATACCGGCGGCTCAGGTGAAAAACAGAATCGAAAAGGTCGGCGATGCCAGCGTGGTGCGGTTACGGGGCAATCTGCTGCCCTTGCTCAACCTTGCTCAAGTGCTTCAAATCCGGAAGACCTACAATGATCCACAGGATGGTCGCAATATGCCGGAACGTAGGGAAAATATTGCCGATCGGCGTTCCCGAAAAAATCCGCTATTTACATCTTGGGAGGATACGGAGGAAGTCCAAAATGAGCCGACTGGAAGATTGAATGAAGAAGAGCTAAGAGTAAGGTCCGGCCAGGAAAGAAGGATTAATATCAAAAGCGCCGTCAACATTGCGGTAGTTTCCGCCGGCGCTTTTAAATATGGTTTGGTGGTAGACCAATTGCGCGACTCAGAAGAAATCGTCGTCAAACCGCTAGGTCGGCATCTTAAGGGTTGTTGCGGCTATGCCGGCGCCACCATTATGGGGGACGGCAAGGTGGCCCTGATTCTAGATGTGGCCGGCCTGGCCCAAATGGCGCAACTGACCTCTTTGGAAGGTTCGGATCGGGTCAACGAGGCAATACTGGATGCGGCCAAGCAGAAAAAAGCCGAAAAGAATAAGGTATCGCTGCTATTGTTCCGTAACAGTGAGAAAGAGCAATGCGCTGTGCCTTTGGGCCTAGTGGAAAGAATAGAAAGAATCAAGGCGATGAATATTGAAATCGTCGGCGGCAGAAGGGTGATTCAATATCGGGGGGGGGCGCTGCCGCTGTTTTCCTTGGATCAGGTTGCCAAAGTCAAAGCCTTACCGAATTTCGAACAGTTGGAGGTTATCGTTTTCAGGCTGGCCGGCCGGGAGGTCGGCCTCATGGTAACACCACCGGTTGATGCAGTGGATGTGGTGGTCAACATCGATACGATTACGCT
Organism: Desulfosudis oleivorans; assembly: GCA_020723325.1. GTDB lineage: Bacteria > Desulfobacterota > Desulfobacteria > Desulfobacterales > SURF-7 > DYJD01. The sequence continues at coordinate 365,938 of DYJD01000002.1, read as the reverse complement.
GCGGCAAACCGGCGTCATGGGTTCGGCTATTATCGGAGACTATACCACGTTGATCATCGATATCTATGAAGTCGTGCGTACCCTTCATCCGGAATGGTTTGATGAGGCTGAAATTCAGCCGGCTCCCCAAGGGGGTGTAACCATCCTTTTTGCGGAAGATTCGGCTTTTTTTCGAAACCAAGTCAAAGGCTTTTTGCAGGAAGAAGGCTACCATGTAATCGATGCAGAAGATGGCCAGGAGGCCTGGGAACTTCTGGGTCAACACGGCGACAGTATAGATCTTGTACTGACCGATCTTGAAATGCCCAATTTGGACGGATTTGAATTGACTGCGAAAATCAAGGGGGATAAACGCTACGCCCATTTGAAGGTTGTGGCCCTGACCTCCTTGGCCGGTGATGAAGATTTTGCAAAAGGAAAGAAATACGGAATAGATGATTATCAAATTAAATTAGATCGCGACAGATTAATCGAAACCGTACGCGCCCATCTGGACCATATTAAGCGGGACTAGTGTGTTTGAATTCTGTGACGGAGAATAAAAATGCAAGAAAAAAGCCAGCGAAAACAAAACAAAATCATTGAACTGGCCACTTTTTATATAGGCGATGCCCTCTGCGGCATTGATATCCTGAATATCCAGGAAATCAACCGTCATTTGGAAGTCACTTGGATTCCACAAGCGCCTGAATATGTTCTTGGTGTGTTGAACCTGCGCGGTCGGATTGTCACGGTAATTGATTTGGGTAAAAAACTCGGTCTTTCACCGATTTCACCTGGAAAAGACAACCGCAATATCATTGTGGACTCCCGGGATGAACATATCGGTTTTCTTGTGGACCGGATCAGTGATGTCATGATTGCAGAAACGGAAAAAATTGAACCGGCCCCATCGAATATCGGCGGCGTGCAGGGAAAATACTTTAAGGGTGTATTTAAAACCGAGAACAGCCTTATCGGCGTTCTGGATATTAATGCGGCCTTAAAAGACGAATGAAAAGAGATTTGTTTTTCAAATTTGCCGATAATTGCCGGAATTAGAAAAAGAAGCTCACAGTGAAGCTATGAACACACCTCAAGCATTAAGACTCCTGGTGGTGGACGATACCATTGTCTACCGAAAAATTGTAAGCGACGTTTTAGCGGAATTACCGGGTGTGGAAGTCATCGGAACGGCCAATAACGGTAAAATTGCTCTTTCCAAGATTGCCGCATTGAAGCCGGATATCATCACCCTCGATATTGAAATGCCTGAAATGAATGGAATTGAGGTCCTGGAACACATCCAAAAAAAAGCCTTGAATGTTGGCGTCATCGTTCTCAGTACACTCACCCATGAAGGCGGCGATCTAACCATTCGCGCGTTGGAACTTGGTGCTTTTGATTTCATTCCCAAACCCCAATCAGGGACCATGAGCGAAAACCGGGAATCGGTCAAAAATTTTCTAGCACCCATGTTAAAAGCTTTTCAACGGCGTAGAGAAATTAAGAACATTCTGCTTGGCGGCACAGTCAGGACCGAAATTAAGGTTGCTGCAAAACCGATCAAGAAAACACAGCCCTCCCAAGTGGCGGATGACGTTATTCAGCGAATGCACCGTCTTTCCGGCCGGATTAAACCGAAATCCGAAATCGTCGTCATCGGTATCTCCACTGGCGGGCCGAACGCCCTTGCCGTGATGATGCCCAATATACCGGCCAACATCGGCGTACCGATACTGGTGGTTCAGCACATGCCGCCGATTTTTACCCAATCGTTGGCCAACAGTTTGAGCGCCAAATGCGCCATCCAGGTTCGAGAAGCGCGGGATGGTGAGGTTTTGAGTCCCAATACGGCCTGGATTGCACCTGGTGGAAAACAGATGAAAGTGGCTGCCAGTGCCGACGGCAAAAACCGTATTATTCGCATTACAGACGATCCACCGGAAAACAGTTGTAAACCTTCAGTTGATTATCTGTTTCGGTCAGTTGCCGATCATTATATCGGACGCGCCACTGCTGTTATAATGACGGGCATGGGTTCGGACGGTCGTGAAGGCGCAAAACTCCTAAAGCAAAATGGTGCTGTTGTAATCGCTCAAGATGAATTAACCTGCACTGTTTTCGGCATGCCCAAAGAAGTTATTGAGATCGGTGCTGCCGATATTATCGCTCCCCTTGATCAGATAGCCCTGGAAATCGTCCATACCGTTAAAGGTCACTTTTAATCGGGCGGTCAATGCAAAAAATATCACCAGAAGAATATCGGCTGTTTACTAGGTATATTCTTGATATTTCAGGGATTGCTCTGGGGGCGGGCAAAGAATATCTGATTGAAACCCGCTTGAATAATCTATTGCTTGAATCAGACTGTGGATCGTTTGCTGAACTCCATAACAAGGCCCGTTCTGATAAAAGCCAAGCCATTGAAAGAAGAATCGTTGATTCCATTTCCACCAATGAGACGTATTTTTTTCGTGACGGCGCACCATTTGAATTGCTTCAGCATAAAATCATTCCAGACCTGATCGACAAGCGCACATCCAGACTGAGAAAAGCGGATCCGGTACCCATCCGTGTCTGGAGCGCAGCCAGCTCAACCGGTCAGGAAATCTATAGTGTCGCCATAGTTTTAAGGGAACTCTATTTGGATTCCAAGAAATATCAAATTAAATTGCTTGGTACGGATATATCCGGCGCAGCCATAGCCCAGGCCAGTTATGGCAGATATAACAAATTTGAAATTTCACGGGGTCTTACCCCTCCGAAAATCAAAAAATATTTTAATCCGGACGGTGAGTGTTGGCGAATCAAGGATGAGCTGCGCGCCATGGCGGTCTTTAAGAAACTCAATTTGACAGAACCCTTTTTTGGATTGGGTAAGTTTGATATTATCCTATGCCGCAATGTGGCGATTTATTTTTCGCCGGAAGAGCGGAAGCGTTTATATGAAAAAATAGCAGGCGTTCTGGAACCGGATGGATATTTAATGATCGGTTCAACCGAATCCCTCACCAATGACACACCGCTTTTTGAACCACAAAAATATTTGCGGGCGATTTTTTATCAATTGAAAAGATAAAAATGTAGGCAGGTATTCCATGTCGGATGTGAAAGAAAGAGATTTCATAGCAGAAATAAAATTTTGTATCGATCGATCGGATTTAATCAAGGCCAAAGCCCTGGTGCAATTTTTTGCCGAGATCAATCCCAAGGCGCAAAACCGTGTTTTATATGAGCTCAGTAAATCTCCGGATGAGATTGCCTTTCCAGTACTTGATTATCTCCTTGGTTTGGAACACAGCAATGAGCAGGTTTTTCAGAAGATATACGACCTCTTGCTTGAAATTGCCTATGGCAATCCCTCCATGCTCCAAGAATATATTCGCAAAAAGGACTCGCCCCATCAAAGATGTTACATTAAGATCGCCGGTGATTTAAAATTGCGCGAAGTCATCCCGGTTCTGATGGAGAAAGTAAAACCGGAAAATGAACATCAAATTATTGCCGAAACCATCCGTACGTTAGGCGCCATAGGCAGCCCGGATTGCATCAACGCCCTTTTGGGTTTTTTATATTCCGAAGATACGGATTTCAGGGCGGCGGGGATTGCCGCCCTAGCAGAAATCGGAAGCACCTCGGCGGTTGAAGGCTTGACCAAGGCCGTCACTGGAGATGAACGCGATCAGGCAATTGTAGATGGTCTTGCCGCTATTCAAACCCAGCTCTCCATGGATAAGCTCAGCTTTTTCTTAAGCTCCACATCAGCGGATTTGCGCAGCATGGCCATTGATGCCCTCATCAGGATCGGTCCCAAGGCCGTTCCCAATCTTATGGAACAATTGCAATCCAAAAATACGGATTTACAGGTCCATGCCCTGACGATTCTTGGAAAAATAGGAGATAAGAGCGCTGTCCCTGCCATTCAACAGCTTTTATATGAAAAGCCGGACAATCCGAATGTGCGTTTTGGCGCTTATGAAGCCCTGGGGCGTTTGCCGTCAGCCAAAACAGCCATCAGCTTGGCCGGCGGATTAACAGATCCGGATGAGCAGGTCTGTCTCGCGGCTGCCAAGGCCATTGATAAAAATTTAACCAATATTCTGCTGGCGGGTCTGAAAAACCTGATCAACAGTGGAGAAGAGGATGCAAGAAAAATTGTCGCAGCCTTTATCGATGCCGGTGCGGACAATGTATTTGAGACATTGATTGAATGGGGACCGTTTCCTGAGATTGCCGCAAATTATCTGGCTGAAGAAGCGCATCCGGATGTAAAAAACCATTATATGGCCTTATTGAGAAAAAATGGTAAAGAACAATTGCTTCAACGCATCAATCGCAGCGTGCCAGTACAGGTGGAAGGTTTAAAACCGGTGATTTATGCTATCGACGACTCAACCATGATGCTGAAATTATACCAGAAAAAACTTTACAGCATGGGTTATGAGCCAGTGGTGTTTCAATATCCCAATGAAGCAATTTCGGCGGCCAAAAAGAATAAACCGGCTTTGATAATAACGGATTTGAATATGCCTTTGATCAATGGACTGCAATTAACAAGAGAGCTGCGGTCTTGTTTCAGTGCCAAAACCTTACCGATAATAATGATCACAACCCAAAGTGATTTTTTGGGGCGTTCCCAGGAGAAGACGTCGGCACCCATCAGCGAAAGCGAGATCATGAAAGCCGGCGTGAACAACATTTTGCATAAGCCGTTTCAAGATTCGGATTTGGCGGCATTAATTCAGGCATTGCTCAACACAAGCCGATCATCATGAGGATGCCTATTGGAAAATTGGTCGTTATTACAATTTGTTCGGTGGGGGCGATATCCGGTGCCATAGCCGGGGTTTATTGGTCATTTGCCCATGATCTGCCCCAGATCCGCGGGCTTGAATCTTATAAACCATCTGCAATTACAAGAATTTATTCCGCAGATCAGGTGTTGTTGGCGGAATTGTTTTCGGAAAACCGTGATCCTGTTCCGTTTAGCATGATTCCCGAATATTTGAAACAGGCGGTAATTATTACTGAAGATCGTAATTTTTACACCCATAGCGGTGTTGATTTAAAAGGAGTTGTAAGGGCAATATATCGGGATGTAATGGCGCAGCAACTATTGGAAGGCGCAAGTACAATTACCATGCAACTGACCAAAACGCTATTCCTGGATAATAAAAAAACAATCAAGCGCAAGCTGAAGGAAGCTGTGCTGGCCCTTCATCTGGAGCGAAGATTTACCAAGGATGAGTTGCTTGGGCTTTATCTGAATCAAATTTATTTTGGCAGCGGTGCCTATGGGATCAAGTCGGCTGCCCGAATTTTTTTCAACAAACCGGTTCAGCAACTTACTTTGGCTGAATGTGCCCTGATTGCCGGCATGCCGAAAGCGCCTTCACTTTATTCCCCCCTGGTCAATCCGGACCTGGCACTGAAAAGGCGCAACACGGTGTTGCGGCAGATGCTGGAGACCAAAACCATCGATCAGCTTAGGTTTCAGCAAGCCATGGCAGAGCCGATTGCTCTTTCTGAACAGAAAAATCCGTCTAAAAACGCACAATATTTTATAGACTTTATCCTTCCTGGATTGGAGACGGAACTTGGTTCAGCCATACTTTATAAAGGCGGACTGACAATCCAAACAACCCTTCGATTCAACCTGCAGCAAGGGGTTGAGAAAATCGTAAAAAACCATATGGCTGCGTTGACCGCACGAATGCACAAAGCCGGATTGCCGGATCCCAATCCGGAATGCGCCGTTTTATCTGTGGATATCGCCTCTGGAGCAATTTTATGCATGGTGGGGGGCAAAGCCTACGAAACCAGCAGCGTTAATAGAGCGGTATCTGCCAGGCGGCAGCCGGGTTCGGCTTTCAAGCCGATCGTCTATGCCCATGCAGTGAAAAAGGGGTATCCGCAAAACAAATTAATTCTGGATGCGCCGGCGATATTTCCAGGAAAAGAAAAAAATACTTTTTGGCAGCCGGAAAATTTTTCCAAACGCTATAGTGGTGAAATTACATTGCGAAGAGCCCTGACACATTCCAAGAATGTCCCGGTTGTGAGATTAATGCAGATGTTGGGAACCGACTCGGTAGCTCATTTTGCCGAAGAACTCGGCATAATCCCGCCCCCGGTGCCGGACCTTTTCCTGGCCCTTGGTACATGGGAAATGAGCCTGATGGAATTGGTTTCAGCTTATGCTGTCTTTCCCAATAGAGGTAATTATGTTGAACCCATGGGTGTAATGGAAGTACTTGATCTTTCCGGGCGCACCATCGCGCGATGGCGACCTCGCAAGCGGGCGGTCATGTCCCGTAAAGCCGCTGCGGTAGTGACTGATATGATGCAAGGTGTAATTTTGGAGGGAACTGGTAGAAAAGCAAAAGGTCGGCTTCAAGGTCCTGTGGCAGGCAAGAGTGGTACCACGAAAGAATATAAGGATGCTTGGTTTATCGGCTTTTCGCCGACCATCGCCACAGGCGTTTGGGTTGGTAACGATGATGGCAGGACCCTTGGAGAAGGAGAAACCGGCGCGCGAACTGCTTTACCGATATGGCTCAACGTGATGCAGATGGCCACTCATCAACAACCAACTCAATATTTTGACTTGCCGGATGATGTTGTAAAAATTCGCATGGATCCGGTTTCCGGCAAGCTTGTTTCAGGGGAGGACCCAAGTGGCGTGGATGCACTATTTGTAAGGGGAACGGAGTTGACCAGCAATGAAAAACGGTAAGCCTCAGACACAGGAAGAAAAGAGCAAGGTCATGCGATTGCGCCTGATGGAAGCGACCCTTGCTTGCCTTCAAGAACTTGGTTATCATGGCGCATCACTCACCCAGATCTTAAAAAGAGCAGGTGTTTCAAGAGGAGCCTGGCGACATCACTACAGCAGCAAAAAAGAGCTTGTGGCGGCAGCCGCTGAATATTTTCTACAGGGACCGGTGAAAAGCGCTAGCGAATTGGTATTAATGAGTAAAACCAAAGATGCAGAGCTGGGTTTTTTAATCGAATACATCTGGGATAATTTCTACCAGGGACCCTACCGTGATATTTGGCTTGAATTTCATGTGGCCTGTCGAACCGACAGGGAGTTGCGCCGGCGATTGGCGCCGGTGATCAGAAGGTTTTTTATCACCCTGGATGAGCTTTGGCATGCCAATTTTCATACAACGGGAAAAACAAAAGTGGGAGTTGATGTCTTGCTGAATCTTACGCTTTACGTCATGCGGGGAATGGCGATCCAGTCCATTATTATTGAAGATGCCGATTATTATCGTGGACTTCGCTCTCAATGGCTGAGCATGGTATTGCCCTTGATCGCCATTAACAAAGGTCCCTAACACAGGAAAATTATTTTTCGCTATATTGTTTCATCTCATGGAATTTTTTTTATCCACTATAGATGGTAGTTCTTATTTTTTTTTATTCAATATCCTGTTAGTGAACTAAAATTACATTATATTTATATATAATTTACTTGACTTAGTGTTAATTTAATATAATTAATGCATACAAAATCAATTTAAAATAACAAGTTTCAAACAAGGTAATGGGTTATGAGAAAAAGTTCTCTCAGCAAAATCAGAGAATCGCTTTTGATGAGCAAGTCCGAACTTGCCAGGAAAGCCAATGTTTCTCCGATAACGATTGCCCGGATAGAGCAAGGCAAGCCTTGTCGGATGGAAACCAAACGCAAAATTATCCTGGCTCTTGGCTACAAGCTTTCTGATCAACACAAGATATTTAATGAATAAGAGCGAATCATGATTTTTGGAAAAAAAGACCACCTTGTAGGACTGGACATCGGTTCACGAACCATCAAAGTCGGGGAAGTCATCAAGACTTCTTCCGGCTATATGGTTACAAAATTCGGAGCCCTGGACATTGCACCCGGAATTATTGAAGAAGATGGAATTAAAAACCCGGAAGGAGCCGCCGATTCCATTCGCCAGCTATTTAAGCTCTATAATATTAAAGAACAAAATGTCGCGATTTCGGTGAGCGGCTATTCCGTCATTGTAAAAAAAATTAATGTCCAGACAATGAATGAAGCCCAGCTTCAAGATGTTATTCATCTGGAAGCAGAACAATATATCCCATTTGATATCAGCGATGTTAACCTGGATTTTCAAATTCTCGGCGGCAGTGAACGCAATCCCAACCAGATGAGCGTATTGCTGGTGGCTGCCAAAAAAGAAATGATTAATGATTATCTGAATGTGCTTGATATCGCCGGGCTGAATCCATGCATCATTGATGTGGATGCCTTTGCGCTCCAGAATATTTATGAATCAAATTATACTACTACGGATGAATGTGTCGCACTTATCGACATTGGTGCAAATAAAACATCATTAAATATACTTAAGGGAGTCACTTCCGTTTTCATGCGCGATGTCTCTTTAGGTTGCAGCCAGATCAATCATAAAATTGTTTCACAAATCAATTGTTCGGCGCAAGAGGCTGAAGAGATAAAAAACAATGAAAATCAGGACAGAATGCCGCAGGAAGATTTAAGCGAGATTGTTTCTTCCGTGGTGGCGGATTGGACAACGGAAATTCGTAGAGCGCTGGATTTTTTCTATTCGACCTATCCTGATGATCATATTAAACGAATCATGTTGAGCGGCGGCGGCGCCAATATAAAAGAGTTTCGCTCCTTATTAGCGTCGCAAACATCAACGGAAGTAAATATAATCAACCCTTTTGAAAAGTTTACCGTCGACGAAAGAAATTTGGACAGCACGTATTTGAATAAAATGGCCCCACAAGCAGCGATATGTATGGGTTTGGCGATCAGAAGGGTGAATGATAAATGATCAAGATCAATCTGCTACCTTTCCGAGCGGCACGGAAAAGCGAAAATATTCGCCGACAGGTCACACTTTTTATTTTAACACTTGTGCTTACTTTTTTGGTGATGGGTTATTTCCAGATTTATTTAACCTCCAAAATTAATGGACTCAAGCGCCAGGTGGAGAGCACCAATAAGGAACTCCAGCATTATCAGAAACAAGCTGCCGAAGTGGATGCTATTAAAAAGAATTTGGACGCCCTGCAAAAGCGCAATGATGTTATGAAGGAGCTGGATAAAAATCGCAAAGAACCGGTGCAGTTCATGGATGCCATGACCCAATTGGCAATACCCAACCGAATGTGGCTCAAAGCCCTGACCATTTCACAAGCAAATGTTAAAATATCCGGCATTGCCCTAGACCAAAAAACCACAGCGGATTTTATGGTCCGTTTAGAAGAATCAAAACTATTTTCCGATGTTATTCTGGAAGCAGTCAGGCAAGAAAATATCAGCAAACAAAAATTACAAAGCTTTGAAATTACTTGCATAAAACCAGCGAGTACAGCGAGCGCAGCTAGTAAGTAAGGAATCAAATGGAAAAGAGCCCCCATACCATTCTTGAAAAAGTTGAACCGCTGATCAGCAAAATCGGAGAATTGACAAAGATTCAGCGCTATTTGATTTATAGCAGCTCTATCTTGGTGATTACCGGCATCTTCATTTATTTTGTTTATCTTCCGAAGCATGATGAAATCAGTCGCCTGGAAGATAATTTGGCCAAGCTCCAGGAGCAGCTAAAAACAACAAAAGAAAAAGCGGTTCAACTGGAAACCTATCAGAAGAAGATGGAAGAAGCCAAAATACAATTTGAGCTCGCCAAAAAAACGCTTCCGGAAAAAAAAGAAATACCTTCCTTGTTGTCGAGCATCTCCCAGTCCGGTCGTGATGCCGGGTTGGAATTCTTTTTATTTCAGCCCAATAATGAGGTCTCAAAGGGCTTTTATGCGGAAATTCCGGTTGCTATTAAAATGCAGGGCAATTATCATAATCTTGCCCTTTTTTATGCCAAAGTGGCTGAGCTACCCAGAATTGTAAACATTAATAATATTGGTATTGTCAATACCAATGTCGGCGGTAAAATGATTCTCGACATTTCATGTACGGCCGTCACGTATCGGTTTATCGATGCTGAGAGCACCCCGAAACAAGTAAATGAGCAAAAAGGCAGAAAAGGGAAATAAGCCATGCATCGACATATTGTTAAAGGAACGATAGTCGTTTTATTCATGTCGGCAGCGTTTGGATTGTTAGGTTGCGGAAAGCCGTCGGATGATTCCGCCAACAAATCAATCCCGGTTGCAAAGAAAATTGCTTCCCAGGAAACACAGGAAAAAAAGGACGGTGCCGAGGAAAAGCCGAAAAGCACCCAGCCGGCAGTAGCTCCGCAAGGGGCACCTTCAGCAGATGCCGCGCCTTCCAAACCGGAAACCCAACCGGCAACCAAAATAGATGAAAAAGCACCGGCACAACCTCAAGCAGAAACCCCAAAAGAAGAAACCGCGGCAGCGGAAAATAAACCGGTGTCCGAGCTATATAACCCCGCCGGAAAGATCGATCCTTTTATGCCCTTATTTAAAGAAGAACAGGCTGTTACAGAAGAGGTCAGCAGTCCGGTAAAAAAACAAAGACGAAGTCATTTAACACCGCTTGAAAAAGTCGATTTGAGTCAATTGAGCTTAATGGGTACAATACTTGCAAAGAGCGGCAATCGCGCCATGATTGCTGATTCAGGTGGAAAAGGGTATGTTGTTACCGTCGGAACTTATATGGGTATGTCCTCGGGCAGGGTGGTTGAAATATTAAAAGATCGCATTGTTGTCGAAGAAGAGGTTGAGAACATTTTGGGAAAAACATCCCTTCAGAAAAGAGAGCTTAAAATTCTGAAACCTCTTGGAGAATGACCAAATGGCATATTTCGAGGGTGAAAAAAAGATGATTAAGATCGGTAAAAAAGGTTTCATATTGGTTTGGGTCTTGGTTTTGGTTGCTTGTGCCTCAAAAATGACCCCCAAACAGGAAAATGCCGCGACGGATTCTCCGTCAAACGACTTGCAATCCAAGCTGATCACGGATATCCGCACCGCAGACACACCGGAGTCGACAATCGTGTCTATTGTGGGAAATCGACTGCTGACGTATACTTCCGTCAAACAGCCGATGCCGCTTGGAATCGTCTTGTATTTTCCGGAAACTTCGCTCGGTATTGCAAAAACCGAGTATCAAATCGACGGTAGTGTGGTCGGCACCATTAAGGCGGCAGAGCTGGTTGAAAAGGGACCGTCCAAGGTAACGATTGCATTAAAGGTGGATGCACCCTATGAAATCGTGCGTGACGGCGATGCGCTGAAAATAAGTTTTAAAAAGTCAATGGAGGCGGCAGGCGAAGGCCCGGGAGTCGCGGGGACACAGGGGGTTACAGCGAAAGAGGATACGATAGGATCGCAACCTCCTGCAATGGGACAAGCGGAGGGGGAAAAGATCCCGGTAGCAGTCGCCACAGAGGCGGTGCCGGAGGAAGCCGCGGCCGTTGTGGAAGCACCTCCAGCGGCTGAACCTGCATCCAAGCAGGCGCTTATCGCGGGAGTGAATGCGTTGCGGAAGGTATCTGCCAACGAATCCGATGATAGTATAACTGTTTCAGTAATGACGGATCATCCGGTATCTGATTATAAATCTTTTGCGCTGAGCAATCCCGCCCGCATCGTATTTGATTTATATGGGGTTAAAAGTTCTTTTGCCAAACAACAAACCGTACCGGTAAAATCCAAATGGGTAAAAAATATACGCTATTTTGGCTATCCCGAACGCGTACGCATAGTAATCGACACTGAGGATGCATATCTTTCATCATTTCAGGCTGAAACAGTAGAAAACGGACTTGCGATCCGTTTGGGCCAAAATCTAACCGCAGCTTCGGTTGCCGGTGCTGAAAAGGCCGTTCCTGAATCTCCAGCACCTAAGGATATACCGAAACAAGCGGCTATGGCAACGCCTGCGGTAAAAAAGGGCAAAGCCGCACCCAGATCTTCTCAGGAAATTGCCATCGTCAACCGCATTGATTTTGTAAGCATGGACAAGGGTGAGTCCAGCGTCATTGTCGGCACATCCAAACCAGTCACCTACAATGTCTCCAAAATTGATGAAAAACGGATTCAACTTCAATTGGAAAATACCAAAATTTTAGACTATCGCAAGCGGCCGCTAATTACAGATCGTTTTGAAAGCGCAATTGATAGGATTCTGCCTATTCAGACCAGTGATGTGAAAAACGCCCGAATTCTTGTGGAGCTGCGTGAAGCAGTACCCTATGATGTGGAGCAAACCGATACGCAGATTCGGATTAATTTCGCGGCTTCAACCATCGCACCAAAACCATTGGAAGAAGAGAAGCTGCCGGTTTTGAATAAAATCCCCGAGCAAGTGCAGGCAGCCAAGCCGTTTGCAGCAGAGCCCCCGGCTGAACCCACCAAGTTGTCATCCATAGTATCGACGCCGGTACCGGTATCAGAAGCGGTTGAAGCAGAAAAGCTTGCTGGCCTTGATAAAGAAGCGGCGGTGGAAATACCCAAGGCAGAAATCGAAACGGATGTTGAAGAGGACATAAAACCTGTTGAAGAAGCTGCCTCCTCCCTGAAAAAGCCGGCTGTCAAGCGGTATACAGGGGAAAAGATAGCACTCGACTTTTATCAAACCGATATTAAAAATGTTCTGCGCATTCTGAGAGATGTGAGCGGCAAAAACTTTGCCATTGATCAGGATGTGAGTGGAAAAGTGACGTTGACATTGGTTAAACCGGTACCGTGGGACCAGGTCCTGGATTTAATATTGAAAATGAATCAACTGGGTCAGATTCCCGAAGGGGACATCGTTCGTATCGTCACGATAAAAACCCTTGGGGAGGAAGAAAAGCAAAAGGCCGATGCCCTGAAAGCCGAAGCCACTTTAAAAGAACAGAAAAAAGCCTTGGAGCCCATTTATACTGAATATATTCCCATCAGTTACGCAAATGCTTCAGCAGACATCAAGCCGCGACTTGATGAAATAAAATCCCCTGATCGCGGAAAAATCGGTGTCGATACGCGCAACAATCAAATAATCATTACTGATACGGCTGAAATCATCTCAAAGGCTAAAAATATTGTAAAACAGATTGATAAAGTCACCCCCCAGGTCATTATCGAAGCCCGGGTTGTTGAAGTAAGTGAGAACTTTTCTCAAAGTATCGGAACCAGATGGGGAATTTCCAGTCAGCGTACGGCCACCAGTGCACCGGGAGCTTCCGACATTTCCACCTTAAGCATTGCCATGAATCATCCTGTATCTGCTTCCGGCACAATCGGCGCAAGTTTTTCCCGGATTGTGGGGACTCCTTTTTCATTATCGGCAGAGTTGACGGCGCTCGAAGTTGCCGGCGACGGTAAAATTATATCAGCACCGAAAATCGTCACCCTTGACAATAAAGAGGCGCTTATAAAACAAGGCCTTGAATACCCCTATGTCGAACGGGATTCATCAGGGCTGGCCACAAATAAATTCAAGAAAATAGACTTGGAGTTAAAAGTAACACCGCATGTCACGCCGGATAATCGCATATCCATGAAAATGAACATTACAAAGAACGATGTGGCGGATTTGATCAACGGCGTGCCATCGCTGGCCACCAATGAAGCCAATACCGAGCTGCTGGTCAATGACGGTGATACTATCGTCATCGGCGGAATTATTAAGGGATCAAACAGCAGCAGCCAGACACGCTGGCCGGTCTTATCAAAAATACCGCTTTTGGGATGGCTGTTCAAGAATAAGACCATATCTGAAAAGAAAAACGAGCTTCTCATTTTTGTCACTCCTCGAATCGCTCAGTTGGAGGACCAAATGTAGCGGCTGAACAAATTAGACAAAAAATGAGGTAGCGGGTATGCCCCCCTGCCTCATTTTTTTTTACCGATATGGAGTATTCATGGCATTACGCGAAAATCTCCTCAAGAAAATGGAATTGGATCAACAGGCGCTTCAAGTGATCCGTTCGTTTCAACCGACTTCCGGCTTGGTAAAAATCGACAAGCAGGCCATGGACCGCCTTTTTGAACAGGCCGGGTATGTGCGTGAGCGTCACAGGGATCTTGATTTATATTTTCAAAAAGTTCAAACCGGAGCACCTGCATATTATATTGTCCTGGATAATGATCTATCTGTGTATGCAACAACTTTGGAAGATGTTGTCATGCGCAAAAGTCCTTATGTAAAAGAAATGATCAGCATCCGTAATATTATTAAAATATTAAACGATGGCGATGTGATTCGCAGCAAAAAAGCAGATACGGTGAAGCAGATCCATGCCGAATGTGTATCGGCCCTTGATCTTCATATTGAACCCTCAGATCTTGAAGCAATAAAGATGGATGGGTTCTGTGCCCTTGAAACCGGCAACGCCAAAGAAGTATCAATATGTTTATCGCTTTTTGCCGAACTTCTCAGGTACTATCCTGCTCCGGCATTTCTTGCGCAGCCGGATTATTTGATCATTGGAGAAAAGCGCACCGGCCCTGCCGGAGTCAACATCTACGGCCCCCATGTTGTTTACAACCAAACCTTCAACCAACTCAAGCTTATCAAGGCCCATATAAAAAAAGAAGAAACGGGAAAAATAGAACTATTCCATGAAACGGTTCAGGGATCGGCCAAGTCAGATATGGATGGTATGGATGTGATTTCTTTTTTACATGGTTGCGCCCAAAGCATCACATCCATAGAAACAAAGCTGACTCCTTAGCAAACAAGGAGTGATGGCTGCCTTAAGGCTGGAAACCGGCTTTTCCGGGTCTTTATCTATTCATGTTGCCAACCTCCCATGACCAAAGGCATGGTGTCCGGAAAAGCCGGGAAATTTTTCGATGCCGGTTTACATATGTAAAGCCCTGCGGATATGGGCAAGGATCAAGTTCTTCTCGTCAGTCATCATGTGATCGGACAAAGCGATTTTTTTAGCGATTTCCAATGCAGCAGTGCGATCTTGAATATCTGGAATCAGCTTGGCAAGGGCCTGCAAGGCCCTGTCCTCATCTGCTTCCAGGATGCAGGACTGCTGCTGAATGATTTGCTTCAAATCCTCTTTGGAGAGCTGTTTCAGCCTTTCATCAGTTGCCGCAACCTGATCGTAGGTTTTAAGGACTTTGCGTCGCAAACGGGCGTCAGCATGGGCCATAAGCACCATGATGCGCACTATGCCTTCAACAAAACCACCGATTTCAGAAGCATCCAGCCATTCTATGCGGCAGACTTTTTCATCCATATCCTCCTCTTTTAAAGTCCGGCGGCGTTCCTGCAATAAAAAATGCAACACAGGATTGCCGTATAAAACCTTGAACCAGAATTCCTGGCTTTGATCGCGGATATCTCGATAAAGATTGAGTCCATCCGAAATCATCTGGGCAAGACCTTTTTCAACTTTTACATAAGGGTTGTCTGCCCTGGCAGGACGGCGGTGGGCTTTAACAACCGGCGCCAGATATTCAAAGGGCAGCAACCATGGATTATAGTCTGAAAACATATACCGGGAAATCCGCAAGGGATGAAAAAGGCGGATCCATTCAGCAGCCCATTGATTCATGGCCATGCGCACCCAGGGGCTTAAAAAGGTCCGATACAGGCGGTCGTTGATCTCCGAGACGGCCGCCACCGGCCAGAAATCCTCTTCATCCAATTGGCCGTCATCCAAAGCCAAAATTTGGTCCATCTGCCTTTCTTCAAAGCGGACCTGGAACTCACCTTCGATTTCACCTTCGTCGATGACCATCTCATAGAGGCCGGGAGCGAGATAGCCGATAAGATCGATGCTGGCGATGATTTCCTTATGTTCTTTCTTGGAGACCTTTCCGGAAACAAAAATACCAAGATGCCCGATGGTATCGTGCAACAGATACACCACCACTTGCTGCCGACGCTTGATCTCATCCACGGATTTCCATACCCGCGTAATCCAGTTCAAGGCCTGCTGGGGCGGCGTGATGTTGTCGCCGCTGGAGGCAAAAATCAATACAGGCTCTTTCAGATTTTTGAGGTTGATCCTGCGCCCTTCCAGCTCAAGTTCGCCCCTTTCCAGCTTGTTGCCGACGAATAGATTGCTGACAATGTAATGAATTTCCGCGCGGGTGAGCATGTAGTAGCTGTTCCACCAGCGTTCAAAAGCGAGGTAACGCTCTGCTTCCGAGTCGACATTGGCGTAAACATAATATTGTTTGTCCCACAGGGTATTGGCCGGATTGAGATCTTCAAAACCAGCCACCAGGTTGGCGCCGTCAAAAATTCCATTCCCTAGATCACTCCACAAGGAAGTCAACCAGACCCCGCCTGTCAGGCCGCCGCGATAGCGCATGGGATTCTTGCCGTCCACCCCGGCCCAATAAGATAAAGGTGAACCATTGAAAACCAGGGGACCGGTGATATCCGGCCGGTCGGCACCGAGTAGCGCTGAAGCCCATCCGGCTTGGCAATTACCGATGACAGCCGGTTTCGGGGCGGCAGGATGCCGCCGAATGACTTCTTCGATAAAACTGATTTGTGCATGGTGCACCTGGGTGAGGGTTTGATCCGGCAAAGGCTCGGCCTCGAAAATGACAAAATAGACCGGATGGCCATGATTCAAGGCCATACCGATTTCCGAATCTCTTTTAGAACCACCGATGCCCGGCCCATGCCCGGCCCGGGGATCAATAATAATCACCGGTCGCTTTTGGGGATCAAGCCCGGCTGTATTGTTTGAATCGCTTAGGCGTTTCTCGAGCCCGTCCGTGGTTTTGGCTTGAAGCGGGTCCCGTCGATCATGGATGCGCGCCAGTGAAAAGGCCACCGGCTGCTGTAAATCGCGCCCATTCAGAATGACTTCATAATCAAAGGTCAAGACCGGCGGCTTGCCCTTGCGGATTTGATCAAAATAATCATTGCCGCGTTTTCGTAAGGTGTCCATGAAAAGGACCGACCGTTGGGCCGTGTCCACCAGATATTCATAGGCAGCTCGGTTCAGTTCCGCTTTTTGGGATAGTACTTGTTTGGGATTTATAAGATTCATCGTCACCCTCCTTTGCACTCTTTTTAAACGCGCGCCCGGCGTTTTGTGCCTTGCAACAAAGATAGGGTCGATGGGGATGTGTGTCAATGCTCTTGGTTTTCATCCTTGGTCGGCGAGGGGTCCCCCGGGGGTGCGGGTGCTTTTTCTTCAGCCGTTGCGCTGGGTCCACCATAATTGAATAAATCAAATAGGTTTCCAAAGGGAACTGTTCCCGGCGGCGGTTTGGGCAGCATAACGGTCAGGTCCATGCCCATTTCCAGCCACTTTTTCATCTGGTCATCAAAAGCCTTTTTATATTTCAGATAGTTCTGGATAGCTTGCTGCAGGTAGTTGTCCATGAAATCACCCAGCAGATTGTCACCATAGCGAATAATCAGATGCAGGACCGGAACAGGCATCAAGATGTTCTTTTTCTTGGCTTCCTCTGTAATGATCTGGGTTAGGATAAAGGCGGTTACGTCTTCCTGGGTTTTGGCGTCCACGATTTTTACTGGAGTGCCCTGCCTGACCATTCCAGCGACTTCTTCCAGGGTTACATAGCGGCTTTTTTCCGTGTCATACAGCCGACGGTTGGTATATTTTTTAAGCAATATTGTATTCACCATGGGTCACCCTCCTGGCAGCAGCTTATCTTTGTTGCACCTATATTATATATGAAAAGGGAATAAAGCAATCCTGATAAAAAAATTGTGCGTTGCAACATTTTTAGGGTTGACAATACCACAGCGCGTGCTATCTTGTGATCAAACGTAAGACACAACAAGCAAAAAAGGAGGCGGACCATGGAAAACACAATACTTGTTCAGCAGGTAATCGAGTTGAATCGTACCGTTCTAGATAATGTATGGACTTCGGTGGCCCTTTGGCAGGACCAGTTGGAAAGAACCGGTCGCACCGTATTGGACCAACGCAATGCCTTGGTGGAAGAAGGCAGCCGGTTCATTGAAGAATGGACCAAGGAAATAAAAAAAGGCCGCACCTTTGTAAAAAAAGCACTGGATGAGAATTTCGACCAGTACCTGGGCCTTTTTGCCTGGACAGATGTGGAAAAGCCGAAGAAGATCAAATAAAATGTTTGACAGAGCAAACAAGGGACCATGAATTTCAAATAAAGGAGGGCAGTACAATGGATCAAAAAAAACTTATCAAACAGGCGATTGATTTTAACAAGAACATCTTTAATAATTCTTTCAACGCACTGGTGATGCTGCAGGATCAGACGGAAAGATTCTCCCGCACGATCCTGGATCAAGCGGCCTGGATTCCTGAAGAAGGCAAAAGTCTGATCAATGAATGGATTGATGCCTATAAAAAAGAGCGTGATAACTATAAGCACAATGCAGATGCCGGTTTTGAAAAAATTGAAACCTTTTTTGGTGCTGCCAATTAATTCGGGCATGAATTGAAAAAAAGTCTAGCTAGTGATGACAATACTTACTAAGGAGGTAAGCAAATGGACCCAAAATTGATTTTTAAACAGATGCTTGATTTTAACAGGACTTCGTTCAACAATACTTTTAATGCCATGATCATGGTTCAGGATCAATCCGAGGTCATGGCCGGATCAATGATCAATCAGGCCACTTGGCTGCCGGAGGAAGGCAAGAAGGCAGTTCAGGAATGGGTCAGTGCTTGTAAGAAAGGCCGGGAAGAATATAAAAAGCTGGTGGATAATGCCTTTGAAAAAGTTGAGACTTTCTTCAAAACCGGTGGTTGATGTTTACTACCATTAATCTGCAGGCGAATGCGGATCAACCCGAGGAGCTTCCGATGGATAAACAGTTACTGGAATTCTGGGGAAACGCGCTGATCAACATGGCCAAAAGCCAGGAACAGATGGAGAGCATGACCAAATGGATGCACCAGGGGATGAAGCTGGGCCTGAATGGAATGGAGGCATGGACCAAGTTATGCAACCAAACCTTGGGCCCGGCTGGTAATTCAGAAAAAAGTGCTGGTAAAAAGGAAGAGGATAAAACCGATCCGATTCCGCCCCAGGCGCGTTCATGGGAGAAATCCATGCAGGATCTCCAGGCTTCCCTCTCCGGATTTTACGATTTCATGGGTGTGGTACCCAAGCAGGAGCATATGCGGGTTGTTCAAAAATGCGAGGCCATGAAACAACGGATAGCGGACCTTGAGGAAACCGTCAAGCACCTGCGCATGATGCAAAAAGAAGAGAATGGGGATCAAAGCATGGTCGTAAAGGATTTCAAGCGCATGATCGCCCAACAAACCGAGCAGTTTCAAGAGCTTATTAAAAACACGGAAAAGCTCTTCAACTATTCTCCGGCACCAACCCCGCCTGCGGAACGAGAATAATAAGCCGCTATTGAAGCCGATGCCGCCGGAAATGTCCGAGGGCATCGGCTTTGTCTTTTTCTACCCACGCTCTTGATCCGGCCTTGAATCCAAACCGGAATCAAGCTTTGGCCGGCCGGGGCGGACTTACCAGGGCTTCGCCGTCAATGACCACCGCGCCCTCCTTGTTGATGCAGGTGGTTTTCAGGCGGATACGCCCTTTTTCCGGAAGTTTTTCAAGCACGGTCACCCGGGCGGTGATGGTATCGCCGATCTTAACCGGTGCGAGAAAGGAGAGGGACTGCTTCATATAAATCGTCCCCGGTCCCGGCAACTGGGTGCCGATAACCGTGGAGATCAGCCCGCCCACCAGCATCCCATGGGCGATGCGGGTTTTGAAAAAGGTTTTTTCCGCATAGGCTTCATTCACATGGGCAGGATTTAAATCACCGGTAATACCGGCGTAGGAATATACATCCGATTCCGAAATGGTTTTTGCAAATTCCGCTGTGTCACCGACCGTGAGTTCATCAAAGGTTTTACCGATCATCAGAATACCTCCTTTTGTTTCGGATTAGAGTTGGATAGGCCATCCTTACCTGTTGCCGTGAAAGAATGTCAATACGCAATCAGCGCAAATCCCTGAATTAGCAATTGACAGCATTTAAAACCGCCGATATGTTAAATTTTACAAAAGCAGAGGAATATCTTCAGGCAGGGGCGGCACCATGCGTTCAAACGCATCTTATCGAGAACGGTTTTCCATTCGCAAAGCCAGCCGCAGTTTATTGGCCTTGCAGGTTCATCATCCCAAGGCTGTTCTGGTGCTGATTGCGCTGCTTACCCTGATCTTGGGTTGGCGGCTTCCAGGCCTGTCCGTGCGCACCTCCATTTATGACCTAGTGATCGAAGATCTACCCGCTGCCAAGGAATATCGCGAATTTCAAAAAGTGTTTGGTTCAGACGACATCATCCGCATCGTAGTCAAAGGCCGGAATGTGTTCAGTCCTGAATTCTTTTATCAATTGGAGCAAGTCTCCGGTGTGGTGTCCGGCATTCCGGGGGTGCGCCGGGTGATCAGCCTGCCGAGCATTAAAAAAGATGTGGATCCACGCAACCAGTGGTCCCTTGAAAAATTTGCAGAGATCTGCGGGACCATTGAATTGTTCAAGAAGAATCTCATTTCCCAGGATCGCAACACCAGCGCGATTACCTTGGTTCTGGACCAAAGCGCGGATATCCATAGGGTCATTATGGCGGTGGAACAGGCTCTCCTTCAAATTCAAGCGGATTTCCAGCGCTATCAAATCGGCATCCCGCTGGTTTCCGAGGCTTTGACCCACTATATTCACAAGGATCTCATGGTGCTTCTGCCGCTGATTTTCTTGCTGATCACCGCCCTGCTGTATTATTTATACCGCAATATCTGGTACACCCTTGTTCCCCTGGCCGCGGTTTCGCTGGCGCTGGTATGGACCTTCGGCATCATGGCTTGGACACGGGTGCCCTTTTCCATGTTGACCATGATCGTGCCGGTTTTCATTGTGGCTGTGGGTACGGCCTATTGCAGCCACATTTGCGCGGCCATGCTTGAGAACATGCAGGCTGCGGAAACAGCCCAGGCGGCCGTGATCACAACCTTCATGGAAATGGCCCTGCCCACCTCCCTGGCGGTCTTAACGGACTTGATCGGTTTCGGCTCGCTGCTGATCCTGCATATTGCCGCCATCCGCGAATTCGCGATTTTTGCAGGGATCGGCATGTTGCTGCTGTTGTTCCTCCTCCTTTCACTGCTGCCGGCGCTTTTTGCCATCATCCCCCCTGCCCGCTTGCGCAGCAACATCCGGCCTACCGGATTCCGGCGGGTCTTGGAAAGCTTTCTCAACCGGGTGGTGCAGATGGTTTCCCAGGCCCAGGGCTATCTGCTGCTCACGGCCGGGGCCATTCTGGTGATCTGCACAGCCGGGGTGTTTTTCCTGCAAGTTGAAACCAATCCGGTCTCCTATTTCAAGCAAGACACGCCGGTGCGCCGCAATTTTCACGACATATACAAGGATCTATCCGGCAGTTTTCCCATCCATGTAGTGATGGAGAGTCCGGCCGAGGATTATTTCGAAGCACCGGAGAAGGTGGCGAGTATCATCGCCCTGCAAAAATTTCTAGAAACCCTGCCCAAAGTGGATAAAACGGTTTCCTTTGCCGACTACCTCAAACTGGTCAACTATGTGGTGAATAAATACGACCCCCGATTTTATTCGCTGCCCACCGAAACCTTTGAAATCCGCATGCTGGTCAACAATTATAAAATGATCCTCGGCCAGGACATGCTTGCGCCTTTTATGAATGATTCCTTTTCAAAAGCCAATATTCTGCTGTTGACCCATCTCGAAAGCTCCAAGGAATTTCTTGCCCTTCGGGAAAAAATCATGGCTTATGCCCAACAGGAGTTACAGGGCGGCCCTGGCGTCAAGGTGACCGGTGTGGGCATGGTGGTTTCCGAAAGCAGCGACCAGTTGGCCCGGGGCCAGGTCAACAGCCTCATTTCCACCATGGCGCTTATCTTTGCCATGATGTTTGTGCTTTTTTTGTCGGCAAAGGTGGGACTCGTGGCCATTTTGGTCAATACCTTCCCCATCCTGACCACTTTCGGCATCATGGGCTGGTTCGGTATTGAGCTGAACATGGCCACCGGCCTGATCGCCAGTATTGCCATCGGTCTGGCCGTGGATGACATCATTCACTACTTGACCCGCTATTACCGGGAATTCAAGAAGGACCTGGACAAGGATCGCGCCTTGCGGGACAGCATCTTGAGCGTGGGCAAGCCCATGGTTTTTTTCACCCTGACCATCGGCCTGGGTTTTTCCCTATTGATGTTCTCCCATTTCCTCCCCACGGCGATTTTCGGCTTCTTGATGGTCATTACCATTGTTTGCGCTTTAATCGGTGATTTGATCTTGCTGCCGGCCCTTTTGCTCCATGTGGAGCTGGTCACGGCCTGGGATCTGTTGCGGCTCATGCCCAGCTTGAGCGGCATATCCGCCGGTGTGGCCCATGAACTGAACCAGCCCTTGAATGCCATTAAAATGGGCAGCGAGTTCCTGAAGATTATGCTCCAGCAAGGCGAAGAGATTAAAAAAGAAGATTTGTCAGAAGTGGTGAATGAACTGGGTACCCAGGTGGATCGCGCTGCGGAAATCATCCAGCGCCTGCAGGT
Source organism: Desulfosudis oleivorans (assembly GCA_020723325.1). Taxonomy (GTDB): domain Bacteria; phylum Desulfobacterota; class Desulfobacteria; order Desulfobacterales; family SURF-7; genus DYJD01. The sequence continues at coordinate 343,510 of DYJD01000002.1, read as the reverse complement.
CTTCGGCGAGAAACCGGCCTTTGCCAAGGAGGTAGTGGACATCAATCGTCCCATTCAGGACACCGCCGCTATCCTGAAACACCAACTCAGCCTGGATGATATCGAGCTGATCCTGGATCTGGATGATCATTTGCCGCCCATCGCCGGCCATCATCATCGTTTGGGTCAGGTATTCTACAACCTGATCATTAATGCCGGCGAAGCGATCAACAAGGTCAAGGCCGAAAAAACCGACGTCCGGCACGCCATCCGGGTGCGGAGCTATCTGGACAACCAGCGGGTGAAGGCGGCGGTGAGTGATACGGGTATCGGCATTCCCCTGCATTTGCGCGAGCGGGTTTTGGAGCCCTTTTTCACCACCAAGGAAACCGGCAAGGGCAAAGGCCTGGGGCTTTCCATTGCCAATGAAATCGTCCGGGATTATCATGGCCGCATGGAGATTGAAAGCCGGCAAGGACTGGGAACAACCATAGTGCTCAGTTTTCCGATCCGGGAAGCATGAGGGCGAAATTGTTGATATCATGAATCTCTTTTTACGGAAATTCAGGGAAGTCAGTCTGAAGAATAAAATTTTTTTTTCCTCCCTCACGGTGATCCTGCTCCTGAGTTTCATTATCGCCCTGTTCACCCGCTGGGTGCTGATTTCCAGTCTAACAGATGAGCTTGTGTTGCGCGGCCGCGACATCGCCGAGCGGATTGCGGACAGCAGCCGCGGTTATATTCTCTCAGAGAAAACAACGGAACTCACCCGGCTGCTTTTCGAAGCGCGCTTGGGATTGCGCGAATCCCTAGTGGCCTACATCTTCATTGCGGATCCCGGCAATCGGGTGCTGGCCCATACGTTCATGGATGTGTTTCCAGAAGGTCTGTCCTCGGCCAACCAGCTTCCCAAGGAGGCCTCCCACAGTACCAGGCTGGTGGCTGTGTCGGGCGCTTCAGCCTATGACATTGCCCTGCCCATCCGCGCGGGCATCGACCAGATCGGCACTGTGCATGTGGGTTTTAAAAAGGAACACATTGATCAATTGATCGGTAAGCTGCGCACCACCTTTGTTGGTTTTTTGTCCTTCATCACTATTTTCTTTTTCGCCGTCAGCCAGTTGCTGGCCCGCTATATCACCCGGCCGATTTCCCAGTTGACCGAGCTATCCAATGAGATTTGCCGCAGCCATTTTTCAGGGGAGCTTAATCAGGGCGGCAGTCTTTTGCCGGAGAGACCGCCGGGGGATGAGGTCATCCAACTGGCGCACTCTTTCAACAACATGACGGTTCAGCTCTTCCGCAGCCAGCAGGAGCTCAAGGAATCCGAAGGCAAATACCGCTCCCTTTTCAACAGCGGCCCCATCCCCATTTTTGTTCTGGACCGCGGCACCATGGAAATTCTGGATGCCAATCCCAGTGCGGAAGAAACCTACGGCTATCCCAGGAAAGTCTTGATCGGCAAGTATTTTGCCGATTTCGGCCGGTTTGAATACGAGGATCGCGACCTTTCGGAGCTGGCGCGCAAAGGCTGGCCCGAAGGTTATATTCTCACGGAAAACGTGCGTTTCTACCGCAAAGGCGACAATCGTCCGGTGTATTTCCGTTTTAAAGCCTGCCCCACGGAATACAAGCAGCGCAAGGCCCTGATCCTGGCGGTCACCGATGTCACCGCCATGATCGAAAAAGATGCCCAGCTTATCCATGTCAGCAAAATGAGCAGTCTGGGGGAAATGTCCGCCGGCGTGGCCCATGAGCTGAATCAACCGCTCAACGCCATCAAGGTCGGCAATGAATATTTGAAACTGATGGTCGCCCAAAACCGGGAAATTTCGAATCAGGATCTGCTCCAGGTGGCCACGGAAGTCGGCAACCAGGTCAACCGGGCCTCTGCCATCATCAACCGTCTGCGGGAATTCGGCCGCAAAACCGATTTTACCAAGGAGCAGGTGGATCTGAATACACCGGTTCACGGGGTCCTGGGTATGATCGGCCGGCAGCTTCAGCTTGCAAACATTCACGTCGAACTGGATCTGGGGACGGAGCTTGCAAAGGTGATGGCCCATAACAATCGTCTGGAACAAGTGCTCTTGAATTTGATTACCAATGCCATGGACGCCATCGGCCACAAGCAGGCGTCGGACCAAGGGCGTGTGACCGGCACCATCCGTATTCGGACTTTTCAAGACAGGAAACGGGTGTTCCTGGCCGTATCGGACAACGGCAGCGGGATTCCCAAGGGAATTCGTGACAAAATTTTTGAACCGTTTTTCACCACCAAGGAGGCCGGCAAGGGTATGGGCCTCGGCCTTTCCATTATCTACGGCATTGTCAAGGACTACGGCGGTGAAATCAGTTTTGAAAGTTGTCAGGAGCGGGGTACGACTTTTACCTTGAGTTTCCCCGCGGTTTTGTAGTTAATTAGAAAAATTCCGGAGGCGCGCCGCGGGATACGGGATGAATACAGGGGAAGACAGCTATCCATGATCAATAATGGGAGGATGAGGAAAAATCGGCATGACTAGAATTCTGATCATTGATGATGAAAAACCCACCTTGGCCATGTCGCGCCTTTTGCTGGGCGCCCTTGGCTATGAAGTGCTCACGGCTGAAAACGGGCCGACCGGGATCGAACTTTTCCAGCGCGAAAATCCGCGCATTGTGCTGACGGATATCAAAATGCCGGGCATGGATGGCTTTTCCGTGCTGCGCAAGATCAAGGAAATTGATCCGGGTGTAGAAGTCATCGTCATCACCGGCCATGGGGATGTGGATCTGGCCAAAAAGGCTCTGGATCTGAAAGCCAGCGATTTTATCCATAAGCCCATTGAGAAGGATGCCCTGGAAAAAGCCCTTAAAAACGCTGAAGGGCGACTACAGTCGGCCGGGCAGGGCCACGGCGGTCAGCCATCGGAAGCAACGCCGTCATGACAGATTCCATCATCGGCAAAATCAGCATTTTTCAGATTATTGAGAGTCTACAAGAGGCCTTGTCCCATTTTTCCGGCCAGAGCCGGGTGGCCGTCATTTACGCCGACCGGCCGGATTCGTCCTTGCGGATCTATGACCCCCATTCCTTGTTGCGCGGGCATGAGCCCAGGCTTACTGAAATTTATCTCACCTCCGATACCTGGCGGGATAACAACCAACAGGTCCGCAATCTGCGGCATTTCAGCCAGCCCCTGCCCGAACCCGGACTCAATCTGGCCGGGCTGATTTCCATCGGCGGGCGTTCCAGCTCCATATTCTACCAGATGTGGTTTACCGAACACCATCCGGACATGTGCGCCACCGGCCCGACAGAACGCTGGCTGGAGCGCGCCGTCTGGCTGCTGGCTCAGGATGTGGTCCGGAACGACGCCGATTATACAGGCGAATCCAGCTATGTGATCCGCGAATACGCCCCCCATGCGGTGCGGGATTGCCTGGTGGATGAATTGACCCGCAGGATCGGCATGGATATCCAGTTGCGCATCTATCCCATTTTGGATGCGGTTCTGGGAATTTCCCGGACCATGGAAGAAGGTTTGTGGCCCAGGGGAGAACTGGTTTTCATGGAACCGCGCACGGTGAGCTTTTTAAAATTTCTGGCCCGCTTCCCCCTGAATGAGCGGCCGGACTTGAAGAAGTTCAAACACGTGCGTAAATTGCTCCAGGCCGTGGAAGGTTCGGACCGCAAATTGATTTCAGACGGAAACAAAATCGTGGGGATAGCCGGCAGTGAGCTTTCCATGGTGCGCCTTGTGGCGGATTTTCGCGGCGGCCATGGTTTTCTGAAACTTGGGGATGATCCCATCTGCAGCTTTTCCGACGGCAATTTTTATTCCTTTACCCGCCGGGCCAAAATGGTGGAACTGGAGGAAGTGTTGCTGGAAGCCCATTTTGACCCACCGCACCAGGCCCATGATCTGTTCCAGACCATTGCCGACATCGTCCACTATGCCGAAGGCCAAAAATTCGGTTGCACCCTGGTGATCGATATGAATCCGGAACCCATTCAAATTGCGGGTCAGCACCTGGAAACGCCCCTTGACCTGAGAGATCCCGTCATTCTTTCCCTGACCAAATCCCTGGCCAAGCTGGACGGCGCCCTGCATATCAGCGCCGACCTGCATATCCACGGTTTTGCCTGCATCCTGGACGGTCGCGCCGTGGCGGCCGAGGACCGCTCCCGGGGCGCCCGTTTCAATTCCGCCTTGCGGTTCACGGCCGAGCATGAACGGATCTTGGTAGTGGTGGTCTCGGCGGATCGTCCTGTTTCGGTGATCAAGGGCGGCGTTAAACTCACCGCCGGGTATGATTGGTCGGTTCCGTCGGCGCGGCTGACATCGCCGCCCTTGTTGTCGGATTGGGTGCAGGGATAGGCCTTGGCGCCATCATTTCCGCGCATGGAAATGAATAGGTAAACGTGCTGCCCCGGCCCTCTTCGCTGTGCAGCACAATGTCGCCTCCGTAATCCCGGATGATGCCGTAAATGATGGACAGTCCCAGACCCATGCCGGTTCCCACTTCCTTGGTGGTGAAAAAGGGCTCGAAGATTTTGTTGCGGATTTCCTTGGGAACCCCTATGCCGGTGTCGCTCACGGCAACGCCCACGCGCTGGTTCTGGAAAAAGGTGGTGATGGTGATGCGGTGATCCTGGAATTCAGGCGCTTCATTTCTCTTTTTGTTGATGGCGTCCCGGGCATTGGTGATCAGATTGAAGAGCACCTGCTCCAGCCGGTTGCGCTGAGCCAGGACAGCGGGCGGATTTTCCGTCAGGTCCAGTGCCACCTGGATGCTTTCCAGCTTGAGTTGCTCGCCGATGATTTTCAGCACCCCCAGGACCGGTTCGTTGATATCCACTGTCTGTTTGACATTTTCAGTCTTACGGCCAAAGGCCCGCAGACGGTTGATGATATCCGAGGCCCGCTCAACCTGTTCATTCACCTCCAATACCACATGCAGCAAATCCTTGTCCGGTATTGGCAGACGCCGGTTGAGCATGGTTTTCAGGAATTCATTGCCCAGTTTGATGGCGTTCAGGGGCTGGTTCAGTTCATGGGCAATGCCGGCGGACATTTCCCCCAGGGTGCTCATTTTGCTGGCCTGGATAAGCTGGGCGTCCTTTTCAATCACCTCGGTGATATCCGTGCCGGCCAGGATGGTGGCCGTTTTACCCTTGTAAATGGTGGGGCTGGCCTTGATTTTGATATAGAGATTGCAGTCGGTCTTGGGGTCGCGCAGGCGCTGGATCACCACGCCGTTGGCCGGCCAGCCTTCCGTACGGATCCGGGCCGGCCGGTGGTCGTCGTATTCAAAGGCACCGAAATCCGTAAACACTTTGCCGACCAGGTCTTTTTTCTCCTGGGCAAAGGTTTCCGCAGCCCTGGGATTGGCATCCAGAATTTCAAAGGTCTCCTTATCCAACACCAGGATGGGATCCGGACCGGCATTGAACAGGGATCGGTACTTGGCCTCGGATTCGAGCAAAGCCTTTTCCGCCAGCTTGCGCATGGTGATGTTGAGAAAGGCGCCGATGACAAAATCGATATGGCCGGTTTCATCGCAAATGATCTGGCCGCCCTCCTCGATCCAGAAGATCTCCCCGTTTTTTGCGCGGATGCGGTATTCGCGGATATAGGATTTGTCGGCTTTCAGGGCCTGGATGAACATTTGTTTGACATAATCCAGGTCTTCTGCCACCACGATATCCAGCCATTTCTTTTTTCCGGATAAAAACTCTTCTTTGGCATAACCGGTCAGGGCCTCGATTTTATCGTCGATGAAATCAATGTCGCCGTTGGCATAGCCCTTGAAAACCACATTGGGCAGGTTTTTCAGCAGCAGGCGATAGTTGAGCTCGCTTTCCATCAGGGCTTTTTCAGAACGTTTCTGCTCTGAAATGTCATTGGCGATGAGCAGGAAACCGCTGGTGGCCCCTTCGGCGTCCTGCAAGGCGTTGACCGACATGCGCACGGGAAAATGGCCGCCGTCCTTGCGCACAAAGGTCCACTCCCGGGGTTTGGCGTCCCGCTGCTCGGCCAGGGCAAGGAAAAGATCCATCCCATCCACTTTGTCGCAACTACCCACCAGTTCAGTCCCATGGGCGGTAAGATCCGCGGTGAGCAAAAACAATTCCGGGGTGGCCCGGCCGATGATATCCTTGGCCCGATAGCCCAGGAGATTTTCGGCGCCGGCATTGAAGACAATAATGATGCCGCGCTTGTCGGCAGCCACGATGGCCATCTGGGAAGCGGAATCCAGCACGGCTTTGCGCATGGCATTGGCCATTTGAAAGCGATGCAGGATTTTTTCAGTTTCCTCGAATTGCTTTACCACGAGATCAGCGGTGATCTGGGCGGCTTTGCGGGCCACGCGGATTTCTTCCCGCAGAACGCGATTTTCTTCCATGACGGCGCGGATATCCGCTTCTGTCAGGCGGCTGCCCATGGCTTCAAAGCCGTGCAGGCGGCAGCAGTTGTTGATTGTTTTCGTCATGGTTGTTACCTTTACAATTGAACAGTATGCACCGTGCAAACCAGGCAGGGATCAAAAGAGCGCAGAACATGATCCACCTTGACGGTGTCTTCCGGATGGCCCATGGCCGTGCCGATCAGGGCTTGTTCCCAGGGGCCTCTTATACCGGCCTTGTCCCGGGGGGAAGCGTGCCAGGTGCTGGGGGTGATGATCTGGTATTGGGCGATCTTGCTGTCTTGAATTTTCACCCAATGACCCAGGGCGCCCCGCGGCGCCTGAATCAGCCCATGGCCTTCGCCGGTTTCAAGGCGCTCGTATTGTTTAAAGAAATGTTTTTCCTGGGGTCGGATTTCCTTCAGCCATTGTTCTAGGGCCGGCATGAGCACAGCCGGTCGGAGCAGCCGGGCCAGTTGCCGGGAAAAAACCGTGGGGCCCTTTGGGCCGACCAGATCCGTAAACAATGGATTGCCGGCGATCATCAACTCCGCAAGGGGCCCGGTTTCAGCAGGATGGCCCGCATAACGGGGCGCTTTGGCCCAGGAATATTTTTCGCTTTCACTGCCCGTGGCATAAGGATGGGTTGCACCTTCATAGGGGTGGGCCGTGGGCTGACTGTTGAACCAGGCATGGGTGATGTCTTCGGAGATTTCGGCCTGGGAAAAGGGAGCACAGGCTTGCCCATGGGCCATGAAACCGGCAGGGATCAAGGTGTTGCCGCCGGCTAAAGGCCTGACCGCAGTATCGGCCGGCAAATCCAAGCCGCCGAAACTGAGAAAATGACCGTGCCCCCTGCCGATTTCGTCCAACCGGGCTTCCTTGGCAAAGCGGATGAAAAAACCCATTTCCTTATGGGTATGGGTCGGCTTTTCCGTGAGCCAGGTTTCCAAATGGTCAAGGCTTTTGATCTCCGCCCAGCGTTCCAGGCTGCAACCAAGGAATTCGGTTTCATACCAGGTCCGGAAGCTGTTGAGCAGGTAGCGGCATTGCATGATCTCGTTGCTGCTGGGCAGCGAAACCACACCACCCGGCACCATGAAGGATGAATGCGGCCATTGTCCCCCCAGAATTGCCACGATCTCAAGAATTTTTTTGGTCCAATGCAAGGCCTGCCGGAAAACGGTGCCGGTAAGGGCGGTATAGCGCTGGATGGCCTCGGCATACAAGGAGTGGTGTTGATAAACCACCCGGCTAAAATCGCTCATGAACAGCAGACAACTCTGACGGATATCATTCTGGAGCATTTCCACCATCAGGGTGGCATTGCGGATGCGCATGGCATCTTCCGGAACCTTGACCCTGGAAATCATGTCCAGGGCCTTGGCGGCAGCTTTCAGATGAGCGGTGCTGCAAATCCCGCAGATGCGCGGGGTGATCACCAGGCCGTCCAAGGCGCCCCGCCCTTTCAGAATATTTTCAAAGCCTCGGTACATGGTGCCGGCGCTCCAGGCATCGGTCACCACACCGTCATGGATTTCCAGCCGGATTTTCAAATCCCCTTCCACACGATTCAGGGGATAGATTTGAATGCTTTTACGTTGGCTGCTCAAATTTCGGTTTTCCTGGTTTTCAGCCTTTCCGGCGCTGCTGCCGCGGCCATGCCTTTATAAGCCAGATAATGGGCGCGGCTGACACCGTCGGGCAGTTCAATGGGGATGCCTTCGATGTTGCGTGTTTCAAAAAAGGAATACTGCTGGGGAAAATCAGGGCGGGTGCAGCCGAAACAGGGCACGCCCACCCGGGTTTTGGAGGAGCGGCGGTTCCACAGGCGCTTGTTGCAAGGGCCGGTGGCCAAAGGGCCGTGGCATCCCAAGTGAAAAAACATACAGCCTTTTTCACCGAACTGTTTTTCCTCCACGCGAAATTCATGGTATTCGTTGCGCGTACAGCCCTGATGCACCATCATGCCGTACCATTCCAGGGGGGTATTATGGCCGGTGAGTTCCATTTCCTGGCCGGTCACCAGGGCTGCCAGGGTGCCGGCAAGGATATCGCAATGGCATGGGCAGCCGGGCAGATTGATCACCGGCCGTCCGCTTTTGGAACGAAAATCCTCCCCTAGAAAACCGCCCCTGGACCATTTATGGAATTGCATGCCCGTGGCCTCGATCTCGCCGTCCGCACCGATGCCCCCAAAGCTGGCGCAAGTGCCCACGGCCAGCACATGCCGCGCCTGTTTGGCCAGGGAGGCCACAAGATTCTTTTTGGGCGCGCCGTAGGCCTCATCATACATGCCCGTGCCCCCCGGCCCGCGGATAATGGAGCCTTCCACACACAGGATGTCCAGTTTTTCCTCGCCGGACAGCAGGCCTTCGATGGTTTGCTCCTGGGCGCGGATGGATTTATTGGAAATCGACGGATGCCAGAGCAGTTCGATGTTCAGCAGGTTGAGGAGTTCGATTACATCCGGAGTCTCGGCGTTGAACAGGGACCAAGTGTCCCCGCCGCACCCTCCGCACTGGATCCAATAGAGCCTGACGGTCATGACGCGCCTTTTGGTTGGGGTCTATCTATCTACCAAATATTGAAAAATTATACGCTTTGATCAGGTCGGATTTCAAGAGCTATTCATGGAAAAGGTTTATTTCAACTGAAAAAAGGTGTGAAAAGGGAAAACTATGTGGTCCTAGAAAAAAGTAGAAAATAGAGCAAGATATTTCCCGGCGAACCGGCAGGCCTTACGCCTGCCGGTTAGTGGGAGTCTGACCGCGTGATAACATCAGGTTCCGCGCAGATCCTTGCGCAGGATCTTGCCCACATTGGATTTGGGCAGTTCATTGCGGAATTCCACTACCTTGGGAATCTTGTAACCGGTGAGGTTTTCTTTGCAATGTTTGCGGACATCCTCTTCCGTGAGGTTCGCGTCCTTTTTCACCACGAATAGTTTTACCGCTTCTCCGCTTTTGGAATCCGGCACGCCCACGGCGGCGCATTCCAAAACTCCCGGATGGCTGGCAACCACTTCTTCCACCTCATTGGGGTAGACGTTAAAACCGGATACGAGAATCATGTCCTTTTTGCGGTCCACGATTTTGATATAGCCTTTTTCTGTCATAAAACCAAGATCGCCGGTTTTGAGGAAGCCGTCTTTGGTCATGACCTTGGCGGTTTCTTCCGGCCGCTGCCAGTAGCCCTGCATCACCTGGGGGCCCTTGATGGAGATTTCACCGATTTCATTAAAGGGCAGGTCTTGTTCCTGGTCGTCCTTGATGCGGATTTCCGTGGATGAAATCGGCAGGCCGATAAAGCCGTTGTAATCCGCCAAAGACATGGGGTTCATGCAGGCCGCCGGCGAGGTTTCGGTCAGGCCGTAGGCTTCGATCAGGGGCGCGCCGGTTTGGGCTTTCCAGGCTTCCGCCACCGGTTTCTGGACTGCCATGGCGCCGCCCAGGGAAATCTTCAGATTGGAAAAATCGAGGCTTTTAAAATCCGGATTGTTGAGCAAGGCATTGAACAAGGTATTGACCCCGGTGATGGCCGAGAACTTCCATTTTTTCAGTTCTTTTACAAAACCGGGGATGTCCCGGGGATTGGTGATCAAAACATTCAAGCCGCCCACGGAAGAAAAGGCCAGGCAGTTGGCGGTTAGCGAGAAAATATGGTACAGAGGCAGCGGTGTGATGATGATCTCTTCGCCTTCCTTGATCTGGTTTTTTACCCAGGCTTTGGCCTGGATCATATTTGCAAGGATGTTGCCGTGGGAGAGAACCGCGCCCTTGGCCACGCCGGTGGTTCCGCCGGTGTATTGTAGGCAGGCGATATCCTCCCGCTTGGTTTTCACGGCTTTCAAGGACGAATCCGTGCCTTTATTCAGGGCATCCTTGAGGGGCACTGCAATGGGGATATTCCAGGCCGGCACCATTTTTTTGACTTTTTTAATGACAAAATTGACGATCATGGATTTCGGAAATTTGAGCATATCTCCGATTTTGGTGGTGATCACATGTTTGATGTCGGTCTTGGCAAGTACTTTTTCCAGGATATGGGCGGCGTTTTCAAAAATGACGATGGCTTTGGCCCCTGAATCCTTCATCTGATGTTCAAGTTCCCGGGCAGTATACAGGGGGTTCACATTCACCGCCACCAGCCCCGCTCGTAAAATACCCATGAATACAATGGGATATTGGAGGATGTTGGGCATCATGATGGCCACCCGATCGCCTTTTTTTAATTTGAGCTCGTTTTGCAGGTAGCAGGCGAAATTTTTGCTGTGATTGTCCAGTTCCCGATAGGAAATGGTTGTCCCCATGTTGTGAAACGCGGGTCGATCCTGGAATTTTTGAAAAATTTCCTCCAATAATTCCGCAATGGAATTGTATTGTCGGAAATCGACTTCTGGGGGAACACCGGTGTCATACTGTTGCTGCCAGACTTTTTCCATGATACGTCTCCTGTTGTACATTAAATAAAATTGTTCTTGGTTACGAAACCGGTATCGGCGGAGCGGTGCCGCTACGCTTGCATACTGACGATACCCATTGGCGGGGAAGACCATACAAAATTTTATATGATCTGAATCATTATAAAATAACAATGTACTGTACAATGATTGGCGTTTATCTCAAATGGGGCCGGGTTGTCAAGGAATATTTTAAATCAGCAATAATGACAAACGGATAGAATTGTGTTGGTTCTTCCGGCCGATTGCATTGACAGACCGGCCTGATTTCTGTATCAAGGCTTAGCGATTATATTTTAACAGCGTCAACATTCGGAGGTTCGGCATGGCAGGTATAAACAAGGCGATCATCGTCGGTCGGTTGGGGCGTGACCCGGAAATCAGATATACCCAGGACGGCAAGGCTGTGGCCAATTTCAGTGTGGCTACTTCCGATACCTGGAAAGACAAGGCCACTGGAGAAAAAAAAGAACGTACAGAGTGGCATCGCATTGTCGCCTTTGATCGCCTAGGTGAGATCTGCGGTGAATATCTTTCAAAAGGCAGGCAGGTATATGTGGAGGGACGTCTGCAAACCAGATCCTGGGAAAAGGACGGCGTCACCCGTTATACCACCGAGATTGTGGCCACGGACATGCGTATGCTGGATGGGCGTGAAGGCGGGTCAGCCCCACCCCAGGGCCAGGGCGGCGGCTATTCCCCTGACAATTTTCAGGGAGAATATGGCCAGGGCGGGGGGGGTGAACGGGACAACACCTTTCGACCCGGGCCGTCCGGTCCCATGGCCGGTTCGGCTCCACCCGAGGACGATATTCCGTTTTGAAAAAAATCCGGTGCCGGGCTTAAATCCCCATGAGTCCGATGATCTCCCCCAGGCGCCGGATATGATATTGGGCCGACAAAGCCGGATTATTATAAGCAATAAAGGGAATGCCGGCGGCCGCGGCAGCCTGTTCATCCAGGGATGAGTCGCCCACATAGACCATGGCCTGGGGTGGGATCTGGAAATGCTCCAGGATTTTCAGGAGCGGATCCGGATGGGGCTTGGGATGGGGCACATCCCGGGCCGAAACCACCAGATCAAAGCACCCTTCCAGGCCGTGCTCCTGAAGCACACGGTCCATGGTATCCGAGCGGTTGGTGGCAATGGCGGTCTTCCAGCGCGGCCGCAGCTGGGCCAAAAGCGGTTTTAAATCCGGTTCGATTTGCATGTAGGGTATCAGCGCAAAATAATTCATTTCCTTGCGCAAAACTTCAGCCTCAATGCGCAACCCGGGCTCTGGAAACAGGAAATCAAGGGCCGCGTCCACTGTGTGCATATGAACATAATCGAATTGTGCGCGTGACAACAGCGGCTGTCCTAACTGGGTCAAAATTTTATTGTAGTACATCTGATTTGATCGGTCGGTGTCAAACATGACACCGTCGCAGTCAAAGGCAACTACTTTTATCTGTTTCATCAGCAATAATCCGAATGGATTCGAAATATATTTTGCTTGATGACGTCACTTGCGTTTAAAGCGTCCTGCATCGGTTACTATCCATTGTTATTTTGAAAGGTTCGCACTGGTTGGCCGGCATCGCCCTTGGGGCTGTTTATATCTTCGATTCTGCCGGATACTGCCAGTTTGATTTCCGGCCGATCCTTGTTGTCCGTCTCAATGGTGAGTGTATCAAAATATGAACCGGCCTCTTTTTTTAAATTTTCCACCCTGACGGTGTAGCCCGTCATTCCGGCTATTTTTTCCTCTATGACTTCCCAGCGAATGAACTCCCCGTTCTTGGCCCGGATGGTCTTGATCTTAAAGGGGTGTTTTTTCTCCTGGATGATATTGACAGCCGCGATGACCGGGGTCCCCACCGTACCGGCCAGGATGATTTTGGGAGGTGTAATGGTAGCAAATTTTTCCACCTCGCCCTCAACTTCCAGTTTGAAGTTGGCTCTTTTCATATCATTCGTCTGGACCTGAATGGACTTCTGCATTTTTTGTCCGCCGTGGCCCTCGGTGTTGACCTTGATGGAAATCTTGCCCTCGCCGCCGGGAGGGATCTGCCGTGTAAAATCAACGGCAGTGCAGCCTCAGCCGGGTTGCACTTTGATTATTTCTAGTTCGGCATCCCCCTTGTTCTGCACGATAAAATCATGCAGCACATCTTTGCCTTCAAGGACCGGTTCGAATTGAAAAAACGGAGCCGGTACCAAAACAGAGGGTGCCGGTATCTTGTTTGGTTTCTCTTCTGCAAGAGCAGAACCGCCAAGCATAAAGGACAGGACGCAGAGTCCCATCCACCGCAATAGGAACTTAATATTTTTCATTAATATCTCCGCATTGAAGGAATTTATAAAACTGATCTTATTTTAATAGCATGGGTTCCAAAGTCAAGGCCCAATATGAAAGTTTCCGGTTTTGCAGTTTTTAGAGCATATACAACGGGTCCACGTCCAGCACGACTTTTACGGCCCGATTCTGAAAAATTCCGGCAGCCTCCTTAGCTATCAAGCGGGCCGCGAAGCCATGCAAAGCACCGGAAGATCCTTTGAGTAAAATTTGCCAACGGAACTGGTTGGCAATTCTTGCAAGGGGGGCCTCAATGGGGCCCAGAATTTCCAAATGGCTGCGGAAAGCGGGTTCAACCGTCAGCAACGATTTGCAGAGTCGCCCCAATTCACCGGCCAAGCGGGCGGTCATGGCCTTGTCTTTCCCGGAAATGCCCAGTTGGATCATCCGAGTAAAGGGGGGATAGCGCAAGGTTTTCCGATAACCGATTTCCTGCTTGTAAAACAATTGATAGTCCTGGCTTTTAGCAGCCTGAATGCTGAAATGATCCGGGTTGTAGGTTTGCAGGATCACCCGGCCGGGTCGGCCGCCGCGGCCGGCCCGGCCGGCCACCTGGGAAAGAAGCTGAAAGGTGGTTTCGCCGGAGCGGAAATCCGGGAAATGCAAGGTCAAATCCGCGCAGATAATTCCCACCAGGGTGATGTTGGGGAAATCATGGCCTTTGGCCACCATTTGGGTGCCGATTAAAATATCCATGCGGCCCTCTTTCAACTCCTTCAATATGCTGAGCAAGGCGCCTTTGCGACGGGTGGTGTCATGGTCCAGGCGGGATACCTTGGCCTGGGGGAACAGAGCCCGGACAGCGGCTTCCACTTTTTCCGTTCCCAGACCGATGGCCTTGATGCCGGCAGAACCGCAGTTCTTGCATTTGGAAACAGCCGCCAGGGAAAAACCGCAGAAATGGCAGCGAAAGGCATTGGCGGCTTTATGCAGGGTTAAACTGATGTCGCAGTTTTTACAGCGCAGGACCTCACCGCAGTCGCCGCAGACCGGGAACCCGGCATATCCCCGCCGGTTCAGAAAAAGCAAGATTTGTTCGCCCCGGGCCAGGGTCTCTGCCATGGCGTCCCGGAGTTCATTGGATATGAAACGGCGTGTGCCGCGCTGGTCGCGGAGTTTGCACAGATCCACCAGGGTGACTTCCGGCAAGGGTTGACGATTGATCCGCCGGGTTAATCGGATTTCCTGGTATTTGCCCTGTTCAACATTGAAAGTGGATTGCAGGGCCGGTGTGGCCGAGCCAAGGCAGGCGACTGCGCCTTCAAAGCGGGCGCGGACCACCGCCAGGTCCCGGGCATGGTAACGCAGACCGGTTTCCTGTTGTTTGTAAGAACCATCATGCTCTTCGTCCACGATAATGAGGCCGATTTTTTCAAGGGGCGCGAAAATAGCCGAGCGCGCGCCGATGACGATGGCGGCTTTACCGGTTTGAATGCGTTTCCACTGGTCGTAACGTTGACCGGCGGAAAGGCCGCTATGAAGAACGGCCACGCATTCGCCGAAACGGGCCCGGAAGCGCCTTTCGGTCTGGGAAATCAGGGCGATTTCAGGCACCAGCACCAGAATGGAATAGCCCCTGGCCATGGCAGCGGCTGCTGTTTGCAGATATACTTCGGTCTTGCCGCTGCCGGTGACGCCGGAGAGCAGAAAGGTCCGGAAGCCTTGACCCACGAACTGCAAAATAGCGGTAACGGCAGCCTGCTGCTCCGTGCTCAAAACCGGTGCCTTGTCCGGCAGGATGTCCGCGCCGAAAGGATCACGATACACCGGTTTTTCCGTGACAAGGATATGGCCTCCCATTTGCAGATACCGCAACGCAGCAGCAGCGTTGGGCACCTTGGCCTTCAAGCTGCTCAGGCTGATCTCACCTGCGGCCGCGACGGCATTGAGGACCTCCCTGCGTCCCGCAGCGTATCGATCATTGGGAAGTTCCTTTGGGATCCATGTCAGGAATTTTTCCGTACGGGCCCGGGACAGGCGTCCTTCCAAGGCATTCTCTTTGCAAATCAGACCTGCCGCCGCCATGCGGTTGAGCAGGGCCAGGGAGACATGTTTGCCCAGGCGTTTGGATAAAAGGACGAGGGAGCAGTCGTCACGGTTCAAACCCATGATGACCTCCTTTTGCGCCTGGGTGAGCTCCTTGCCCAATAACGCCTGCCGGCCTTTTTTCGTTACCCGCAACTTGAGGCGGTCTTGCAGGGTCAGGCCGGCCGGCAAAGCGCTTTTAATCACTTCCCCCAATGGATACAGATAATAGTCCGCCACCCATTTAAACAATGGAATCATTGTTGGCGGAAACAAGGGGGTGTCATCCAGAAGATCCATGATGGGTTTGGGCTCATGGCCGTCTTGGCTTCGGCCCGCACCGAGAACATAGCCGGTGACACGGCGGGAGCCAAAGGGAATCAGGACCCGTTTGCCGACTGAATTCTCCAGAAGCAGTTCTGCGCTTAGGCGATAAGTATAGGTCTGATGAACCGGCAGGGCCAC
Source organism: Desulfosudis oleivorans (assembly GCA_020723325.1). GTDB lineage: Bacteria > Desulfobacterota > Desulfobacteria > Desulfobacterales > SURF-7 > DYJD01. The sequence continues at coordinate 327,847 of DYJD01000002.1, read as the reverse complement.
AGCCACTTCTATGAGGGGTTCCAATTCTTCCATGGTTGCAGTATGCGCTACAGGGTGTTTCGGATTGAATTTCCAGTCGTTTCTGAATTGCTCAAAGGATCGGGGCCAGCAGCCGCGCAAAGCGCACCATGAATTTAAACCAAGGGGGCTTTTGTTCCAGATCGGCCATGGCAACCCGGCGGCTGTCTTCAAAATCGGTCAATAACATTTTTTCAACTTCTTTGGCAAAGAGCTTGTCATGAATCAGCATGGTAATTTCAAAATTCAGCCGAAATGAGCGGTTATCGAAATTGGCAGTTCCCACGGCAGCCAGATAATCATCCACCAGAAAAACCTTTTGATGCAAGAAGCCTTTTTGATATCTATAGATTTTAATCCCCAGGGGCAGGGTTTTTTCGTAGTAGGAGAAGGATGCGAGATAAACCATGCGCCGATCAGGCTTATGCGGCAATAAGATGCGTACGTCCACGCCGCGCATGGCCGCCAGTTGCAAGGCGCTGATCACCGGCGGGTCCGGCACAAAATAGGGGCTTGTGATCCACACTCGCCTTCGGGCGGAATTAAAAGCATGGATGAACATGAGGCCGCAGGTGTCCAGTTTGTCCGCCGGGCCGGTGGCAAATACCAGGGCGCGATGATTGTCCTTGGTAGCCGTCACCGGCTCCCAGACTAGATTCGGGACAGTACCGGTGGCCCAATACCAGTCCTCCAAAAAGCTGCACTGAATTCCCTGGACCGCCGGCCCGTTGAGACGGACATGGGTGTCGCGCCAGTGACCAAAACGCGGGTTCTGCCCAAGATACTCGTCGCCGACATTGTGGCCGCCCACAAAAGCCGTGCGGCCATCCGCCACCACAATTTTGCGATGGTTGCGGAAATTGAGCTGGAAACGATTGGCCTTGCCCTTGGTGGTCAGAAACGGACTGACCTGCACCCCGGCTTTTCGCAAATCCTCAAGGTAGCGCCGCGGCAATTTGTGGCAGCCGATTTCATCAAAAAGAAAGTAGACCTTGACGCCCTTTCCAGCCTTTTCCACCAGTTCGGCCTTGAGCCGTCGCCCCAGGTTGTCGTCGTTCACAATATAAAACTGGATTAGGATATAATGGGCGGCTTGTTGAATACTCTCGAAAATATGTTGAAAAGTTTCCGGTCCATTGATTAAGAGACGGGCGCTGTTCCCACAGGTCATGGGCATGTCCACCAGATGGGACAGTACTTGCTCATCGCTGTTGCGGAGATCATCGATGATTTCCTGCTCACGGGAGGACTGCATGAGTTTTTCAATGACGCGTTTGATTTCCTGGTCCCGGGAAGAACGTAATTTTACATAGCCCTGAAATTTGGAGCGGCCAAAAATCCAGTAGAGCGGCACGGCCAGATAAGGAAAAGTATTCAACGATACGGCCCAGGCAATGGCGCCTTGGGCTGTGCGATCCTTCATAACAGCGTCTATTGAGGACAAAAGCCCCAGCAATTGACTTAATCCGATTATGACGGCGATAAACACTTCATAATGGTCGGCAAGCCACATCGGTTCATTTCCCCTTGCATCATAGACTTGAAAGATATCGCTTTAGCGGAGTATTCTTCTAGTATCTGCTGTTACAAGAAAGATCAAGTCCATGCGGGCAGGATGGGGTGAATTTCAAAGGCCGGGCCTGGATGACAAAAGGGGAATCAAGGTTAAAAAATTTTATACGAGGCTGAAAAAAATTATATTGCAAAAAAAAAAATTCATGGTAGCATGTTTGGTCTTTTAAGGCCGTTTTAGTCGAAAAGATTGACGGCCGGCGCGGCGGAAGCGGATTCCGGATGCCTGGGAGCAATGGGGAGCACATCCGGAATTCAAGGTCAAACCTTGAAACAGGATTTTTTATGAGACTGAAAGGGAATACAGGGAGTGGAAAAAGAAGATATCTTGCACGTGGAAGGCCGGTTGGGTGAACTGATCATTGGCAACCGTATTCCGAAGGATTACTTCGTAACCAAGGGTACGGGGCAAAGCGACCTCACCGTACATGCGGGTTCCTACCATCTTGCCCTCAAGGCGGCTGGGGTTGAAATGTGCAACATCATGACCTATTCCTCCATCCTGCCAGGCATCGCCAAGGAGATTCAAAAACCGGAAAAGCTGGTTCACGGTTCTGTAATGGAGTCCATTTTTGCTGTTTGTACGGTGGAAAAAGGCGAACGGGCTACAGCCGGGATCATTTATGGCTGGCTGTACCATAAAAAAACCCATCAAAAATACGGTGGATTGGTATGTGAGCTTTACGGCGACCATTCCATTCAGGAGATCGAAGGCCGACTCCATGCCAGCCTTGAGGAGTTGTATACCAACGGCTATTCGGATGATTTTAACCTTACAGATCGGCGCGTCATCACCGAAAGCTTTGTGCCGGAAAAAAAATTCGGCACAGCGCTTGTGGCGCTTTGTTTTGTGAATTATCATTATCCCATTTTGCGGGTGAATTTGACCGCATGAGACCGCGGACGCCCTGCGGCCTCGGCAGTATATCCGAATCAAACCACTAGGGGGTATTAATGATCAAGGGATCTTTTACGGCATTGATCACACCGTTCAATGAAGACAATGAAGTGGACTACGATGGTCTAAAGCAACTCACGGAATTTCAGATTGCTAGCGGGATCTCCGGGGTTCTGGCTGTCGGCACCACTGGTGAAAGCCCGACCCTGTCCTGGGAAGAGCATAATCAGGTGATTGAACATGTGGCGCGCCTTTGCAAGCACAGATGCTATTGCATAGCCGGCACGGGCAGCAATAATACCGTCGAGGCCCTTTCCGCCGCCCAGCATGCGGTCAAAGCCGGCGTGGATGCGGTTTTAATGGTGGATCCGTATTATAACGGACCGAGCTCACTTGAAATCCGCAGGGAGTATATCGAGCCGGTGGCCCGGGAATTACCGGATCTGCCGATCATCCCGTATGTCATCCCCGGCCGCACCGGCACCCAGTTGCTGCCCGAAGACCTGGCGCTGCTTTCATCGGTTTTTCCAAACGTCAGAACCGTGAAGGAAGCTTCCGGTGATTTGGAGAACATGAAACGTACTCGGGCCTGTTGCGGCAAGGACTATACCATCTTATCCGGCGACGACGCCCTTACCTTTGAAATGATGACCACACCTGCCATCGCCGCCGAAGGGGTAATATCCGTCATCTCCAATCTTGCCCCCAAAGCCGTTGCCAAGATGGTGGCTTTGTTGCGGGAAGGCAACAAGGCCGAAGCCATGCAGTTGAAAACCGCTTTGGATCCGCTTTTTGATCTCGTCACCGTAAAAACAAAAGAAGCAACTCCTTACGGGGAAGTGGTCTGTCGTGCCAGGAATCCGCTGGCAATAAAAACCCTCATGACTGTCCTGGGGCTGCCTGGGGGAAGATGTCGGCCACCCCTGGGAAAAATGACCCGGGCCGGAATTGAAAAAGTATTATCCGTTTGCCGCACGGTATTGACCAATACCCCTGAAATATTCAAACCCGCAGCAGAATTTTTTCATGTGGACATGGAAGCCCGCCTCAATCAACGCAGATATTGGGAGAGCCTGTATTACAAAGAATATTAGGGGATGGAAATTTTCAGTATTCCGGTCGTGACGCGGGTTAGTTGACACCAGCCCGCATCACGTTTCTCGCGTCCCAAAGTCGCCAAATCGGCAGTCACGCTCAGGAGGCATCGGCAGGCGTGGGATTTCCCTGCTTTTGTTTGAATTCACCGATTTTAAACAACACCCAGATCAGCCAGCGAAATCCGAACTCCAGCAGGGCGAGCTCATCTGTTCGCATTTTTTCAACCTCAGCAGGATCGATTTCATACCGTTCCAGGAACGTGCTTTCAAAAACAAACTGCTTGAATTGATCGATGTCGTAGCAGGTGGTGAAAAACATGCGCTTGGTTTTTTCCGTCAGCTTGATATTAGGCGGAAAAGATCGCTTGCGCACCACAAGATCGGTCCAGCCGGCATTGATCTCATCATGGATGTCCACGCCTTGATCCGTGCGCCATTCCCGGATGGTCCATTCTTTTTTTTCTTCAAAGCCCAGGCAATGGGGTTCGTTCACAAAGAAAAAAAAGGAATCATCGTCCGCGCCCTCTTTATGGCTGAGTGAAGCGACCCCCAATGGATAATAACGGCAGGTGGTGGGGCGGTCCTGATAGACCAGGCAGCCGTCTTCCCTTACAAAGGGGCAGGAGGAGGCTTCATCGTCCAGCAATTTTAATGTGACCACCGGCAGATCCGTCTTTTCAAACAATTGCGGCACCGTATAAAGGGCCAAAAATTCCGTTGAGGACAGGCCCAGACGGTTCTTGAGCCGGATGATATCGTAGGGCGTCAACACAATATTAATTCCGCGGCAGCATTTGGTGAAACAGGCCACATCCTTGTGACATCTGAATCGGAAGCGGCTGTCAAGTCCCAGCCGGACCGGTTGGATATGGGCTTTAGGTTCATTCGTATTCATTGCTTTTTTCTATCCTTCCTGTATGAAATCCAACTTTTTAATTCTTGCTGAAAAACAATAGCACAAAATGCAAATGGGTTACATTATATTTGTTCAATTATTTGGCGAATTCGCCCGCAACTTGACAGATAGCCGAGATTGTCTTAAAACAACAACTTCGATCAGGCGGCAAGAAAACCGTTTACGATCTGAAAAAAAAACCGACGGTAAGACCCGCTCTGATCGCTCTTTTTTAATGAATAATATTGCAAAAACAGTTCGATAAATAATTTGAGCGGACCGGTATGCTTATTGCTTGAATGTGTACTTGCCAAATGAGTTACAGATTGATGCAGTTAAAAAATCGAAGTTGTGCGATACTTTGTATTGCGGAAAATGAATTCAATTAATATGGAGGTCAAACGATGAAAAAAATCACCCTTAGTAGTAAGTTGATTCTGACTGTTTTTTGCGCGACCTGGATGCTGATGAGCACCGGCATCGCCGGCGCTGATGTGGCCTTGTCCCAAAATGAAAAATTGAAAGTGGATCTATACGGCCAGGTCAACCGGGCCGTGCTGTTTGTCGACGACGGCAATACTAATGAGTTCTACCATGTGGACAACGACAACAGCTCCACCCGCTTGGGATTCAAAGTTGCGGCCCAGCCGACTGATAAACTCACAGCCGGCGCCAACATTGAATTCGAGTATCAGGCCAATCCCAGCAATTTCGTGTGGCAGAATGATCCGAATTATAAGACTGATCCGGATGCCAACCGCCTCGAAAAGCGCATTCTGGAAGTTTATCTGAACAGCTCTTTTGGTAAACTCAGCGTCGGGCATGGCCCCACCGCCTCGGACAACTCTTCGGAACAGGATCTTTCCGGCACCAGTGTGGCCGGTTATTCCGAGGTGCGCGGTTTCGGCGGCGGCATGCGTTTTTATGACAATCGCGCTAAGAAGTTGGATGTCTATACTGCCAAAGATGCTGCCGGCAATACGGTTTATGATGCGAAAAAAGATGTTTCCATCAATAATGTATACAACAATTTGGACGGTCTGTCGCGGAAGGACCGCTTGCGCTATGACACTCCCAAATTGGCCGGTTTTCAACTGGCGGTTTCCACCTATGCGGAAAGCATTGATGATGCCGAGGATGTGGCGGTTAGCTACTCCGGTGAACTGGGCGGCCACAAACTGGCGGCGGCGGCATCTTATGTGTACTATAACAATTCCAGCGCCAATAAGTATCAGTACAGCGGCTCCTTGTCTTTCCTGACCGGCTTCGGCCTCAATCTGACCGCGGCGGCCGGGAATCTGGAGCGACGGGATGTCACCAAACCGGATGCCAATTTTTACTACGGCAAGGTGGGTTACATTGCCAATCTTTTTTCCGTAGGCACCAGCAATTTTGCCGTGGAATACGGCACCTTCAATGATTTCCAGAACAATGAGGACCGGGCCAATGCCACGGGAGTTCTCTTTGTGCAGAACCTGAAGGATTGGAGCACGGAATTGTATCTGGGTTACCGTTATTATGAGTTGAACCGCTGCCGCGACTCAAAAGGCAAATATGCCCCCTATGACTATTACAGTGATATCCAGGCGGCCATGGCCGGCATGCGACTCAAATTCTAAACCCCATTAATCAATCCCTCCCAGAAAGGCGACAAGGCCGCCGCAACAACCGGACGCGGCGGCGCTTGTCCCTTTTCCTGTCCCCGGAACCGTGATCCCACCCTTTGCGGGCGTAAATTGCTTGATCCAGAACCGCCTTTCAGCTACATTTCATGCAAAAAAGAAAGCGAGCCTACTCCCCATGCAAATGAAATGGATTGGATGGTCTGTACCGATGCTGCTGCTGGGTCTTATCCTGGTTCAGCCCGGGACTGCGGAGAACAGACTGAGTCTTGGCGATTGCATTGACATTGCCTTGAAAAACCTGCCGACCTTGCGGGCGGCCCGGGCTGATTTAGAGGCCGGCAAGGCTCGGGAGCAACAAGCCGTCTCGCGCTATTTTCCCCAGGTGACGGCCGGCACGGGCTATTCAGAGGTGCACCAGCAGGGCGGCGCCCTGGGCGACACTATTACCAAAAGCTACACCACCTCGCTATCCGTCAACCAAACCATTTATGATTTCGGCCGTACCGGTAATGCCTATGATTCGGCTTGTCTCAATGCCCGGGCAGCGGAATTGGAAATGGAGCGCGTGAAGCAGGCGGCGATCTTGAAAGTCAAGCAGGCCTATTTTGACTTGCTCCAGGCCCAACGCCTCAGCCTGCTTGCCCAAAAAACTCTGGAACAGGCTGAAACCCATCTCAATCAAGCCCAAGCCTTTTTTCGGGCCGGCACAAAGCCCATATTCGACGTAACCCGGGCCCAAGTGGAAGTGAACAACATGCGGCTCAATCTCATTACCGCCGATAACCGCACGCGCATCAGCGGCATGGCCCTCAACAACGCCATGGGGCTTGAGCCGGAAGGCCCAATGGAAATCGATGATTGCCTTGCGGTCTCACCGGATATACCGCCCCTGGAAAAGGTCAAAACCGCGGCCCTTGGAAAGCGCCCGGAGCTTGCCAAGGCCGAGACAGAAATCGCTTCGGCAGCGGCGCGTCTGCGCGCCGAAGAAGCGCATTATCTGCCGATTCTGGCCCTGAACGGTGCGTACAATTGGGCCGACGGCACCACGGAAATGGGCCGGTTGCAAGGGGATGTGGAGAACAGTTGGAATGCAGGCATCTCCCTTTCCATTCCGCTGTACGAAGGCGGCCTGACCATCGGCAAGGTGAGCGAGGCCAAAGCCGGCCGGCAACTGCTCGAAGCCCGGCGGGATACGCTCCGCCAGGGCATTTTGATCGAGGTCTGTCAATATTATGCGGATATGGAAAGCGCCAAGGTAAGGATCGCCGTTATGGAGGGTGCCCTGCAAAAGGCCGCGGAAAATTTCGCCATTGCCCAGGGCCGGTACGAGGAGGGCGTGGGGCCTTACATTGATGTGACCGATGCCCAAGTTTCGTCCATCCGGGCCGAGACGGACTATGTGCAATCCCTCTATGATTTTCAACTGGCAGCGGCCAGGCTTATGAACGCCATGGGAAAAGGGGAGCAGATACAAGGAACAATGGAATGAAGATGATCGCTAAACTGCTGCGAAGCAAACTATTCTGGATTTTGCTGGTGGGGGCGGCCGCGGCCGTGGGTTTATGGACCCTGGGCGGCAGGAAGACGGTGCCGGTGAAAGTGAGCGGACTAAAGCCGGGGGAGCTGCGGGTCATTGTGAATGCCACCACTACTTCCACGGTCAAGTCTGAAACCGAGGTCACCTTGTCGGCCCAACGAACCGGCCGGGTGGTCAAGCTGCCGGTGCGGGAGGGGGATCTGATCAAGGCCGGGGAACTCATCGCCCAACTGGATTTGAGCGAAGAATCGGTTCAGACCAAAAGCAACCTGGCCCAGAGCAAGGCCACCTTTGAAGAGGCTGAAAAGAATAAGAACCGCACCGAGGCCTTGTTCAACAAAGGCATGATCGCCCAGCAGGACCTGGATGCGGCCCGCAGGAGCCATGAGATCGCCAGGGCCCAATTCCAGGCGGCCACGGCGGATGCAAACGTGAAGCAGGACTATTCCATCATCCGCTCACCCTTTGACGGTGTTATTGCCAAGAAGTACACCGAAGTGGGTGAACTGCTGCTGCCGGGGAAGCAGATCGTGATGATTGTAAATCCGGAACGGATTTATGTCCTTGCCACCATCGATGAAGTCGACCTGGGCCGCTTGCAGCCAGGGCAGGAGGTGACCATCAGCATCGATGCCTACCCAGGTGAAAAATTTCCGGGGCATGTAGGCCGCATCTCCCCCATTGTGAGCGGCGGCAAGCTGGAAACCCGCACCGCGGATGTTTGGATCTATTTCAACGAAAAGCAGCCCAAGATCAAGCCCGGCATGTCGGCGGATGTGGAGATATTGGTGATGACCCTCACGGAAGTGCTTTCGGTTCCTTCCCAGGCGGTTATTGAGCGCGAAGGTAAAAAGCAGATCTACTGCGCGGAAGGAACCGCCTTGAAGCCCGGCGATGTGACCTTGGCCAAGATGAAACCGGTTGTCCTGGGTGAGACCAATTGGAGTTTCACCCAGATAACAGGCGGTCTTTCCAGCGGGGAGTATGTGATAACTACACCTGAGGCCGAAGGGTTGAAGAACGGGGTGCGGGTGAAAATCGAGGAGTAGGAAGGATAAGGATATTTCACATGTGTGTACCCTTAGGTGGTTAGACATTAAAGCTGTGCCGGGAAGGCAGGATGATCGAACTAGTCAATATACGTAAAATCTATCGCATGGGCTCTGTGGAGATCACTGTGCTCACGGACATCGATCTCACAGTTCAACCGGGAGAGTTCATGGCGGTCATGGGGCCGTCCGGGTCAGGCAAATCCACCCTCATGAACATTCTGGGCTGTCTGGATCGGCCCACCAGCGGCGACTACTGCTTGGAGTCACGCAACATCAGCACCCTGAGCGATGACGAGCTGGCTGCGGTGCGCAACGCCAAGATCGGTTTTGTCTTTCAGACCTTCAACCTGCTGCCGCGCTTTTCTGCCCTGAAAAACGTAGAAGTACCCCTGATCTATGGCGGAGTACCGGCCCGTAAACGCCGGGAACGGGCCGTGCCCCTGCTGGAGCGGGTCGGGCTGGGCGCTCGCCTGGAACATAAGCCCACGGAATTGTCCGGCGGTCAGCAGCAGCGTGTGGCCATTGCCCGGGCTCTGGTGAACAACCCGCCCTTGCTCCTGGCGGACGAACCCACGGGCAATCTGGATAGTCGTTCCGGGGAGGAGATCCTGAACATCCTTACAGAACTCAACCGCCAGGGGGTCACCATCATCATCGTGACCCATGATCCGAATGTGGCGGCCCAATGCAAGCGGGTCATCCAGCTCAAGGACGGGCGCATTCTGAATGACCAGGTGATCACATGAACTTTCTCGAAACCTTCAGAGTGGCTTTTGAGGCCATCCTGTCCAACAAGGTACGTTCGGGACTGACCATGCTGGGGGTCATCATCGGTGTGATGGCCGTGATTCTTCTGGTTTCCATCGGCGAGGGCGCGCGCACTTACATCACCAAGGAACTCACTGGCCTTGGGACCAATCTGCTCATCATCACGCCCGGCAAGACCAGCACCAGCGGTGGATTTCACCCGCCGTCGGCCGGGACTGTGCGCAAACTGACCTATGACGATTCCCTGGCCCTCCGGCGAAGGGCCTGGCTTTTAACCGATGCCGTGCCCATTGTGTTCGGCACCGGCAAGATCAAATACAAAAACCGCGGACGCGACACCAGCATCATCGGCGCCACGGCTGAATTTTCACGGGTGCGGAACCTTTTTGTGGATATCGGTGCTTTTATGTCCCAGGGGGATGTGGATGCCAAGGCCAAGGTCGTGGTTCTGGGCCGCAGAGTCAAGGATGAATTGTTCGGGGAGGAAAGCGCCCTTGGAAAAGTCGTGCGCCTGGCCGATGCGCGGTACCGGGTGGTGGGGGTCATGCGCAAAAAAGGAACGAGTCTCGGCTGGGACATCGACGACGTGGTCTTCATCCCGGTGACCAGCGGCCAGGAGCTTTTCGATACCGACGGCTTGTTCGAGATTTTGGCTTCCACCCCCCGGGCCGAGGATGTGGACCGGGCCATTTTACAAATCAAGAACATCCTCATCCGGCGCCATGCCCACAAGGAGGATTTCACCATTCAAACCCAGGGGGCCATTTTGGAGACCATGACCACTATCCTGGGGGTGTTGACCGCGGTGCTGGGCGGAATTGCCGGCATCTCCCTGCTGGTGGGCGGGATCGGCATCATGAATATCATGCTGGTTTCCGTGCGCGAGCGTACCCGCGAGATCGGAATCCGCAAGGCCTTGGGGGCCCGCAACCGCGACATCATGGCCCAGTTCATCGTGGAAGCCATCACCCTGAGCGGCGCCGGCGGCGTCATCGGTATCTTTACGGGGGTGGGCCTGGCCCTGGCCATTCCCCTGTTCGTGACTGTCCTGCCCACCCGGGTCTCGGCCTGGTCCATCATCATGGCCTTTACCTTTTCCGTGGCTGTCGGTGTTTTTTTCGGCGTGTACCCTGCCCGCAAAGCCGCCCTCCAGGATCCCATCCAGGCCTTGCGCTATGAGTGACCGCTTAACAAGCCGAGCCCCCTGTGCGCGCCACGGTGCCGTCGGCCATTAAAATCAGATGGCCGCTTACTACATTGGAATATGAAGGGATCGAAAAAAATTTGAAAGGACAGCCTTGATCATCGTTTCGGCCATCCTCCTTTGTGGGAGCGGCTTCCAGCCGCGATAAGGCCGAAACCATGACCAAGGCCGAAAGGACAATAGTTACGGCGTTTTTTCTCTGCGGGCCCGCCAATCCATATCAGCAGGCTGGCCGTTGTCACCCAGCGGACGCACAATCTCGGAAGCGGGAACTATGGTTACCTTGGTTTGGACCGTCGGCAGCTCTTCTTCCAAGATTTGATAGGTGGCCTCATGGGGATGGCCGATGCCCACCGCCTCGCCTTTTTCAACAGCGATCTGGACCAGCCGATGCAACTGGCGGCGAATCGTATTGGGGTCAATGATATGGTCCAAAAAAATGTCCCGGGCCGCAAATCTGAGCTGCAAAAGGCGCGCAGCCGGTTTGCACAACGAGTCTTTGGCAGTGCGGCTGTCGACAAAATATAAATCGCGCTTTTTTAAAATTGTGAAAATTTGATACATCTGGGTGGAAATGGTGGTCATGCGGGAGCCCATATGGTTGTTGACGCCCTTGATGCCCGCAACCGAGTTCAGATCGGACTCCAACTGCTGAAGCAAAGCATCCGGTGACATGGAGACCAAGAGGGCGCCCGGGCCGGGGTTGACCGAAGGATATTCAACCGGTTCCATGGGCAGATGCAGCATGATTTCCATGCCTTTTTTAGGGGCCAGGCGGGCGATGGTCCCTTGCAAGGGGCTGTGGGGAAGAATCGATAGAGTCAATGGTGCGTTCAGGCTTAAAAAATTTTTCAGCATGCGGCTATCGTAACCCAGATCATCGATGATGATGGCCACTTTGGGTAGCCGGGACAAGGGCCGAGGCGTTACCGGTCGCGGGCGGGGGGTGGGCACCGGCGGCTTGTCTTCCGGAGCGAAAATTTCATAAATTGGTGGAGATGCCGGTGCCGCCTCGGTTTTTTCGGTCTTAGGTGTTTTCGGGGTTGTTTTTTGAGCCGTTGGGGGCTTGGAAGGTGTTCCCTCTTTCAACGTCGGCAGCAGTATATGAAAAAGAACAGCGGCGCTGGTGATAACGGCAAAAAGAATGATGATTACAAATACGGTTTTAATGATATCTTTTGAGGAAAACGGGACAACCGGCGTTTGCGATTTTTTTTTGGCTTTTTTGCGTTTTCGTTTTTTGGGGGGCATGCTTTTTTATTTGTCTGCATTCATGGCAAAACCTTGCCATGATTCACTCCATATGCTTTTCACCGATATTCGTATTCGGCAGGAAATGAAAAGACCGTCGGTTTGATCCAAAACCACCGGCTGGTCTATCCAGGAGAGGAACGGCGGCAAGCCATCCCGCTCCTGGGGCCCTGCGACCGGCGGAAATGTGCATCAATTTTTCAGCTTCTTGAAAACATTATTGCTGATCAACAGGTCGAGTCCGTAGCGCACCTGATTGTCTTCCAATAATCGTTTCGGTGTAAAGTTGCCATATTCCGGGTCCTCGAGCTCTTCAGCGTTTGAATCTTTTTTATCCTTGGACTCGGAGCCGTCTTTAGGCGCTTTTTTATCTCCGGTGGGTTCCGCCTCCAGATGATTTTGCAGATCTTTTTCCTTAATGGGGATATCCTCGATCTCTTTTTCTTTGGTGGCCTTGGAGCCTTTGGCTCTTCGTTTTAAAACAATATCCGGCTCAATGCCTTTGGCTTGGATGGAGCGGTCGCTGGGTGTATAGTAGCGGGCCACGGTGAACTTGATTCCCGAGCCGTCCCGCAACGGTTTTACGGTTTGAACCGAGCCTTTGCCAAAAGAAGTGGTGCCGAGGATGATGGCGCGCTTATGATCCTGAAGGGCGCCGGCGACGATTTCAGAGGCGCTGGCGCTGCCGCCGTTGATGAGGATGACAATGGGATAGTCCCGCTTTTTCTTATTGGGGGTAGCATTGTAAACATCATTGTGTTTGGCGATTCGGCCCTTGATGGAAAGGATCACCCCACTTTCAATGAACAGGTCGGCAACCGCAACCGCCTGGGGCAGCAACCCGCCGGGATTGTCCCGCAAGTCAATGACCAGACCCTGAAGCGGCGTTTTTTCAGATTCAAGTTTGTTCAGGGCGGTTTTCAGATCTTCTTCGGTTTTTTCCGTGAAATTGAAAATCCGCACATAGCCATAGTCCGGTTTCAGCATTAAAGAACGTACGCTTTCAATGGGAATGGTGCTCCGCATGATTTCAAAATCAAGGGGCTTTGAGACCCCCTTGCGCAAAACGCTGATGGCCACCGTGGTTCCTTTGGGGCCTTTGATTTTCTGCACTGCCTCGGCAATGCTCATGTCCTTGGTGGTTTTTCCGTCTATTTTGATAATGATGTCTTTTGGTTTGATGCCAACTTTGTGGGCCGGGGTGCCTTCAATGGGGGATACAACGGTAAGCATTTCTTTATGCAGGGTGATGACGATACCGATTCCGCTGAATTCCCCTTTGGCGTCATCCTGAAGGGACTCAAAGGATTCCGGCGGCAAATACATGGAATGGGGGTCCAGGCTGTGCAGCATGCCCTGAATGGCTTTGCGGATCAAGGTTTTTGAATCCACCGGGTCGACATAGTTGGCTTCAATTTGTTCCAGGACTTCGGAGAAAATTTTCAAACCTTGGTAGGTGTCATCATTGCTGGCCCCGGTATTATGGAAAAATCCGCCGGCGGCAATGACCAGCAAGGCCAAGGGAAATACAAGCATTAAAAGGGTGATGGGATATCGTAAACGCTGCCTCATTCATTATCTCCTTTAACTTTTCTTTAACCAAACAAGCGGATCCATGGGTTTACCATGGTGGCGGACTTCAAAATACAGGTTGGCCTCGCCGGTGAATGTGGCCGAGTCGCCCACAGTGGCGATCACCTCCTTGCTTTCAACCCGATCACCTTTGGCTTTAAACAATTCCTCCGCATGTGCATAAACAGTATAATAATTATGACCATGATCAATGATGATCATGTTGCCGTAGCTTTTAAACCAGCCTGAAAAAAGTACGAGTCCGGAACTCACTGCATGAATCGGTTCGCCTTTTTCCGCCTGGATTTCAATGCCGCTGCGAAAATTCATTACATTGAATTTGGTATTTTTATAGGGTCCGAAAAAAGAAACCACTTTACCTTTGACCGGCATATTGAGCAAGCCTTTTAATGCATCAAATTTATTTCCGGTTTTGTTGGGGGTTTCTTTGGGCTCCACATGCAAGGACATGATGGTCTGATCAAGGGCTTTGGCAGCCTGCTTCAGCGAGTCGATGGCCGCCATTTCCAGGGATTTTTTATTGCGGATTTGGTCCAAGAGCTCCGAGCGCTTGCCGCGTTTTTTAGAAAGCATTTTGATCTGCTGCTGGAGGTTCTCTTCAATGTCGATTTTTTCCCGGCGTTGCTGATTCAGGCGCGGCGCAAGTTCCAGCAAATGCTTTTTATCTTCCGTGTATTTTTTTATAACGGTTTCATCGTAGTCAAGAATATGCTCAATGGCAGCCTTGCGGCTGGTAAAATCAAAAATGGAATTGGCGGAAGCCAGAATGTGGATTTCACCCAACAAATTCAATTTATAAATCGCCACCAGTCGCTGGTTGATATATTTTTCAGTTGTTTGAATTTCCTTGATTAATTTTTGTGTTGCGGAATCATTTGCGGCGATTTGTTTTTCCAGTTCGTCCAATTCCAAACGCAAGGCGGCAACCTTTTGGCCGGCATTGTTCAAGGTCAGATCAAGATCATTGAGACCATTGATAATCTCGGTTTCTTTTTCACTATATTCTTGCACCTCGGCCTTATGTTCTTGGATCTGTTGATCAATGGCCTTTGATTTCTTGACAAGTTGTTCCCGATCCTGGGTTTCGGGCTGTTCCGCAGGCGAAGCGGTGGTTTTTATATATTGCGCCCGGTCGCGCACATAGCCGGTCTTTCCGTCAAAAGCGATTTTAAGCCAGCCCTCTTCCCTTTCGAGAATACGGACCTTGGTATCGCGTTTTAATACCGCAATGGTGGGCAGTTCTCTTTGGGGGCCTTTGCGGACATTCAGGAGTTCGGATACAATGATGCCGCTTTCTTCCTGGGCCCAACCCGGCGCACTGATGACAATCGCCGAAAAAAGGGCGAGGACATGGACGATCAGGTGTTTAAGAATTGTTTGAAAGACAGATAGCATCCCAACCATCCGGAAAAAGTACTGCAAGCGATGATCAACAAAGTAACCGGGATCGGTAAAAATCGGATCTGGATAAACGCTGAGGAAAGTCCCTGATCCACATTGGATACAACCACCACATAGGATATATAAAGCACGATGATACCTAAAATTCCGCCGATGATTCCCTGGAGGATCGCCTCGATATAAAACGGCGTTTTGATAAATCCCTCTGTGGCGCCGACCAACTGCATGATATCAAACTCTTCCCGCTTGGAAAAAAACAACAGGCGGATGGTATTGGCCACAATAAAAACCGATGCCATGAAAAATACAGCGCAAAGGGCCGAGCCGGTAAATCGCAGCAGGTTGAAAATGCCGGTGATGCGCCCGATCCATTGCTGGCCGTACTCAACCGATTCAATTTCCGGGAGGGTTTCGATCTGGGAAGCAAGGATTTCAACTTTTTCCCAGTTCTGGGCCGTGGCTGAAAGTTGCACCTCAAAAATATCCGGCAATGGGTTTTCCCGGAGATTTTCGAAAATGGCGGCCTGCCTTTTCATGCGCTCTTTCAGTTGTTTCAAGGCCTCATCCTTGGATTTGAATTGTGCGGCGGCGACCCCGTCGATTTGCAGGATCTTTTTTTTAACATCCAGTATTTCCGTTTGGGATACTTTGTTGTTAAGATAGGCGATAATACGCACGCCCTTGCGCCAGGAATCCAAAAGATCATTGATATTGACGAAAAACAGACCAAAAGCGCTGACAATCAGAATGGAAAGCGCGATGGTAATGATGGTAATGGCATTCAGAAAACGGTTGTTGAGAATATCCTGGACAGCGCGCTTGATAAAAAAAAGAAAGATTCCGCTTTTCATAAAGTTATGGCCGGTTTTTTTTCAATGTTGACGATTTTATTCTCCAACCTGCCGTCATTCAGATAAATGGTTCGTCCCTGGGTCTTGCGCAGGATGGCTTTGTCATGGGTGGCGATGATCAGGGTGGTTCCGCGACCATGATATTCCCGTAAAAGGTTCATGATGATATTGGCTGAGTCCGCATCCAGGCTGCCGGTGGGCTCATCGGCAAGGATGATCTGGGGATCACCCACAACTGCCCGGGCAAAGGCGATGCGCTGCTGCTCCCCGCCTGAAAGGCTTTGGGGATAAGCATGTTGCCTTTCCTCCATGCCCACTGTCCGCAGGACACTGGCAACCTTTTTTTGGATAAAGCTTGATTTATAGCCGGAGACCTCCAAAACAAGGGCGATATTTTCATAAACTGTTTTGGATGGTATCAGCTTGTAGTCCTGGAAAATGATGCCGAACTTGCGCCGCAGAAAAGGAATCCGCGCCCGGCTGATGCGGGCCAGGTTTATGCCGTCGATTAAAATCTGGCCCTCGGAAGCTGGTTCGCCCAGATAGAGCAATTTCAGGAGGGTTGATTTGCCGGCACCGCTCGGGCCGGTGACCATGAGCAGCTCATTGCGGGCCACATCGACGCTGATATCGACCAAAGCACTGTGGGTGGCATAACGCTTATGAACATGAAATAATCGGATTATATTATCTTCATTGCCTTTGTCGGTCATTCCGCGAATCCCGCCCCATCGCCTAGCGCTTTTCAACCTTTATTGCCCTGAAAGTTGACCGGATCATCTTGTTTTCAACTTGTATCTCTTATTACAAGGTTGTGGATTCAATTTCAATCTTGATTTTTCGGTTTTCCGGTTTTTGATTTGACCTGAAAAAACGAAGCTGGTAAACAAAAATGGAGTTCAAGGAGTGCTGCCAACAGTTTTTCTTGCTCAGAGCCTTCACTGAATCCCGTTATCGGCTTCTTCCAATTCAGTGGGGGCTTTTCTTTGAATTCGGGGTATACGTGGCAGAAGCGTTTTCCGACTCCCATACGGTTACCCGGGATACGGCAACCAGGTCGTTCTCGATTCTAGATTGTAGGGTTTCGGCTATGTATTGGGCGATTTTCTCCGAGGATGGATTGTTGTTGAACATGGATAGTTCGTTTAAAAATTTGTGATCCAATTCATCCATGATTTTGGACAGATGGTTCTTCAGCTCGCCGAAATCCATCAGGACCCCGGCGGGATTCAGTCTTTCGCCGGCCACATAGGCTTCCACCTTCCAGTTGTGACCGTGAAGATTTTCACATTTTTGCGATACCATTTTCAACTGATGGGCTGCGGCAAAATGAGAGATGATTCTTAGTTCAAACATACTGTTGCTCCAATTTGGCCGGGCTTAATGGGCGATTTTTGAAGCCTGGCCTTTTAAAATATTTTTTAATTTGTTTGAAAATTTTTCCGTCTCGATTTTGGCAAATTCATTCAGCAGGGCCTCTTGTTTTTTATTCAGATTCGTCGGGGTGCGGACATCCACTTGAATGATCTGGTCGCCGCGTTGATAGCCCCGCAGGGATTGGATGCCTTTTCCCTGCAAGCGGAAAGTGTCGCCGTATTGAGTACCCCTGGGGATGGCCAACTGTTCTTCGCCTTCCAGGGTCGGTACCGTGATGGTGTCTCCCAGGGCGGCCTGGATAAAAGAGATCTGGATACTGCTAATGACATCGGTATTGTTGCGCTGAAAGATTTTATGGGGCTTGACATGGATGAACACATATAAATCACCCGGCGGGCCGCCGCTGGGGCTGGTTTCACCTTCGCCGGTGAGCCGCAGTCTTGAACCGGTGTCCACGCCGGCCGGAATTTTCACCGACACGGATTTATTGACCATGACCTGCCCGGCGCCCTCACATTGCTTGCAAGGGTGGGCGATGACT
The DNA here is from genome assembly GCA_020723325.1 of Desulfosudis oleivorans. GTDB lineage: Bacteria > Desulfobacterota > Desulfobacteria > Desulfobacterales > SURF-7 > DYJD01. The sequence continues at coordinate 310,167 of DYJD01000002.1, read as the reverse complement.
TTGCCGCCGCCGCGGCATACCGGGCAGGTGGTGCGGATGGTGAAAAAACCCTGGGAGCGGCCCACCTGGCCGCTGCCGCCGCAATGGTGGCAGGTTTCCGGGTGGCGGCCGGACTCACAGCGGCTGCCCTTGCAGGACGGGCAGGTTTCCGCCTTGTTGATATTGATTTTGGTTTCCGTGCCAAAAGCCGCCTCCATGAATTCCAGGGAAAGGTCATAGCGCAGATCCGCACCGGGCCTGGTGCGGCTCCTGCCCCGGCGGCCGGAGCCGAAACCAAAAAGATCTTCGAAAATATCCCCGAAACTGGAAAAAATATCTTCAAATCCGCCCACGCCTGAGAAACCGGCGCCTTCAAGCCCTTGATGACCGAATTGATCGTAGATTTGTCTTTTTTGGGGATCTCTGAGCACTTCGTAGGCTTCGGCCGCTTCTTTGAATTTTTCCTCAGCATCTTGGTCGTCCGGATTTTTATCCGGGTGATATTTCAGGGCCAGCCGGCGGTATTGCTTTTTCAATTCATCTTCACTGGCGTTGCGGTTGACACCAAGGACTTCGTAATAATCTCGTTTTGCGGCCATACCTCTTCCTGATACATGCTTCCGGTTATGGTTGTTTCAAGGTCGGTGATATGCTAATCATGATCACCTTTTTTCCAGAAGTCAACCCAGGCCCCCTGCGCCTGCACAGCGCGGCCTGTGACCGGCTTCCGGACAAAAACTAACTAGATACACTAATGCATGATTCGGGATTGTCAACCATGAATATGGAGAAACCCTTTATTAAAGATATGTTCGACGCCATTGCCCCCCGTTATGATCTGCTGAACCGTTTGTTGAGCTTGCGGCAGGATGTTTACTGGAGGAGGGTGTTGGTGTCCAAGCTCCAGATTCCTCCAAAGGGGCGGGCCCTGGATGTGGCCTGCGGCACCGGCGATGTGATGTTGGAATTGATCCGGCAAAAAGGTCCGGATCTGACTGCCGTGGGGCTGGATTTTTCGCCGGGCATGCTGGGCCTTGCCCGCCGGAAAGTCATGGCCGCCGCTGATCATCCCGCAATTGTTCTCTTGGCCGGCAATGCCCTGGCCCTGCCGTTTGCCCCCCGGACCTTTGACGGCATTTCCATTGCCTTTGGAATCCGCAATATCGCCGACAAACTCGGTGCATTAAAAGAATTTTACAGTTGCTTAAAAACCGGCGGAACCCTGGGGGTGCTGGAATTGACCACTCCGCCCAAGGGCTTGCTGCGCTCCTTTTATTTTTTTTATTTCCAACAGATCCTGCCCTTGATCGGCGGCCTGATCTCCGGTGACAAGATGGCCTACCATTACCTGCCGGATTCGGTCATGCACTTTCCGGAATCCCATGTGTTTGCGGACATGATGCGGCAGGTCGGCTTTGTTCAGGTAAAGTATCGCCGGCTCACCCTGGGGATTGCCACGCTGTACACAGGGTTGAAACGGTAAAACGATAATCATTACGAAAAATTCTTAGCAAGACGATGGGTGTTTTGGATAAAGGGTATAAGTAATCAGTGGTTAAGTTCGGTAACCATGAATTCCAAATTTGCGAGGATGCCGAAGACGAATCCATTGGGCGCTGGATCATTTATGATAACAATCCGGCCGGCGACTCCATTGCAAACGTCCTTGACCAGGAACATCAGAGCCGGTCCGACCATCTTGCCACAGCCACAGTGATTATCCTCCTGAACCAGGCAACAATTTTTTCGCATAAATGCGGTAATCTTTTTCCGGCCCCTTCCTTGGCCTTTCTGGCGAACTGTTCTATGCTTGTTTTCATATTCTTTCCTTTTTTCATACCGCATTATCATGATCCGCATTTGTCTCTACAGACAATATTTTTTTTAAAATGTGACTAAAAATTTGCATTCAGTGCTTCCTGAACTTGATTAAAAATTTATTTTCAAAGCCCTTGACATATTAGGTCGGATGACCTATTTTTTTGTAGGTCATCCGACCTAATTTTTTATAAAATAGCGCATCGTGAAAAAATTACAGGAGACAGATCCATGGAAAGAGATAACCCAATCGTTATAATAGGGGGATACGGAATCGTCGGGAGTGAAATTGCCCGGCTTTTGCGCATGTTTCATCCTGCAATGCCGATTGCCATTGCGGGCCGATCAGCGGAAAAAGCCGCTGCCTTGCAAAACGAACTGGGTAATGTTCAAATTATTTCAATGGACGTACTTGATACGAATTCGTTTCAGAACCTTCCCCGGCGCCCATCCGCCCTTGTATGCACGGTAAATGACACGAATGACAACATATTGCGCAAAGCTTTGTCGGAGGGAATTCCGCTGGTGGATATCACCCTTTGGAATGAGCCGCTGCTCAAAACAATTGAACATGTCAAAGCGCATAAACCAAAGGCCCCGATTATCCTTGCCTCATCTTGGATGGCCGGCATTTCCGCGATTTTAGCTCGGTACACGATGAACGGGCTTGCAGATGCGGAATCTGTAAACATCGATATTCTCTATGCCCTGAAAGATAAATCCGGACCCAATTCAATTGAGTTCATGGATCAATTTCATAAGGCATTTGCCGTAATCGAGGGCCATCAGTTGAAATGGATTGAACCATTACGAGACTCACAGATTACCGATTTTCCGGGAAATCGAAGGTTTCGCACCTACCGCTTCGGAACCCCGGAGCAGTATACCCTGCCGCTTACCACCGGTATTCACAGCGCAGCAACTCGGATAAGCTTTGATTCCAGCCTGGCCACCTGGCTACTGGCAAGCTTGGTTCGGTCGGGGCTGTGGAATCTGATCAGCGGCAATCGATTCAATGGATTGCGGCGGGCGATCCTTCATAGCCAGGGATATGGCGATTCTGCAATGCTGAAGGTTGAAACCCGCGGGAGGGGCTGTAAAAGGGTGGTGACGGCAATTGATCGCAAGGGCCAGCGCCACCTTACAGCAGTGGGTGCCTTGATTCAGATAGAAAGAATTCTGGGGCTGGATAATTTTCCGCCACCAACAGGGATTACATTTCCGGAACAAACGCCGGACATTGAAAATGCAATCAAAAGATTGACGGCCTGCGGCGTTCAAATTGAAAGCTGGCCGTCAGGAGGGACGGATGGAAACAAAGGATAATGCCGAGGGCCATACAAAATTGAATAAAAGCCTCAAACGCCGCGCCGATATTTTACACGTTGCCATGCACATCTTGACCCAGGACGGCTATGGCGAGCTGTCCATGCGGCGTATTGCCAAAGATGCCGGTATGAGCCTCGGTAATCTGCAGTATCATTTTCCAAATAAGAAATCGATAATTCAAAACCTTCTGACGGGATATCTGGATCAGGCCCTGCAAAAGATTCAAAAGCCGTCGTCTGCCGGAGAAACCTCAGCGGAAGAACGCCTTGAAACCGCCCTTAACATTTCTTTGGCAGAGCAGCAATCAAAAGAGGCCTGCCAAATCATCTACGAGCTGTGGGCCCTTGCAACAAGAGATCAGGACGCGGCAGCCGCTCTGAAAAACTTTTATGAGCAATATTGCCGTATCGCAGCCGATTTTTTACAACAAATGAACCCTACCCTTGGTAAAGCTACGGCGCATAAACGCGCGGCCCTTGTAGTAGCCATGCTGGAGGGGCTTTCGCTTTATCATCTCTGGGAGAAATCCTCCCTGCTTTCACCTGCTGAATTGGAAAAAGAATTTAAGCTAATCATCAAAACCATCATATTAGCTGATTGAAAATCATTTCTAGTACGTCTATTGGTTTTGTTACCGGTTTCGGTTCACGGGGAAATTTTTTGGCCGCACTCGGGACAAAATTTGGCGCCAGGCTGTAGCGAGGAGCCGCACGCGATGCAGTGGGATTCCATTGCCAGCTTGTGGCCGCAGGACGGGCAGAACTTTGCTCCTTTGTTGGCCTCACCGCACTGGGGGCACACCAATTGCTTCTGCTCTGTTACGTCCCGCTTCTTGCCGCGCCGGATTCCATCCAGGGCCGCCTTTTCCCCTGCGCCGTAAATTTCGCCTTGAACTCTGGCGGATTCGATTTCAGCCTGCACATCAGGAGCACAGTTCATGCACAGTCCAGTGTCCGTGTTCCAGCACTTGTCGCAGACATATTGATAACAGCGCGCGCAGCGGTTGAAATGCTTTTTAGCGCTGGCTAGCGCCTCCTTGAAGGCGCTGTCCCGGGACTTCCGCCAGCCCGCCTGGGCCAGGCCCTCCACGGTATTGCCCACCTCACCTAGGACCCCTCCGAAAACATCCGATATTTTCCCAAGCCAGCCCGACGCCTGACCGCTGCGGTAAGGCACAAAGTCGGTGCGCCAAGTGTCATTGCAACGTTCGCAATAAAACTCGAACTGAAATCCGGAATCCACGCCGGACTCCCTGGAAAGGTCGTTGTAGTTATCCGCAAACTTAAGCTCGTCCATAGTATTGAGTGCTCCATTTTGAGAATTGTTCTTCCACGGAGCATTGACTATAGCACAGTGGACCTGCTGAGACCAAGCGCTATGTTATCTTTGGTTTGATTGGACCACGAGGCAAGCCAAAGATAACATCTTGAAAATATATTTCATGGATGTTAGGACAAATCTGATTTTGAGGCAATGACGCATCTTTTCACACCATGGAAATCGCCCCAATGCATGGCGCAGTCCAATCAGAACAATAAAAATGTTGCAGAAAGGAAAGGTATGAAACCAGTAATTATAGGGCTCGGTAGTTTTTGTTTTGCATTGTGGATAACGACGGCTTTGGCCCTGGCCGACGGAGAATCACGCCCGGCGACGGTCCAAGAAAAGAATTTTATTCTCCATGTGCTGAAGAAGTTTGAAAAAGCAATGCCGAAAGAGCCGCAAGGCTGGGTTTATACTGAACGGACTGAAGTAAAGGCACCTGATTATATCGGTGTTGGCGAGGCCATGGGACCCATGCGGGTATACTACCGGGTGAAATGGGAAGACCAGGCGGGAAAAATGGCCGCACAAAAGCGGATGGCAGAGGAAAGCCGGTCGATTCAGATGCCGGATTCTTCCACCGTAAGCGCCATGAATGTGGAAATGGATACGCTGACCCGCAAGATGACGGAGGCAATTCAAAAAGGTGATGCGGCCACCGTGGAAAAGCTGCAAAAGGAACTTGAAAAACTCGGTGAAAAACATGAGAAGGCTTTTGCAGCCACAAATGCCCAGGCGCGAAAAATCCAGCAGAGTGAGCCTACGGACCTTGAAGTCGATGTTCAGCTTGCGACAAATCAATTTGAGGCCACCCTTTATCACGCTGTGCGCCAGGCCCCGATCAAGGGCGTGGTCGTCTATCGTGTTGAGGAAAAGAAGGAGGACACACCGTGCCCCGGCGCTTCGTATCTCTTTTTGGGAAACTGGGAGCCCCGAAATCAGCAGGAATACTTGCTGATGCGGGCGGAGCCACGGTCCGACATGCCGCCGGCAGCGGTGCAGACGATCCAGGTCACCATCCGCGGTGACGACGGCCGCGCCCGGCAAATGATAAACGCCATGGACTGGGAAGGCTTGAAGGGAATGCTGGGAAAATAGTTATCGCAAGTCTTGCCACTTCAAACCAATGGTTTGCTAAAAAATACGCGTCAAATCAACTCCCTGTTCAGTGAGTACGCGGGTGACGAAATCCATCGCATTCTCAGGGATATTTGTATCCCTCTCCCTATATTTCAGGCTCAGGGCCTGGGTAGGGCACTTGTGCGCGCAGACTCCGCAACCCAGACATTTCTCCGTGCGAAAAATAATGCGTTTGACGGGTTTCCCGTTTACTCCACCGGTCGGTTCATGGACTAGTTCCAAAGCCCTGACCGGGCAACGTTGGGTGCACAGACCGCATTGCTTGCAGCGGCCTTCATCCTGACTTAACACATAGCTGGAATGTTGATGGCCAATAACACCCTGGGACAGATTTGCCCGGGATTCCAGGAAGGCGCAGCAGCATGGGCAGCAGTTGCAGATCGTGTCAATGCCATGCTGCATATTGGAAACCGCGTGCACCAGCCCTATTTCGGCCATGGTTTCCATCAGCTTGAGCGCTTCCGGCTTGCTGAGTTCCCGGCCAATGCCGTATTGGATGAGATATCGGCCGAGTTTATCAAGATGCAGGCAGGTCTCCATTGGATAATCGCAATTCGGGCTGTCCGGGTCCATATTTTTTCGGTGCCGGCATGCACAGGTACTGACGCTGACAAAGACGGCGCGGTCCACCACATCGAGGATATCCTCATAGGGCCTGATGGATCTTGGATCGGTTACAGCGCGATTGATCGGAATGGCCCTCAGGGCGCGGGTGGAAAGTTTCAGCACTTCCTCGGCCATGGCTTCGGTGTAGTACTTGTTCAACAGCGGCGCCAGGGCCTTGTAGATATCATCGGTTGGACCGGCATAACCCGGCATGCGATAGAACCAGAAAAAGGCATCTGCTAGGCAATACCGGTTACCCTTTTTGCCGGTGATCACCATCACCAATCCTCGGGCCGCAAAATCATCTAGCTTCCTGATCACTTCTTCTGGCGGCAGTTCCAACTTTTTAGAGATATCGTCCAAAGGGACGGGTACATGGGGGATGCGCGCCAGTATATCCGCTTCTTCAGGCGAGACACGTAAGCGCAACACATTTTCCAGATACCTGGACGGGGGGAGGCCGAACAACCAGTTGCGTTGATGTTCAATCAAGGCACTATAACGGTTAGTGGTCATGGCTTTTTCTCCTATGCTTATCAGCCGATTCGGTGTCTATTCTTCATGAACGATTCTACACTGGTTTTGTCTGCCGCCTTTAATTCAACCACATTGCCTGAGGATTCTGAACGGAGGATCATGCAAGTGCAAGTGGCGTGCGCATAGATCTTCCCATCGCCGTCAACCAATGTCGCCTCCGAAATCCCTAACCGTTTGGACATGTGAAGGACCTTTCCCCTGGCGTAGAGGGCCTTGTCCTGCGATACGGGTTTGAGCATTTTGACATTCAAATCCACGGTCCCATAGCTTTCGCCCGGTTCGAGCATGGTATGAACGGCCGCGCCGGTGGCCGAGTCAAGGGCAGTGGCGGCAAACCCGCCATGTACGCCGCCCATGGGGTTGAGGTGCCTGTGGTCGGCCGTAACCGTGAATTCAACTGCGCCTTTTTCAACCGCTGTTAATTTCATGGGAATTGTGAGGGCCATGGAAGGCTCGGGATAAAGGCCTTCCTGGATTCCTTTTACGGCCTCAAAACCGCTGATCAGATGCTTTTCCATGATGCTTCTCCTTCTTTTATTGAAAAGTGAACGATTAATTTATACCAATCGGTATATTATATGGCAAAAAAAAATTATAGCCTGAGTTCCTGGTTCACCATGTGGATGATATGGTCGATGTTCCGGCTCAGGTGGATGGTGTTTCCGCTTGCCCGGGAAAGCATGATGCCGCCCTCGATGAGGGATACAAACACCGTGGCGATCTGTTCGGGCTTGACTTGCCGGTTGATCTGCCCTTTCTTGATGCCGCTGTGAACGATGCGGGCGATGGTGTTCAACCAGCCTTCCAGGGCCTGGGCCACCTTTTCCTTTAGCGGCTGATGGGTGTTGTCGGAATCAATGGCGGCATTGAGCAAAGGACATCCGCCCTGTTGGGAAATTTCCGCAAATTCGTCCAGGTAGAAATTGGCAAAGGCGATGAGTTTGTCACAGGTATTTTCCTTGGCGCGCACCCGCTGCTCAATCTGTTTTGCGATGTTGCCGAAGTTGTGCTCGAAGGCTGCCAGGGAGATTTCATCCTTGTCCTTGAAATTCCCGTAAATGGCGCCTTTGGTCATCCCGATGGCGGTCACCAGTTGCGACATGGATGTGCCTTCATAACCGAATTTGTTAAAAATCGGCGCCGCGCGCTCGATAATGTATTGCCGGGTTTCCTCTGCCTTGCCCATGTGGTTCTCCTGATTTTTTAATCTTAAATATACCATTCGGTATAATATGTCAAGCCTTTTTTACTTTAATGCTACAATTTCTGATCATAGGCATGCTATCAGCATTAGGATTTCGGCTGGAATGAGCCAAGATAACTACTTGACATGAAAAATATATATTCATAAACTCGGAGAAATTTTTATTCTTGGAAAGCCGGGGAAAGGCAGACATGATCAGGGAAAAAGGATCTCGAAGAAGAATTATCAGTATTGTCTTTTTATTCGCCTCGATAGTATGTTTATATAATTATTTCGCGTGGAAACAAGCCAAATCCATGATGTCGTTTTCCCCTTCAGGTATCCGCAGTCCCAAACCGGAGAAACTCTCATGGTTTGAAAAAATTTCAATCCTCTTTACAGGTGTCACTATCCCGCGACCACTCAACAGCAGCACACCTGCTGATATTGGACTATTATTTCAAAAATATATATTTACTAACCAATCGGGCGACACTATTGAAGGTTGGCATGTTTCAAAAACCGATAGCAATATAATTTTCCTATGTTTTCATGGATATTCCTCCAGCAAAGCAAGCCTTTTGCCGATTGCAAAGGAGCTATGGGATTTGGGATGGGATTCCTTTTTACTCGATTTTTATGGGAGCGGCGAATCCAGCGGGAGCGGGACAACCATCGGCATTAAAGAAGCCGAAGATGTAAAGGCCTGTTATGACTATTGCAGCCTCAAATGGCCGGATAAAACCATAGTTTTATATGGCGTTTCCATGGGTGGTTCTGCCGTTTTACGCGCTGTAGCGCTATATAAACTATCACCCAGGGGAATTATCCTTGAAAGTACTTTTGATAATCTCTTACAAACCGTGAAAAACCGTTTTAATGCTATGGGCATTCCTGCTTTTCCTTCTGCTCACCTGATTCTGCTTTGGGGTGGTCTTCAGAATGATGTGAACCCCTTTGATCATAATCCGGCTGAATTTGCGAAAATGGTGAACCTTCCAGTCCTGGTTTTACATGGCCAACTGGATCAACGTGTATCCCTGGAAGAAGCCGGGCAGGTGTATGCAAACCTGCCCGGCCCCAAACAGTTCAAATCCTACCCGGGTGTCGGACATTCGAATTTTGCAGCAATCATACCGACTGTTTGGCGCAGCGACATACAAGCCTTTGTCAACGACCTGTATTGATTCTATAGCAAGGCATTCGGCAGATAGCACACGCCGCTTTCCGGCCGGTCCAGGCGCCGGGTGACATAGCATCCCGGGGCATCTTCTAAGGCTTTCTCACTTCCTTGGCCGACCACACGCGCCGGCACCATCTCACCCGCATGTTGGCGGTTCCAAGCCAGCCAATCGAGCCACCAGGAACTTTCCTGGTAGCGGGCTTCCGCCAGCCAGGCCTCGGGTGTATCCGGTAGTTGATCATTGGTCCAATGCCCGTATTTGATTTTGGGCGGCGGATTAACAATGCCGGCCACATGGCCGGAGGCCCCCAGTACAAAACGCACCGGCCCTTGGTGGAGTTTGGTGCCGGCATAGGTGGCCTGCCACATGGCGATGTGGTCCTCCCGGGTGGAAATAAAATAGACCGGAATGGCGATTTTGGACAAATCAATGGGAATGCCTTTCAAGATCAGTACGCCGGGTTCCCGCAGGCGGTTCTGCATGTACATGTTGCGCAGATAAAAGGAATGCATCTTGGCCGGCATGTTGGTGGCGTCCGAATTCCAGAACAAAATGTCAAAGGCAACCGGCCCTTCCCCCTTGAGATAATTGTTGACCACATAGGACCAGACCAGGTCATTGGCGCGCAGCATACTGAAACTGTTGGACATGGCGCAGCCGTCCAGATAGCCCTTTTCATTCATCTTGCGCTCAAAGGCGCTGACCTGGGTTTCATCGATAAAGACGCCGATGCCCCCGGGTATGCTGAAATCCAGCAAAGAAGCCATATAGGTATTGTCGGCGATTCGCTCTCCTTCCCCTATGGCTTGCAGATAGGCGGTGGCGCAGGCCAGAAGCGTACCGCCCATGCAATAGCCGATACAGTTTACCTGTTTTTGACCGGTGAGGTTCTCAATGGCGCGCAAGGCCGCCACCGGTCCCTCGGCCATGTAGTCTTGGAAATCCTTGTCTTTAAGGGTTTCATCCGGATTGGCCCAGGAAATCATGAAGACGGTGTAACCCTGATCCACCATCCATTTCACCATGGAGTTCTTCTGGGTCAGATCAAGAATATAATATTTGTTGATCCAGGGCGGCACAAACAGCAGGGGCCGCTGGAATACCGCCTGGGTTGTCGGCTGGTATTGGATCAATTGGATCAGGTCGTTTTGGTAAACAACTTTTCCAGGGGTGACCGCCACGTTTTTGCCGATTTCAAAAGCCTGCATGTCGGTCATGCTGATCTGCAATTGGCAGGGGCTGCGGTCCAAATCAGCCAACAGGTTATTCAGCCCTTTGAGCAGATTTTCACCGCGCGTTTCAATGGTTTTTTGCAGTAGCTCCGGATTGGTGCCGATAAAATTGGTGGGCGACATGGCATCAAGATACTGGCTGGTGTAGAATTCCACCCGCTGCTGGGTGCGGTCATCCAGACCTTGAATATTCTGAACCGTATTGCGGATGGCCCTGGAAGTCAGCAGATAACTCTGCTTGATGAAATTGAACAAAGGATTCTCATCCCAGTCCGTATGGCGAAAGCGCTTGTCCGATTTATCGGCCGTGATGACCGCCTCGTTTTTTTGGCCAAAGAAATGAAGGGCGCTTTTCTGCACCAGATTCCAATAGTCGTTCCAGTAGGACATCTGGGCATTGAAAAGCTGAATGGGGTCCTCTGCCAGCTTGACGGCCAGGTCCTGGAAACTGCGCAGGATGACCTGGACCTCGGTCTGGTCGATTTCCCGGGACTGGCGTTTCTTTTCCAGATATTTCTGGACCAGGTTGCGACTCTTGGCATTCACTTCCGCCATGATTTGGGCCAATTCCTTTATATTCATCGGTTGAGCGGTTGCGCTTGGGTTTTTCTGATCCGGCATGATCGGTTTTCCTTTCCAGGGCAATGCGTCAATTCAGGAATTTTTGTCTTAATATGATTATGACCAAGATTAAGAGCAAGGGCAAGATTAAGAATTTTTTTGTACAGACTTTCACAAACCCGGCTTTTTGAATTTTACTATCTGCTTGCCAAAAGGTTTCCGGATCAAGTATGAAAAGATACAAATCAAAAAATCATTTCTGCAAAGGAAATCCTATGAGCACGTGCAAAAATCCGCTTCTTGCAACAACCTTGGTATTGCTGATGTGTTATTTATTGCCGGCCTGCGTTTTGTTCGGAGCCAAACCCGACGAAAAATCTGCCATAGCCACCGACGCGCAAATACCGCCCAAGGTGGGAGTCGCCCTTGGCGGCGGAGGCGCCCGGGGCTTTGCCGAAATCGGGGTTCTCCGGGTGCTGGAGCAGGAGAAAATTCCCATCCATGTGATCATCGGCACATCCGTGGGCAGCTTAATCGGCGCCATCTATGCCGATACGGGCAGCGTGCTGGATGCGGAATTCCATGCCATTGCCATTCAGGAAGAAGACATCTTCGACTTCGGGGCGTTTTCAATTTTTTCCGGCGGCTTTGTCAAGGGCGAAAAATTGGAAGCCTTTTTGAATACCCACCTGCGCAATAAAACCATTGAACAAATGAAAATTCCCTATGGCGCGGTGGCCGTTGATTTGCGCCAGGGCCGGTCCGTATTATTTGATCAAGGTCCCGTAGCCCGGGCCGTGCATGCCTCCTGCGCCATTCCCGGTGTATTTGTGCCGGTGGAAATCAATGGCCGGGTGTTTGTGGACGGCGGTGTAACCGACCCCATTCCCGTTGATTTTGTGCGCAAAAAAGGCGCCGATGTGGTCATCGCCGTGGTCATTGATCCGGCCCTGCCCCAGCAGACCCCGAAAAATCCCATTGAAGTGGCCTATCATTCCGTCACCATCATGTCGGCCCAGATCGGCGTGTTGGGAGTAAAGGACGCCGACGTGGTCATCCATCCGGATGTGGGCAATGTCACCTACGATGATTTCACTCAGAAAAAACGTTTGATCGAAGCGGGCGAAAAAGCGGCCCGGGCCGCACTCCCCGAAATCCGGGCGGCCATCAGCGCCAAAACCAAGCCGGCGCCGGCCCCCTAAAATCAGAAAGGAACCCTCATGTCGGAATTTAAAAACGTAACCGTGATACGGGAAGCCAATATCTATTTCGGCGGAAAAGTCGTAAGCCGCACGATCCTGTTTCCGGATGGCTCTAAAAAGACCCTCGGCGTCATGCTTCCCGGAGAATACGAATTCAATACAGCGGAAAAAGAAATCATGGAAATCATCAGTGGCGATCTCACTGTGCTGCTGCCGGGCTCCCAGGAATGGCGCCAGGTTTCAGGCGGCCAATCCTTTGAAGTTCCTGCCGGCTCCAAATTCAGCCTGAAAGTGAAAACCGTCAGCGACTATTGCTGTTCTTTCATTAAATAATGGTTGTGGGGTCGGTCATGGGGTCAAACCTTGATTTTTGCTTTAATCCACGGACGTTCCATCATTTGGCGATTCGATTAGTGCAATAATCAAGGTTTGACCCCCAAAAATAAGGAGATGGTTATGCCGCTATTTCCTCAATTTGAACGCGTCGTCTGGCTTCATGAACAGGCCAAGAGCGGTCGGCATCCCAACGCCGCGCGTTTGGCCGCCCACTTTGAAGTTTCCCAAAAAACCGCCCAACGGGATATCAATTGCCTGCGGGACCGTTTCAACGCACCTTTGGAATATGATTCCAGTCGCAAGGGATATTATTACTCCAATGACCTGTATGAACTCCCCTGCCTGCCGGCCAGCCAGCAGGAGGTGCTCTGCCTGCTCACGGCCCGGCGTTTGCTGGAGCAATCCGCCGGCGGGTATATCAGTCGCGAGCTGGACCGCCTGCAAGAAAAAATTTTCTCCGGAGCGCGCCGCACCGGCTTTGATCCTGAATCGGTTGATAGCGCCTTTTCCGCTGTCTGGAGTGGATTTTCTCCGGCCCAGGAAGAGATTTTCCGATTGAGCGCCTGGGCTTTACTGAATCGCCGCCTGATCTCCTTTCAATATCATTCGCCCCAAACAAACGCGCGCACAGAGCGCACTGTCGAGCCCCACCATTTGCTGCATTACAATGCCTCCTGGGTTCTGATCGCCTGGTGCCGCAAACGGGAAGACTGGCGGCTTTTTTACCTGTCGCGCATGCATGCGCTTTCGTCTCTTGAACAAAGCTTTGAATCGCGCCCGGAAAGCGCCTGGCGCCCCATGCTACAGAATGCCTTCGGCTTGTTTCACGGTGATGAAACCGTGCCGGTAACGCAGCGGTTTTCATCATTCCGATCCCGCTGGATCCGGGAACAGCACTGGCATTCGCACCAGATCCTTTTCGAGCTGCCCGGCGGCGGACTGGAGCTGACCCTGCCGGCCGCCGATTTCCGGGAGATTAAAATGAAAATCCTGCAATTCGGCGCGGACTGCGAGGTGGTCGCGCCGGCTGAGTTGCGGGAAGAGATTCGGACGGAAATCAACAAAATGGAGAAGATTTATAAAATTCAGAATCCAGAACTCAGAATTCAGGAGACAGAATAAAAAAATAAAAACCTGGGAACCCGGATGTCCCACCACCTATGATATGGGCTATGCTGAACCGTTGCCACTCAGATGTTTATCTGCCTCGATCGGGAAAAGATTTGCCAACAACCAAGGAGGTTTCCCATGGCCGCAAACCGCCGCAAGTTTCTGAAAATGATCAGCGCCCTGCCCCTGGCCGTCCTGGCGCCGTCGGCCGGAGCCGCTCCCATGGCCTCCGAGCCGTCGGCCCGTCTGCTACTCAACCGTTTTTCCATTGCCGGTTTCCAATACTATAAAGGCCCTTCCCTGATATCGCGCCTGCGGCCCATCGACCGGCTCCGCCTGACCCGCGAGCCGCGCAACCGCTACGATTCCTTTGCCGTGGAGATTCACCTGGGCAATTCCAAGCTCGGCTACGTGCCCCGCTCGGACAAAAAACACATCAGCCGTTTGCTGGAACAAGGCGCGGATTTGGAGTGCCGTATATACGAGGTCGACTCGGGTAAAGGGTGGATTGTTGTGCGGGTAGAGGTGGGAATAATTTATAATCAATATTCTAAAAACACATATAAATGAAAGGAGAAAGGTTATGTCGGAAGAATTGAATCTGAATACATTGCAGCAAGCGGTTGGTGAAAAAGCAGCGGCGTTCCGCTGTATTACAGAGTACCAGCCGGCCGGAGGTCCGGGAGATAAGGTGTTTCCGCCCACTTATGAGGGAGGTAAATACGCTGTGGAAACCCGCATTATAAATGGTGAACCTGTCTCTTGTGTGCTTCTCGATTCGGTTCAGTCACAGGCGAACCGAATGGAATTGGCGCTTCTATCGGCCGTGCGTGGGGAACGCATAAAACTGCCGGTTTTAGAGGCAAATTTCGATGATGACCGCCTCCTTAAAAAGTTCACAGTTTCCAGCCTGGAAGCTCCCCATCGTATCGCGGATGCCATTTTCAGAGACAGCTTGATCGAGGAAAACGGTAACAAAGTGATGTTTCGAAAATCTTGTATTGGAAAGATTTTGGACATAACAGATGTACAGAATGCCACAGGTCTGTTCGGCGTCTGCCCAACGGCACTGGTTTTCGGTGTATGGGATTCCACTGGTCCTAGGGGCGGATTAGGTGCAAAAATTCAAAGGGCTATCGTTTCTGAAATTATTGGTGTCAATGCTCAAATAGGTGTTAATACCAGCAGCCGAATTGACCCTCTTCAGGTGAGGCTTGATGCCGGTCCTATTTATAATCGAATCGAAAAAAACGATCATAATCCTGACTGGACCATAGATATCAAATCGGCTGGTGATAAACCGGTAAAAATCGGTAAGAAAAAAGATGGCAAACCTTCGGAAGTGAACCATAGCAATATACCACCACAGATCATAGAAGGCGGAATCACCATTAAGAGAGCCATACAAACAACGGTTATTTCACTGTCAGCGATTCGTAGGCTGAAGTTTCCACTTAGTGGGAAAAATGGCCAAGAACATCAGATAGATGCCAAAGCCAGAACTGTTTTAGCCGCGCTTGGCCTGCTGGCGGCAACAATGACGCGTGAAGAAGGGGCAGATCTCCGGTCACGATGCCAACTGCTCCCTACCCAGGAATTAATTTGGGAATTAGTAGCTGAGCCGGGCATTGAACCCAAAAAATATAAGGTGGGAACAGAAATAGCTATCTCTCTGTTCAATCAAGCTGTTGCTAATGCCCAGGAAGCGGGACTTCCTTGGCAGGGCAAGATTTCACTATCGCCGCATCCCGACCTGATCGAATTAGTGCGTCGTAGCCAAAAAAATACGGCTCAAAGCGAAGCCGGGGACGGTGAATGATGTTTGGATTAGGCATCCACTACCTGAATGGGTGGTCAATGGCGGCCGCCGACGGAGCAAAAAAAGAACGAGTCGAATGGCCTCCGCACCCTGACCGAATCTTTATGGCTATTTCAGCTTCCTGGTTCGAGACCGGGCAGAGTGAGCAGGAAAAAGAGACAATCGAGTGGCTCGAAAGACTGCCTTCACCCAGTATCGCCGCCACTAAGGCTGAATATCGTAGAGAGCTGAAAGATGGCACTCCGGTCACATGTTACGTTCCGGTTAATGACACGGGCCTTAGCAAAAAGTTACCCGATACCTGCAACTTAGGAAGGCTTAAAGAATCTGGTCTCAGCCTAGTCCCAGAGCACCGTCCTCGCCAACCCCGCAAATTCCCGATTGCTATTCCACATATTCCCATAGTCTACCTGGTTTGGAATGAGGAAATTCCACAAAGATACCTCGCCCCTCTTACATCTTTATGTAGCAAGGTGATTTCCGTCGGCCATTCTTCATCTTTCGTACAAATGTGGGTAACTGAACAACCGCCTTTCCCCAACCTTGTTCCAGTGGAAGGCGTAGCGTTGCACCGTCTGCGTGTGTTCGGCCCAGGGAGACTCGAATACCTAAAAACCAGATGCAACAAAAACGAAGTTATTCGACACAGGGAGTTAACTGCGACCCTCACATCACTCCAGGAAAGGAAGAAGGAAATCGATCGGAAACGGAAGGAAGCCCTCAAAGGCCTGAAGAGTACAGATAAAAAACAGGCGGAGGTGCCCTTTCGACATGAATTGGAAGCTATTGATGACGATCTCGCCACGTGCGCCAAGGAGATCAAAGCCTTCGAGGGACGGACTCCCAGCAGCCTGCGGCCGGAACCCGGACTGTGGCAGGGATATGCACATCCGTCAAAACCGTCCCTGCCCGATAATTCCAAAAGTCTGTTTGACGAACGGTTGGTTATCATGAACATTTCCGGAAAACGGCTGAACCTGACCTCAACCCTTAAGCTGACAGAAGCCATCCGTGGCAGCCTTCTTTCCGCCTGCCCAGAACCGATTCCTGAGTGGCTCTCCGGCCACCGGCAGGATGGTAGCCGGTCGCTTACACCACATCTGGCTTTTTTCCCCTTACCTTTTGTGGGAAGAGTACATGCCGATAGCAGGATTATGGGCGCCGCATTGGTATTACCAAGAATCATTGATAAAAAAGAAGCTGGCAGAACCATTGATTCCTGGCTTCGGGATGACAATGGGTTGCCACGACAGATCAAACTTTTTAATGGGAACTGGCTTGAGTGCTCGATGGAACTCGAAACCCGAGAATCGCCGCCTTGGAATTTACGGTGTGATCCTTGGGTAGGACCGTCGCGAATGTGGGCCAGCGTCACACCGATTGTGCTGGATCGGCATTTCAATGGAAAGAACAAGTGGGAATGGGCTGCCTCAATCGTACAAGATGCTTGTGAACGTATAGGCCTTCCTCGACCCGAGAAGGTTCTGTTGCACCCTGTATCTCTTGTTGAGGGTGTACCCCATTCCCGCGAGTTTCCGCCCATCAATCGGAAATCAGACAACGGCCGGATGTATCATTGTCATGCAGTTATCCTTTTTTCGGAACGGGTGAATGGTCCGGTCCTGGTGGGTGCTGGACGTTTCAGGGGTTACGGTTTATGCCGATCAATGGATCAGGGGAGGGCAACTGAATGATTGACCTGAACTCTGATAACTTTTCTGATTTCTTTAAGGCCTTATGGGGCTATGTCCCTTTTGCCTGGCAGCAGGATTTGGTCCGGCGGGTTTTGCAAAATGCAAATCGGCCATGGCCGGAAGCAATTGCATTGCCCACCGCCGCCGGGAAGACCGCTTGCCTCGACATCGCAGTATATTCCCTGGCAGCAAGTGCGGAAAAGAGACCTGGGTTGCCCCGTCGGATATTCTTTGTCGTGGACCGTCGGATCATCGTAGACGAAGCTTTTGGCCGCGCACACCGGTTAGCTCAAAAACTGCGGGAAGCCGACAACGGCATCGTCCGCCAGGTTGCGGACAAGCTTCGAAAATTGGCAGGGGGTAATATCCCTCTCACGTGTTTCCAATTGCGAGGAGGTATGTACCGCTCTGATGCCTGGGCGCGGTCACCACTTCAGCCGGCTATTATTGCTTCTACTGTTGACCAACTTGGTTCGCGTCTCCTTTTCCGGGCATACGGCCGATCTCCTAAAGCATGGCCCATTCAGGCCGGACTTGCGGCCAACGATGCCTTGATTCTGTTGGACGAGGCTCACTGCTCACAACCTTTTATGGAAACCCTTCATGCCATCCGGAAATACCGGCAATGGGCTGAAGCGCCACTATCCAACCCCTTTCATGTGTCAATATTATCAGCAACGCCACCTGAAACACAGGATATATTTCAGGACTCGTCGCAAGAATCCAGGACCAAGGGACATCCCCTAGGAAACCGGCAATTAGCCCCTAAAAAAACTTGCTTAAGAACTTGCAAAACAGACAGTAGAAAGACAGGAGAGGAACTGGCCGGGGAGCTGGTGAAGGAAATCGAATCTCTCGTCGATGGCAAACCAATGGCTGCTGTGATATTCGTCAATTACGTGGCGACTGCACGGGCGACTCACCGTCTGCTTGCATCCAAGTACGGCGATAACGCCATTCTGTTGACCGGAAGAATGCGACCCATCGACAAAGACGACACTGTTACTGAGCGGCTTCATAAATTCGATCTTTCCTCAGCCAAATCAAGCAACCGAAGGTTGGCTTCCCCCGTGTTCGTGGTGGCAACACAGACTTTGGAAGTCGGCGCCGATCTTGACTTCGATATGTTGGTCACGGAATGCGCTAGTCTGGACGCTTTACGCCAACGTTTCGGTAGGCTCAATCGAATGGGCAGGGAAATCAAAGCATGCGCCGCCATTCTCATGCCCACCCATCTCGTAAAATCTAGCGCAGAAGATCCCGTATACGGCGAGGCGATAGCCCGGACTTGGAAATGGCTGAACCAGCAAGCCGGTGAAACCGGTGAAATCGATATGGGGATCTCCGCTTTAGCTGAACGGCTTCCGGAGCATGAGGAACTTGCGCTGCTGAACGCACCAGTGAACCACGCACCTGTAATGCTGCCCGCCCATGTAGATTGCTGGGTTCAAACCCAACCGGAACCTGTTCCGACTCCCGATGTATCCGTGTTTCTGCATGGGCCGGGCCGAACTTCCGCCGATGTTCAAGTATGCTGGCGCGCAGACATAGACCTGAATACAACAGCAGGCCGGGAAGCCTCAATGGATGTGCTTGCATACTGCCCGCCTTCCACCGCTGAGTCCCTTGCCGTACCCATTTGGGCGATAAGGAGGTGGATGGCAAGCGGAGAAACAATGGACCATGCTGTTTCGGATGTGGAAGGCGTGACCGACGAGCCTATAGAGGGCGCAACCGATAAAAACCGCCATACCGGCGCCCGCCGGGTGATTCGCTGGCGAGACCGGGATGAAGCCGAGATGATTTCTGATCCCCTGGCAATCCGTCCCGGAGACGTGATTGTAATTTCAGCTAAAGAAAAAGATTGGGAATCCCTGGGCGATATTCCTTGCTCCACCGATACACCGCCCGTTCTCGACTGGGGGGATCGGGCCTATGCCGCCGCCCGCGCAAAGGCGATGTTTAGGCTTCATCCCGACGTAATTGCAATGTGGCCGGACAACGTTTCGAAATCCAGGTTCTTGGAACTGGCGAACGACACTCGGGCTGCATACGAGGAAGATCCGGAAAGCGTTACAGTTTCTTTGCGGGAAGCTGTTGCATTTCTCGCCGGCGATGAAACCGCGCCAGGCTGGCTTAGAAGAATAGCTGCCGGACTTTCTAGTGAATCATCATTGAAACGCTCTGTAATTCTGCATCCCATCGGCAAGGGTTTCATCATCAAGGGGCGAGACCGGCTTGATACCATAGCCAATGAGTCGCTCAACGAGGAGGTGGACTGGTTCACCGACGAGGATGACGCCAGTGCTTCGGGAACCGCTCATGTTTCTCTTGAATCCCATCTCGCGGGTGTCTCCGTTCTCGCCGGACGGTTCGCGGCAGGGTTGTGTTTACCTGAGCTTGCCAAGGCCTTGGAATGCGCCGGGCAACTTCACGATGCTGGAAAAGCTGATCCTCGAT
Source organism: Desulfosudis oleivorans (assembly GCA_020723325.1). Taxonomy (GTDB): domain Bacteria; phylum Desulfobacterota; class Desulfobacteria; order Desulfobacterales; family SURF-7; genus DYJD01. The sequence goes on along the minus strand of DYJD01000002.1, from coordinate 290,654 downwards.
TTCAGGCGCTCCTAAAGGGCGGGAACCCCTGGGCAAGAGGTGATCTGCTGGCCAAGTCAGCCGACATGCCGCAAGGGAGGTTGACTTTTGCCTGCGCGCGAAAGGCAGTCGGTTATCCTGAAGGGGGGCGACATGAACTCTTGTCTGTCCGTATGGCGGAATCCGCGTCTGAAAAATTACCGGACGATTCGGAACTTCGGGACTTGGTTTTACACCTGATTGAAAGCCATCACGGTTATTGTCGGCCTTTCGCGCCGGTGGTGGATGATCTGGAGCCGGTTGATGTGGCAATCAATCTGAAAGGCTCCCATCTATCTGCCAGCTCGGATACCGGACTCGAACGCCTGGATTCCGGAGTTTCGGAGCGTTTTTGGCAGCTCACTCGCCGTTACGGCTGGTGGGGGCTTGCCTGGCTCGAAGCAATTCTCCGACTGGCTGACCATCGCCGGAGCGAATGGGAGGAGAATGAACGGAGAGAAAAAAATGAGTAAAATCATCCTGAAAGGTATAGATGGTGCCAATCCGTTGGGATTTCTTGCGGCGTTGGGAGTAGCAGTGACGGCTCAACGCATTAATCCTAAAATTTCAATAGGATGGATAATCGAATGTGGCACATGGCGACCTTATTTATTGGGTTTTGAGAATACGGAAGATGCATTTTCCGATACAATAACTACTGCTTTATCGGAAACTTCCGCGGAGCCTTTTCAAATAGATAAAAAAATGCCCTTTTCTGTAACAACTTTGCGTTCTAAACTTAAGGAAATCCAAATACGGGTTTCACCCGATGACCGTCGCAACGCAGATCTTTTTAGTTCATTCGGAAGCGATGCTTATACCGATAAGGAGAATGATAAATTTCAGGACACTCTATTTCGGATGGTAAGAAGCGGTGATGCTGCCGGGCAAGGTTTCCCATTTTATGCACTTTCCATTAGGCATTCGATTGGTGTGGAAGAAATTCGTCGGACGCTTTTTCAAATATGGGATTACAAGGATAAAGGATTCAGCCTTCGTTGGGATCCCCTGGAAGACCAGCGATATGCCTTGCGATGGAATGATCCGAGCAAAAATAAAGAAGGAACAATGAATGGAGCAAACGCACTTGCGATAGAGGCGTTGGCTCTTTTCCCTTGTGTGCCTTTGCAATCTGGTCTGGTGACAACAGGCTTTTTCACAAGCAAACAAAGGCGACTTTATTTCACATGGCCGATCTGGACACCTGCGGTCTCGGTGGATACCGCCCGCTCACTGTTATCGATGAAAGAACTTCATGAGGATAAACCTTCACGTGAAAATCTGATAGCCAGGGGAATTGTTGAAATTTATCGGTGCGAACGTATTGCGCCAAATCAGTACTACCGTAATTTTTCATTGGCGCTGCCGGTTTGATTGGATGGTAGAAAGGTTTAGCAGATATGAAAATGGAGGTCACAATTTGTGACCTCAAGTTGACTGCGGTTTTTCGTTCACGCTTGTTTTTGCAGAACCGGTTAAAGGGCCGCTGTGCCTTGGCTACGGCTCCCATTTCGGTTTGGGGCTTTTTGGCAATGCTGATGGAAACAGGAGATGATCATTGGATACCGAACTCAAATCAAGCCATCTTGTCCCCGTTGAAGGCATAGCCGAAAAGATCTACCACATACGTGGGTTACGGGTGATGCTCGACTACGATTTGGCCGCACTTTACCAGGTGGAGACCAAAGTTCTCAAGCAGGCGGTTAAACGCAACATCGAACGCTTTCCGGATGATTTCATGTTTGAATTGGCCCTGGAAGAGTTCGAAAACTTGAGGTCACAAATTGTGACCTCAAGATGGGGCGGCATGCGCTATGCACCCATGGCCTTCACTGAACAGGGTGTTGCCATGCTTTCAAGTGTGCTGCGCAGCCCACGCGCCATCCAGGTCAACATTCAGATAATGCGGGCCTTTACCCATTTGCGCCGCATGCTGGACGGCTATAAGGAGTTGAAACAGAAAATTGAGGACATGGAACAAAAATACGATCAAAATTTCCAGATTGTTTTTCAGGCCATCAAACAACTGTTGGATGTCGAGTCGAAACCGAGAAGAAAGATCGGTTTCACCGGTGAAAAGTCTCAGGCCGGCAAAAACCATAGACGGGGCAGATTCAGGGCGATTGATTGAAAAAAGGTATACCGGTGGAACTATGATCCGGCGTAGGTCGAATAGGCTACCTATGATTTAAATAGGCTACTAATGGGCTAACAAATATGAAAAGTTATTGATATGTTAAAATTAACCAACAAGCAAATTCCGGCGCTTCTCAAACGAGGTGAATCCGAAACCATTGAGTTCAAGAAAGTATTCGACCGGGAGGCCGTCGAAACATTGACCGCTTTTGCCAATACCCATGGCGGACGGGTATTGATCGGTATTTCGGACACAAGGCAAGTGGTTGGTGTGGATGTGGGCAAGGAGACCGTTCAAAACTGGATCAACCAGGTGAAACTGAGCTCCTCCAATGCGCTCATTCCGGATGTGGATGTGGTCCGGTTTAAAAAGAAAGATATAGCCATTCTGTCTGTCCCGGAGTACCCCATCAAGCCGGTAGCCTGCCGGGGAAGGTATTTCAGGCGGGTGAAAAACGCCAACCACCAGATGACTGTCTCGGAAGTGGTCAACGAACATCTGAAAACATTCAACACGAGTTGGGACTATTATATCGACGATTTCCATACGGAAGCCGACATTTCCTTTGAGAAGGTGCAGGCATTTGTCGAACGGGTCAATCGGACTCGGGAAGTTCCCATCCAGGATGATCCGCTGACTTTGTTGCGCAAATTCGAGTTGCTTCGGGACGGCCGACTCACCCGCGCCGCCTTCTTTCTTTTCATGGCCGGTGAATCGAGCCTGAGCGCTATCGAGCTCGGCCGATTTCAAACGCCCATTATCATCAAGGACGGCGCCAGGCTGAAGACGGATCTTTTTGCCGAAGTAGACGGCGTAATGGCATTTATCCGCAAGCATATCAACAAGGCCTATATCATCTCCGGCGAGCCGCAACGGGAAGAACGCTGGGAATACCCGCTGGAGGCCGTGCGCGAAATCATCATCAATGCCGTTGTACACCGGGATTATTCCAGCTCGTCGGACTCCATTATTAAAATTTATGACGACCGCATCGAAATATATAATCCCGGCAAGCTGCCGTCGGGTCTCACAGTTGAGCGGCTACTCACAGGTGATTATACGTCGGCTGTCCGTAACCGCAAGATCGCCGACATGTTCAAGGAGGCCGGCCTGATCGAAAAATACGGAACGGGCATCCGGCGAGTTTTGCGGGAATTTGAAGCCAATGGCTTGCCTCTGCCCAAGTTCGAGGAAATCGGTGAGGGATTTCGGGTCACGGTTTTTAATGGGTTGGCTGTAGCCGAAAAGCCCCCCCAAGTCACCGAGCAAGTCACCGAGCAAGTCACCGAGCAAGTCACCGAGAGCTTGCTAAAGCTCATTTCATTTTGCGCGGAACCTAAAAACACGAAAGAATTGATGGCGCATCTAAATATTAAACATAGAGAACATTTTCGCTCCACCATGCTCGCTAAAGCGCTTACATTAGGGCTTATTGAAGCAACCATCCCCAATAAGCCCCAAAGCCGTTTTCAGAAATATCGGCTCACGGCAAGAGGGCAAAGGGTGTTGGATCAAATGACCCGACATCAAAAATAATTTTATTGGAAATGAAAATGCAAGATGAAACCAAGATTGGCTCTCCATCCCAAGCGGATATCATTCCCGCCCGCATGCTCAACGAGTATGTGTACTGCCCGCGACTGGCCTACCTGATGTGGGTCCAGGGCGAGTTCGCCCACAATGCCGACACGGTGGAAGGGGCTATCCGCCACAAGCGGGTGGATCAGGCCGCGGGAAAGCTGCCCGGCGAAGGGGATGAAATGGAGAAGATCCACGCCCGCTCGGTGCATCTGACTTCCGAGCGCTTGGGACTTACCGCGAAAATCGATCTGGTGGAGGGTGATGCGGACGGAGTGCAGCCGGTGGATTATAAGAAAGGCAAACGGCCCCATGTGGCGGCCGGGGCCTATGACCCTGAGCGGGTGCAGGTCTGCGCCCAGGGATTGTTGTTGCGGGAACATGCCTTCAATAGTGAATACGGATATCTGTATTTTGCCGGGTCGCGGGAGCGGGTCAAGGTCGCGTTTGACGAGGAATTGGTCGGCCTGACCATGGCGTCCATTTCCAGCCTGCGCGGCCTGGCGGATCTGGACAAACCGCCGGCGCCGCTGGCGGACAGCCCCAAATGCGGCCGCTGCTCCCTGGCCGGCATATGCCTGCCAGACGAAGTCGGTTTTCTGAATCAAACAACCGCCGGTGTGCGCCCGATTTTCGCCCAGGTCCAGGAGGGGTTGCCGCTGTATATCCAATCTTCCGGAAGCTACCTGAAAAAGGACGGTGAGCAAATCATTGTGGAGGAACAACGGGAGCGGGTGGCCGAGGCCCGTTACAACGATACCTCCCAGGTAGTGTTGTTCGGTCATGCCGGTATCAGCACGCCCGCCCTGCACGAATGCTTCCGCCGGGAAATCCCCGTGACTTTCATGAGCTACGGCGGCTGGTTCATCGGCCACACGGTGGGCACGGGCCATAAAAACGTCATGACCCGGACGCTGCAATACCAGGCCAGTTTCGACGTTCAAACCTGCTTGCGGCTGGCTCGCTGGCTGGTGGTGGGCAAAATCCATAACTGCCGCACCTTGTTGCGGCGGAATTGGAAACCGACGGATGATGAAGACACCGACAAAGCCCCGCCGGAAGTATTACAAGCCTTGAAAAACGATGCGGCTCAGGCAGCCAGAGCCGAATCCATTTCCGTTCTGCTGGGTGTGGAAGGCAATGCGGCCCGGCGCTATTTTGAAAACCTGCCGGGTATGGTTTCACCGGCATGCCGCAAAGGGGCCGAAGGGTTTGACTTCACATCCCGCAACCGGCGGCCGCCCAAAGATCCGGTAAACGCGCTGCTGTCCTTTGCCTATGCCATGCTCACCCGCGAATGGACCGTGACGCTGTCTGCCGTCGGTCTCGATCCCTACCGCGGGTTTTATCACCAGTTGCGCTACGGCCGACCAGGCCTGGCCCTGGATATGATGGAACCGTTCCGGCCTTTGGTGGCGGATTCCACCGTGCTCATGGCCATCAATAACGGCGAGATCAAACCGGATGATTTCATCCACAGCGCGGCCGGCTGCAACCTGAAACCGGCCGGCCGTAAGCGCTTCATCGCCGCCTTTGAACGGCGCCTGGCCCAGGAGGTGACTCATCCGATTTTTTCATACCGGATCAGCTACCGCCGATTGTTTGAAGTCCAGGCGCGACTGCTGGTCCGTTTTTTGGCCGGGGAAATCCCCCGCTATCCCAATTTCCTTACGCGGTGAACCGGATGGAACATACTTACCTGGTATGCTACGACATCCATGAACCCCGGCGGTGGCGTAAGGTGTATAAAACCATGAAGGGGTACGGCGATTGGCTGCAACTTTCCGTATTTCAATGCCGCCTGAGCCGGGAGAAAGTGTTGCGCCTGACCGATAAGCTTTCCGCGCTCGTTGATCATGAGGACGATCATGTTTTGATCATCGATCTGGGACCGGCGGAAAATGTCCGGTTGCGGGTAAATTTTATCGGCAAGGCCTTTGAGCCGATTGAGCGGAAGGCGGTGATTGTTTGATTTGTTGCAGGTGTTGAGGTAAATAGGCTGAAGACTAAAGGTTTGGGACTTATCGATCAGAATAAATAGGCAGTTGCCTGCGTTTTTTTTTGCCGCCTGTAATCGAGCACTCCAATGGTCTATAAAACACCGTGAGCGCTCGAGAGGCGATAAGTTCTTTGAAAATTTAGGAATTAAAAATGAAGCAGTCGGAAATAAACAAAACCCATCACCGCCATTTAGCCGCATTTGCCAAGCGCTCGAAAATGCGTTATAGAACCATTTACCGCTATGGCATTGCAAAGGCGGCGATTTCCGGAGCAGAACTGCTCCGGCCTCATTGAAGCTTAAATTCGCTGTCAGCGCTGCTGCGGTCGGACCCAGGATTTCCGGAGCAGAACTGCTCCGGCCTCATTGAAGCTTTGCCTTCGGGGCTTGATAGCGTATCTTTTTTAAGGATTTCCGGAGCAGAACTGCTCCGGCCTCATTGAAGCCCATTTTCTTGTGTAACCGCGAAATCCCCCTGTGAGGATTTCCGGAGCAGAACTGCTCCGGCCTCATTGAAGCCTTTTGTGGTGGGCGAGCTGGTGGCCGGCATTCTGACGATTTCCGGAGCAGAACTGCTCCGGCCTCATTGAAGCAAAACATAGACGCAGGGTTGATGCTCAATTTGATCAAGATTTCCGGAGCAGAACTGCTCCGGCCTCATTGAAGCTCTATGAGTTTATTTTTAAACACGTAATTTAATGCGGATTTCCGGAGCAGAACTGCTCCGGCCTCATTGAAGCGTTTAATTGATGCTGCCACAGGCGGGACAAGAGTCGATTTCCGGAGCAGAACTGCTCCGGCCTCATTGAAGCTGTTAAGCGTGTTTATTGTCGCCCCTGGGCTGAACGGATTTCCGGAGCAGAACTGCTCCGGCCTCATTGAAGCTAGATAAGTTATGGTCGGAACTTGAAGAGAAAAGCCGATTTCCGGAGCAGAACTGCTCCGGCCTCATTGAAGCTTTTTTGTGTTGATGTTTTCGTGGAGGTAGTTATGGCAGATTTCCGGAGCAGAACTGCTCCGGCCTCATTGAAGCTAAATTCATCTCGGCGACTTCAGCCGGTTGTGGGCCTTGATTTCCGGAGCAGAACTGCTCCGGCCTCATTGAAGCTGTTGGGTCTGTGTCTTTCTGGTTTAAGCATGATAGATTTCCGGAGCAGAACTGCTCCGGCCTCATTGAAGCGACATTTATGGCACTCAATCGTCATCACCACTTTGAAGATTTCCGGAGCAGAACTGCTCCGGCCTCATTGAAGCAGCACTTTTGACCACATTAATCACAAATTCCCAAGAGGATTTCCGGAGCAGAACTGCTCCGGCCTCATTGAAGCATATTTGTCGCGGTTGAAAAAACCCCGCCTTATTTAGATTTCCGGAGCAGAACTGCTCCGGCCTCATTGAAGCATAACCGTCCAAAAAACAGTCCGTGTCATCAGGGTGGATTTCCGGAGCAGAACTGCTCCGGCCTCATTGAAGCAGGGCAATCATTTTATCCCTATCTCCAGGGTTTTGCCGGATTTCCGGAGCAGAACTGCTCCGGCCTCATTGAAGCTGATTCTGGCAGCACTTACACCAAGACTGATACCCGGGATTTCCGGAGCAGAACTGCTCCGGCCTCATTGAAGCACGATATTGATGCCGTACTGCCCCCACTGAATTTTGGGATTTCCGGAGCAGAGCTGCTCCGGCCTCATTGAAGCGCGATAGATTCTTGTATGCAATAAAGACACCCTTTGATTTCCGGAGCAGAACTGCTCCGGCTTCATTGAAACCGACCCTGTTGTATAACCTATGGGATGTTGAGGCCTTGGTCATCGTTTCGGCCTTATCGCGGCTGGAAGCCGCTCCCACAATGGAGGATGGCCGAAACTATGATCAAGGCCGATGTTGAAATATTTGAAATACCGTTTGGCAGCAAAAGACCTTAATTTTTTTCTACCACCCGCTTAGCAGGACACGCAATTTCCCCGACTGCGCCGGCCAAGTTTAAGTTTTTTCTTCGTGCCTTTCGTGGATTTCGTGGCAAAAAAATGTTTCTATCCTGAAAAATGGCAAATCAAAATTTAAAAGAACTGCCAACTGAACAAGAAGTGCAGGCCATGATCCACTAACTCTTGACAAGCCCTTTAACAGGTGCCCCAGGCCTGTTGCATAAACCGCTGAACAACTCCCGGTAGTGGGTTTGCAGGCGTTCACGGGAAAAATGGCGGTCATAATCCATGGCGGCGAACAACATGTCGGCGCAAATGACGGTGCTGTCAGTGTCCCGCCCTTCCAGGTGGTAGAGGAAGGCCCGGTCGCTGGCATGCAGGCGCCGGCCGGTAAGCAAAAAGTTTCCGTCCAGGCTCTCCATTGCCGGCAGGCTGCAATGTCGTATCTTCAGCAGAAAGGCATGCTGCCCGAAATCCAACAGATAGCGCACATGCAAGGCCCCCAGTTGGGCCAGGCACTCTATGCCGGTAAACAGAGGGGCCTGGTTCAGCCCGGCTTCACCCATTATGCCGGTCGCATCCACTTCCCGGATGGAATTGACCAGCCGGAAATGGGCCATGCCGGTGCAGATGGTCAAGCTTGATGTCGGCGAATCACCAGGGCGCAATTTTGTCCTCCAAAGCCGAAATTTTGTATGACGGCGGTCTGAATACTCCCCGCAAGCTTTTGATTGAGGAAATTCACCGCCGACCGGCAGGGCCGGTTCAGGTTTCGTATTTCCGGCAGCAGTTGCGCCTGCATATTGATCAGCAGCAGCGCGGTTTCCAAAGCGCCGCAAGCGGAAGCGCTATGGCCGATCCAGGATTTGAAAGCCGTGACCGCCGGAGTTCGCGGCGCAAAAACCCTATGGATCAGGTCGGCTTCCACGGCATCATTCAGATAGGTGCCGGTGCCGTGGGCCGAGATGACATCCACTTCTTCCGAAGATAAGCCGGCTTCTTGCAGCGCACTGCGGACGGCTTTTTCCGCCTGAATTCCTTTGCTGTCAGGGGCGGTCATGGTAAGACCGTCCAGGGAGAGTCCCAAGCCGCAAACTTCTCCCCAAATACTCGCCCGCCGCTCTTGGGCATGGGTGAGGGATTCCAGCACCAGGAAAGCGCCGCCTTCTCCGGGGACAAATCCTTGGCGAAGTTCGTCAAAGGGCCGTCCTGCCTGTTCCGGCGGGCCCGGCAATGCCGACAGGACACCGGCTTTTTTGTAAGCCAGGATGCCGCCGGGGTTGAGACGGGAATCGCCGCCGCCGGCCAGGGCCACATCCAGATAGCCGTCTTTGATGCGGCGGAAGGCTTCCCCGATGGCCTGGAGTGAGGCACTGCAGGCGGTGGCAATGGTGGCGTTTTCGCCGCGCAGGCCGCAAAGCTGTGCTATGGCGGCGGCGGCGCTGTTGGGCAGGAAGCGCAGCATCCAAAGGGCAGCCAGGCCTTCGTAATCCAGATTGCCTTGGTGAATTTCCGGAAATTCAGTGCCGATATCCAGATGGGGTCCGGCGCCGACAAAAAGGCCGGCGCCGGCAAGCTTGGCCGGAGTCAGGCCCGACTGCGCCACGGCCCGGCAGGCGGAGGCCGCGGCGAACCGGGCGCCGCGGTTCAGATAGCGCAGATGCTTGAAGCGGCCGATGTGAAAACGCGCATCAAAATCCGCCACCGGCGCAACCGCCACCGTGGGCTCAAAGGGCGGGCGGGCGAAGCAGACCTTGCCCGCTTCCAGATTTTGGATGATCCGTGCGATATCCCAGCCCAGGGAGGATACAATACCCACGGCAGTAATGACAACCCGTTGCGCCATGTCAAATCGTCCGGTAAAAGGTTTCCATGGCCGGTGCCGCGGGCGGCCGGGGTATTTCAATTGGAAACCCGGCGGTAACAAAACATTTAATCTGAAAATCCGGCTGCCCCGGCAGGGCCTGGGGCGGTTCCATGAATATCAGCGGCGCCGTAAGAATGCAGGTGCCGAGCCCCAGGGTTTGGGCTTTCAGCATCAGGCCCATCAAGGCCATGCCCAGTGACAGGTTACGATCTGTTTCCGGCTGTGGGCCTTCTTCGCGCAAACCGGCCGCGGTCAAATGTTCGGCAAAGGCGGTATGGCTGCGGACGGTCCCGGCCGCCAGCAGGACCGGCGCCTGGAACATGAATTCCGCATACCGCCAATAGACGCGGATGCGGTTGCGCAAGGCTTTCATTGCCTTTGTTTCCGCGGTCCCGGCGAGCAGGCGGTCCCGTCCGGCAATCATGGCCTGCTCCAGATGCCGGCGGATCGCCGGGGAGGCAAGTTCCAGAAAACGAAACGGACGGCTGTTGGAGGCGGACGGCGCCCAGACGGCACAGCCCAGCATGGCCTGGATATGATCCGCCGGCGGTGCCTCCGGCCGGTAAGCGCGAATGCTGCGGCGTTCCCGGACCAATTGATCAAACCATTCCGATACAGGGGATAGACTCATGCGGCGGCTTCCATTGCCTTGCGCCACTGGATGTACGCCACAAGATCAGCGACTTTCACCACCGGCCCATAGTCCAGATCCTGTAAAATTTCCATCAGGCGTTGTTGGGAGAGAAAAGGAAATTTTGCCTGCAGGGCTTCCGGGGTCGGGGCCGGATTGGGGCCGGCCTTGGCAAGCTGCGCGCGCAGCCCGAACAAAAAAATATCATTGTCCTCAATGCGGACCTTGAACCGGCTATTCAGGGCCACGGCCAGTTCCAGAAAGTCGATGGACTCAATGCCCAGGTCCCGCACCAGATATGTCCCGGCACCAATTTCGGCCGGCTCCACATCCAGCAGGTCCACCAGAATAGCGCGCACGTCATTAAAAATAGTCATAGGCTGATCCACATCCGGCATGGATTTCATTTCCCCGCCGTCAGTCCGCCGTCCAGGGTCAGGGCCGTGGCATTGAAACCCCTGGCGCTGTCCGAGAGCAGGAATAAAATGGTTGCGGATATCTCATCCACCGACAGCAGCCGGCGGATGGGTATTTTGTTCAGAATCTCCTCGGATTTGCGTTGCCGATAATGATGCCCGCGGCCGGCATCCACATAGCCGGGTCGCAGGATGACAGTGGTTATGCCCCGGCTGCCCAGCTCCAAACCGATGTTACGATAGAGGGCCTCGATGGCGTTTTTGGCCGCGGCATACAACCCCTGGCCCGGATTCGGGCTGACAGCCGCGGTGGAGGAGATAAACACCATGCGGCCGCTGTGGTTTTTAAGCATGGCCCGGCAAATTTCCCGGATCACCAGGGTGCGTGTGCTCACCTGGGCATTGAAATAGGCGCTGATCTCCCGATGATCGCCGGCCGCCACCAGTGTTTCCAGATTCCCGTGGGCCAGGTCGATGAAATATTGCGGATCAGGCGCGCCGGCGCCGCAAAGATTCGGCAAGGAATCCTGCTGTTCCAAGTCCAGAAAACAGGTCTGATAGCGCGCCGGATATGCCGCCAACCTATGATGGATCCGTTCAACACCCTGGGTATTCCGATGGGTGAGGGTGGGCATGATGTCCTCGCGAATCAAGCGCTCGGCCAGGTCCAGGGCCAGGTCGCAGGTGCCGCCTAGGATAAAGGCTTGTTTTCCGGAAAAGCGCAGATTCATAACACTATGGTCCCGGCAGCCACGAGCCGGCCCCGGTCCATGAGCCGGCAGGACCATGGTTGGGGACCGGTCTTGTCCGCGGCGTTCTCAATGGCAAAGTCGTAATCACCGGGTGGAATGAAGTGTTTAAAACGGAAATCTTCCACTTGCACTGTCTTGCTGATAGTTTGCGGGCCGTGAAGGGCTTTCAAAAAGGCGTGCACGATTAGACTGCCTGGTACCACCCCATGACCAGGGAAATGATCCGCATATATGACATCCTCAGGATCGAATACAAAACGGCCGGTGATTATTTGCATAAACTTGTGCTTTCTCTCTGTTATTGAAAATGGGGCTGGTCCCTCGGCCCCGTTAAATAAATACCATACCACAAAAAAGGGGCGCATTGTCAACCCAATCTATTATTAATGGTTTACAATTTTTCTTATTATCATTCTTCAATTTGTCGATTATCTCTAAATCAAACACAAACGATGATTTGCAACAGCATGGTATCCGTGCTATTGTGCTCACATGATACAATCCTTTAAAAATCAGGCCACTGAAGATATTTTTAACGGAGCAACCACAAAAGCTGCTTTGAAGTTATGTCCCAAAAATATCTGGAATATTGCCTCTCGAAAACTTGATCAGCTTGATTCTGTTGTATCACTTAATGAACTTCGAGTTCCCCCTGGAAACCATTTAGAAGAACTCAAAAGAGAGCGCAAAGGCCAACATAGCATTCGCATCAATGATCAGTACAGAGTTTGTTTCAAGTGGATGGAAACCGGACCGATTGATGTGGAAATTACAGATTACCATTAAAATAACTACTTAGAGGTAAACCATGATAAGAATACCGACTCACCGAGCGCCAACCCATCCTGGGCAGATGCTTTCTGAGGAATTTTTAAAGCCGATGGGGCTTAGCCAGCGCGATTTAGCAGATTCAATTCATGTTCCATATCAAAGAATCAATGAGATCATCAACGGACGCAGAGGGGTTTCCCCTAGTACAGCATTAAGGCTATCCAAATTTTTTGGGGTTTCCCCGGATTTTTGGCTGAATCTTCAGCTAAGATGGGATCTTTATTTTGCCCAGCAAGCCGAAGCCGAAGAATTGAATTCGATTAGCCAGGTAGTTATTTAAAAAGTACCGATTTATTAGCGCAGCTTAATATCCAGCTCGTTTGCAAAAGACATGGGTAATCCAATAGAGCCCGCTTCTTCCCATGCCGTCCGCGGTGCGGAGCTGATTTTTCTGGGTAAAACCGTTTGACGTCATCAAGTGGATTATTTCATCTCCGTTGCGTTCGATCATTAAACGGCCGTATTCGTCACGCGCCCCTTCAAATTTTTCCCTGCCGTTGGAATGGGAAAGCAGCAGGGTTCCGCCCGGATTGATCATCCGGACCATTTGGCCGGCAAGCAACGCCAGTTCCCCATCCGTAAGATGCATGATCAGACCGGAGCACAGCACCAGGTCGAAACGCAAGCACAGCAGGGGGTCTTCCGGATTCAATGGAAATACAGCCAGGCGTGCACTATCCGCCAGCTCCGGGTGCAACCGGAGCGCTTCGGCAAGCATTTCCGGGCAGCCGTCTGTAATGGTAACCCGGCAGCCGGCAGCGGCCAGCATGGCCGCGTCCCGGCCGGAACCGGCGCCGATATCAAGGATGGCGGCATCAGGATCCACCAGGGATTGAATCAATGCGTGGATATCGCTCTGCTCTGCCTGCTCGTAAGCCATGGCCCTTGAGCGGGCGTTCCGTGCATAAAATTTTGCCGTCAGGGTATCCACGCAATCCGCAACAGCCCTACTCTTTTTCTTCAAAAACCATGCTCCAACGCCGGCGGGGGTCCCAGAAAAAAACCTTTTTGAAATCAAAAAAATTCGGATCGTATTTTTTACCGAGCCACTCCATGGTTTCTTCGTATTTTTTGCTTTTCGGGTTTGAGAGGATTTTCAGCATATCCTGGTAGCCCTTGGCACCGCCGCAGTCTTCCGGCGGACAGGCGCGCAGGCCATCCAGGCAGCATGGATATTTTTGCTTGTTCGCACGTTTTGAAATGCCCTCCAGCTTGATTTCATGACGCCAGTTATCACCGAAATCATATAGATAAAGAGCCTTGGGATTCTTTAGGGAAAAATAATCCGCAAGCAGACATTGCCAGCCCGCAACGGTATTTTGCTCCCGGTCGTCAAAGCCGGGAATACCGATTTCCTGGTTTTTTTTGCTGGCCGGATTCTTCATTTCAAAGCGATGCAGATGGCTGTCCAGCCAACCCATGGCATCCTGGATGGCCACATGCAGATCCCAGAAAGTATAGGTTTCCGGAACCTCGATCAGACGCCAGATGGGCGGCTCGACGGCTTCCAAAGTCACGCGAAAGCGATAGATCTGCCCAAAATTTTGATTGAGGGGCAACGGCTTGAGCTGGGTAATCGCCCTGCCGCCCACGGCGTCCAAACCCTCATCCTCATCAAGCTCGTCGAACTCGGAAAAATCGTCCGTGTATTCTTCCACAAAAAACTTATAATCCCCCCGGGAAAGCAGCACCGCTTCGCCGCCGCTTTTGCTGCGTAGTATTTTGGGCGGGCCGTCGCCGGCAATTTCGTCGATCAGATCATCCAGATTGTTTTTGGCGACTTCACTCGTGATGGTTTCCAATGGACCCATGGAAAGTTCATCGAAAAAACCCATTTCATTCAGCTCGCTTTCCACGGCTTCGGCAATCTCTTCTGGAGCATGATTTTTCATTTTTTTCAAAAGGGTGCGATAACGATCCAGATCAAAAGGCTTTTGCAAGCGCTGTACCTGGAATATCATGGGAAAAAGGATGTTCGCGATGAGATGCAGGGCCTCATGGCGGGAACATTTTTTTTTCATCATGGCGTTGTAAAATTGGAAAACTTCGGGCGGGTTACGTTCCGCCAACTGATTCTCCACAATCAGGTGCAGGCAGATATGCATAAAGGGATTGACTTCATCCTCCGGACTGAACTCGTGCTCCTTGGTCACGTCGGCGAATTCGAATTGATTGTGGAAATCAGCGGCGTGATCCAGCATGATCATGGCGATCTGCTTGTCATCTTCATCCAGCTCGTCCAGCTTACGTTCCTTGGCTTTTTCCCAAACGGCATGCATGTGCTCCCGATGTAAGGAGCGCAAAATATCGGCCCACTTTTGATTCATATTCTGCTCCCGGCCTCCTGAAGGTAATATCACCAAGCCAGCGGCTCTTCCCGGTATTATTCGATTTTAACAATATTGCTGCCCGGGTTTTTGCTGCGGTACTCGGCCAAAAGGGTTAATGTCCGGTCCAATAATTCCCTGGAATAAAGCTGGCCCACCATGTTTTCCCTGGCTTTGAGAGAAGCGGCCAGAACAAATTTCATGGCCTCGCTTTCCATGTCATACGGCACAATGGAAATTCCGGCTTTTTTCAAAACGTCAATGCTGTTGTCATTGGCGCTACGTCTTTCTTTTACCATGCCGGCAAACAGCCCTTTTGAAATGTTCAAGATCTTTGCCTGGCTGGCTGCCGGGATTTTATCCCAGATCTCCCGGTGGACGATAACCGCCACAATGCCGTTGGCAATGGGGTATTCGCCCATAAAGCTGAAACGGGTATACCAGCGGAAAGCCACGGCCCCAAAAGGAGTGGTGGCGGCGGCATCGATGAGTTTGGTGGACAGGGAGGTCATGACATCGGTGAGGGTCAGGGATACCGGACTGATATTCATGGCGTCAAAGGTTGCTTTTTGCATGGGGTCCCCTTCCCACATCCACCATTTTTGCTGCCGGGCGGTTTCCACATCTTTAATGGGCACCTTGGAAAAAACATAGGCAAAGCCGGTTTCATACCAGCCGAGGACGATATACCCCTCCTGAAAGAAGAGCTGATTCATGGTTTCTTCCAGCTGACTGCGCACATAGGTGATTTCGCCGTAGTTCTTGAACAGGTAGGGGAGTTCCGTGACGCGCACCGACGGCACGATCTTACCCAGACCATGGCCGGTAAAAGAACCGCCGTGGAGTTGCTTGTACTGGATTTTTTTCAGCACATCATGCTCATCGCCCTGAATTCCGCCATAGTATACCCTGAAATCCACTTCACCGCCTGTTTCCCGGTCGACTTCGGCCCTGAGTTTCTCAAAGACCCCGCCTGAATCCTTGGGGAGCAAGGTGGCGAGTTTAATGGTCAGTTTGGGTTTCTCGGCGGAACAGGCCGCCTGGATCAAGCCGAACAGTGCAATAGAAGCGCAAACACAGATCAAGACGATTCTTTTCATGCTGGTCTCCCTATTCTAGTCTGTTCTACTCAATTCGCGCCACTGCGCTTTCCGGATGCAGGTCACGGTATTCCTTCAGATATGCCAGGGTCTTGTCCAGCAGCTCTCTTGAATAACACTCCCCCACTAGACCATCCATGGTTTTTTGGGCGGTTTCGTCGATAAATTTTTGATAGGCCTTGTCATCCTGGTTGCGGACAATGGAAATCCCCGATTTTTTCAGCAGATCGATGCTCTTGGCGTTTTCTTTTTGATGGCCGGCTTGAATCTTGAGGCAATATTCCCGGCTGAGGCCCAAGACTTTTTCCTGGTTCGCCGGCGAAATTTTATCAAAAGTTTCCTTGTCCACCACCAGGGCGCCCACAACATTGGTGGAAGGATATTCCGTCATGTATTGAAATTTTGTGTACCAGCGAAAGCCCACGGCTGCAATAGGCGGAGCGCTGGCTGCGTCGACCAGGCGGGTGGAGAGGGAGGTCAGCACATCCGTGATGGAAAGGGATACGGGCGTGATCCCAATGACTTCATAGACCTTCTTGGCCAAGGGGTCGCCTTCCGGGGCCCAGAATTTCTGCTGGCGGGCGATCTCCACGGAAGTGATGGGCACCTTGGAAAAACTGTAGACAAACCCGATATCATACCATCCCAGGGCCACAAAACCTTTGGCCTTCAAGGCATTGTTCATGTGATCTTCCAGTTTGTCCCGGACATAGCGCACTTCTTCATAGTTTCTGAATATGTAGGGCAGACCGGTGACACGGATATCCGAAGCGATTTGCCCCAGACCATAGGACGGCAGCATGGCGCCATGCAATTGCTTGAATTTGATCTTGCGCAACACATCCTGGGCATCCCCCTGGACCCCGCCGAAATAGATTTTAAAACCCACATCATTTTGGGTCTCGGCGATTATTTTTTCATTCAGCTCACTCAGCAAATTACCTGACATGGAACCCTGGGGCGCCAGGGTGGCGATCTTGATGGTGTTTTTGGCGTTTTCCTTGGCAAGGCCGGCGGAACATAGGAAAAAACAAAGGTGGGTTGCAAGCAAAAGGCCCAGCAGTTTTGGTTTCATCACGCGACTCCTTTAGAGCAAATGGGGGATTGAAGGATTATTCAGGGTAAGCCTGCCCATGAAAAAGCTTATCCATCTGACTGCATCCGCCATAATATTTTTCATTCAAAATTGCAAACAGCTTCTTGCCGGCGCCTTAATCCTCCACCAAAGCCACAGCCCGCACCCAGCCGGCTGAGGCGGATTTGATCCGCACCGGAAAGCAGGAGACCTTGAAGCCGTACGGCCGGGGGATCTGATCCAGGTTGGCCAGTTTTTCCATATGGCAATAGCCCTTTTCAATGCCGGCAAAATGGGCTTCCCAAACCACCGAAGGATCTCCCGTGGCCTGAAATTCCTGGGACAGAAAAGGCAGGGGGCGATCCCAGGACCAGGCATCCGTGCCCACTACCTTCACGCCCTGATCCAGTAAAAACAGGGTGGATTCCCGGGTCATGCCCGCGCCTTTGATCAGGTATTCGGGCTTGCCCCAGACCTTGTCCGCATCCGTGCGGATCAATACAATGTCCAATGGTTTGAGATCATAGCCGATGCGCGCCAGCTCCTTTTCCACATCCGCGGCGGTAATGCGCGCGCCGTCCTCCTTTTTGGAAAAATCCAGCACCACCCCGTCGCTGAAGCACCATTCCAGGGGAATCTGGTCTATGGTCAAGGCCGGCCGGCCGTTGTCCATGAAGGGATGGTAGTGGTAAGGCGCATCCAGATGGGTGCCCGAATGGGTGGTGAGTGAAACAAATTCCACAGCCCAGCCCAATCCCTTGGGCAACTGTTCTTTTTTGAGTCCTTGAAAAAACATCTGCATCTGCTCGGCCCCGGATTCGTGATCCAGGTAGTCGATTTTGGGAATCATCATGGGCGGATCACTGGGCAGATCCACTTCAATGGCGATGCTGAGATCGATGATACGGGTTTGTTTGGCCATTTCTCCCCCCTTAATGATACCGGTCGAACCGGAAATGTGTGAAATGTCTAAAGTGCCTCCGGCGTAAAAGCCACCACCTCGTCAATCCGGGCGGTATCGGCAAACAGCATGATCAAGCGGTCTAGGCCCAAGGCGTTGCCGGCAGAAGGCGGCATGGCGGCCAGTTCTTCCAAAAATTTTTCCGGCATGGGATATGGCAGTAAACCGGCCGCAAGCATTTGCCGCTGCTGGGATTCAAACCGTGTCCGTTGTTCTGCCGGATCGGTCAGTTCCGTAAAGGCGTTGCAAAGTTCCAGGCCGCCGATATACAGCTCAAAACGTTGGGCCACCGCTGGATTATCCGGGCTGATCCGGGCCAGGGCCGCCTGGGACACAGGATAATCACACAAAAAAACCGGTTTATCAAGACCAAGGCGGGGCTCGATGCGGCAGCCGATCATTTCGTCAAAACAACCCGTTGCCAGGGCTTGCTCCGGTGTAAGCTCCGTGAAACGTTCAAAAGCCTCGGCCACGGTCAAACGCGGCCATGGCCGCGTGAGGTCGATGACCGCGCCCTGATATTGGATTTGCGTGCCGCCGCCGATGCCAAGGGCAATGGCCTGGATCAGTTCTTCGCACTGTTGCATCATGCCGTTATAATCCATTTGGGCCGCATACCATTCCAGCAGGGTAAATTCCGGCAGATGACGGTCCCCGCGTTCGCCCTGGCGGAAGCATCTGCAGATTTGAAAAAGCCTTGGAATGCCGGCTGCCAGAAGCCGTTTCATGCAAACTTCCGGCGAAGTCTGCAAAAACCAGTCACCGGCCGGCGGCGCTATGATGTGGGCCTCCGGCGCCGGCGCCGGTATGCGCAACGGGGTTTCCACTTCCAAAAAGTCTCGGCTGGAAAAAAAAGCACGCACGGCCTGAAGCACCCTGGCCCGCAAATGCAAATTGTGTTGAGAAAGTGTAAGAATCGCGACTGTCCGTTGTTTCTTTGCTTATTTCACCAGGTATTCATCCTTGGGCCGGTCCTGGAGATAAATCTTTCCGAAGTCGGTTGTTCTGGCTTCTCCAAACCAGCGATAACCGGTCTCCTGGCAGGCCCGGCAAGCATGCATGGGAATGTGAACCGCCAGAATCCGTGCGCCTGAATCGGTTTCCGAATCAATGCGCAAGGCGCCGCCGCAGTCGGAACAAATCCGGATTTTCTCCCGTTGGGTTTCGGTGATACCGTCGGTATCATAAAAAATTCTGCGGTTGCGCTCGGTGAACGGACCCGCGGGCCGCAGTTTTTCCTTGATGGCTTCCCGCTCCTGCCAATAGCTTAAGACCTTGTCGCCGATCTCCTTGATTTGCTGGGTGATGCTGCGGGCCTGGCGCATCCGCACCGGATCATAGTCCGGTTCATGGATATGGCTGTAGTCAATCCCGGCCATGGCCAGGATGATGCCAGCATTCACATAGGGCAAAGCCCCCTCAATGGAATAACCGCCTTCCAACACGGCGATGTCGGCCTTGAGCATGTCCGTCAAACGGGCATAGCCCTGGGCCGAGAAGTTCATATTGGTGATGGGATCCGAATAATGATTGTCCTGGCCGGCGGAATTAATGACCAGTTCCGGTTTGAAATCCGCCAGAATGGGCAGCACCACTTTTTCAATGCTGTACAGAAAACCTTCTTCCGAAGTATACGGCGGCAGGGGAATATTGATGGTGGTGCCAAAGGCATTGGGGCCGCCCAGCTCATTGATGAAACCGGAGCCGGGATACAGGGTGCGGCCATCCTGGTGAATGGAAATGAACAGTGTGTCCGGATCATGCCAATAAAGATCCTGGGTGCCGTCGCCGTGATGGCAATCCGTATCCACAATGGCCACGCGCCGGATGCCGTAGGCTTTGCGCAGGTATTCAATCATGATGGCTTCGATGTTGATGTTGCAGAAGCCCCGGCAGCCATGCACTACCCGCATGGCATGGTGCCCCGGCGGACGGACCAGGGCAAAACCGCGCTCGATTTTTTTGTCCATCACGGCCATGCCGATGGTTTTGGCGCCGCCGGCACTGATGAAGTGGGATTCGGTGGTGACGGACCAGACATCAGGCACACAAAAATGCGTGCGTTGGATATCCGTGGCCGTCACCAGATCCGGCTTGAATTCCGTGATCCCCTCAATATCCAGGATCCCTTCCTCAAAGACCTGGTCCTGGGTGTAAAGCAGGCGTTCCTCCCGTTCCGGATGGGTGGGATCAATGGCCCAGTCAAAGGCCGGGAAAAAAACCAGCCCGGTACGGTTTTTCGATTTTATCATAATATATCTCCGGCATTCCTTACAAAACGGCGGTCCATAAAGCCTGTGCCGTCCTTGACTTTCATCCCTTTAAATCTTGATCATCATTTCGGCCGAATCGCGACTGGAAGCCGCTCCCACTATTTAAGGACGGACGAAAAAATAACCATGTCCATCCCTGGGCTAGCGCTCGGCCTCCTCTGACAACTTCTTGGCCACTGCGCCATAGCCATGAATCAGTCCGGGTTTGACTTGGGCCTTGATGCGGATGTTCTTTCCGGTGGTATCAAATCCCCTGACCATGTTGAACTGCAGATCCTCCAGAAGTTCCATCTCCAGGTCCTGGGCATTGGCCTCGCCTTTCACCAGGGCCTTTTCCTTTAAAAGCTCAAAGGCTTTTTCCACCGCCTCATCCCTGGAAAAATCCCTGCCGACGTTTTTCTTGAATTTTTCCTCAGGCGCCGTCAGTATTCCCCGCTCGGTATCGGCAAACAAGGTGACCTCGCAGGTAGCCCGGGCCAGGGCCGCGCCGATGGCATTGGCCACTTTCCATCTGGGCACGGTGCGCACTTCATAGGAGCTGTTTTGGGCAAGACGCTTGGCAAAATAGGGCGCCGGTCCGCCCAGCACCATGATGGTTTTGGGATCAACCTGATAGCCCTCATGCAATTCATGGATGGTATAGACCGGTTTGGCATTGATCTGGGCCACCATCTTGGCGGATTCCGAAAGAATCCGATCGCAGGCCAGATTGAATATGCGTTCCGCGGTTTCGGCAATGGAAATACCCAGGGTCAGGGCCAGAGGCTCAAGGCCGGCCACGGATCTGGCTTTTTCAGCATCGGTTACAATGTCCAGGGCGATCAAGGCATCCGTGGGGGTGGGTGCCGACCCGCCATATCCCATGGCCGGACCTAGGCGGTCCGGTCCGATGGTCAATTGCCCCTGAATCACCCGGACCACACTGTCGCCGCCCAGCCCGATGGAACGGGTATTGAGGGAGCGGATCAAGGTTTTATACCCGCTCAACTCGATACCAAAAGGATCGATCAGGGGCACACCGCCCATGAGCACGGCCATGTCGGTGGTGGTGCCGCCGATGTCCAGGACGATGACATCCCTGTCCTCAGGCGCAAAGGCGCAGGCGCCCATCACGCTGGCGGCCGGGCCGGATAAAATCGTCTGCCCGGGAAAATCAATGGAGTAATCCAGACTCATGGTGCCGCCGTCGGCCTTGAGAATGTGGATCGGCACTTTCATGCCATGGCGATCCAGGGAGCGTTTCACGGCCGTGAAAAATTCCTTATGAACCGGATAAACCGCGGCATTCAGAAAGGTGGTGGCAATGCGCCGGGGAAAATTGAGGTTGCCGGAGATGCGGTGCCCAAGAAAGATATGCTCAAACTGATCCCGCAGGAGCTTGCGGATTTCCAGCTCATGGCTGGGATTGCGGGAGGAAAACTTGCCGACCACGCCCACATACCGGACCCCGGCCCCAGCCAGGTTTTTGCCCACGGCCTTGATTTCATCCGGGTCCAGGGGCTCAATGCGGCGGCCGCGATGATCAATGGAACCGGCCACCGGATAATAATGTTCGTTGGTGCGGAAAAACTTAGGATCAATGCCCGGACCGCTGGAAACGATCATGCCCACATTGGGCATGGCCCCTTGGACTATGGCATTGGTGGTCAGGGTGGTACTCAGCACCACCCGTTCGATCCGCTTGGGGTCAACACCTTCGGTAATCCGCGAAAGCCCTTCCAAAACACTTTGGAACAAATCCGACTCATCCGTACGGACCTTGATCTGGTTTACCAGGTTCTCCTGATCCAGCAAAACCACATCTGTATGGGTCCCACCCACATCCAGCCCTATGATCATTATTTTTTTCCTAAAATTAGTGCTTGTAAAAAACGTCGTTAGCTCGAATGAACTAACGTAAAAATAATTTGGTGTCAATAAGCGGTTTGGGTTGTAACTTGACTCTTTTTCACTATTTGTTATAGCCTCATTATATACCCAATAATATTTAAAGGTGGCACCATGGATTTTACGAACCGAATTGTCAACAGCCAATACCGGCTTGTGACCAAAATTGCCCCAGGCGACAGCGGTGATTTGTATCTCGCCAATTGGTTACATTCGAAAAACGGTTCCCCGCTGGCAGTGAAAATCTTGAACGGCAACGGCACCTTTAATCGCATGGAAGGCATTATCCGGTTTACTACCCTTGCAAACACCATCACCAAATTAAAACATCAAAATATCATTAAAGTTTATGATATCGGCGAGGTCTTTGAGTTCCATTACTATATCGCCATGGAACATGTGGCCGGGGAAAGCCTTGCCGCCCGCCTTGCACAAAAAACCATCCCGCTGCCGGACGCGGTGGACATCATCCGCCAGGTTTGCCTGGGACTTGATTATTTGCACCGCAAAGGAATCCTGCACGGCAACCTGAAGCCGGGCAACATCATCATTACGGAAAGCGGAAATAAACAGAACGAAGCCCTGCAAAACAGCAGCGAATACAAAATCAAGCTCACCGATTTTGGTTTGACACCCATCCAGGAGCTGAAAGCCGTCCGCTCGCCAGAGGAAATGTTGCGGATCTTCGGGTATATGGCTCCTGAACATGGCGGCATTGTCGAAAAGCGCATCGATGAAAGAAGCGACCTTTATTCCCTGGGCATCCTTTTCTACCAACTGCTGACCGGCGTATTGCCCTTCAGCGGCGCCGACATTGTTTCCATCCTTCACCAGCACATCGCCCAACTCCCGGAATTGCCCACCTTTAGGAATCCCCGGATTCCGGCCATTCTGGAAAAGATCGTGTTGAAACTCCTGGAAAAAGAGCCTGAAAAACGCTACCAGAACGCCCGGGGTTTATTGCGCGATCTGGAAAAATTCTGCCAGGGCCAGGATAACTTCATTCTCGAATTTTGCGGTGAGTATGACCAGCCTGTTTATCGGACAAAATTGCTTGCCCGGGAAAATGAGCTGCGCACCCTCACTGATGCTTACAAAAACCTGCTTTCCGGCCAAGGCGGTCTGTGTCTGATCAGCGGTGAAATCGGCAGCGGCAAAACCAGGCTCATGGATGAATTCCAAAAAAAGGTCACGGCCGCCGGCGGCAGCATCACCGTGAACCCCTGCTCTGCCCATGATATCGAACCCGGACAAACCGTTCTTTTCGACGATTTGCATAAACCGGACCAGGAAAGCCTCCTGGTTTTGAACGAGCTGATCAGCGCCCTGGAAGCGCGACCCCTTCTGATCATCGGCGCTTATCGCAGCGAGGAAATGAGTGCGGCCGGCCTTTTGGACAGAATACCGGCCTTGGCCGGCAGCCCAGCAACGAAATTTGAGCGAATTCATCTGAACCGCTTTTCGGCCGAGCAGTTGAACCGCTTTGTCGCCGGTGTGCTCTTTGAGGCTGAAGAGGATGTCCGGGCAATATCCGGGTTTATTTTCAACAAGAGTCATGGAAATCTGTTTTTTGCCGTGGAGCTGCTCAAATCCCTGATTGAAAAAAAGGTAATTTTTTTCAAGGACAATCGTTGGGATATTGACAAAACCATGTTGCCTGAAATCGAGCCGGCTGCCCGGGTGGTAACGATCCTGATTAGTCGAATGAAATTGCTTGGTGAGGCGGAACAGGATCTGTTGGCCCACGCCGCGGTCATGGGAATGACTTTTGATCCAAAGCTGTTATCAGAACTGGAGGGGGCCGGCCAGGCCGCCGTCCATCAGCTCATGGACAAGGCCGCGGCCCTTTATCTCATCGAACCGGATCTGAAAACATTCGGGTCTTTCCGATTCGTCCACAAACGCATCCAAACGGTTTTCTACGAACGCATCCCGGCTGAATCAAGGCGGCAATATCATTTGCGCATCGCCACTGTTATAGAACAAAACCATCAACAACCAATTGACCAGATTGTCATTGAACTGGCCGATCATTACCTGGCTGCCGGCGAAAATGAGAAATCCATTGAATATGCCTTCCCGGCCGGCCTGGCTGCCAAGGCAAACTATGCCAACAAAGAGGCGATTCATTATTTCAGTCGCGGCGTGGACCTGCTGGGTGGGTCTAAAGAACCGCCGGTAGACCCTTTGAAACGGGAAATCTGGATCAAATGCATGTACGGCCTCGGGGATGCCTTTCTGATTGTCGGCAAGAATGATGAAGCCATCACCCTGTATGATACCCTGTTGCCCCACACCCAGGATCGCCAGGCCCAGGCAGATATTTACAAACAACTCAGCCAGGCCCATTTTAAAAAGGGCGATTTCAATGCCTGTGAAAAATACGGGCGGGTCGGTCTGGAATTGCTGGGCGAGCATTTACCGGCCGGCCGTTGCGGTGCATATTACACCATTTCAAAGGAACTGCTGGTCCGCCTTTTCCACCGGATGCTGCCTTTTCTGTTGATCCGCAAACATGAAAACAAAGCCGACGAGGGTTTTAAAACCATCATGTGGTTTTATGTTTCCTTGCTGTGGTCTTTTGTCCTGAGCGACGTGTTCAAATACACCAGCTCGGCCCTGCGCTGCCTGAATCTGGCGGAACGGAGAATCGGACCGTCAAAGGAGCTGGGCATGGTGTATGCCGGCTATGCCATGATCTGGGCCTCAATTCCCCTTTACAACCAGTCCATCGACTATCTGAAAAAAGCTTTGAAGCTGAGAGACCGGCTGGATGACAAATGGGGCATTGCCCAGACCTATCAGTTTCTGGGCTTTGCCCTCAGTTGGCAGGGCCAGTACCGCCGCAGCATCACCTGTTTCCAGAAGAGCAAGCAGTTATTTGAAAAAATCGGTGACATGCGCGAACTGGGTATGAGCGTGGGCGGGCTGCTGCACAATTATATTCTGATTTCCGATTATGAAAAAGCAAAATGCCTGATCGATCATTATAACCGCATCACCCATCTGACCAAGGATGTATACGGCATCAGTGAG
This sequence comes from Desulfosudis oleivorans, assembly GCA_020723325.1. Lineage (GTDB taxonomy): Bacteria > Desulfobacterota > Desulfobacteria > Desulfobacterales > SURF-7 > DYJD01. The sequence goes on along the minus strand of DYJD01000002.1, from coordinate 265,838 downwards.
TCCTGGATTTACAGAACCGCATATTATTTTGAAACCGGTGAGATTGAAAAAGCGGAATATTTTGCCGTTAAGGGTTATACCTACAGTCTCGAGAGAAAAGTGTTCTTCCCAAACTGTATCTTTTGCATCGAGCTGGGACGCATTTGCCTGGAAAAGGGTGATGTCCTGAATGCCTTGGAGTATCTGAAAAAAGCCAAAGAGTTGTACCGGACCAATCATTTCTTAAAGCACTACACGGTTCAGCTTTACAATTATCTGGCCGAGGCCCTGATGGCCAGCTATACGGTCCACATGGAAAAAATGGAACCCGGCGAAAAAAAACGCTGCCTGAAAAAAATAAAAATATATTGCGACAGGGCGGTAAAAAACACCCGCAATGCCAACTGGACAGCCCACCGTGGCGGAGCATTGCTGGCCAGTGCCAAATACCATGCCTTGACCGGCAACCATAAAGATGCCGAAGGTTTGTTTCAAGAAATGATCGCCCATTGTGAGAAAATCGGCCGAAGATATGAACAGGCCCGGGGCTTGTACGAATACGGTCTTTTTCTTTCCCAGAGCGGCAGCCTGAAAAACGCCCGCCTCAGTTTTGCTTCAGCCTATCAGATTTTTAATGAAATCGGTTCAAAGGCCTTTGTTGAAAAAATCCGTGCCATGCTCGGGCTCCGGCAAGACAATTTCAATCCAGCCCCCATCCGTAATTTGGTGGACCAGGAACGGCTTGCCGCAATTGCTGCGTGGCGCGATAGCTCTGACGGCATAGCGGATATGGCTGAACTGATCCAGCGGATGATTTCCAAAGCCACCCTGGTCACCGGCGCCCAACGGGGCTTGTTTTTTGGGAACAATCCCGGGCAGGACCCGGCATATCATCTTTTTAAATCATCCCTTGACCAGGATCCAAAAGGCTATTGCAAGCAAGTCATTGCAGACGTCCTGCAAAAGGGCGCGCCGGTTTTAGTCATGGATGCTGCCAAAGATCCCAGATACGCCCATGATGAATCCGTGCGCAAAGAGGGCTTGAAGTCCATTCTCTGCCTGCCCATCAAGGCCCAGAAAAAAACCATCGCCGTGTGTTATTTCGACAACTCCCTTTCAAGCGGGGTATTCACCCCAAAAGACGCGAGCATGCTTTCCAGCATGGTCTATGATTTGGTGGTGCCCCTGTTGCAACAAGACCAGACCGAGCACCAGGAAAACGGTAAAAAACCGTCCCTGACGGAATTCACCCGGGAAAAAATCAAAGAGGTAATAGCTTATATTACAACAAATTATACCTCGCCGAAAATGTGCCGCCAATATCTGGCCGATTCGGTGGGCATCAATCCGGATCATATGGGCAAATTTTTCAAGCAACTTACCGGAAAAAAAGTGAATGACTATATCAATGAACTGCGCATCAAGGATGCGGCTGATAAACTGATAAAAACCGATGACAATATCATCAATATCGCTTTTGCCGTCGGATTTGACAGCTTGACCACCTTTAACCGGGCGTTTTTTAAAATAATGAATGTTACACCCAGTAAATACCGCGGTGAGCGGTGTGTTGTTGAGTGTAATTGACCCCAACCTATAGCAAAAATCCGAAATTCGAATATCGAAATCCGAAACAAATTCGAATTGCCAAAATTCAAATGAAACAGCCATGCCAAATGATTCAGCAAGACTGTTTTAATCATTTGGTTATTGGAATTTTGAATTTGTTTCGGATTTCGTTTTTCGATATTCGAAATTTTAATGGCGCGGCCGAAATATTGACCATAAGCCAGTCCTAACAGCAAACCGACCCTGATTGATCTGCAATTGCCCTTTTCAATGTCAGATCACCCTGATTTTGACGGGATTTGAATAAAAAAATTTTGTAGAAGACCACCATCAATCAATGTCTTTCCCGGTCCATATCAAGAGGTGCATCCATGTTCTTCTCGGAACAAAATGAAAAAAAGATGAAAAATCCATTTAAAGGGTTGTGGGCGGCTTTGCTGATTGCCGGCGCCTTCGGTCTTTGGGCTTATGGCCTAAACTTTTTCCTGTCAGAGACAAAGGACCTGAAAGAGGATACGGCAACATTTGCAAATAGCAACCGATATTCCGACCCTGGCCGTGGGAACATGATCCGCAAGAAAGGGCCGGCGGTTTCCAAAACAGCGTATTCCATGGATCAATCCCCTTTACCGAAAAAACAATCCCAAGCGAACTATCCCGGCCTTGGGGATAAAAGCAGGCCACAAGCCCCCTTGGAATTATACACATCTTTTTGGGCAGCGGTTAAAAAGGGCGATTTGATCACCCTGGAGCATTTGTTGCAGGAAGGGGTGAATCCGGATCTCCTGGATAAAAACGGGGCAACGGCATTGTCCCATGCTGCTGAAAACCAAGATTTGCCCCTGCTCACCCTGCTGGTGAAACAAGGGGCGGACATCAACCGGATTACGGAATCGCGCACAGCCCTGATGACGGCGGCTGCCAAAGGTGATGCCCGGCTGGTGGAAGCGCTGTTGGATATGGGCGCGGACATTAAGGTGGAAATGGAGGCAGGACAAACCGCGCTGCATTTCGGCATCATGGGCGGCAATTTAAATGTGGTCAAGCTCTTGCTCGAAAAAGGCGCGGATATCAACCATTCCACGGCCGACGGCAGCACGGCCCTGATGATCGCCTGTGATGTAATGGAAAATACCGGGATGGTTAAACTGTTGATCGATAAAGGTGCGGATGTGTCCAGACGTAACGAAAAAGGCTTGACCGCCATGGATTATGCCGAAAACAGAGATTCGGAAACATCTGGTGAAATCCTGGCGCTTTTGCACACAAAATCCGGTTGATATGTTTTCCCGCGTTTTTTCTGATCAATTTCAGATTGCACTGTTTTTGAAGAGGCAACCATAGAAACCCTGGCAGAAAGGAGGACCAATGTTATGAAAATCAAGGAATCCGAAAAAAAAGAAGAAATCGGCGGCAATAATCACCCCCAGGATCGGACCGGCGGTGAAGAGCGGGAAGAAGGTGGTGGAATCGGAAATATTCGGCTGCATCGCCGGCAATTTTTAAAGGGCGGTATTGCCTCCATGAGCGCTTTGTCCGTTACCGGCTTCTTGTTGTCCGAGGCCCAGGCTGCCGGCTGCATCACCGTGAGCGGCGCCATTGACGGCACAAAGCAAAAGCGGCTCGAGGCCCTGATGAACTGCATGTTGCCGGGACAGGGGACCCACAATACGCCTTTGGGCGCGGGGGTCCTGGACGGAACCCTTTACGGCAAGAAAATGTATGCCCACCTGATCGATCCCTATTACGCCTATCAGATCAATCAGGCTGAACTGGAGGCTGCCAACGGGGATCTGGCTGAAGCCGAGTGGTGCTTCTGGTGGCAACGCTATTACGATTTGAGCTGCAACAAGCAAATGGGAATCGTTGCGTTTTCCACACGCCGGGCTGACGAGGGGCCGGCTCCATATCTTTCCTGGAATGAAAGCCTTTGTTTAACCATCGGTTCCGGCTTGGGCCTGGTTTCCGTCAATCCGGAAAAAGCCTTTGACCTGGCCCGCTTGACCGCCCTGTTTTTCTACGCCACGCCGGAGGGGCGGCAATATATGCGCGACAATGGGTATAATGGTCCCAACTGGGGCTTCAACTACCGGGATGACGGCTCGGACTGGGGTGACCTGCCCCAACCCATCACACCCGATCTTGCGGCCGGCGACCTGGAATGCACGAATTGCAGCCCTGCTTATGGCCCTTGGCCCCAGTCCATTCATCCGGATACGCTTTAGGCAATAACAAGACCGGAGAGGGTTTTTACTATCATGACCAAGCAAGGAGAAGAAAATCATGGCACTTTATGATGCAGTAGTTATCGGTTCCGGTTTCGGCGGCGCGGTTGCGGCGGAGCGGATCGCCAAATCCGGCAAAAGTGTTTTAATTCTGGAGATGGGTAGTGAATGGGATCTCACCAATATGGACAATGTGGGCAACCGCAATGCGGACGGTTCCCTTAAAACCAACGCCGAAGGCAGAAAATCCCTGGAACAGGCCGTGGATGCCAAGTATCTGTATAATCTCTACCAGGATGTCTGGAATGATAAACTCATGACCGCCAACGGCATGGGACTGGGAGGGGGGTCCATCATCTTTTCCAGCATTTTCGAGAAACCGCCGGCGAGAATTTTCGACAATGCCTATGGCCCGCCCTGGCCCGCCGGTTGGGACTACAATCGCCTGTGTGCCCTCATTGACCGCGTCATTGGAATTGAGGACGGCAACGGCGGTTGGTCCACGCCCTATAAAATCCTGACCAGCATTCCGACTTACCGCTCCCGCCGGAGCCTTTTGGTAAAATATGCCCTGGAAAGAATGTATGGGTCAGGGCCGGATACCTTCCCCCTGGCGCGTTTGACGGTCCGGCACGGTGAATACCGCTGCCTGCATCCTTCCAACCCCACCTGCGTCTCCTGCGGCGGGTGCCGCGGCCGGTGCCGCGCCTGCGGGTACTGCACATTCGGATGCATATACGGCGCCAAGCAGTCCCTGATGATGAATTATATACCCAGGGCCCGGCATTTCGGGGCCCAGGTCTGGACGGAAAAAATGGTCACCAGGATTCAGCAGCTTCCCAACGGCTACTACCGGATTTATTATAAGAATGCCTCTGTCGGGCATTTTGTTTTAGGCGTCAAGGCTTCCGGCAGCGAATATTCGGTGGATGCCAAGGTGGCTGTCCTGGCCGGCGGTGCTTTGAATACCCCGGCCCTGCTGTTGAAATCCAAAAATGCCGGATTCCTGCAAAACCTGTCTTCCCAGGTGGGTTTGAATCTATCCGGTAACGGCGACTATGCTTCAGGGCTTTTCCTGCCTGACAGCTTCACCATCAACGCCGACGGCCTTACCGTGACCCAGAATAATTTCACGGCCTTCAAGGGGGAAATCATGATGGGCTATGCCCGCAGTCTGATGCAGTCCGAAGGCTTTGTGGTGGAAGACATGTGGGGGCCGCCCATCGGTGTGGCCGCCAAATTCCCGGTGCGGTTGCATGATCCCAATTGGGCCGAGAGCGGTGGGTGGGACAGCTACAACCAAAAAGTGACCTATTGGAAAAACCCCAGTTTGTATGGCCCCAGGCAAAAAGAGGCCATCCGCAAATATCATAAACGCGCCCTGGGTTTGGCATTTTTCGGCGAAGACGGCTGCAACGGCAGGGTCTATCTGGACGCCAATGGCGAGACCGCGGTAAACAAGCCGGATTTGAGCAAATTCGACCGTTATCAGGGTCTATTGGAGCAAATGCGTGGTGTGCTTCCAAGCGGTACGCGCAAAGCCGAAACCATCCTGGAACGTAAAAACAAGGATTATTTTGTATCCGTGCACAATCTGGCCAGTTGCCGCATGGCGGATACCATCCATGACGGTGTCTGTGACGGCAATGGGGAAGTGTTCAATTATCCGAATTTGTATATCAGTGACGGCAGCGTTGTGCCCCGGGCCACGGTCATCAATCCGGCCCTGACCATCACGGCGGTTTGTGAGGGGATTGCCGATCATATCGTCTCGCATTTTCCCCAGTAGGGGTAGCACCCCCGGCAGTAAATTGTTTGAGTTTTTTTTCGGGGTCGGGGTCGGTATCGGAATCGGTATCGACCCCGACCCCGATGATAAGTCATACGGATAAAGAAGAGGAGGGAAGCATGTTTGGAATAGGCCTGTCGGAAATGCTGATCATCTTGGCTATCGTCATGATTATTTTCGGTGCCGGCAAGCTGCCTGAAATCGGCTCCGGCTTGGGAAAAGCGATTAAAGGCTTTCGCTCGGCAGCGATGGAGCTTGATAAAAGCGAGCCCCAACGATTGGAAAATGAAAAATGAAAGGCCGGCCTGAAGAGATTTTCCAAAACCGTTTTGTTTCAGCCGCAGCCATTTTTGGAAGTCTGATCCTGCTGGGAGAACTGACCCTAGGCAATCCTGGATTCCCCATCAACTTGTGGCGATTTGACGCCATTGCCGGCTGGAAATGGAGCCTGCCTGTTCACACGGTCGGGTTCTTATGGTTATACTTCTGCAATTTTGGTTTAATCGAGGAGCCCTTGATTATTCCCGCCCTCTTTTCCACCCTATTTTTCTTGTGCTGCGAGACGGCCAACCGTTTTGTTTTTCAATTCTTCCAGTACGGCGGGACCATGATAGACGCCCCAGCCGCTTTCTGGATGGTTATCGGCCTGTATTTTATGGTTTGCACATTGACCTGCGCATATCTGAGAAAACCGCGCAGGCCCCACCCATTCGCCCCCCCGCGATAACTTCCGTTTCATCATTCAGGTATACCTGATCGATTCGGCTATCTCCCATTGTGGGAGCGGCTTCCAGCCGCGATTCGACCGAGCTGATTGTAATAGCTCGAATTTCAATCGCTGCAAAAAAAGCAATTGACCGACAAACAAGAACCATTCTATATATATTCCGTAGCCTTTCCCCTATGGGCCGTATTGTTGCGGCCATAAACGAAAATTTTTAATAAGAGAGTCATATGAAATCTATTATAAAAAATATCGGCTTGATCCTGGCAATGGTCGTGCTGTTGCTTTTCAGTGGCGGTTCCACAGTGTCGGCACAGACGCGTAATTTGGATGCCGCCGCCATGATTGCGGACACGCTCATTGCAAGGCCCCTTGGGCTCGCATCCATTGTAATCGGTTCGACCATGTTCGTGGTGGCCCTGCCCTTCTCTGCCCCAGCCAACAGTGTGGGAATAGCCGCTACGAAAATGATTGTAGAACCGACACAGTTCACTTTTACGCGGCCCCTAGGTAAGATCTAGGCAGGGAGTTCCATGCATTAACCATGAAATTAGGTAACCTGCTTGCCGGAAACGACCAGCGATATAAAAATCAAGAAATCCGTGGCCACCCGCATCTAAGAATTGGAGCAAATCATTGAAAGGCTACAGGCCGAGCTAGCCGAACAAAGACAGGCTGAGAAATCCCTGAGAGAAAGCGCCGAAAAATAATGCAAAGGGCGAACTGCAAAGTTATCGCGGTGCTGATCGCGATGTTACCGAGCGCTTGATGGCCGAGGAAGAAAAGCAGAAACTCCAAAACCAACTGCTTCAGGCCCAAAAGATGGAATCCATCGGCCGTTTGGCCGGAGGTGTGGCCCACGACTTCAATAACATGCTGCTGAATGAAGACTATTGCAGAGCCCGGGCTGACCGTATGCCCGGGCCGTATGCCATGCTGGCTGTGAGCGATACCGGCTGCGGCATGGCGCCGGAAACTCTTGCGAACATCTTCGAGCCCTTCTTTACTACCAAGCCGGTCGGTCACGGTACAGGGCTCGGCCTGGCCACAGTATACGGCATTGTTAAGCAGAACAACGGTTTCATTGAGGAAAGCGTGCATTTCATCCAAAAGCCCTTTTCCATGCAGGAGCTATCGCACAAAGTCATGTCAACCTTGGATCACGGATGACCTCAATCAGAATAGCCATGTCAAAGACCGTTAAAAACGAAAAACCCGTTCTGGTTACCGGCGCCACCGGTTATGTTGGCGGGCGCCTGGTGCCGCTGTTGCTGGAATCCGGCTACCAGGTCCGCGCCATGGGGCGCTCCCTGGCCAAGCTGAAAAGCCGGCCCTGGTCTTCCCATCCGCATCTTACCATGGCCAAGGGCGATGTTATCGACCCCGTGTCTCTGGGCCGGGCCGCCCAAGGCTGCTGGGCCGCTTTTTACCTGGTCCATTCCATGTTGGACAATGCCAAAAATTTTGCTGCCCAGGATCGCCAGGCCGCCCATAACATGGTGGCGGCCGCTGAATCCGCGGGCCTTGAACGGATCATTTATCTTGGCGGCCTTGGCGACACCAGCCGACCGGACCTGAGCGAGCATCTGCGATCCCGTCATGAAGTGGCCCATATTCTCCAATCCGGCCGTGTTCCCGCAACCTTTCTGCGAGCCGCTGTGATCTTGGGCTCCGGCAGCGTCTCCTTTGAAATCATCCGCTATTTGGTGGAAAGGCTGCCGGTGATGATCACGCCCCAGTGGGTCAACACCCTCAGCCAACCCATCGCCATCCGCAATGTGTTGCATTACCTGCGCGGCTGCCTGGAAATCGATGCGGTGTTGGGGGAAACCTTTGACATCGGCGGCCCGGATATTCTGACCTACCGGGAGTTGTTCGACATATATGCGGAAGAAGCCGGACTGGCCAAGCGACGGATCATCCCCCTGTCCTTCCTGACTCCGCGCTTGAGTGCCCGCTGGATTCACTTAATCACGCCGATTCCGTCGGCCATCGCCGTCTCGTTGGCAGAAGGCTTGAAAAATGAAGTGATCTGCCGGGACAACCGCATTCGCGAGCTCATTCCTCAGGAACTGATCACCTGCCGGGAAACCCTGCGCCTGGCCATCCAGCGTATTCGGGAAGATCTTGTGGACACTTGCTGGTCCGACGCTGCCTGCCTGAGACCGCCGGAATGGGTTTATTGCGGGGACGCCGCATACAGCGGCGGGGCTATCCTGCAATGCGCCTATCGGGCCATCATTCAGGCTTCACCGGAAGAAGTTTGGCCTTTTGTGGCCCGCATCGGCGGAACCACCGGTTGGTATTTCGGCTCATGGCTGTGGCGCTTGCGCGGTCTGCTGGACCGCTTGGTGGGCGGGGTCGGTTTGCAGCGCGGAAGAAGGCACACCAAGGAAATCCGCACCGGCGATGCCATAGACTTCTGGCGGGCGCTGGAGGTCACGCCCCCCAGCCGCTTGCTGTTGCTGGCGGAAATGAAAACCCCCGGCGACGCCCTGTTGGATATCCGCATTGAAAAAACGCCGCAAGGCCATGCTGATATGCAATTGACGGCGCGCTTTCTTCCCAAAGGCTTGAGCGGTTTGCTGTACTGGTATTCCCTATTGCCCTTGCACGGCTGGATTTTCGGCGGTATGTTGTCCGCCATTGCCCGTGTGGCCCGTTTCCGGCTTCAAAGCGGCCCCAAGCGCTTTCAATCCACCTACCAGCCGGCATGTGACAAATAATCTGCGTTCATCGGCGGCATCGGAGGATAACTAAAGGCAGTATCCCATCCGTATTTGTGGCGCATTCACCAGAATTGACAAATGATCCGGCACATGTAATCATCACATCATATATGATAACATGAAGGTTCACCATGGTTCGCACACAATTTCAATTAACCGAGGATCAAGCCCGGAAATTAAGCGGAAAATTTTAAACACTTTGCAGAAAACGATGTTCAACTTGTCACTAGCTCATTTGTTCTTCTGGTTTCACTGGCGAGGGTCACATCTTAAATATTATATATTTTCTTCTTCACATATAACAGCAGTTGGAATTCGAACTGGCTATAGGGCACTTGTTTTTCATGCCAGGTGTGAAAAACGCCGGTTTGATTCAGGAAAATCAACGCCCATGGCAAAGGTAACCACAGCGCCAAATATTGCTGCGAAGAAAACAAACAAGGGGACGGGCGCTATCTGCAGCGGGCAGGGCTTTCCTGGAAAAGTCATTACTATGGCCCCGGCAAGGACGCATGCTGCGGCTAGCCATTGGTAAATCGCCAGGCCACCAGGTCTTGGTGTTTGGGGTTCACCCCGATAGGATTCCTCTATAAATCGTCCTATCCCACCAAGCAAAAGATATCCGCCCCCAATCAGCGGCATGGGGGCGGACAAAGTCCACAAACGCACCAGCAGGGCCCCTAATCCAATGTTGTAAAGAATTGAATAAAGCTGGGTCGGATAAATGGGGCGGTTACCAAGCTCAGCATGATATACCACCCGGGAACGTTCTTGAAAAACAACTATCCCATGATTGTCGGAACATTCCCTGCCATGGCAGCAACCCTGCACAAGGCATCTGAGCCTACCCATGGCCTGAACAAAGGGACCGGCCACCGCAAACGCACCGGCAAGTTGCCAGCCCGCAGCTCCAAATGCAATGGAGACGCATAGGCCCAAACAAATCCCCAAAAGGCCGCCGTAAAAGCCAAAAGGTCTTGAAAGCTTGGAAGAGCCCTCCAAGGCCTGGCCCCATATGCCGGCCCCAAAAAGAGCTGTGAAACTCGTAATGAGCACAAAACCGATCTGCTCCGGCCCTGCCAGGTGGGCAACCGCAACCATGCCAAGGAATGCGCCGGCTCCGACATAAAAACCGTGATTGATGATGCGGACTCGACCGATTCGCCACGCCCGCCATGAATTTGCCAACCGTTCTGTGAGGCGCAGCAACTTGTGCCATAACCAATCTTGATTCAGTGCAACCAAAAACACCACTACACCCGCACTGATATCGAGAAGAGAATGCATGCCGGTTGTAATACAGCTTAAAGCAATAATGACTGCCATAAAATACCATAATGCTGCCCTTTGCCAAATTTGGGTATACATCCAGGCTGAAATCAGCGACCATACCACATGAAAAGCCGGGCAAGCACAGGCCGCGCCATCCAAGCCGCGTTCAATCAGCAAAAACTGCCCAAACATATTTGAGGGAATAAAAGGCCGCGGCGTGGCCTTGAATGGTAGTAAAAGAAAACCTAGGCATCCCATGGCGGTGGCCCCAATACCCATCAGTATGTAGTTGCGCAGATCGATTCGCCGTTTTGCCAAAAGAGGCGCCATTATTACAAACAGATAGGTTGAAGCATAAATCATCTCAGTCCATTCAATCACCGGAATGGATTGCTCGAACGCAAGATACGTATCCACGGAATCCGGCATGGGCCCCAGATAAATAAAGGCTTCATACATTACCAGCCAAGGGAGAAATACGATGATATAGGCTGAAAGCCGTTCGGATATCACCGGCGCTTGGTTTTCAGGGGAAGGAATCCGCAGGGTTGTTTTCCATGAGCTCGTGCCAAAACGGATTTTCATATCAATGCGCTCATAACCCATGACAAGCGCTAGGGAACAAAGCGCCATGGCAGGTGCCACCACCCATAATCCCGCTGCTGAGCCTATGAAAATGGAATACCCTGCAATCATTATTGTGAAGCCCGTGTAAATCGGGTGCCGAATGATTGCATAAATGCTTTGTGATACGAGCTTTTTGGGAGGGTAGGCATTCATCGGCAGGCCCTGGCCATGTTTCATGATGGCCAGCCAGCCAAGGACCAATAAAACACCTCCCACCATGATCAGGCTGAAGCCTATCCCTGGTGAGTGCAATGCCGGCAGTCCAGAAAGCACCTTATCCAGCCTGCTTTGCCAGAAAAGCAGACAAATTGGTAAAACAATTACGAACAGGGAACCATAAAGAATTTTTCCACAAATTTCTTTCATTTTATTCCTTCTTAGAATCGAACGATTTCATGTATAGTCCAGCCACAATATACTGTTTTATTGAGAGTTACATTGCTCCTGCTGAGCCACTTGCATTCATATAAATTGACAATTTTTCTTGGGAAAATTTCTTCAGCGCCTGGAATTGCCTTCAGCACGGTGTTCACGAGATCGCCCTTTCGCAATACAGATGACTGCGCATGCTGAAGCGAACCTTGGCTCCAAGACAGTCCGGAATCTGAAATAGAAGCATCTTCGACTTTTTCGCCATTCATATACACCAACGTAAGAGGTGTGGGACCGCGCCATTCGATCCAAACGATATACATGTCTTGTGAAACAAAACGGCCCCAAATGAGTTTTTCAATGGGGAGCTTCCAGGGTGGGATCGTTAATTCAAGGCATTCGGCATAACCCAAACCAGTTAACCAGGGCTGTGATCCGAAATCTATTTGCACATCCGCTAATGGGAAGCGGGGATTCCAAACAACGGAACCGTCTTTATCATTGAGCAATTGGATTTTGGGCAATTGGGCCCCGCGATTCCGCCAATTTCCCGCACATGACAATTTTGGGGATTCCCATAAGACGCTATTTTCCGACGATACCGGCAAACGTTCTTGTAACAATGAAGTACGGGTTTTGGAGTGTCGGCCATCAAACGCAAGGTAACTTGCATAGGATATTCCCAAAGACTTCCATTTCAGATCCGCACAATAGGCAATAAATGCTTCGCCATTTTCGCTGACACAATCGAGATACCATTTTTTAAGCTTAAAGTTTGAATGCTTATCCAGCAAAACAGGTGCCTCGCATACATTTCAGAAACCAATTTACGAAAATTCACAAATGCCGCGTCAGGAATAGGCGCTGGTAAAGCCGCGTACTTATATTATCTTATCATAAGAAGGCCCAAAAGCTAAAAAAATTTTGGGGCATTGATTGTTCCATCGATTCATCTTCAACTTGACAAAAAGGCCATAGATCGATATCGAATTGTGCTTGGTTTATATCGCTTGCATTGGATGAGAACGATGTAGCCGCTTGTCAATTCCAAAAATCCCTCTATGCTGCTTCGCGTTCTCTTGCATAATCCATACAATGATTATCTTTAAAATATATCGGTTTCAACTTTTGAAAGTAGCGTTTCGCCATCCGGTCTTTTTGAAAACCGACCATTTGATGGAAAATGATGAGCAGGATTGAATATGGAATCAAAATCCCAAAAACAATGGAACAACCAGCAACTGAAACAGAATAATCGTGAGGCGGATCAAGGCGACATGACTGAGCCAAAGCATGTTTCTGCCACGGTTCCTGAAATAATGACAGACATCGCTGATTTATTCGAAAAAATTTCAGAAACGAATAACCGCCTAATCTTCACTGAAGAAAAAGAACTAAACCTATTGGAAAGCATCAGATGCGCCCTGAAAAGCCGGACGGAAAATAAATCGCCCACCAGCGCGACTATCTCCAGGCGCGTTCGACGAAAAGCGACTGATCCTGATTTAAGAAACCAACTGGCTCAAGTCATTTCAGCAATGCGTGAAAGAAAAGCCACTTACAAGGAAATAGCGCAGAGATTAAATGAAGAAAATCGACCAACTCTTTCAGGCCGGGGAAAATGGCATCCGGCCAGTGTCGAAAAGCTTTCCCCGGGGAAAACCGACGATTTTCAAGCCTGTAGAAGGCAAATAATAGGACTCATTTCAGAGATGCGCGAGAGAAACGCGACATACAAGGAAATTGCGGACAAGTTGAATCAAGAAAATCGACCGACTTTTTCCGGTCGCGGGAAATGGCACCCGGCCAGCATAAAACAGCTCCATCCCGGCAGAGATTTTGATTACAAAGCCCGTCGAAAAAAAATCAATCGGAATTCCAATCGCCAGCAAGTAATGCAGATCATTTCCGACATGCGTGGAAGAAACGCGACTTACCAGGAAATCGCGGAAAAACTGAATGCAGAAAAGCAACCGACTTTTTCCGGTCGGGGAAAATGGCACCCGGCAACTATCGAAAAGCTTTGTCCGAGGAGAAGTATTGACCGTAAAGCGCGCTAAGCGAAAAAGAAATAATACATATTGACAATTCATGGTACTCGTATTTTATTCTACTACTGTGAAACCAGCCAGCCTTTATCCGAAAAATGCCGCCAGTGAACTTTCCTTGGATAGCCGGGAAGTACACCTCTGGTCCGTGTCAGCAACGGCTGTTGATGATCAAGTTTTGCAGCTTAAACGTTATCTTTCCGAAGATGAGCTGGCCCGGGCCGGCCGCTTTCATTTTGAAAAAGACCGTCGGCGCTTCATCATTGCCCGGGGAATGCTGCGGACGATTTTAAGCTTGTACCAGCCGCGGCCGCCGGAAGCCCATGCTTTTTCATGTGATCGCTACGGCAAGCCCCATTTGCTGGACAACCAGGGGCTTTGCTTTAATTTGTCCCATTCCGGTACGCAGATCCTCTACGGGCTGGCCCTTGAGCGGCGTATCGGGGTGGATATTGAATATATCCGGCCCGTGGACAGCGCCGCGGAAATCGTAGAAAACTATTTTACCGAGGATGAAAAGCGAATTTTTCGCCAGGTTCCGGAGCATCAAAAAAACGAGGCTTTTTTCAACTACTGGACCCGCAAGGAGGCATATATCAAGGCCCGCGGTCAGGGGCTGCAAATCCCGCTGAACCGCTTTTCAGTGACTTTTTTTCCTGGTGAACCGGCACGAATAATCAAGATGGATTGGGACTGCCAGGATAAACTACCCTGGACGTTGCAGACCATCGCGATAGAGGACGGCTATGCCGCGGCTGTGGCTGTGGAAGGAGAGAATTTTGTTTTTAAACACCGGCACTGGCCCTGGTGTGCCGAATACTCGGATTTTTTCTGAACTATTCAAAGTAAATAGATCAAAGGCCTGATCGATGCCTTCTATTTGACAAAGCGGATTTGACATTTTAGAGCACCGCGGGCGATGGTTTCGCCGAGTTCCAATTTCCCGCCATAGGATTCCGCAATGCCGCGATCCCCTGCCATGGCAATATCGCATAGCCTTCCAATTTCTTCATCTGTGCAACCCAGTTTCTGCCAAGCGCCCACCAACGGGCAATAACCGAAATCAATCGACAGGCACTGGTCGCTTGATTCAAGGATTTTCATTTCAAAGACGATCCGGGCAGGCAACGTGAACAAATTTTTTTTAAGACCTTTCAAGCTATCCGTGCCGCCCCGGGTAACGAGCTCCTTGCCATGGAGGTTTCCGCAGGCATGAATCGCCGGATGGCCGATATCTTCCCAGGCAAGGCCTTTCTTTTCCGCTTCCCTCAGCAACAGATACAACCAGGTGGCCCGATGCTCCAGCGTTCCCCTGATGGCCTTTACCAGAAAATTGGTAATCTTCGGTGTATTTAAAATTCTGCTCATCTAAGCCTTCGATAGAATGTCCGTAAACTAAGACGATACCTTGTTGTAGATCACCGGCATCCGCCCTTTCCATCTATTCCATATGGCATCATCCGTGATCAGATCCGCCAGGAAGTGGGCAACATTAATGCGACTGGTTGAGCCGGGATTGAAAACCGTACTCCTGGTGGGGGAAGGATGTACTTCATACTCGCTGACATCGTCTTCATTGAGTAGCGTGTCCGGCCGGACAACGGCCCACTCGATGGCCTTGTGGTTTTGGCCGATATTGGTCCGCAAATGATCTGCTGCACGTTCGTTGTCCCCATGGGGCGGCAGCAGCAGGCGAACAATCCCAATCACGCACCTCTGGCCGAATGATATCGGTTCATGCAGATCGCGGTTACTGTTGCCGGCAGTATTCATGAGGACAAACCGGACCGGCCTCACCGGCTTGGTGGCCTTGACAGCATTGCATAATCGCCGGGTCGCATCGGTCACGAGTCTGCGTGGCTGTCCATAAATCCCTTTGAAGCTCAAATTGTGTCCCAGGCAGGAAGCCACAGCGCCACATCCGCTAACATGCTGAGCCAGTTCCGTATCACGAAGATCCAGCACACCGGCCTTGATCATCGATAACCCATCTTGATTCTTGATGGCGTCAGAAAGCTTTTCCGGTGATCGGACAATCGCCCTAACGCTCTGTTTGCGATTGAGCAACTGCTGCACCAGCAGTCTTCCCGTCGCCCCGCTTGCGCCAACAACAAGGATCGTCATCTTCTTCCTCTGTTTTCATGCCGATGCCGGGGTTGAGACGCGGGAAAAGCGTCGGCATTTTCCCGTCGATTCTCCAGCGGCTTGTGTGCATCCGGCCTGGGCATGGTTTTAGTCCCAAATCCGGACAATGCCGGCATACAAATCAAATGCTTTGTCATGGGACAGTATTTTCATCTTTTCATATAAGGCCATGGATATGTTATAGCGGTCGAATGGATCTTTATGGAATCCCACCAATTGGTGCGACTGAGAAATTGGTTTTGGCTTCATGGATATTCACAATCATTTCTGACTCTCCATAAAAAGAACTAGTCAAGAGGACTTAGTCTATATAAGTCAAGTTCGAGCAGGCTGTCAATTAGAACGGTTCTGTAATTTTAACCTCTACCAACGTATTCACCCCATTTCTCATCTACGTTGAAAATCACTTCACAGTCACAATAGCCACCATATTCGTTGAGCCATTGTATAACAGATTCTTTATCAAGACCCTTTTTCTTTTTATTCCTGATGATTTACAGAACATTCGGTAAAAAGCGCGGCGGCTTCTTGCCGTCGCACTTCATGCCGTTGGGATGTCATTTGTTAATCTTTCTGAGTTCTGTCTCACTTGGGAAAGCCCAGACAAGAAACCAACGGCCTTTATTCTCTGCAATATAGTCGGTAACGCTCACGCTTGAATATTCTCCCTTGTTTAAGTTTATGCTGAATTGGTGGGTTGGTATCACCGGCCATCGCATGGCAAAGAAACCTGCTCATTGCCACCCTTTAATTGATGTTGGCTGCCTTTTGTTTTGAATGATGTGCTGTATTCCTTATCCGCAGACTGCGGATCAGGCTCAAGGCTAAGCATAACGCTGACGTTTCGTTCGGGAAGAAAAAAGATGAATTCCCAAGTCAGTGAGCAGCCCTTGTTGCTCATATCAAGACCACTGGTAATGAGTGTCAGCCTGGTTTGTCGATCGATTGCTTTGACTATCGGCGCGACCACGGTCTATGCCTGATGTGCAGTCATAACACTGCATTTTCGATCTTGCCGTCGGGGCTCAACAGCACCCAACGCCAGGGGGCGATAGAAGGTCCTGAAATTATGACCGGACTTCCAATCGATATCGCGACGTGCATGCCGACAGTGTCATCGGGGAAGTCTATTACGTGCTTACCGTAAATCTCAAGCGCGTAGTCCGCAGCCCCTTGTAGGCTCATTACTACAACAGACTTTTCACAAACGCCGGCAGTTGGGCGTCCTGTGCAAAAGTGACATCCTCGCTTTTTTGATCTTCCTCGCACTTAAGGCTATCCCACAAAGGGACGCCGCAGCACCGTGTCTTTTTGCCAGCGCAGGTCGTTTCTTTGGGGATATTTGATGTTGTAATGGAGCCCGCGGCTTTCCTTGCGGTGCATGGCCGAACGGATGATCAAATCCGCCACCATGGCGATATTGCGCAGTTCTATCAGGTCCGCGGTTACTTTAAAGTCCCAGTAATATTCCTGGATTTCCTTCATGATCATGTCGATGCGCCGTTTGGCCCGCTCCAGGCGGTTGTCCGAGCGGACAATCCCCACATAGTTCCACATGAAACGCCGGATCTCATCCCAGTTCTGGGTGACCATGATGACTTCATCGCTGTCCGTGGTCCCGGTTTCATCCCAAGGGGTCAGGGCGGGGGCTGAAAAGACCGAGGTCTGTAAATACTCCACGGCTTGACTGGCAGCATTGTGGGCATAGACCAGGGCTTCCAGCAAGGAATTGCTGGCCAGGCGGTTGGCGCCGTGCAGGCCGGTGCAGGCTGTCTCGCCGATGGCGAACAAGCCTTGAATCTCGGTGCGGCCCACCATGTCGGTGGCCACGCCGCCGCACATGTAGTGGGCCGCCGGCACCACCGGGATGGGCTCCTTGGTCATGTCAAAGCCGAAGGTCAGGCAGTTGGCGTATAAATTGGGAAAGCGGGTCTTTACAAAATCCGCCGGCCGATGGGAGATATCCAGATAAACACAATCCTGTCCGCTGGTTTTCAGCTCCGTGTCTATGGCCCTGGCAACCACATCCCGGCAAGCCAGCTCCTGCTGAGGGTCGTATTTTTGCATGAAGGGTTGCCCGGCATTGGTCAGGAGGCGGCCGCCTTCGCCGCGCACGGCTTCGGATATCAGAAAATTTTTGGCCTCCGGATGGTACAGACAAGTGGGATGGAATTGAACGAATTCCATGTTGGCCACGGCGGTGCCGGCCCGATAGGCCATGGCAATGCCGTCGCCGGTGGCGATGTCGGGATTGCTGGTGTATAGATAGACCTTGCCGGCCCCGCCGGTGGAAAGCAAGGTCACTTTGGCGGAAAAGGTCTTGACCTGGTTTTGTTCCCGGTCCAGCACATAGGCCCCGCAGCAGAAATCCTCGTGGGTGGTGATGACCTGGCCTCTTTTCATGCGGGTTGAGTAGGTAATCAGATCAATGGCAATATGATTTTCAAAAATGGTAATGCCGGGATGATGGCGGACCTGATCCAGTAAAACCGTCTCAATCTCCCGGCCGGTCATATCCTGGGCATGGACGATGCGTTTTTGGGAATGCCCGCCTTCACGGCCCAGGGATAGATTCATATCGTTTTGCCCGGCTTGGGCGCTGCGATTGAAGTTCACACCCCAGGCAATCAGTTCTTTGATGCGCTCCGGTCCGCTCTTAACCACATTTTCAACAACTTCCGGATTGCATAAACCGTCCCCGGCGGCCAGGGTGTCCTGGATATGCAGGTCAAAGGAATCCAGTTGGCTGAAAACCGAGGCAATCCCGCCCTGGGCATGCTGGGTGTTGGATTCCGCAGCCTCCTTCTTGGTCACGATGACCACGGAGCCGAAATCAGCCACTTTCAATGCAAAGGTAAGGCCGGCAACGCCACTGCCGATGATGAGAAAATCGCTTTGATAGTCCATGTTTTGTTTTCACCTAGGATAGTAGGGATGAACGCCGACGGTTTTTGTTGGTGCTGAAACCAATGAAAAAGCCGAACAGCAGGACACCTGCTCCGATCACAAAAAATAAGATATTGCGCTGGGCCAGTTGTTCGCCGAGTGAATTGTTTTTCTGAATCTGCTCATTGATTTCAGCCACGCTGCTTTCATATTTTGACTGCAATTCCAAAAAAGCGGCTGAGTCTTCCTTTAATGCATCATAAGCCTTCTTCATTTCAATGGATTGCTTTTTGAAATTTTCTCTTTCAACCAGCAATTGGCTGTTTTCCGATTTCAACTTGTCGATCTGCTGCTGGAGCAAATTTTCTTTGGCCAGTATTTTTTGATGCTCCTCCTCCAATTTTTTCAAGATCAATACATTGGGTTTTTCAGTGGTGATATAGCGACCCAGGACCCAACCCTCCTTGCCGTCGGGTAGGCGTATCAAATACCATTCTTTTGTTTTTTCAATAACTTCGATTTCCTGACCGGAAGTGATCATCTGGATCACATCTTGATTAAAACCCGGAGCGGTCCGCATGGAGATGTTGACCACATCGCCCACATACATACCGGCAGCGGCAGCCGTGGCTGTCTGGAATACCAGCCAGGTGATCATTAATGTCATTATTTTCATGTAAAATCTCTCCAGAATTCCATGTTGAATTTCAATTTCAAGAAGAGCGTATTCAAACCGACAGGTAACATCGCCTTTTCATTTATGGTTGATTTCATAATCCGTATGGGAAAGGACGGCAAGTTTTTTATTTAGGACCGGATGCAAAATTTTCGGCCTTTTGGATAAGTTTTCAGAACCATGTGCTATTCCATTTGAACTTTTCCATGGTTATGTTATTATTTCTTGTAATAATCTATTTTAAAAAATCAGGAGGACGGTCCGACAACGCCATGATGGTTTATGATTTACAATGCAAGAACGGGCATATTTTTGAGGGCTGGTTTGACTCCAGCGCCGTTTTTGAGGAGCAACTTGGAAAAGGGTTGATTGCCTGCCCGATCTGTGACGAAACTTCCATTTCACGGCGACTTACCAATTTCGCGATTAAAAAGAGCGTTCGGCAGAATACGGTAAGCCCTGCCGAAGCACAACCCCCGTCCTTGACCGATGAGCAGATGGCCCTGGCCCACATGAGCCGCAAACTGTATGATTACGTGGAGAAAAATTTCGATGATGTGGGCTGTGATTTTGCCAAGGAGGCCCTGAAAATTCATTATGGGGTTTGCGAGCCCAGAAACATCAGAGGCGTGAGCACCCAAGCGGAAGAAAAACTGCTGAAGGAGGAAGGGATCGATGTATTGAAGCTCCCGGTCCCCGCTGAAAAAACCAATTCAGACGCATGATCATCGATTTTCATACCCATTTATTTTCCAAGAAAATAAGAGCAGACCGCGCGGCTTTTTTTCACAATGAACCAGCCTTCAAGCTGCTCTATGAATCTCCACAATCCAGACTGGCCGGGGCAACGGAAATCATTAGCGCCATGGATGCGGACCATGTGGATGTATCCGTGGTTTTCGGGTTTCCCTGGCTGAATCCGGAAACCATCCGGCGCCACAATGATTATATCCTGTCGGCCGTGGCCCGCCACCCCAAGCGGCTGAAAGGCTTTTGCTGCGTGAACGCGGCCGATGAGGGCGCCAGCCGGGAAGTGGAGCGCTGCCTGGACAGCGGCATGGTGGGAGTGGGGGAACTGGCTTTTTATCAGTCGGGCATTGAAGCGGAACTGCTGGAACGATTAGAACCCATCATGGCCCTGTGCCTTGCCAAAGACGTGCCGGTCATGATTCATACCAATGAGCCCGTGGGGCATGCCTACCCAGGGAAAACTCCCAATACCCTGGCCCAGATCTACCAATTGCCCAAACAATTCCCCCAAAACAAAATCGTCCTGGCCCATTGGGGCGGCGGACTGTTTTTCTATCTGCTGCTCAAAAAGGAAGTACGCCAGGTCCTGACCAATGTGTATTTTGATACCGCCGCCTCACCCTTTCTGTACCAGCCTGCCATTTATCCCACAGCCGTGGCCCTGGCCGGCAGGGAAAAATTTTTGTTCGGCAGCGACTTTCCCCTGCTGCGGGCCGGCCGGTATTTCAAGGAAATGGCAGAGCCCGCAAATGCTTTGACAGACACGGATCGCGCGGCAATTTGCGGTTTGAACGCGGCCCGGCTGCTGAATATCAAAGATAGCTGATCGAAAGATAGATGAAATCACAGGTAGCTAAAAGTGAATACGAGTAAATACAAATCAAGTGTCCGGTGAAACGGAGAGCGGCTCTGCTGGAGAGCAACCGCTAATATCACATTAAGACCAAAAAAATTGCCCATTTCACCCAGCTGTGCTATTTTTGAACCGGACGAATAAAATTAAACAGATAGAACGTGTAAAACTGATCGATTCTCTTGACGAAGACGATAAAACGGCATTAATTCGGGTGATCGGCTTATTAGGATATCCGATGATTTCGATAAACCGCTTGAAGATTTTCAGGAGTATATGTAATGCGCGCTTTGCTTGATACGAGTGTAGCAGCAGCAAAACAAAAAAGTTTAAAAACGCGAAGCTCATTGAAAAAATCGAAGAATTGGAGACGTTGCCGATAGAGTACCAGGAGACGCTGATCTCCGTGCTGGACTCGTTTATCAAACGCCACAAATTTGAAGAACTTGCCCACGGGTAAAACAAACAACGAAGGAGCATACAATATGCAAACCGAGAGTATAAAGCAGCAAGCCTACCAGCTATTAGACAAATTGCCGGATAAGGCGACTTGGGATGATTTGATGTATCAGATTTATGTTCGGCAGACCATTGAAGCGGGGATAAAAGATAGCGACGAGGGGCGAACGGTTGACGTCACGGAAGTGCGCAAGCGATTTGGGCTGAACAAATGAGGGTGCACTGGACAGACAACGCCATCAGGCACCTTGCCAATATTTATGAATACATTCTTCTGAATTCTCCGACCTATGCCAAACGCGTTGTTGACAGAATAACCCGACGTTCCGAACAAATCGGCGATCAGCCTTATTCCGGCCGGAGAGTGCTGGAATACGACGTCGAGGACATCCGGGAGTTGATCGAAAAGCCGTACCGGATCATTTACCGCATAAAACCGGACCAGATCGATGTATTGGCGGTGATTCATGGAGCACGCCTGTTACCGGATGATATTTGACAAGGAAGCCGCTTGTCAATTTAAAAGGCCCCGCCCGTCATGCTGCTTGCGGTCTCTTACATAATCCGAGGGGTATTACGGGACATTGCATCAGGTATATTCTTTTTGAGGCGGCAACATCCCGTAATTCGGATTTATGTAATCGCAAGCAAGCACCACGCTGGGCAGGGCCTCACTTGCGGTAAGCGGCTGTCTGATTTTTATAAACCTGCTGCGCAGTGCCGCGCGCGGCGGGCTCGGCACAGGGCACTCGTTGGAAGTGTGCGCTATTAGACTGTCCCCATTTTCTCTTTAGACTGTCCCCATTTTCTCTGGCCATGGCCAGGCTAATCTATACATAACATACTGATTTTTTGAAAAACAGGTGTTTTGGATATTTTTCTTATTACTCCATTCCTTAATACTTTTAATTTAATCAAGTAAGTAGTAAAAGGGCCGCAACCGCACGTTTCAGCGTAAAAAAGGTTCACTAAAAAGCCATCGTCTTCTTCTATCGCATAAGTATCTTTTATCTCTTTAGCAAGATAACGCAAATCTGAATGTTGTTTCAATCCAAAATAAGGTGAGTATCCAGTTGTTAATATAGCAAAGCTTAAAGCTTCTTGGCAATTTTTAATTGGAGCATATAGTAATCGTAAATCTTCTTTATTTTTTAATCATTGGTGTCCGGTTAACATTCAAATAAATACAATTGTTTATCATCACTAGTAATTTGTTTTTCGTAAGTAGTACTTGTGAGCGCTTTATAAATGGGCATTTTCTCAAAAATCGACACGCTCAAAATCTGTAAAATTGTGTAGAGGCTTTGCTCAATTTTGAGTCGTTTTTTGATTATTGCAACCAAAACATATACCGATACGGCTATCCAAATCTGGGTTTTTACCGCATTTTCGGAGGTGCCATAGAAGGCTTTGATTCTCAGATGCTGCTTGATCCATTTAAAAAATAATTCCACCTGCCATCTGTATTTATAAAGGGCGGCAATAGTGATCGCTGGCAATGAAAAATTATTGGTCAAAAAGTCTAACCTTTTTTCGTTTTCGGCGTCATAGTATTTTACTCGACGCAGCTTTTCCGGATAAGATTTCCGGGCATAAAATCCGGTCAGCATAATCAGTTGGTCACATTGAAGACCGGTTGTTTTATCAACTTCACTGGAATATATTCGGCGAAAACCAGTGTTTATTTTTTTCCGAGTTACAAAAAACGAGGAATTTTAATGCAATCTATAGAGGCGGTCAAAATCCAAATAGGCCCTGTCCATTACGTAAATAGAACCAGCCTCTGGAATGAGTTCATCAAGTATATTTACATCGTGGACCTTGCCGTCGGTAATCGAAATAAAGGAGGGAATGTTTCCACGGAGATCTAACAAGTGTGCAATTTTATGGCCGCCTTTGACTGGCGGAATCTTGCCCATGGAAAAACGGAAAGGCATAAGTCGATAGTCGATGCATCAAGGGCATATACAGTTTCTTTCAATTCGAGGCCGAAGTCATCATCTGCGTAAAGCCTTCTTGCCTCCTGGATTAGAATTTGTGCGAAATCACAATAAATGCGCCAATCCCGATTTTCATTTGCATCCGCCAATGTGCTTCGAGATACTTTGCCCTTGAAGCACATGTGATAAAGCTTTTTCTGAAGGGCTCTTAAACAACACTCGATATATCGAAGGCTTTCACGATAAGTGAGTTGAGCAAAGGCCATACATAGGAATTGATCAAAGCACGAAAACGAGCGCATTCTATGGTTACCATTATAGAGATTGACGCAGCGAGCGAATTTTTTCTTTAGAAGAAAGTCCATGATCTGTGAAAAAATATATTGGCCTTGGTTCATAACCCTGCTCCTCTTCATTGCGGTGGCAAAAAATTGGATAGGTAGCAGGGAAAAAATGAAAATTCAAATCGATCCCAAAATTTTTCGTTAATATATGCTTATAATTTAAATATATAAATCATTATAAATCATTTTCATATAAGTTTAACCGGACAGCAGTGCCCTTATATCATTCACAATATAAGGAGGTTACCCATGAACAATAACGATTTCGCCATCAGCTCTCACTTCAATAACATCACCGATCCCCGGAAATACAACATTCGACACAAACTGATCGACATCATCACTATTGCTATCTGCGCACTAGTTTGTGGCGCTCAAAATTGGGTCGATGTCGAACAATACGCCGATTCGAAACAGGACTGGCTAAAACAATTTCTTGAACTACCCGGAGGAATCCCCTCTCACGATACCATTGGCAGGGTCTTCTCCATGCTGGACCCCAAACAGTTCACCGAGGCCTTTATCAATTGGTCCCAGTCCATAAAGTCGATTATCAACCAAATCGCCATCGACGGCAAAACCCTCAGGGCATCCTACGACAAAGCAGCCGAAAAAGGCGCCATTCATATGATCAGCGCCTGGGCTGTGGGAAATGGTATCGTACTCGGTCAGATCAAAACCGATGAAAAGTCCAACGAAATAACCGCCATTCCGGAGTTGATTAAACAGATCGAGTTGGAGAACACTATCGTTTCCATTGATGCCATGGGCTGTCAGAAGGCAATTGCTGAACAGATTGTCGCAAAGAAAGGCGACTATGTGTTTTCCCTGAAAGGCAATCACTCCAGCCTGCATGATGAAGTCCGGATGTTTTTTGAGGGTCAAGGATATGATCCGTCCGAATTGGATCGGTTTGAATCCGTCGACGGCGATCATGGACGCATTGAAATCCGGCGTTATGCAACCAGCAGCGATATCGCTTGGCTTCAAGGCAAAGAGCACTGGTCCGGGCTAAAAACGATTACCCAGGTTCAGCGTGAACGCCATATCGATGGAAAAATCAGCAGCGAAATGTCATACTATATTTCCAGCCTCGATAAAGACGCAGCCAAAATCGCTCGGGCGATTCGAGGGCACTGGCAGATTGAAAACAGTCTGCATTGGATTCTGGATGTGACGTTTGATGAGGATCGCTGCCGTGTGAGGAAAGATCACGCTCCCGCGAATATGGCCATCTTACGGCATATCGTTATCAATATGATCAAACAGGAAAAATCCTTCAAAGGCAGCATCCAAACGAAAAGGCTTAAAGCCGGCTGGGAAAACAGCTATATGCTGAAAATCTTAAATACCTAAAAAAGATATGCGATTGCCCTGGCAGTTCTGGAGGCCGCCATTTCAGGCGCAAAATAGGTTGATATTGGGCCGGGTGGTCAATTCCGGCGCTTTCTCAAATTCCTGTTGGATGGTGAGCCGGACGGCAGCCATACTTTCCTCCCGCCAAAGCCGGCGGCGCAGGTCATGCCCAAAACGAAAATTGCTTGAAAAATAAGGGACGAATTTCCGGAAGAGCTTCGCTGCGTAACTGGGTTCAAAATGGGTTTCCAGCAGGTGGGTAAGTTTCAAGAGGGTGCTTGAGAAAATATCTTTTGGCAAAGCCTGATCTTCTGTCCAGGCCCTGAATATCCAGGGCTTGGCCGCCGCGATCCGGCCGAGGGCGATACCTTCGCAACCCGTGGACGTCAGCATGGTGCGGGCATCCTGCTCGTCAAACACATTACCATTGCCGAAAACGGGAATACCCACATTTTCTTTTACCAGCCGGATGTAGTCCCATTTGGGCGGCCGGGAACGCCGGTCCGGCGCCATCCGGGGATGGAAGGTCAAGGCATCGGCGCCGGCTGCCTGGAACAATTTCGCCAGCATCACCGCATATTCCGGATCATCGCTCCAGCCGGTGCGGAATTTGACGAAAACCGGAATGGACACGGTTTTGCGCACAGCCTCAACGATCCTGGCCGCCAGCTCGGGCTGTTTCAGGAGCTCGGCGCCGCAATTCTGGCGGCAAATGCCGGTAACGGCACAGCCCATGTTGATGTCCACCCCGAAAAAGCCTTCCCTTTCCACCCGGGCTGCGGCCTTGGCCATTTGCATGGGATCACTGCCGAAAAGCTGGCAGACCAGGAAGGGGAGTTCCTGGTCACGCCATCTGAACACTGGAGAAACAAAACGGTTTTCATGGGGCACCAGGCGGGCATTGCACATTTCCGTGAACAGCAGGCCATGGCCGCCGAAGCCGGCCACCAATTCCCGGAAGGCGATATGGGTCAGTCCGGCCATGGGAGCCAGCAACAGGCGATTCTCAATGGTTTTGGAGCCGATGCGCAGCGGTTGTTTCAAAAAGGCGGAAAGGGAGCTGCTCATTCACCTTCAAATTCGGTTAAGGCGAATATATCATAGCCTTTTATTTTTTCGCGGCCCTTGAGGTCCGGCAATTCGATGACAAAGGCCAATTCGATGATTTGACCACCCAGTTTTTCTACCAGGGATGCGGCGGCGGCGATTGTTCCGCCGGTGGCGATGAGATCATCGATAATGACCACTTTTTCACCCTTTTGAATGGCATCGGCATGCATCTCCACAATGTTTTCGCCGTATTCCAGGGTGTAGGCCGCGTTGATGGTCTGATAGGGCAGCTTGCCTTTTTTACGCACCGGTACAAAACCGATATTGAGCTTATAGGCCAGGACCGCCCCGAAAATGAAACCACGGGCGTCAATGCCCACGATCTTGTCAAGCTGCTTGTTTTTGTAACGCTCGTAAAAGGCATCGCAGGTAGCCTTAAATGCCGCCGGATCCTGAATAAGGGTGGTGATGTCACGGAACATGACGCCTTTAATAGGCCAATTGGGTACGGTTCTGATTTTGTCTTTGATATTCATGAATGCCTCATTTGATTTTGGAAATGACCTGGATTAAAAGTTTTTTGACATTTTCCGCATTCTGGTTGAAAACCGCCAGAATTTCATCCCATGAAACCGGTTTTTCATCTTCCTTCCAGCAGTCGTAGTCCGTGGACATGGCCACCGCGGCATAAGGGATGCCGGCCTCATTGGCCAGAATGGCTTCCGGAGCGATGGACATGTTGATGACATCCGCCCCCCACAAGCGGAACATTCGGGATTCGGCCCTGGTGGAAAATCGTGGACCTTCGATGGTCACCACCGTGCCCTGGGGGTGGACGGGCAGCCCCATCTGCTTTGCGGTTTCGAATAAAAGTTTGCAAAGCCCAGGATCAAACGGATCGGCCATGGACGTATGGCGCGGCCCGTCTGCAAAGGAATCGAAAAAAGTGGTTTTGCGGTATCGGGTGAAATCGATGAATTGATCCAGGATGACAAAATCCCCCCGGCCGATCTCATGCCTCAGGCTGCCGCAGGCGGTGGTGGCCAGGATATGGGTCACGCCGGCCTCCATCAAGGCATGAATATTGGCCCGGTAGTTCACCTGGGTGGGGCTGAATTGATGTTTGCGCCCGTGGCGGGCCAGCAGTACGACCTCCACATTGTCGATGCGGCCCACTTGCAGCCGTGAAGAAGGTTTGCCATAGGGTGTTTCCACCTGAAGGGCGGTCACATCCTGGAGAATGGCTGGATCATCCAGGCCGGAGCCGCCGATTATACCGATTTTTTTCATAAGACATCCTCAGGCAATAGCGGGCCTTGATTTTCTCTTCGGCCTTCCGCCCGGTTGGGGGAGCGGCTTCCAGCCGCGACATGGGCGAAGCAATGATCAAGAGCCGACTTCGTGTATGTTTAATTTGACTGTCCGTTTCCGGATGATGAAGATGTGCAGGCCATCACACAACCCGGAAATCGGCTTAAGCTCCGGCAACACAACATTTTTGTTCCTGATTGTCAAGAGGAGGATAGTCCGTTAATCCGAAGATTCAGCGGAGTCCCATCAGTAAATAGGGACAGTCCCTTTTTTTTGTAAAATCCGTGAAATCCGCGCAATCCGTGTCTTACAAAATATAGCAAGGGCTTGATGGCCGTATCGCGGCTGGAAGCCGCTCCCACAACACAACACAAAACGCAATGGGGGTGTGGCCAAAACGTGGAGTGTGGATTGGAAAGAGAACGAATTCGATTATTAATTTATTATATCGACCCCGACGTAAGGTCCAAGCGCGCCAAAGAGCGCCGGCAGGCCTCGGCAAAATCCTCGGGATAATGGCCGTTGATCCAGCGCAATTGGGCTTCGCTGAAGGCCCCGGGCGACTCCGGCAGTTTGGGAAGAAAGGCATAGAGCAGATGGAAATCGTCATTTGCAGGGCAGAAACGGCTGGAATACTCGATGGTGGTTATCATCCTTGCGCCCATCTCGGACAAGATTCTGACCGCCGTGAGTATTCCGTGATCCAAGGACCTTCTCAGCGCAGGATCAGCCGCGACAATATTGCCCACTGGCGTTAGACAAGCCAACTGGAGTTCCCACTGGGAAGTCTGGGCTTTGGGAACAAAAAGCATGACCTTTTCATCTTCGTAAATGATCAATTCACCCTTGCAATCCGTGCGGCCATCCATCCTGCGATTGGTGCGCAAGGCCTGAAAGTAGTCGCTGAAAAAACTACGTTGGGTCTGTCGGCGGTACTCCCTGACAAATTCATGGACCAGATCGCCGCAGGCAAAGGCGGCCAGCATGCCCGGGCCGGCTTTTGCCCGAAGTCCATCGCTATATTCCATGGGCACGGTCCGGGGAATCAGAGCGAATTGCTGGTGGATCTGTTGATGCGAGGCATGCAGGCGATAGTGGCTGGGGGAAAAATCAAATCCAAAATTCCAGCCCCACAGGGTGGCGTCAAAGGTCGGCCGGAGCGATTCCGGGTGGGCCGCCAGGGCTGCTTGAATGTCCAACCGCAGGGCTTCCAATTCCGTTTCCGAGAGGCTTCGACGTTCAGGCGGCAGGGTCAGGCCCAACTGTTCAGCCAGGCGGACATAGGTACGCTGATAATAGAGATGCCGCAGGCCCTGCATATCCGTTGCCGTCAGATCCTGAATGCTGTAACGCACGGCATCATGGGCCATGTTGGCGGCATAATGGCCCCAGGGGATATAACTGTTGCGGCGCAGGTATTCAAATATATGACTCCGGTTTTCCGGCCGGCGCCATTGTCCCATGATTTCACTGCCGCCCTGGGCGCCGGGGAAGAGCACCATGGCTGTTTTATATTCATCCGGCAAATGTGGATTGTTGGCCACGGCCTCGAACAAGGGGAAGTTCGTGATGCGCGGCCGGGGTTTGCCGCTGGCGGATATTTCATATTGCAGGCCTTGGGGGGTCTTACCGTCCTTCTTGAATTCAAAGGTGCAACAAAGCCTGGCCAGGCAAACCAGGTCATGGGGCTCAATGGAGGTGACTGCCAGGGCCAGCAACAGGGGTTCCGGAAGATCGGCCAGCACCTGCTCCAGTTCCAGACCGGTTGCTCTTCCCTCCAACCGCCATTTTTTCAGGATTTCATCAAAAGAAATCGCCGGCGCCGCAGGCAGACGGATGCTTGCAGGATCATCGGCCCTGGGGTCGGCCCAGCTTTTGGCAATATAGGTCGTGCCCCGGAAGGGAAAAGGATTGGGAATCTCATAAATTATGTCGGCCTGGGCTTCTTCCAGGGCGGCGGCCGGAAAATTTGCCTCGTTGGAATAGGTCTTTCCCTGGGGATCTGTCCCTAGAACCGCGGTAAAATCCGTTTCCCGCAAATTATGGACACGATAGCGCGGCCGGTGAATACCGTAACGGAAGCGGCCCGGAGGAACCACGCAGGTTCGCAGGTCCATGGTCGGGCGCGCCCTAGGACAAGGCGGTTTTGATGCGGTCCATGGCTTCGCGGACATTCTCCTCGCTGTTAAAGGCGCTGATGCGGATGTAGCCTTGGCCGCAGGCGCCGAAACCCGCGCCCGGCGTGCAAACCACGGCGGCTTCGTTCAGCAGGCGGTCAAAGAACTGCCAGGAGTCTGTGCGGGTGTCGATCCATATATAAGGCGAATTGATTCCGCCCACACAATCATAGCCGAGGTCGGTCATTTCCTTGCGGATCAGCGCGGCATTGCCCATGTAGTAGTCCACCAGGACTTTAACCTGCGCTTGTCCCGCCCGGGAGTAGACAGCCTCCGCAGCCCTTTGGACCGGATAGGAGACTCCGTTGAATTTGGTGGTGTGGCGCCGATTCCATAGTTTGTGCAGGGCATGGCGATTGCCTTTTTCATCAAAAGCCATGCAGGCCTGGGGAACAACCGTATAGGCGCAGCGGGTGCCGGTGAAGCCGGCGGTTTTGGAATAGCTTCTGAACTCGATGGCCACTTCCTTGGCGCCCTTGATCTCATAGATGGAACGGGGCAGCTCATCATCCTGGATAAAAGCCTCATAGGCGGCATCATACAATATGACGGCCTTGTTTTCCCGGGCATAATCAACCCATTTTTCCAGGGCGGCCTTGGTGATGACCGCACCGGTGGGGTTGTTGGGAAAACAAAGATAGATCAGGTCCACCGGAACCTTTGGAAAATCGGGAATAAAATCATTGGCCCGGGTGCTTTCCAGGTAGATCACGTTTTCATAGCGGCCGTTTTGAAAAAAACCGGTCCGGCCCGCCATCACATTGGTATCCATGTATACCGGATAGACCGGGTCCGGGATGGCGATGCGGGTGTCAGCGGCGAAAATTTCCTGAATATTGCCGGTATCACATTTGGCGCCGTCGCTGATGAAGATTTCCTCGGGGGCGATATCGGCGTTGCGGGCCTGAAAATCCACGGCAGCGATTTTTTCCCGCAAAAACAGATAGCCCTGCTCCGGGCCATAGCCGCGGAAAGAACTGTCCACCCCCATTTCGTCCACAGCCTGGTGAAAGGCATCAATACAAGCCTGGGGCAAAGCCCGGGTGACATCCCCAATGCCCAGGCGGATGATTTTGCGGTCCGGATGGGTTTCCTGAAAACGGCCGACACGCTTGGCAATGTCGGAAAAAAGGTAGGCGGCTTGCAGCTTCAGATAGTTTTCATTGATACGGATCATGCGGACAATTCCTTTGCAATGGGCAGGTACATGGAGTCGGGGTGATTGTCTATGATGGCCTTAAAGGCCGCCCGGCTTTTTTCCTTATCGCCCATTTCAGCATGGATGATTCCCAGATGAAACAAGGCTTCATCCTGGATGGTCCCCTCTTTGTTGTCCGCCACCAATTGAAAATATTCCAAAGCTTTGGGCAAATCGCCCTTGGCTTCATAGGCGCATCCCAGGCCGTTGTTGACCACATCCTGCAAACTGGGAATAGCGCTGAAATTTTTGCCGGCTTCCTGAAAGTGCTGGATGGCCTGGTCATATTGTCCGGCTTTAAACAGCATGTCCGCCAGTTTGATCCGCGCGATTTTGCCGGCCATGGTGCCGCCGTGTTTGTCTATCAAAAGGTTGAACTGTTCCTGGACGGCTTGCAGGGCCTCAGCCGGCCCCTTGCTGGTCATGGCCTCATTGTAACGGGAAGTCTCCTTGCTGAGCATTTCCACGGCCTTGGCCTCGGCCCGGGCGGAAAAATACCGATAGCCAAGGATGAGGACGCACAGAACCACAACCGCCGTCACCCCGCCGAGCAATTTTTCCTTATGGGCCATGCTGAGCTGGATCAAACGACTGGACAGGGATAAAAATTCATCCGGTTGTTCCAGCTCTTTTTTTCGTTCCAAGGATATGGTGGATAATTTTGCCATGTTCACGCCCTCCAAAATAAAATAAGCTTATTACCTAAAATGACGAAGCGCAGCGCCTCCTCAACTTTAGTCACTTCAAACTTTAGTCACTTTTTTTTATTTCTCCCAACAAATCCCGAATCCGCCCCCATCCTTCAGGCGGGATGGTGGCCCCCACTACTTGACATACTTCAAAACCACAGGCTGAGGCAAGCGCCCCGCAGTCTTCAAGGGGCAGGCCCTGGGCCAGACCGAATAAAAAGCCGGAAGCCCAAAGGTCCCCAGCACCGGTAGTATCCACGGCCGGTCCGCTGCCCTGGGGCGCAATGGTGATGATGCGGCCCCCTTGGGCGATCAAACTGCCCCGTTTGCCC
Organism: Desulfosudis oleivorans; assembly: GCA_020723325.1. Classification (GTDB taxonomy): domain Bacteria; phylum Desulfobacterota; class Desulfobacteria; order Desulfobacterales; family SURF-7; genus DYJD01. The sequence continues at coordinate 234,338 of DYJD01000002.1, read as the reverse complement.
AGTTTCAATACCGCCAGGTCCACATTTTCCGCAAGCAGGGACAGGGCTTGGGGCTCGTTTGAAATGCCAGTATATGCCAGGGATTCATCCTCATTTGCAATCAAAATGTTTACATATTCGCGGATAATTTCCGGCAGGAGTTTTTTGGCGGTTTCCACCACGGTATAACTCGCAAGATCAAGGGAGATGAGGGCCCCGGCTTGGCGGGCGGCTTGCAGGGCCGCCAGCAATAAATCCGGATTAAACAGCAGGTAGCCTTCGATATGCACGATACCCGCGTTCTGAAAACAGCTCACCCGCATCTCGGCAGGTTTCATCTCGGCGGAGGCGCCGAGATAGGTGAACATGGTGCGCTGGGCATCCGGGGTTATGATGGAAAGCACCCGGCCGGTGGGTGAGGAGCATTGAAAGAGCATGGGCTCCACCCCATGCCGGATCAGCTCGGTTTCAAAAAAATCTCCAAGATCATCCGGGCAGTATTTTCCAACAAAACGGGCCTTGCCGCCCAATTGGGCCACACCCACCGCCGTATTGCAGGCCGAGCCGCCGGGAACGATGATGTTTTGGGCCGCTGTTTGGGACAGGATTTCATCCAAACGGGATTTTTCCACCAGCACCATGCCGCCTTTGGGCGCATCCAGCCGAGCAAGAAAATCCTCGCTCGCGTGGATCAGGATATCCACCAGGGCCGAGCCCAGGCCCACAATCAGTTGTTTTTCCGGTTTCATCAAAGGCATTTCCTTCCTTATTACCACATCAAAGATTGGTGGGCCCAACCCTTGTCGCCGTCGGAATGTTCCACCTGGACCCATTGGCCTTGGCGGGCAATCACCTTGAAGGGGATGCCCTTCTCCGTGGTGAACAAAATGTCGGCATTGCCGTTGGGCGCTGAGCGGATATTGCATTTGTCCTTGCTGGTGATCACTGCGTCGATTTTTTGCAAAAGGGATTGGTGCACCCAGGCTTCGTCATTTTCATAATCCCGCACCCGCAGCCATTCGCCCTTTTTGGTCACGACTTCAAAGGGGTGATATTGCTCCACTTCCCATAGAACTTCAAACTGGTTGCCCGGACCGGAGCGCATGTTGGCTTTTTTGGCCGAAACAGCCAGCCGCTCCGCCAGACAAAGCTCGGTCATGCAAAACAGGACGATGAGGTTAATGCCCAAGGCCGGCAGCATTTTTCGGGGGATATTTTTGCAGTATGGTTTCATGGTCATCCTTTGTTCTTCAAGCCTGATAAAATTTGAGGGCCGGCAGTTCCACACAGGTTAATTTGTTGCCGTATACCGCCCCTGTATCAATGCCGATCTTATTGGACTGAACCAGGGGCTCCGGCAAAGGGGTGTGCCCGAAAACCACCTGGCGCCCGAAATCATAGCCTGATTTGATGAAGCGGTTGCGAATCCATAAAAGATCCTCGGCGTTTTGTTTTTCAACAGGGATCTTGTCCTGCAACCCGGCATGCACGAAAATATATTTATCGGTTTGGTAAAAAAGTTCAAGGGAATTGAAAAAGTCCAAGTGATGGGGCGGTATCAACCCCGTGGCCGGCGAGCGCCCGGCTTTGATATAACTGTCAATGGTCTGCTGACCGCCGTTGGCCAAATAGGTCAAGCGGTTGGTTCCTTGAAGGTATTTCAGAAGCATTTCCTCATGGTTGCCTTTCAGAAACACCAGCTTGCCATACTGCTGCTTCAAGGCGATGAGATAGGCAACCACCTCATAGGAAGCTGGTCCGCGGTCGATATAATCCCCTAGGAAAATCAGCTTATCCTTTTGAAAATCAATATTTATGATGGCCATCAGTTCGATCAGCTTGTGAAAACAGCCGTGAATGTCGCCGATGGCGAATATTCTGCTCATGGGGGCAATCGCTATCAATACCGAAAAAATCGGAGAAAACCTAATTTTAAATTAACCATCAACGCTTCATGGGCATGACCAGAATTTTCTGGGCCATAGCCCTTCCTAGAATATAACGTTTAAAATCAACAGCAACAACCAACTGGCCGGTATTCTGAATGGTGACTACTTCAATTTCATCCCCCAACCGGAAGCCCATGGCCGTGAGACGCAGGCGGGCGCTGGCGCCTCCTGAAAAATCGACAATTTTCAAGCGTTCTCCGGGTTTGGCCATTACCAGGGGGAGGCGTTTTTCCCGGGTCTTGGAGCATTCCGCGCAAATCCCGTAAATCTCCATGCGGTGCTGGAGCATATGAAAACCCTTGGCCTCGGCGATCTGCAATTGCAGGGCCTCCAGGGTGGGATTTTCAAATTCGATAATCCGGCGGCATTTGGTGCAGATCATGTGGTCATGGTGCTGGCCCAAATGCCGGTGCTCGTAAAAAAACTGACCGCTGTCAAAACGATTCTGGTGGGCAAAACCAAAATTGCACATTTGTTTCAGGGTTTCGCGCACAAATTCGCTTTCCAGCTTGTGTCCGTTCCGGAAAAGCTGCAGGGTGAGCTCGTCCGCAGTCACATGGCCTTCGGTCTGTAAAAAAGCCTCCAGCACCGTAAAGCGGTCTTCAAAGCGGTCAATGCCCTCCTGCTTAAATAGCTTTTTAAACTGCTCTTTCTCCTGATCGTGAACTTGCTTCATTTCCCGTTCCTGTTGCCGCTGAATTAGCCACAATTAATACAGGAGCAGCGGGATGTCAACCAAAGGGCTTTGTTCAGTGTTTCGGGCACAATAACTAAATCCGAATATCTGAATCCGAAATTCGAAACAAATTCAAATCTATAATGACAACAGGAACAGGCACCTTTTTTATCTTTTCTGATCGGCAACTGAAAAGCAATTGTTTATCAACAGTCCCCTTTTCTCTTTTACAATCCGTGAAATCCGCGCAATCCGTGTCCTAAGTTTTCTACTGGCCGGATGGTATCAGGTTGCTTTTGAGGATTCAAATCACTTTCCACCAAGGTGTCGCCAGCACCCGATTGGTAAGCGGGAAGGTTTTTCTCTAAATCCGGTTCGCTGCATATCCCTGAAACGTTGGGTAGGCGGAAAAATAAAGAAGGGCCTTGATTATCTTTTCGGCCGTATCGCGACTGGAAGCCGCTCCCACAACAGCCACAATGGTGGATAGCCGAAACGATGACCAAGACGGGTGCAGGGACAACACCCTTCTTTGTCCCCTTCTTGTTTTCGAGTCCGCAGGGCGGTTGTTTTAAAAGCTTTTCTTCGCGTTTTTTGCACCTTCGCGAGAGACATTTCCATGGCCAAACCAACCTGCAAAATTGTGGGGAATCTCTCGGCAATCTGCAAGGCGTTCAATAAGTCCATTGCGTTGGGCCTTGGGGTCAGCAAGGGAAACGCAATTCGAATTTACCTGACCGGTTGAAACCATGGTTATAACCGAAAAATGGTTGCGTCGCCGGTTCATCCTGGGGTAAATATACAATCTTCGGCAACCAGGCCGGAGTAAGCTTTATCGGTCTTGATCATTGTTTGGGCTGAATCACGGCTGGAAGCCGCTCCCACAACAGAGCACGGCTGAAACGGCGACCATGGCTGATTTTTTTTAAGGGAACGAAAAAAATGCATTACGAAGGCAATATCATCCGGCCGCCCAGTGAGGCCTATAGCATCCTGCTCCAGGCCACGGTGGGATGCTCACACAACAAATGTACTTTTTGCGGAGCCTACAAGGGCGAGCGCTTTAAAATCAAGACCGACGACATCATCCAGGCCGACATTGAATTCGCCGCTCGCCACTGCCGCAACCAGGAGCGTCTGTTTCTCTGTGACGGGGATGCCTTGATCATCCCCCAGCCAAGGCTTCTTGCCATTCTTGAGCAGATCCAAAAGCGGCTTCCCTGGGTAAAGCGGGTAGGGGCCTATGCCAACACCAAGAGCATCCGCATGAAAACCCCCGAGGAATTGAAAATCCTGCGGTCCCATGGACTCAAAATCATTTATATGGGACTTGAAACCGGTGACAATGACACCCTCGCGGCCATTCATAAGGGCGCAGATGCCGACCGCATGATTCAGGCCGGCTTGAAAATCAAGCAGGCCGGCATGCAGCTCTCCATCACCGTGCTGCTGGGCATTGCCGGGCGGGCGCGCTCGGAAGAGCATGCCCGGGAAACCGGCCGGGTGTTGTCAGCCATAGATCCTGATTATGTGGGCGCCTTGAGCCTGATGTTGATTCCGGGAACCCCCATGTACCAGGATTACGAGGAGGGCCGTTTCCCCCTGCTGAATCCGGCGGAAATGCTGCGGGAACTGCGCACCATGATCGCCCATACCCATCTGTCCAATGGGCTTTTCCACGCCAACCATGCCTCCAATTATCTGCCGATTCGGGCCCAGCTCCCCCAGGACCGGGAAAAAACCCTGGCCCTGATTGATGCAGCCTTATCCGGCAAGGTGGCCTTGAAACCGGAATATCTGCGCGCACTTTAATTATAACAAGGCTCGTAATCGTAATTGAACAACAATTCCCGTCAAAGCACCGGCAGTCGATTACGATTACGAGTAAGAGCAAGAGTAAGAGCAAGAAAACAATTTTTACATAAGGAGAATGAAAAATGAAGGAAGGTACGCCCGCAAATCGGCAGACAATTCAGGACCGGTGTGTCAACACCATTCGAACCCTGGCCATGGATGCGGTTCAAAAGGCCAACTCCGGTCATCCCGGAGCGCCCATGGGCATGGCCCCTGCGGCCCATGTGCTGTGGACAACGGTGCTGAAACACAATCCGAAAAATCCGGGCTGGCTGGACCGCGATCGTTTCGTGCTTTCCGGCGGGCATGCCTCCATGCTGCTGTACAGCCTGTTGTACCTCACCGGTTATGATCTGAGCCTTGACGATCTTAAACATTTCCGACAATGGGGCAGCAAGACCCCCGGACATCCGGAATTCGGCCATACGCCGGGGGTGGAGACCACCACCGGCCCCCTGGGCCAGGGTTTTGCCAATGCCGTGGGCATGGCTATGGCCGAGCGCCATCTGGCGGCCCGTTTCAACCGTCCGGATCATGCCATTGTGGATCATTTCACCTATGTCATGTGCGGCGACGGCGACATGATGGAAGGGGTGGCGGCCGAGGCCGCTTCCATGGCCGGTCACCTGGGGCTGGCCAAACTCATTTGCCTGTATGACGACAATAAAATCACAATTGAAGGTTCCACTGATATCGCCTTTAGCGAAAACGTGGCCCTGCGCTTTCAAGCCTACGGCTGGCAGGTGTTGACCGTGGCCGACGGCAACGACCTTTCAGCCATAGCCAAGGCTTTGGATGCAGCCCGGGCCGATGCGGAAAAGCCGTCTTTGATCATGGTCCGCTCCCATATCGCCTACGGCAGCCCCAACAAGCAGGACTCGGCCGAAGCCCATGGGGCCCCCCTGGGCACCGAGGAAGTGGCCTTGACCAAGACGGCCCTGGGCTGTGATCCCAAAGCGGAGTTTTGTGTGCCCGAGGATGTGCTGGCAGAGTATCGGCGTTGTGTGGATAACGGCAAGGCCGCGGAGGAAGACTGGCAGGAACGCTATGCCGAATATACCCGCAAATACCCCCAAGAGGCCGGCGAATGGGTGGATGCGGTCAGTGCTTTCCTGACCACCGGCTGGGACGCGGATATCCCCGCTTTCAAACCAGGCGACGCGGCCATTGCCACCCGCGCCGCCTCCGGCAAAGTCTTGAATGCCATTGCGCCGAAACTGTTCACCCTGATGGGCGGTTCCGCTGATCTGGCGCCCTCCAACAACACCTATCTGCGCTGCTCCAAGGATTTTCAAAAGGATAACTATGCCGGCCGCAACATCCGTTTCGGCGTGCGCGAACATGCCATGGGCGCTGTCATGAACGGTATGTTTTTGCACGGCGGAATCCGGCCCTATGGCGGCACCTTCCTGGTATTCGCCGACTACATGCGGCCGGCGGTACGGGCCGCGGCCCTGATGAAGCTGCCGGTGATCTATGTTTTCACCCATGACAGCGTGGCTGTGGGTGAGGACGGCCCCACCCATCAGCCGGTTGAGCATTTGGCCTCCTTGCGGGCCATTCCGAATTTGACGGTGATCCGGCCGGCGGACGCGGTGGAGACGGCGGAGGCGTGGAAGCTCGCCATCAAGATGAACAGCAGTCCGGTGGCCATGATATTAAGCCGGCAGAACCTGCCCATTCTGGATCATGCCCTGGCCGGGGCGGAAAACAATCTGTCCAAGGGCGCCTATATTCTGGAGGATACCTCTGATTTGCCGGACATTATTCTCATTGCCAGCGGTTCGGAAGTGCATCTTGCCGTCGCGGCCAAAAAGATCCTGGCTGAAAATCAAATCGCCGCCCGGGTGGTGAGCATGCCCAGTTGGGAGCTTTTTGAAAAGACCGCCCGGGAGTATCGGGAAAAAGTGCTGCCTGCGGCCGTAAAATGCCGCATGGCCATTGAGGCCGGTATTTCCCTGGGTTGGGAGCGCTATGTGGGGGATAAGGGCGTGGTGCTGGGCATCAACCGTTTCGGCGCCTCGGCCCCAGGCGGAACCGTGCTGGAAAAATTCGGCTTCCGGGCGGACCTGATTGCCAAGCAGGCAATGGAGTTGGTGAGAAAATAACGAAATACGAATATCGAAATACGAAACAAGTTCGAATTACCAAAATCCAAATAGACAATCCTGGAAAATAGTAGGGTTTTTGGGCCATTGTTTTTTTTGGTTATTTGTTCATTGAAATTTTGAATTTGTTTCGAATTTCGGATTTTCGACATTTGGATTTATAATTCGGTATGCAGGAGAAAAGACAACAAAGTCGAACAGGCGCCGGATGAGGTGCTTCCATGACAACAACCAAAACGCCGCAGGGGCTGGAAAAATGGCTGGGCTGGATGATCCTGCTTCTTCTGATGGGAATTGCCGCAGGTGTTTTCAAGGCCCAGTATGAACTTAATCCGGCGGTCGCCATCAAAGCCGCGCCCCCGGTGGCGCCGGTCGGCAGCACAAATCAAGGGAGCGCCCTTGGGAAATCCCAAAAACTGCCCCCGGCCGGTCCGCTGGAAATCTTCACCACCGACACCCTGGCGGATAAAATCAACGGCAAGGCCGACCTGTATCTTACAAACGGTTTTGTGCGCTTGGAATGCCGCAGGTTCAGACTGGCGGATGCCGGCCAGGAATGGTTTGAAGTCTTTGTCTATGACATGGGTGAAGCCCGGCGGGCCTTTGCCGTGTACAGCCTTCAGCAGCGCAGCGGCGGCCGGGAACCGGCCTTGGCGCCCCATGCCTACCAGACTGAAAATGCCCTGTATCTGGTCCATGGTCAATATTATCTGGAAATCATTGCATCGTTTTCATCCACCACGGCCCTGGACCGGATGAAAGCCTTTGCCGCCGACTGGATCCAAAACACACCTGTTTCCGGCCCGGAGCTGCAGGAAGCGGAGTTGTTCCCGGCTGCCCGGCGGGTTGAGAACAGTCTGAAATTAATTGGGACCGACGCCTTCGGCTATGAGGGTTTCCGTGATATTTTCACGGCCGAATACCGGATGGGGGCGGCTAATCTAACTGCCTTTCTGTCCCTGCGGCCCACCGGTCCGGAGGCTGAAAAGCTTTCGGATGAATACAGAAAATTTTTACTGGCCTTCGGCGGTCAGGCCCTGAATCCGGCAACGGATATACCGGGCTTGAAGGCAGTGAATATTCTGGATACATATGAAATCGTTTTCAGTCGTGGCCGCATCCTGGCCGGCGTGCACGGTGCCGAGGACCTGCAGCAAGCCCTTGAGCTTTCCAAAAACCTTTACGAACATCTGGGCCGCCATGAAAAATGAAAACCAGATCCGGCCGTGTCTGAGCAGAAGAGAGTGCCTGGTACGCATGGGCAAAGCCGGCGGTGCGCTGTTTTTTTTATGGGCCGCGGGATTCTGGTTGCGCAAAAGAGGGGCGGCCCTGCCATCTGATACGGCCGAGGGGGTTTCCTGGCCGGATTTCAGTGTCCCGGGCCTTTCGGGCAAGCTTGTGGCGGTCACTTCCGGGGAGCGGGCCAAGGCTCTTGAAAGGGCCTTGCAAGCTTTGGGCGGCATAGAAAAGTTTATCCGGCCCGGCGACCGGGTGCTGCTCAAGGTGAATGCCGCCTTTGCCTCGCCGCCTCTGATCGGCGCCACCACCCACCCGGAGCTGCTGGCGGAAATGATCCGGCTTTGCCGAAAGGCGGGGGCGGACCAGGTTTTGGTTGCCGACAACCCCATCAATGACCCGGCCGCCTGTTTTGCCTTGACCGGCATGGAGGCGGCTGTAAAAGCCGCGGGCGGCCGTCTGGTCCTGCCGCGCGCCAGTGATTTCAAGCCGCTTTTGCTGCCGGGGGCCGAGCGCCTGGCCGGCTGGCCGGTCTTTTATGAGCCGTTTAAAAACATCAACAAACTCATCGGCCTTGCGCCCTTAAAGGATCACCACCGCAGCGGCGCATCCATGACCATGAAAAACTGGTACGGCCTGCTGGGGGGCCGGCGCAATATCCTGCATCAGGATATTCATCAGACCATTTTGGAACTGGCCCGCATGATCAAGCCCACCCTGGTGGTGCTGGACGGCACCACGGCTATGATGCAAAACGGGCCCACGGGTGGGTCCCTGGCCGATCTGAAACAGGCCGACACCCTGATCGTGAGCACGGACCAGGTGGCGGCCGACGCCCTGGGCGCAAGTATTTTGGAAAAAGACATGCAGACCCTGGGATTCATCCGGCTGGCCGAGGCGGCGGCAGTGGGCACCGCCGATTATCGGTCCCTGAATCCGATTTTTCTTTCCGTATGACGGGGGCAATCCATTTATGACCATCATCACCGTCCGGCGCATTTCCCAGGTTTTCTTTTTGGGACTGTTCTTCTGGTTCTGCCTGGTCATGACCATCGGCGAGGCATTCTGGCAGTTGCGCGGCTGGCCGGTGAACTGGCTGATCCAGCTTGACCCCCTGGTGGGTTTGGCATTCGCCATCACCACGGGCGGTCTGCACCCAGGACTGTGGTGGGGGCTTTTAACCCTTTCCCTGACCATACTGCTCGGGCGCTTTTTTTGCGGCTGGGTTTGCCCCTTGGGCACCCTGAATCAATTCATCGGCTTTTGCGCCCATGGCCGTAAAACCCTGGCCCGACGGGTGGCCCTGAACCGCTATCACCCGGCCCAGGGAATCAAATACCTGCTGCTCATCGGCTTTTTGGGTTCCATCACCTCCTTGCAGACCGGGCTGCTGGATCCCTTGCCGCTGCTGCATCGCTCAATGGGGTTGATCATCACGCCCCTGCTTGAATATACCGGGATACCCATCAGCTCCGGGCCGCGGCATTATCCCAATACCGCCTTGATCGGCCTGATTCTGGGGCTGGCCCTGGGAATGAATCTGGTGGTGCCGCGCTTCTACTGCCGCTTCGTCTGCCCATTGGGGGCGCTTTTCGGAATCTTCAGTCGCCTGGCCCTGTGGCGCATGGGCAAAGCTGTCAAGGTCTGCCCGGACTGCCTCCAATGCGAAGCTTGCTGTGAAGGGGCCTGCAATCCGTCCGCTGAATTCCGCACCAGCGAATGTGTACTGTGCATGAACTGCCGGCCGGCCTGCGGCCCGGCGCTGATGACCTTTCAGTCCACCCCCTCTGCCGGTGGTGAAATTTTATTGCCGGATCCGGGTCGGCGCAGGTTCGGCCTTGCCCTGGCAACGGGTTTGTCCGCCGTGCCCCTGCTGCGGCTGGAAGGTTCCTTGGGGAAAAATTGGGATCCGGATAAAATCCGGCCGCCGGGGTCCCTGGCTGAAGCGGCTTTTCTCGCGCGCTGTCTGAAATGCGGCCAATGCCTGCGCATCTGCCCGACCAATATTATCCAGCCGTCCGGCTTGGCATCCGGTTTGGAGGCCCTCTGGACGCCGGTACTCAATTTCCGCATGGGTACCAGCGGCTGTCAGCTCAATTGCATCGCCTGCGGCCATGTCTGCCCCACCGGTGCCATATCCCCCCTTGAATTGGACCGGAAACTGGGCCGGGGCGCTTATCAGGAACAAGGGCCCATCCGCATGGGCCTTGCCTTTGTCGACCAAGGCCGCTGCCTGCCCTGGGCCATGAACCGGCCCTGCATCGTCTGCCAGGAGAATTGTCCGGTCAGCCCCAAAGCCATTCAGACCCAAGTGCATTTTCAGCCTGTGCCGGACATACCGGCACTGCAGATCGCCTCGGCAAACGCGGCCACCCTGGTTTTTGAGAATGAGGGGTTACAAGGACAACGTTTGGATGGCGGTGATTATTACTGCCGGTCCCTCACAAACCCAGCTCCGGCCCGGCTTATCATCAACAATACCGGCAACAGCCTCACGCTGGCAGCCACGTCGGCGCCGGCAGCGGGCGAGCGGATTGAGATCTTGCTCCGTCTGCAGCGGCCCTGGGTCGAGCCATCCCGCTGCATCGGCTGCGGCATTTGTGAACACGAGTGTCCGGTGCAGGGGCGGCGGGCCATCCGGGTCACGGCGGAAAATGAAAGCCGGGAAAAGGACCACGCGCTGATAAGGATTTGAGATTTCAGATTTGAAATTTGAGATGGAGGAAAGGAGGATTGATAATGACTGATGAAAAAAAGGTGTTGTCGCGGAGGGATTTTTTTCGTGTGACCGGTAGTGTGGGGCTTGGTGCGGCCCTGGTTGCCGGCGGAAGTCCGGTGTCTGCGGCCGACCTTGAAAAAAAAACAGGCCCTGTGCAGGAACAGGTGCCCCAACGGCCCTTTGGTCGCAGCGGCAGAAAGGTTTCGATCCTTTCCCTGGGGGGCATGTTCGATATTCCTTCCAACCAGCTTATATTAAAGCAAGCCCTGCGCTGGGGGGTGACCTATTGGGACACGGCCGATTGCTACGGCGGCGGCGCCAGCGAGCAGGGCATGGGCCAGCATTTTAAAAAATATCCGGATGACCGTTCCAAGGTTTTTCTGGTGACCAAATCAGATGAAAAAGGTCCTGAGGGCCTGAGCCGGCTGTTGGATCAGTCCTTGGAACGTCTGAATACCACCTATATCGATCTTTATTTTGTCCACGGCATCAGCAGTAGCGATGATTTGAATGAAAATACCCGCAAATGGGCCGAGGCGGCCAAGGCCAAGGGCAAAATCCGGCTGTTCGGTTTCAGCACCCACCGCAACATGGAAAGCTGTCTGGCGGCGGCGGCAAAGCTGGGCTGGATCGACGGTATCATGATGACCTATAACTTCCGGCTGATGCATACCGATGCCATGAAAAAGGCCGTGGATGCCTGCGTGGCGGCCGGAATCGGTTTGACGGCCATGAAAACCCAGGGGGGCGGCGCTGTGGGCACGACCACTGAAACGGAGCTTCAACTGGCCGGCCGTTTCCTTCAGCGCGGCTTCAGCGATAAGCAGGCCAAGCTGAAAGCGGTTTGGGAAAACCCCAATATTGCCAGCATTTGCTCCCAGATGCCCAACCTCACCATTCTGATGGCCAACATCGCCGCGGCCCTGGACAAGACCAGTCTGGCCGCCGTGGAGCGGCGCCTGCTGGAGCAATATGCGGCGGAAACCGCGGCGGATTATTGCGCGGGCTGTGCGCAGCTTTGCGAAGGTCCGCTGGGCGGCTGCGTACCTGTTGCGGATGTCATGCGCTATCTGATGTATGCCCGGAGCTACGGCGATCAAGAGCGGGCCAGGGAATTGTTCCGCGCCATCCCGGTGGAAATGCGCGCCAGGATTCCCGGTATGGATTATGCCGCGGCCGAGCGGCACTGCCCCCGCAAGATGGCCATCGGCCGCCTGATGCGGGAGGCGGCAATGGAACTGGCTTGATTTATCAGCCGATTTTCAGGGTGTGTTTGATTTTGCTGATGCGGTTTTTGGCGTGTTCATAATCCCGGGTGTTGGACAGCCCCAGGAGATGCTTGGCCGCGTCCACCGGGGATTCACCGCGGCTGTTCAGCAACAATCGATACCATTCCGGCAGGGCGCCCTGGTAACAATCCGTTAGGGCCGTGGCATGCCGGCGCATGGAGGTGACTTTTTCAATGGCCGTGTTGCTGAGAAAAACCCCTTCCACCTCCGCATGGATGGAATTCAGATAGGCGGTAATGTCCTTGACCACCCGGTGTTTGATGGAGCGGTACTTGAGAATCGGACGCAACCAGAAATGAAAAAGAATATAGCCGCCGGAACCCAGCAAAAAGCCGGCGGCGATGCTGGCATACATGACATTCATATTTTATTGATTCCAGAATATCATTGAAAAAATGGGTTGCCTGTTTTTGAATACCATCCTGTTTTGACACTGAAAAGCAGCAATGGAACGGTTGACTTAATACCTATCTTACACTATAAAAAATAGTCAGGTCAACTGGATCATACGACATTCCCAGGGCAATCGCATTTGGTTTTCGGGGTCGGGGTCGGGGTCGGGGTCGCTATCGGTATCGGGGTCGAAATGGTAATCGTTTAGACAAGTCAAGGCGCTTGCTGTCATGAACCACTTGCCTTCTTGGTGTATTGAAAAAGGGGATTGAATTCGATACCGATTCCGACCCCGATACCGACCCCGAAAAAACGCATGCAATTCCCTTGATGACATCATCGTCCGAAGATAAGGAACATATGGCTCTTTTGCCCAAATTTTTTGTTCGCAATACGGTTGTTTTGATCGCCGGAGTCATCAGCTCGGTAATCGCGATCATTTATATCTTATCTTTACGTGTTGATTCTTTTAATTTTTTCCGGATCATGGATTTGAAGACCATTGATTCGCGTTTTTTAATCAGGGGAGATATCATCCCAGGCCCGGAAGTAGTGATGGCGGTCATTGATGAAAAAAGCATCGATAAAGAAGGCCGCTGGGCTTGGCCGCGTTCCAAGATTGCCGCACTTGTGGACAAGCTGTCCGCAGCCGGGGCAAAGGTGATCGCCTTTGATATCGGGTTTCATGAACCGGAGGATCAGCGGGTTGTTCAGGCCATTGAGCAGATTCAAAAAAAATGTGCAGGCCTGGCCCATTGCAAAGATCAGTTCCACCCGTTTCTGGAAAAATTAAAGTCAGAGGCAGACAATGATCGCCTGCTAGCAACTGCCATCAAGCAAGCCAAGGCCAAAGTCGTACTCGGCTGGTTTTTTCACGTGGGTGAAGATGTAAATAAACTTGCTTACCTTAATGAATCTGAGAAAAAACAAAAACAGGAGGATATCCGTTTTTCCAAGTATGCCTACACCCATTTGGCCAATCCCAATATTGAGCCGAACCTTAAATATATTGTGGAAATTTTTCCGGAACCGGTGCTTGCAATGCTATCGGACGCAGCCGGGCACACCGGCTATTTTAATTTCCGTCCAGACGAGGATGGCCTCGTCCGCTGGCTGGAGACGGTTCTTGCATACAACGGCCAATTGTATGCCCCTTTATCCCTAAAGGCGCTGTCCGCTTATTTTGACAAGCCGCTTTATCTAGAAATCGGCGACGACGGTCGAACATTGTTCACTTGTATCGGTGATCGGATTTGCATACCCACTGATGAAAAAGGGCGCATGATGATCAACTACAGGGGGGAGGACCGCCTGTTCCCTCAATTTTCCGTAACCGATATCCTCAACGATAAAGTGCCTGCGGATGAATTGAAAGATAGAATTGTCATCGTGGGCGCCACCGCCATCGGCACCTTTGACTTGGTAGCCACGCCCTTTTCTCCTGTTTTTCCCGGCCCCTGTATCCATGCCAATGTGATCGACAGTATTTTGCGGGAAGATTTTCTGGATCCTGCGGACTATTTCCGATTAATTGATCTTTTCATTATTCTGTTTTGCGGCTTGGCTCTAGGCCTGATCTTGTCTCGGGTGGGAATGATTCCTGGCGCAATTTCCAGTATTCTATTGATGGGAGGATATCTATATTTCTGTCAAAAGCTGTTCGTCAACTTCGGTTATGTCCTCAGTGTCGTCTATCCCATTCTCACAATTGTCTTGATATACATCAGCATAACCGCCTACCAATATTTCGGCGAGACCGCCAAAAAAAGATTTATCCAGAACACCTTTTCCAAATACCTGGCCCCCACGGTGGTGAAGCAGCTCATCGACTCGCCGGATAAGGTTGTATTGGGTGGCGAGCAGCGCGACATCACCGCCTTTTTTTCGGATGTCCAGGGATTCACCACCATATCGGAAAAAATGTCGCCGCCGGCCCTGGTGGAGTTGCTGAATGAGTTTTTAACGGAAATGACCGATATCATTTTAAAGCATGAGGGCCTGGTGGACAAATTCGAGGGCGATGCCATCATCGCTTTTTTCGGTGCGCCCAATGTTCTGCCGAACAATGCCCAGACAGCGGTCAGCGCCTCCCTGGAAATGCAAACCCGCTTGATTACGCTGCGGGAGCGCTGGCAGGAAAGAGGCTGGCCGGAACTGCGCATGCGCGTGGGCTTGAACACCGGACCGGCGGTAGTGGGCAACATGGGCTCCAAGAGCCGGATGAGCTATACCATGATGGGGGATACGGTCAATACCGCGGCCCGCCTGGAAGGCGTCAACAAGGTTTACGGGGTTTATCTCCTGATCGGCGAATCCACGCGCAGCCGGCTGGACAGCAACATTGTCTGCCGGGAAATCGACAGTATCAATGTGGTGGGCAAGTTGACGGCCATAACCATTTTTGAACCCCTCGGACTTCAGGAGGCGGTGAGTGCGGAAAAACTGGAGACCGTGGCCCAATATGCAAAAGGGCTGGCAGCCTACCGTTCACGGGACTGGTCTAACGCCGCTGATCATTTCAAACAGGCCCTGGATATGACACCGGACGACGGTCCCAGTAAAACCATGCTGAAGCGGGTGGAAGAATATCAACAGAATCCCCCGCCGCCGGATTGGAACGGCGCCTTTACCATGAGCAGCAAATGATGGGGATTGAAGCGAGTCCACATGATCGGCCCTAATTCATCAACAACAGTCCGGGCGCTTTGTTTTCAGGCAGCGCTTTGGCTGTTGTTCGTCAGCGCGGGTACGGAGATTGCCCTGGCCGGCAATGATTCAGAGGCCCTGGGGCGGGCGGAGGCCCTGCTGAACAAGTGCTGGTACATGGAGGCCCTGGGCCGGCTACAGGATATTGTGGAACATGAGCGGGATTCCGAAGTCAAGGCCCGGGCCTTGCTCATCATCGGCCAGACCTATGAAGCCTATCTGGATCAGAAAGAGATCGCCCTGACTTATTATGAGAACGTGCTTGCGGATTTTCCCCAAAGCGCGGCCGCGGCGGACGCGCTTTTAAGCAGCGGCGTGATTTATTTTGACCAAAAGGACTATTCCAAAGCCCATGGAATTTTCAAACGTTACATGCAGGCCTATCCCCAGAGCATCCGCTATAAATCCGCGGCAGCCTGGGCCGACATTGCCGCGCCGCTGATGGCCGCGCCGGCTCAAGAAGCCATTGCCGTTGTACCGCCCCCTGCAGCGCCGGTGCCGGAAACACCCTTGACTATGTCCACGGCGGATGCCATTCTGCGTGTGCTGACCCACAGGAATTTGAATCAAATAAAAATCCGTTCAGCGCAAACCATCACGGTCACCCAGGAGGAAAACCGGCAGCGGATTCATGTGGGTGGCGGACCGCTTTTGTTTTCCATTAAAGCCCGCCAGGTGACGGTGAATGGAAAAATCATGAATGCTGCCGCTTTTCGGTTGGAATCAACGAATAGTGTTTTGGAAGTAAACGGCCGCGCCTTTCGGGGGGCCTTTGTGATCGCCGTGGAAAACAACGGCCTGACAGCCGTCAACCATATTTCCACCGAACAATATCTTTACGGGGTCATGCCGGCGGAAATGCCGGCGGATTGGCCCATGGAGGCCCTCATGGCCCAGGCTGTGGCGGCGCGGACCTATGCCCTGTATATGCGCGAAAGAAATTTCGAGAAAACCTACGATCTGGAGGCGGATACGGCTTCCCAGGTTTATGGCGGGCTGGCCATGGAGAACCGGCGCACCAGTAAGGCCGTGGATCAGACCCGCGGCCAGGTCATAACCCATGAAGGCCGCTTGATCGCGGCCTATTATCATTCCAACAGCGGCGGACACACCGAAGATCCGGGCGATGTCTGGAACGCCCGGATCCCCTATCTGCGCGGCATTCCGGATCAGTACAGCGCTACGGCTTTGAATGGTGATTGGGAATATTTCCTGTCCTATGATGAGGTCGCCCGGCGCCTGCGCCAATGCGGGCTGCGAATAGGACAAGTGGCGCAGCTCAAGACCCAGGGAAAGTCGCGCTCAGGGCGAAACATGAAGGTTCTGGTGGTCTCGGATAAAGGCGTGAGGCCGTTTACCGGCAGCCAATTCCGGATGACCATGGGCGAAACCAAATTGAAAAGCACCTTGTTTCAGATGATTCCCTATCGCAAAGGAATACTTTTAAGGGGTCGCGGATACGGACATGGGGTGGGCATGAGCCAGTGGGGGGCCAAACACATGGCCGGACTTGGGTCGAATTATCGAGAAATTTTAAGATATTATTATTATGGGGTTCAAATCGTTGCGCTCCGTAGTTGATGGTTTTATAAAAAGAGGCTAAAGAAGACTTGCGGGAGATCTGCCTTAAAATTCGTAACGGAGGTTAAAGACCGTGAGCAACATTGAACTCATCAAACAAATACCCATATTTGCTGATTTAGAGGAATCGGACCTGACCACCCTCAGCGCCTCCACACGGCTCATGTCCCTCAAACCCGGCCAGACCCTGTTTCATAAAGGGGATGAGGGCACGGCGCTGTATATTGTCCGGCGCGGGACCATTAAAATTGTATTGCCATCCCGCATCGGGGATGAAATCATCGTTACCATCCTGCCGGAAGGGGAGTTTTTCGGCGAAATGTCGCTGCTGGACGGCGAGCCGCGGTCGGCGGACGCCATTGCAATAGACGCCTCGGAAGTGTTGGTGCTGCGCAGAACGGACTTTTTGCACTTTCTGCAATCCAACATCAATGCCATCAAGGCCATCCTGTCGCTGCTGTCCAAGCGCTTGCGCTCCACGGACGAGATGCTGGAAGACACCTGTTTCCTGAACATCTCCATCCGGCTGGCTAAAAAACTGGTGGAACTGGCCATTTCCCACGGCCGCAAAGCAGAGGACGGCATCCATATCGATCTGCCCCTGACCCAAAAGGAACTGGGGGATATGGTGGGCGCCACCCGGGAGTCCATTAACAAGGAACTGCGCACTTTAAAGGAAAAGCAAATCATCCAGATGACGGGCAACCATATTCAAATTCTGGATCTGCAAAAATTAAAACGCAAATTCAATGCCTCGGTTTGATCGAATCATGGGCATATACCAAAGGAGGGGAAGGATATGAAACGTCTCGTTATCATCGCCGTTGCCTTGTGGCTGGGAGTCGCCGGTCTCGGCATTTGCGCGGAAGAAGACCAGTTGGTGGAGAACAGGGACAACGGCAGCATCAACTGGAGCAGCGGCATAATTCGCACCGTGGGTATCGGCGCGCCGCCGGAATGGTCCTACGGCAAACCCCAGGCCCGGCCCATGGCCATCACCGCGGCCCGGGTGGTGGCTTTTCGAAATCTCCTGGAAATCGTCAAGGGTGTTCAGATCCAATCCAGTACCACCGTGGAAAATTTCATGCTCACCAACGATACCATCCATTCCCAGGTGGAGGGCATGATCCGGGGCGCCCAGGTCACCAAGACGCAATACATGGAGGACGGCACAGTAGAAGTTTATATGGAAATGAACATGGGCGGCGGCTTTTCCCAACTAGTGTTGCCCACGGACATCAAACAGGTGGAACCCATTAAAACCGAGCCGCCCCCCATACCCGCAGGTGAAACAGCGTCGGCCGGCACATATACTGGGCTGGTGGTGGATGCCCGCGGATTGAACGCCAAACCGGCCATGTCACCGCGCATCCTGGATGAAGGCGGTCAGGAAGTCTACGGCGCCACCTATGTCAGCCGGGAAAACGCGGTCCAACAGGGCATGGTGGGTTATTCCAAGGATGTGAAAGGCGCCATGGAAAACACCCGGGTGGCCAATAACCCGTTATTGGTCAAGGGCCTGCGGGCCGAAGGCAGCGGCAAGGCGGATATCGTCATCAGCAATGCCGACGCAGCCAAATTGCGCAGCACTTCCGAAAACCTGGCCTTTCTGAAAAAATGCAAAGTAATGATCGCCATGGATTGATTTCCAAGGAGGAAATGAATGAATCGCAAAAACGGATGGATCGCGGCATTCTGGGTGATTGTATTCAGCCTGATTCCGTATAATATTAATGCGGTCAATCAGACCGCCGTGGTCAAGATGGCCGGCGGCAAGGCGGAGATTACGTTTCTATCCGGACCGGTGACCCTCGTATCAAAGGAGGGTAAGACCCTGCGCAACCTGGCCCAGGGGGACACCCTGGAGCAAGGGGAGCGCATCCGCACCGGTAAAGGCGCGCGTATTGAGATCCGCTTGCCGGACAGCAGTTTTATCCGCTTTGATGAAGAGACCTCCTTTGAATTGGAAGCTGTGAGTCTGGACAAGGCCGACCGCAAGCGCGATATCCGGGTGCGGGTCATTCTGGGAAAAGCCTGGGCCAAGGTGTCGCGCCTGTTCTCCAACCGCGGGCATTTTTCCCTCAGCACCAAGACCGCCGTGGCCGGCGTGCGCGGCACGGTATACCGCATGAATGTCAACCAGGACAATTCGGCGGTGGTAAAGGTCTATTTGGGTGAAGTTGTGGTGCAAAGCAAAGCCCAGGCCGAGGAAACCACCAATGCCTTCCGGAAATTAAAGGACGCCAAGCCGGCTGCGGGCGCTGAGCCGGGTTCTGGCCCCCAAGCAATTTCCGGCCCTCGTCCCATTCCCGGCCCTCGTCCCGTGTCGGTCGAAGAATGGCACCAGATCCTAAAATCCATGCAGCAGATCAACATCCGGCCGGATGGAACGCCAAGCAAGCCCTTTAATTTTTCTCATCAGGAAGATGACAACGACTGGGTGCGCTGGAACAAACTGCGGGATGAGAAGATTAAAAGCCAGGTGGAGGCGGTGGGGAAAGAATAAAAAAAGACTGAAGGCTGAAGGCTGAAGACCGAAGGGAGGAGGGGGCGCTGCGCTCCGGTAATTTGGGTTGATGGTCAGGCCTTGGTTTGTAGTATATAAACTTTATTGAACGTAAAACTGTATATCCGAACGGTCCAGCGTTTCCATAAATGTAAAATATTCCGCAATGATGATATCATCAAAGATCAATTCATTTTTCCCTACGCCAAAAGCCTCCATGGACGGCCCGCAAATGTAGATGGTTGCACCGAGTTCCCGCAACTGTTGCAGTTTTTGTTGCGGAGGGATATGACCCATGTCCGATAATTGCGCCCTGGCCAGCCCGCTGAAAAAGTAATTGATGCCGGGCAGCTTTTCCTCAAAGCCTTTTTGCAGCACTCTTACACCCGGCCCCTGGAAAAAGAGGCAGACCTCATAATCACTCAAGGCCGCCGCCAATGCAAAACCCAGGGGCGACAATAGCTCGCCCAGGCCTGGATTGGATATGATCCAGGCCATACGTTTGGCCCTGGGTCGGTTGTCGGATTTTTGAAGATAAATCCGCTGGAACACGCCATCGTTCTTCGCTGAAATGAATTTGTGCCCGGCCATCCGGCACCAGGCCTGCAGGTCGGATTCCAGGCCCGCAAATGGATCGGTCACAATTTCAAGTGTCTCTCCTGGGATGAGCTGTTTAAATTCCTTGGCAGCCGCAAACACAATAAACGTCGTGATTTTTTTTCCGCGCATGTCGATCAAGGCCTGGGAAGGAATCAGGCCTTTGCCGGGATTTTGCGGAAGGACTCCCGGCCCGGAACAGGCGGTTAGTAGTAATAGACAATTCAATATCAATAGAATGGTGTGCGCCATAGCCAATATCCTTTCTCAGCGAGCCTATTAGATTATAAAATTTGAACAAGCTTTAATTTTTATCATTTCTTCTCCCCATAGTTTGTTAATAAAGTCAGGATTCCAAGTGCCCAGGGTTTCCCAGGCGGCGATGATCCAAGACCTGGCGGATGGTCTTGGAAATATCCGCTTTGCTGTAGGGCTTCATAATATAGCAACGGATACCCATGGATTGTACTTTTTCAAGTTCAATCAAATCCGTGAAGCCGGTGCATAAAATAATGGGAATATCCGGACGCTCGGCAACAATCGCCTTTGCCAAGTTTATGCCGGTGAGATCCGGCATGGTTTGATCGGTGATGATCAAGTCGAAGCCATTCATGTTTTGCCGAAAGATCGAAAGGGCTTCCAGGCTGCTTTGGGTGATGGTGACGCGGTATCCCAGGCTGCCGAGCATTTCTTCGGCCATGTCGATAATGAATTTTTCATCGTCAACATACAGGATGCGTTCACTCCCTTTTTCAAACAAGATCTCCATGGAATTTTCAAGGGGCGGCGGCTCCATGATTTTCGGCAGAAGCACGTGAAAAGTGGAACCCTTGTCCGGTTCACTATAGGCATAAATGACTCCCCCCAGATTGGTCACGATGCCGTGTACCATCGCCAGGCCCATACCCGTACCTCTGCCCGGCTCTTTTGTTGTGAAAAAGGGTTCAAAAATTCGTTCTATTATATCCGGCTTAATACCGTGCCCGGTATCGCTTATCGACAGACGGGCATAAAACCCGGCGTTGGCTTTCATATACCGGGCAGCGGTTTCAGTGTCGATTTCCACTGAATCAAGGGCTATGCTCAAAATCCCGCCGTTTTTTGCCATGGCATCGGCGGCATTGGTGCATAAGTTCATGATGACTTGATGGAGATGGGTGGGATCAGCCATGACGATGAAACGTTCGCCGGCAATTTTCTTGCGGATGGTGATGGTGGCGGGCAAGGATGCTTTGATCAGTTTTAGGACTTCCCGTAGGATCAAATTCAAATGAACCGGCTTTCTGGTTTGTTCATCCTGGCGGCTGAAGGTCAAAATCTGGCGCACAAGGTCTTTGGCCCGTTCGCAAGCCGACAACACGCGCTGGAGCCGAAAGGCGGTTTTGCTTTTCCGGTCGGATTCATACAGGCAAATTTCCACATAACCCATGATTGCGGATAAAATATTATTAAAATCATGGGCGATACCGCCGGCCAAAGTGCCGATGGCCTCCATCTTGCTGGCCTGGCGCAGTTGGGATTCCAGCCGGGCTCTTTCATGTTCCGCTTTTTTGCGGGCGGAAATATCCCGGGAAACCCCCACCAGGCCTGTCAGACAGCCGTTTTGATCCCGCAAAAAACTGGTAGTCACCTCAGCCCATAAGGTTGAACCGTTTTTATGATAATATTCCAATTCCAATGTATGCGAACGATTGCCATCTGCCTGGCCGGAAGGATCTGCGTTGATTTCTTTTGCAATTACTTCCAGCGCAATCGCCTTGGATTCCGGCGTCAAGGTTTCATCCAGACTCAATTGCATGGCTTCCTGGGGCGTGAATCCGCGGAAACGGGTAACCGAAGGCGAGATATAGTCAATCCCCATGGTTTGCAGATTCATTGTCCAAATCACGTCCTGGACGTTCTCAGCCAGCAAGCGGTAGCGGCTTTCCGATACCCGGACACTGTCAAGGGCTTTTTCCCGCTCTTTCCGAATGGTGTTGATCCTATCCGCCAAACCAAAGGACAGAATGATAACCAGTAATCCGATTCCAAGTTGGATGCCGGAATCGGTGAAGATATTATTGGGTAAGAGCCCATACGCTTTCAAAGCAATTAGGATGGTTCCGCAAAAATAAGCTGACCAGGCGGAAATGAAAAAGCGGGCCTGCCGCAAACCCTTAAACAGCAAGGTAACACCGCCGACGATCATGGATATGGAACATAAGGCGGCATAGATGACGGAAAATTGCGTGGCAAAGCGATACTCCAGCACAAAAGGCGTGAAGATCAGAAGGCTTCCGATCATAACCAGGAGTTGAAACAAGCGGTGGAAGACCGGCGCATTTTGGCGGGTCGCCAAGAATGCGCGCGCAAAAAATATCTGGCCGATAATGGTACCGAAACCAAAAAAAGGATGACAGACATTGGCCCAATACGGTGAGTCCGGCCAGAATTGCTGATAGGCCAGACCGTTGTGGGCCATGGTAAAAAAGGAGGAGCAGATGATAAACCAGATTAAATAAAGATAGCTTGCCTCCCGCACGGAAAGAAAGATAAATAGGTTGTAAAAAATCGTTGCCAGCATGATACCATAGTAGATCCACTGGAAGGCCGTGTCGAAATTCTTGTGGCGCTCAAAGGCCGCGGCCGGCCAGGCGGTTAACGGAATGGCCATGGTGCCGCCTGATTTCATGCGGATAAAATACGTCTGGCGTCCGGGGGGGTTATTGACGGGGAAAACCGTTGTGCGATATTGGATGGGACGTTGCGAAAACCGGCGCTGATCACCGCTGTGAAAAACCTCAAAGCCGCCTGGGGCTGGTTGGAAAAAGTCGATTTCGTCAATAACCGGATATTGGTGTTCCAAATACCAGAGCTGGTTCTCAACAGTCGAATTATTTGTCGTAAATTGAAACCAGAAGGTTGCCCGGGAATATCCAAAGCTGGTTTTTTGATCGACCGGTGTAAAACGATGGTTGAAGGCTGGGGAGGATATAGTGCTGATATCCAGCGAATTGGTGGGGTCAATCCAATAGGACAACTGTCGGTTGATGGCTGTTTTTTGAAAATCGCGATTTATTTCAATGGCCTCAAAGGCGCAAGGCCGGCCGGCCCAGGCCAGCAGAAAAGACAAGAGGGGCAACAGAAAAAAGTAACGGGCCTTTAGTATAGTAAAAAAGGACATATTTTGCTGTTGGTTGTTTTTCAGAAGGATGCATGCGACATTTTATGGCAGAATACGCTTTTTAGCTGATTGGGTCAAGAAATTAAATATGTTATCTATTTTTAGGGAGGGACCATGACACTGCAAGAGACCATCAAAAAGGATTTGACCGCAGCCATCAAGGCCAAAGATGAGACCCGGCGTGAAACCATTCGGGTGATTTTGGGGGAATTGGGTCGCTTGGAGCGCAAGGAGCTGGCGGATGATGAGGTGATCAAGGTATTAAAAAAACTGATCAAATCCGAAAAGGAAGCCCTGGAGCATTCCGGCGGGGCCGCTGACTCGGATTATATCCGCATTATTGAGAGCTATCTGCCGCATATGGCCGGCGAACCCGAGATCCGCGCCTGGATCGAGCAGCATATTGATTTTTCACAATTTAAAAATAAGATGCAGGCCATGCGGCCCATCATGGCCCATTTCGGCGCTTCCGCGGACGGAAATTTGGTTCAAAAAATTCTGCAATCCCTGTGACAGAGAAATTCAGGGGAATCGCATGTAAACTTGGCGTGGAATGTGCAGACATTAATTGCCAACATTTCACCCAGCCAATACTATTGCCCGCCAAGACAAAACGGAACTTGATCATAGTTTCGGCCGCATCGCGGCTGGAAGCCGCTCCCACCGTGGAGGATGACCGAAATGATGACCAAGGCCACAAAGCGATTCGTGAATGCTTGGGTTTTGTCTCTGCCATCCAACCTCTCGGGGTCGGGGTCGGCATCGGAATCGGTATCGAGTTTTTTTTTACTCCCCAAAGGCAATTCGCCAACGGGACGGGATGGGGCGCCCTGCCGATGTGCAGGGGCGGTTCGCGAACCGCCCCAACGGAAAGTCCATGGTGTTGGGTCTTGGGGTCAGCAGGGAAAACGAGCTGGTTTTTCAGGAGCGGGGGCCATCAAATTATTTTTCGATACCGATCCTGATACCGACCCCGACCCCGAAAAAAACTACATGCGATTGCCATGCATGGAGATCACGTTTACGCCTTGGGTATTCCCGCCGCAGTGGGAGCGGCTTCCAGCCGCGATGCTGCTGAAATGAAGGTTAAGGCCCCTGTTTAGGAACCGTTAAAGGGAACGGAAAAGACCCCGTGGTCCAGACACCAATAGGGCACGGTCCGGCCGGCGGGCAAGGTGGTGACGCCTTCGGGGATTTCCACCAGGGCCTGGGTGCGGAACATGGCTGCCAGGCGGCTTTTGAGTTTTTCCGGTCTGAGGAAAATTTTTCCGTCCTTGTGAATGATCCGGCATTGGACAAATTGGGTCCAGTCGCTCTGGCCGCTGATGCCGGTTTCCAGTTCGGCCGAAAGACGCAGGTAAGGGAAACGGCCATGGCCGGCCATTTTTAAAACAGCCGGCAGGGCGATCATGAGAAAGGCCATTTCATTGGAAGTGGGGCCGCCGGGCAGGCAGAATACCGGCTTGCCGGCCACCATGGCCAAACCCACGGCCTTGCCGGGGCCCATGCGCACACGGTGAAAAATTTGGTCGGCCCCCAGGGCGGCCAGGACCTTGACGATCATGTCCCGGTCGCCTTTCCAGGCCCCGCCGGAAGTGATGACCACATCATTGTGGGTCAACAGTTCCGCCACCGCCGTCTGAATGGTCGCAAAATCATCAACAGCGTGCAACAGGCTGCTTTCAAGGCGCATGGCGCGCAACCAGCTTTCCTGAAGAGCCACATTGCTGGCAAACAATTGGCCCTTTCCCAGGGGGCGGCCGGGCAAGAGCACTTCACTGCCCGTGGCCAACAGCCCGACTCTGGGCCGGGCAAATACCGTAAGCTCGGCAATGCCGCCGGCGGTCAGAAGTCCGATGAGGGGCGGCGTGAGCTCCATGCCGGTTTCCGCCAGCAATTCCCCAACCGCCACATCCGCGCCCTGGGGCAGGATGTTGCGGCCATGGGCGGCATCGGCAGAGGCCAGCACGCCGCCGTCTTGGATATCGGCAAACTCTTCGGCCAGCACGGCATCCGCTCCTGAAGGAATAGGCGCGCCGCTTAGGATGCGCAGGGCGGTTCCGCTTCGGACACTTTGAACGGCTGTTTCGCCGGCAGCCACATGGCCGATCAGTTCCAAGCGCACCGGTCTTGTCGCCGCGGCCTGGGCCAGATCGGCGGATACCACCGCGTAGCCGTCCTTGATGGAAGCATCCACGGACGGAGAGTCCACCAGGGCCTGCACCGGCCCGGCGCAAATGCGGCCGCAGGCTGCCAGAATAGGCATGGTTTCCCGGCGGGGTTCGGGCATATGCTCCAAGGCCAAATGCAGGGCCTGCTGAAAGCCGATGTCGTATTTTTTCATTCCGCTTCCTCGAATATTTTTTGGATCATGCGCAAATGCAGAATGGGCAACAGTTTGTTGATCACGCTGATGGCGTCTTTGGCAAGCTTGGAGGCCGAATGGCGATCCAGGCCTTTGCCGGCTATGCGTTTACTGAACAGATCCAATTCCTTGCGGGCCAGGAATTCAATCAAATCCATGTGGATGCGCAGGTGCTCCACCTGAAAGTCGAGATCCTGACTCAGACCCACCTTACGCAGTTCCGCCACGATTTCAGTGAGGCGGATGCTTTCCGGGTCAAAACGGCCTTCGGCATCGGGCAGAATCATATCCAGCCGCACCAGGCTAGTAATTTCTTCCGGGCTAAGGCCGGTATGGGCCGAGAGCTCCGCCGGGCTCATGGCCGTCGCCGCTCCATGACCGTGACCGTTTTCCAGAAGAGGTTTATCGATTTCCCGCACCAGGGCTTTGTAATCCCCTTCCCTTGAAAAATCCATATCCGCCAGCATGGTCCGGATGATATCCAGGGGCAGAAAACGGCTTTTTTGCAGCTCCTTGATCATGCGGATGCGCCGGATATAGCCTTCATCGTAATAGGCCATGTTTTTGTGGGTTTTCACCGGCTGGGGCAACACCCCCTGCTGAATATAATAGCGGATGGTGCCGCCGCTCACGCCGGTGACCTCCGCCAGTTCTTTCATTTTGAGCAATTTCGATTTCTTCATGGCAAGCAGTATGATTTGGTGGCCTTGATCCCCCCCGGTTGTGGGAGCGGCTTCCAGCCGCGATGCGGCCGTAGCGATGATTAAGGCCAATTCAGTTCCTGTTATTCCAGAAACAAGGGTTTTCGTCAAACAGAATAGCCGGGCTATTTGCCGAAGGGGCAAACCGGATAACGACACTCCGGGCAGTCCAGGCACAGCCCGCCGTGGCCCATTACCGCCAGATCCGCCCTGGTAATGGTATCCCCGGCCAGAATCCGCGGCAGCAGGAGATCCAGGATGGTGGTTTGATGGTAGATGCCGCAGGCCGGCACGCCCAGCACAGGCACAGGGCCGATGTGGGCCAGCATGAACATGGCACCGGGCAGGATGGGCGCGCCGTACAGGACATCACGGCCCCCAGCCTGCTGAACCGCCGTGCGGGTGACGTCGTCCGGATCCACGGACATGCCGCCCGTGGTCAGAATCAAATCCAGGCCGTCCTCCAAATAGGACAAGAGTTTTTTGCAAATGAGGGCCGCGTCGTCCGTGGCGATTTCCACCCGCAAGACCTGGGAACCCAGGCGCTTCAATTTTTGGCGCAGGATGCCTTCAAAACGATCCTCGATGAGACCTGCGGCAATTTCACTGCCGGTGATCAAGATGCCCACCCGGGCTTTGCGCAAAGGCTTGACACTGAGAATTCCTTCAGGACAATCATGGGCGGCGGCCACGGCTTTTTCCACGATTTCTTTTTGAACCAGGAGGGGGATGGCCCGGGTGGCGGCCACCACGGCCCCCTTTTGGACCACCGTATGATTGTGCCGGCTGGCGCACATGACTTCCCCCAAAAGGTTGACGCAGGTCAAGGCCCTGATGTCCACTGTAAGCAGACCGTCTGCCAGGGCGCACAGTTTCAGTTTGCCCTCCACCGGCTCCCCGTGCCAGCCCACGCCATGGCCGCAAAAGGCCTGGGCCATGAGCTTCACGGCGTCGTCTTCATGCAGGTAGTCGTCGGTCCGGTCAATGACATAAATATGCCGTTTGCCCAGCCGCTGCAAATGGCAAAGGTCCTCTTCACAAATGCGATGTCCTTTTTGAAAAGCGCGGCCCTTGAATTCCCCGGGCCTGATCTCAGTGATATCGTGGGCCAGGATGTGGCCCACAGCCTCTTCGGTTTTAATGGTCTTTAACATATCCGCACTCGCGTCGTTATAAACTTGCCCAGGACGTTCTTTTTCCTATCTTCAACCTGGGCCCATGTTTTGTCAGTCGGTTTCCAAGGGCTGTGTCCGGCAAGGTTGATAGCGCACCATGGCCAGGGCGGGGTCATCCTTGCCATCGAAAATCAGCGCGTCTTTATCCGCTTGCCCCTGGTCCCCCCAATAACACTGCACGGCCTCCAGGGCCGGTTGTCCCGCGGGATTGCCGTTCTGCAATTGAAAGCCGCTATTGTCATATATATCGTTATAATCAAAAATCATGACCCCGTTCAAATAAATGCCGCCCACACCGGTTTGGTCTTGGGAATGATTGGCCGACACCTGGTTGTGGGAAAAAGTTTCATTTTTGATGCTGACCCCCCAAAAATTCAAATATACGGCCCCGCCGTATTTTCCCTTGATGTTGTTTCCGCTGATGCGATTGCCGGTCAACGAGCTGTTGGCCTCGGCAAACACCCCGCCGCCCTGTTCTGCCTGGTTGTAATCGATCTCATTTTTTTCCACAAGGGCGAATGTGGCAAACACCCCGCCGCCGTTGCCCCGGGCTTGATTGTGCTGGATGCGGTTTGAAAGAACCCCGGCCCGGGAAGCCCAGAGGCCGCCGCCGTCATTGCCGCAGTGGTTGTTCTCGATGAGATTACCCGCTAAATTGACGGCCGTATTGGAACGATAGCCATAGGCAAACACCCCGCCGCCGTCCTCCGCAGCCCGATTGTCGGCAATGGCATTGTTCCGGATATGGATGGGCCGGCTGCCGTAGGCATAAATGCCGCCGCCGTTGCCCGGGCTTTGATTTTTCACGATGGTATTCCCGGCGATGGTGACGCCGGCATTGCGGATGGTGATGCCGCTACCAAGATTGTTCTGGATCCGGCAGTTTTCAATGCGCGGCCCGGTTTCCTCCATGACGATGCCCAGGCCTTTCTCAACAAGGCAATGCCGCAGGACGCCGCTTTGGTCTGCCGGCGACTCCTCTTGCTCCTCCTCCGCCGCCTTCGCTAGGCCGGCAAGGCTTTTTTTTTCAAACAACAATTGCCCCCAGGGACTCTCAGCGCTTGTGGTAAAGCGGATGGGTCGGGAGGGTTCACCCTCAGCCAACAGGCGGCCGCGGGTTCGAATAGTGGCCCCCGGTGAAAGGTTGATGGTGGTGCCCGGCAGAATTTTAAGGTCGGCGCCTTCGGCGATGAGCAGATTGCCGTTGATGTTTACTATGGCTGCCGTTGAAGACCCGATCACTTGGCTGGAAAGAACCGCGCCGGACAGACTGCCGGCCTGGGGTTCCGGAAGAAGGCGGGTGACGGTGGCGGCTGCATCCTGGGGGGGCGGGGGGGTGCCGGAAATCCAAGCCGGCGCCGGGGCTTGCCGATCCGTAAGGCCCACGCTGGAGTCCTTGAGCCAATCATAGATCAGACTGTCGATGACGGCCGGCTCAATACTGCCCCAATAATTGCCTTGGGCATTCAGATCAACGGCAAGCTGGTGGGTGTGGACCCGCAGGGCATAACCGCTTTCGGCGATGATGTTGTTGCGTGCCAGGGTGGGATTGCCGGAAACGATGATGGTTTCACCGCCCGCACCCGTTGCCGGAGCATTGCGGACAAAGGAATTGGCTTCAATGCGGCCCTCGCCGAAATAGAACAGGCCGCTGCCTTTTTCCGGAGCCGCCTGGTTGCAGGTAACGGCATTGCCCTGGATGCGGGCGTTGTCGGCAAAAATGCCGCCGCCGCAAGCGGCGCGGTTTTGCCGAATGCGGTTGTTTTTCAGGACGGAGCGGATGGCGTAAATGCCGCCGCCGTTATCGGCCGCTTGATTGTCCGCGATTTCATTGTCTTCCACCCGGCAGGCATAGACCACCAGGCCGCCGCCGTGCCGGTCGCTGCGGTTCTTTTCAACGCGGTTGCCCTTCACCGCGATTTGACCGGTATCATAGGCAAAGGCGTAAATGCCGCCGCCGCCGTCCCTGCCGCCCCAGGACTGGTTCCCGTAAATCTGGTTGTCCTCGATCAGGACGGATTTGTCCGTATAGACCATGATGCCGGCGCCGTTGCCGGAAGCGGTTTCCTGCCGGGTACTGTTGTCGTGAATCCGGTTGGAAACGACTTTGCCGGCGCCGAATTCGATCCGCAGGGCCGTGGAGAGGTTGTCATGCATGATACAGTCCTGCATGTGCACCGCCGCCGACCGGATGGTGATGCCCCGGCCGCCCTGGATCCGGCAGTGCCGGAATTCATTGACCGGCAGGCTGCCGTCTTCCAGAAACCAGCCGCCGAAGCATTCAATGCGGTCCCAGGGGGCGTCCTGCAAAGGCCCGATGCGGATGGGCGCGGCTTCCGTGCCAACGGCGATGATCCGGCCCTGGCTTTTGATCTGCACGCCGGGGGCCAGCAAAACTTCCGCGCCGGGTTCAATGCAGAGGGTCACTTCCGGTAAAATAAAAACATTCTCCAGGACCTGGTGGGGGCTGTCGGCCTTGGACCAGACCGTATCCGCCATCAGAACGGTTTTGAATCCGAGAATTTCCAAAGGCTTGATGTGCTGCAGCAGCAATTGCCGGCAGGCGGTGCCCGATAGAACCAGGGCCAGGGCCAGGAAGGCCGATAATAGTGTCCATTTGGGTTTCCACATTGTTAGACCTCGGGAAAAATGGTTCTATTGGTTTGAACCAATAGGACCAATAAGACTAATAGGACCAATAAAACAACATCAATAACTCGTCCAATCCACTTCGCTGCCCGGGCGAAGCGCTTCCACCTGTTTGGCTTGTTTGATTTCAGGTGTCCGGTCCATGAACATCAGGAAGCGGGCGGTGTATTCGATCCACATCTCCGGGTCGGGAATGCGCGGCACCTTGTCCGGGGTGTAGTAAACAAAGGGCATTTTGGTGTCCTTGCCGGAATATTGATCCGGATTCCGCAGGAAGTTCTTGATCCATTCAAACCGCAACCGGGATTTGGCCAGCATGAGGTTGATGGACAAGTCCTCCACCTTCACATCCTGGGGCAAAGCGGCCTCCTGGTTGACCGGATGACACTGCATGCATTTATCCGTGACCAGGCGATATTCGCCCATTTGCAGGCTTTCCGCCTCAAAATCGCTCTGCACCGGCAGCAGTACGTAAGGGGCCTCGGGCCGGTCCTTTCCCGGAGCAGCGGACTGCCAGATAAAATAGTCGATCAATGCGGTTTTTTCAGCATAGGTAAAGGCGAATTCCGGCATGCGCATTTTCAGCCAGGGCCGCATTTCCCCGGGACGGCTCAGGAATTGGAAGAACCACTGGGGCTGGACCCGCTGGCCTTCGCCGATAAGACGGGGCGGAATCATGGATTTCAAGGCCAGATGTTCGGCGATCCGGGGTTTTTGCTCTTCGGCAAGTTGATGGCAGCCCAGGCAGTTGTAATGGGTCGTCAAAAAGCTGCCTTGCATATTGACCGCGGTTTCTTGCCGGGGTTTGTGATGGTAGTTTTCAGGCAGATTGGCACCTTGATTCAGATAAAAAACCGTCAAGGCCTCGGCCTGGGCTTCATTGAACACCAATGGGCGCAAATAATTAGGCATCCGCAGGGGCATGTCTTCGGTCTTGAAAAGATCCGGTTGCTTGATCTTGGCCAGCAGCCAATCCCATTTGGTACGGGGCACGCTGGTATTGTGGCCGAAGGGCAGCTCTTCCAGTCGTTTGCGGGCCACGGCGGCCACTTCCAGGCCGACCTTGGGCGGATCGGCAAGGGCTTCAATGGGATGACAGCCATAGCAGCCGAAAACCTGAATCAATTTTTTCCCTTCGGCCGCATCGCCGCCGGCCGGGTCGTCGGTTCCTGTGTTGCTCAGTTTATCCGCCACGGACCGGGCCTGTAGGCTGACCAGATAAGCACCCAGGTGAGCGATCTCCTCGTCTGAAAGGGGCACGCGCGGCATGGAGGTGCGGGGGATGAGCCCGGCAGGCTTGGCCAGCCAGGCAGCGGTCCATTGGGGGCTCAGCTTCAAACCCGCATCCGCAAGATTGGGCACCCGGTCGGTAAGGGCGGCCTGTTCCGGCGCAACCGCGTGGCAGGCGATACAGCCTTTTTCCGTAAACAGGGATTGACCTTGTGACTTTTTCCCTTGACCGGGGTTTCCGGTTGACGCTGCAGTGGCGGATTGTTGCTGAGTGACCAGAAAGGCCGTGATGTGCCGGGCCGCGGCGGGTTCCAATTGAAAAGCCGGCATGCGTGTCCGCGGCCGGATGGAAGCCGGATCTTGAATCCAATGGAACAGCCAGGCCGGGGTTTGAACCTTGGCGCCGATATTGTCAAGGGGGGTGGCCATGGCTGGCAGTTTGTCCGTGGCCGGGGTTGAATGGCAGCCGTAGCAGCCATGGTCCACAAAAAGGCCCTCGCCTTCAGCCGCTTTTTCCGCGCCGCTGAGTCCAAAGGCGCTGGCATGGCAGCCGAAGCACAGACCCTGGACAAATTTCAGCGGCACCCGGGGCTTGGGCCAGTTTTTTTCAAAGCCATGGGCTTTATCAGCGGAAAGGGCGGTCCCCTGGCCGTGATGGCAGAGGCTGCATCCAAAGCGATTCAGGGGATGGTGCTTCAGCAGGTCAGGGGGGTGGGCCCGCAAAGGATTCGGGGAGTCTTTGAAAAGCGGATTTTCCATGGCCAAATGGCAGGTGCCGCAAAGGTCGCGCACCCCTGCATCCGGCAGAAAAATCTGGCGGATTTCGCCGGTCCGGCCGGCTTGGTTTTCGCGCAAAAGCAGTTGCCACTTGGCCAGATCAGCGGAATTCCCGGCAGCCTCGGCGGCCCGGGCCTGTTCCAAAATTTTGGTTTGATAATGCCGCTGATAGGTTTCCTGGATTGCTTTCCAGCCCGGGGTGTCTTCGGATTTAATGGCGGCCAGGGTCAGGAGCAGCAACAGACCGGCAAAGGATAGGAAGACCATGCGTTGGGAAAATTTGGAGCGGATCAAGGCCATGGCGTGTCAAATCGAAAAATAAGGGGTTGATACAATATACTTAATATGCAAAAAAATCCGCAAAGCCATTTTGCCCATGACCCCGAACATGAGCAGGATCAATATCCAGGCGCAAATGAATTTGATTTGAGCGGATCGCCCCAGCCGCCGCCGGCGTGCCGTCCGGGCTGTAACCGCTATCCCCAAACCCAAATACCCGGCAATCAGCGCGAGGCCCAGGGGGTTGGGCAGGTTGGTCAAGGCCGGCTCCGCCGCCTTCACAATCGACCAGTCTTCCCAGGGCCAGTAAAAATGCCAGCTCGGGCCGCGCAGGAACTGGCCGATGAGAATCAGGGCAAACCAGAAGATATAGCCGCTCAGAAAAACGGATATGGCCAGACGGCGTCCCCGGAACCCATACTTGCCGACCCCTTGGGGATTGGGATCCATGTAGGGCAAAGCCGCAAGGCCCAGGATGATCAAGAGGGGCAGACAGACACCGGCGATCCAGGGATCGAAATACACCAAAACTTCCTGGAGACCGACAAAATACCAGGGGGCCTTGGCCGGGTTTTCCGTCCAGTTGGGATCGGCGACTTCCTTTAATGGTGCATCCATCAGTAGTGACCATAGGCCCAGGACGATCATGGCCGCCAGGATGGCTAGAAATTCCTTGAACACCAGCTCCGGAAAGGCGAAAAGCTCCTGTTCGCCCGTCTTGTCTTTTTCGAGTTCATCGATGGTTTTCAGCTCGTTCAACAGTGGTCTCCTATCTTCTGACTCCTGACTCCTGAGTTTTAAGCAATTATCTCACAACGGCCGCGATATGCCCCCGTCCTTGCGCACGCGCCAGAAATGCACCAGCATCAGCAAGGCGCAGCCCAGGGGCAGCAGCACGCAATGCAACACATAGAAGCGCAGCAAGGCATTGCCGCCCACTTCGCTGTCACCCAGCAGCAGAAATTTCATGTCGTTTTGACTGTGAATTCCCAGCCATTCATGAAAAGGTCCCTCCACCCCGAAAAACGGCGTGGCCGCCGCCATTTTTGATCCTACGGTGATGGCCCAGAAGGCGAGCTGGTCCCAGGGGAGCAGGTAGCCCGTGAAGCTGAGCAGAAAGGTGGTCACCAGCAGGAGCACGCCCACCACCCAGTTGAACTCCCGCGGGGGTTTATAGGAACCGGTCAAAAATACCCGCAACATGTGCAGCATCACCAGCATCACCATGGCATGGGCCGCCCAGCGATGCATGTTGCGCAGCAAAAGTCCGAAGCGCACGGTGTGCTCCATGAGTTTTATGTCCACATAGGCGTATTCCGGGAGGGGGCGGTAGTAAAACATCAACAAAACGCCGGTGACCGTCTCCACTATGAACATGAGAAAGGTAAGCCCCCCCAGGCAGAAGGTGAAGCGCACCCGGGCCGCTTTTGCCGGAATGGTCACCGGATGCAGGTGCAAAAAGACATTGGAGGAAATCGTCAGGGAACGGTTGCGCTCCGTATCTTTGAAACGGTGGCGGAATATGGACCGCCAGATTTGGGTGTCGGTTAGTTTCATTCAGGTCTTTTCCTTATCCCACATCCCATATCGTATATCTCATATCCCGCATCCCCCAAGATACCGTCCTTCCGCATGTAAAAACCGGTGTGTTAGTGAAAGCAGGGCTGCATAGAAGTGGAACACTTCCAGGCAGGCTTCTTCCGGTGGCGGGAGTTTTTGTTCCATCTGACTGACTTTGGCCAGCAGCAGGTCCAGCCAGGGCAGGGGATGGCGTTCCAGAAAATCCTTTTGGGCTCGCAGATAGGGGCCTTGGTCACGGCCGGCCTGCAAGGCCTTGAGTTCCTTGAAAACCAGGAAATGCAGGAATTCCACCTGGTAGCAAAGATGGTCGGGCCGGTCTTCCATGCTGCCCTCGGCATAGCTCAGGCCGAAATGGTTGTAGAACAGGATGAGTTCCTTGAAAATCGCCTGGCGGTCTTCCCGGAACAGTCCTTCCAGCAAGGGCAGGGGCGGCTGACCAGGACCGGCTTCGAACAGGCGGATGAATTCCACCTCCAGGTCCTCATCCGGGACCCGGGCAACGGCGCGCAGGTTCTTTTTTTCCGTCTCGCTCCATTCAAAAGGATAGGGCAGGTTGTCGGTGAGGCGGCGCAGAGCTTGTTCCAGGTCGCCGTTGCGGGCCTGCTTGCGGAAATCCGCAGCCGGATACCGGAAGATCTCGGCGATGACGGCATACATGCGGCTGCGGTTGGCCGTGGCGATTTCAAAATGGTTCTGCAATTGTTCACTGATAATGGCTTCCATGGACTCATCCTTTGCTGGGGGCGCGCTGCAATTGGGCCGGATCGGCGGCAAACGGCCCGAACATGGCCTTCCATTCCCGGGCGATCAAGATTTCCATCAATTCGGATTTGCCGCCCTTGCGCACTTTTTCCAGTTCCTGCTTGAGGGTGCGCAAGGCGCCCTCCACTTCCGGACCGAACAGGAAACGCAGGTAGGCCATGGGAATGCGTTCTTTTTGAGGATCGATGCGGCCTTGCTCATCCAGGGCGGGCGGCGAAAGGGGCGGAACATAATAGACGTTGGGTTCGGTGCCGTATTCCGGATGAAGGGGCAGGGCCACTTTCCAGACATTGACGAGTTTGTGAATGATGCCGGCCTTGTCATCCAAAAACCCCACAAAACGCACCCGGCCGGTGCATTGGCGCGCACAGGCATTGGCCACTTTTTCTTCCAACCGGGGGTAGCAGAAAATACATTTCATGCTGGTTTTTTTGATGAAGTTGAAGTAGATGACCTTATAGGGACAGGCTTCCAGACAGAAGCGGTAGCCCTTGCAGCGCTCCTGGTCCACCACCACCGCGCCGTCGGAATCCCTTTTGTACAGGGCATTGCGCGGGCAGGCGTCCACACAGGCCGGGTAGGAGCAGTGGTTGCAGATCCGCGGCAGATAAAAATAAAAGGCATTGGGATATTTGCCGCCGCCCTGGTCCTCGTCCCAGTTCATGGCCCAGTTGGGCGCGGAGCCGTCCGGGTTGCTGGCCACGAGATGCTTGCCCCCGGCCTTGGAAGCAAAGACTTCTTCGAAATTGAATTTCCAGTTGTCCCCGAAATCCGTGCGGGTGGGCAGTTGGCCGCGCACCGGATCACGCACCTTGCCGCCGAAGAGCACCTTGTAACCCCCGCCCATCCTTTCCCAGTCCTTGGGGGAACCCTTGCCCGGCTGGGTGTTCACCTTGTTCCACCACATGTACTCCCGGCCCTCGATCTGGGTCCAGAGGGTTTTGCAGGCCATGGAGCAGAGCTGGCAGCCGATGCATTTATTCAGATCCATGACCATGGCCACCTGCTTTTTACAGGTCCGCAACCTGTCTTTTACAGCCTGCAATTCATTGGCCAATTCTTTCTCGCGATCCGTCAACTGTTTTTGATCAACCGGCATATGTCCTCTCCTTTGATATGAATGCAAATCGGAATCAGGCCTCCAGCATCAGTTTGCGCCATTCCTTGCTAAAGGCTTTCACGCCGCCCCGCTCGCCGTTGCCGCCTTCCCAGACCGCAAATCCGATGGCGGTTTCCGTGCCGGGGGTGAGATTAACGGCTTCTTCCTTGACCGTTAAAGGCCGCGCCAGCACCACCCGCCAGGTTCCTTTTTCCCATTTGGAAACGGAAACCAGGGAGGTCTCCTGGGTGTACAGGCTGGTGGAAAGGCCGTGGGCGATCTGGTTCTTGGGCTTTTCCTCAAAATCCGGGCGCCAATACCAACTGTTGGTGGCAAAATCCTTTGACCCCATCTCCTTGATGGGGGTCTGATCCGGCCCTTTAAACGGCAGCAACAGAGCCACACCGTCGGGAAAAGTGCCCACATCGCCGATGGTGTAATTCGGATTTTCACTGCCCCATTCAAAATAAAAGAAAATGTCCTGGCCGTTATGGACAGCTTTTACCTGTAATTCCTTGACAGCGCCGATGACTTTTTCATCAAAGGTGGCCTTGATGTATGGCGATGGCTGGTTGGCCAGGGGGGTGGCGGTGGTTTCGACCCGCAAGCTTTTCAGTCTGGTCCAGGCCGCGGCGCCAAGGTCCAGCAGCTCCTTGCGGGAGGCCGACAGCTTGGATGCGGTTATTTGCTGGCTTTGATCATTGTTGCTCATGGTTTTTCTCCTTTATTTTTTCAACCTCCACTGCAATGGCGCGGTCCACCGGCTGCAGGCACCAGTTCCAGCGCCAATAATTAAGGTGCCCGTATCCGCCGGCCAGGTCCAGCCATTTGATCATGCCGGGAATGGCGGCGTCGTAGCTTTTCCATTTCTTGAACATGAAGGGTTCCCAGGCATGGTAAACAATCACCTGGCCGGGCTGGGCCTCCTTGCCGGGTTTGGCTGAGGCGGTCAGCTTCACATGAATGTAGAAATCATCGAAATCGTTATACACATGGACATAGTCATCGTTCTTGATCCCGCGTTTTTCCGCGTCCTCGGGATTCATGAACATGAAAGGCCGGCCCTGGTGGGTGCGCAGCAGTTGCTGGCCCGTGACCCAGATGGAATGAATGCTCCAGCGCTGGTGCCCGCTGGTCATGGTCAGGGGATATTTTCCGCCGATGTTGGGATTGGGCTTGTGAACCGGCAACTGCTCCTTGGCTTCCACAAACCAGGGATGGTCGATGTAAAATTGAATCCGGCGGTTGTAAGTGGGGTAGGGAATCTTCTTGCCGGTGTGCCAGGTGAGGGGCACGATGGGTTCTTCCGGCTTGATGTCCGTGGCCAGGTTCATGCTCACCGCGTCAAAGGGCGAAACCCCCACAAAACGGACAATGCCTTCCTTGCGCATGAAG
This sequence comes from Desulfosudis oleivorans, assembly GCA_020723325.1. Taxonomy (GTDB): domain Bacteria; phylum Desulfobacterota; class Desulfobacteria; order Desulfobacterales; family SURF-7; genus DYJD01. Next base: position 197,569 of record DYJD01000002.1, on the reverse strand, counting down.
TTCAGGTCCGTACCCTTGGGCAGGTTGCCCAAAAGGACGCTGGATTCCAGGGCATCCTCCATGATGGCTTCAAAATTGTCAGCTTCCATGGCCTGGACCCGGCCGAAATTTTTCAGGCTGATTTCCCGGCCGTCCCGCAGCTTGAATTCGGTTTTCCCGCGCTTTTTGGCCGCCGCCTCGATTTTTTCCGCCAGCAGGCGGGCGATGTCCCATTCGGGCTTGGACTCGCCGACGGGTTTGACCGCCTGATCCGTTAAGGTCAGCCAGGGCACATGGGGGGTGGGGAAGCGGGTGTCCAGTTTTTCATAAAAGCCGGCGCCGGGCAGGGCATAGTCCGAATACAAGAGGGTGGTGCTCCAGCGGGTCTCAAAGCCGAAGATGAGGTTGAATTTGGGCCACAGGGAGGTCAGCACGTTTTTGTTCCAGCCGCGGTTTTTCCGGGCCGGATTGGTGCCCATGTAAAAATAGACCAGGGGTTTCTGATCCTTGGCCGGTTTGACAAAGCCGTCCCACCAGCCTTTGTCGATGGCTTCCTGCATGTATTGGGGGAATTCCCGTTTCATGGTGGGGCAATGCCATTCCCTACGGTCCCAGGCGATTTTGTAATCGGAATGAAAATACCAGAGAAAATTCGGCACGGTCCAATTCAATTCCTGCCGATCGCGCTCCCGCTCCAGATGAATGGAAAGCATTTCATCGGTGAGGGTGGGGTCCTTGCGCTTGAACTCCGCCATGATTTTTTTGTCCTTGGGCAGGTGTTGAATGGTGGCCATTTTGCCGATGGTGGGTTTCATGATCTGGAGCAGGGCGCCTTCAAAAAGGGATTCGTTCCAGCCGCGGATGCCGCTGCCTTTTTTGCCGAAACTGCCGGTGAGGGCCAGCACCAGGCACATGCTGCGCTCGATGAGATCACCATGGTAGTATTTGGGGGAATTCCAGCCCACCATGACCTGGACATGGCCTTTGGCCTCGGCGCATTTCTGGGCCAAGCGCCGGATGGTGTCCGGATGGGTGCCGCATAACTTGGCGGCCTTTTCCGGCGGGTAGTCGCGGTTCAGTGACTCTTTCAGCTCGTTGAAGCTCGGCTGCACCTTGATCTGGGCCCCGCTTTTCAGGGTCACCGCATGGGTTCCGGTAAGGGCCGGATCACAGGGCAATTTCAAGGTGTCCAGGGGCGCCTTTACCGGTTTATTTCCGGCAGTATCCCAGTAGTAAAACTGATCGTCTCTTCCGTCCGCCTCCATGTCCGCGGCCCGCAGGAATCGCTGATTGTCCGTGCGCACCAACAAAGGCAGATCGGTCTGCTCCTTGACAAAGGCCGTATCCAGCCAATTTTTTTCAATAAGCACCTGGCAGACGGCCAGCCCCAGGGCCGCGTCGCCGCCGGTGTTCACCGGCACCCATTCATCGGCATGCATGGCGCTGGGGGAGTAGTCCGGCGCGATGGTGACGACTTCGGCGCCGTTGTAACGCGCTTCGGCAATGAAATGGTAGCACGGGATTCTGGTGTATACCGGATTCATGTGCCAGATGAGCAATAGTTTGCCGAAGAACCAGCCGTCGGCGGAATCCATGAATTGGAATTTGCCCATGGTCTCATAAACACCGCGGTTGAAATCACCGATGGTGGTGTTGGTGTCCAGGGAAACAGCGCCCAGCAGTTTGGCCAGGCGATGCACGGCGATGATATGCAGATAACCGCCGTTGCCGGGCCCGTTTTCATTGATGATGGATTCCGGCCCTTCCTTTTCCATGGCATCCAGAATGCCTTCGGCGATTTCACCCAGGGCCTCGTCCCAACTGATTTTTTTCCATTTGCCGGAGCCGCGCTCGCCCACCCGTTTCATGGGGTATTTGAGGCGGTCCGGATTGTACATCATCAGGCTGTAGGAAGCGCCCTTCTGACAGCCGCGGGGATTGAAATCCGGGCCGGTGGGGTCCACCACCGGGTATTTGGCGGCCTGTTCTTCGCGAAAGACGACTCCGTCCTTGGAATAAACCCGCCACAAACAATTGCCGGGATAGCAATCCACCAGGTGGGTGCCGAAGGTGACCTTGTCCCAGGTCCATTCCTTGCGGTGCAGATCCTCCCAGCGCCCGTAATCCCATTCATTCAATATTTTTTCAGCCGCCTGGGCGTTCCCGCCGAGGAAACCCAGTGAGTTCAAGGAAAGCATCAGGGCCGAGGCCCCGCTGATCCGCAGGAAGTCCCGCCGGTTCACTGCAAAATGGTCCATTTCCCCCTCCTGATTTGGTTTAATTTTTCAATTCCGCAATGGCAACAAGGCGGATGGCATTCCAGGGACATCCGCTTAGATGGGTGTTGCCCGGTCCGCGGGCCGCACAGTTCCCGCAGCCGTTACAACGGGATGAATCCACCCGGATACGTTTAAAGGGATGATTTTCCGGGTCATCCACCAGTGTCAGAGCCGCCCGGCTGCAGAAAATCCGGCAAATGGGACTGCCGGCACAGCCAGTGCAGCTTGCTGTCACCCGGGCAATGCGCCTTTTTCGCAAACGGGTCCTTTGACTATGATCCGATGGGGCCAGCATCTAGGTCGTCACCTTGATGTAGATTTGTTTTTCCTCAAATTCCGCGGCGGAAAAAACCGTGCGGGTGTCCACCACCAGGCTGCCTTGGGCATCCAGGTTGATCCTTAAACGGTCCAGGGGCCGCGGAGCCGGTCCGGCGAATTGTCGTCCATTGGAGTGAAATTCGCTACCGTGGCACGGGCATTTGAAGGTTTGGATGCCGGGAAACCAGTTGATAGTGCAGCCCAGGTGGGTGCAGCGGGCATACAGGGCATAGATGCGGGCCGGTTCCCGGATGATGAAAAAGCGGTGATCGGTTTTGAAGCGGTCATCCACCGCGATCACGCCGAAAGCGTCCTGCGAACCTGGCTTGGTGAAGTCGGCCGGGGAGCCGATTTTAAACTGGCTGGGGGGTTGAAACACCACGGACGGAAAAAAGAATTTAACGGTTTCATACATGCCTGCCCCGGTGCACAGGAGCATGGCCCCCCAGCCACCGACGGTGATGCATTTATGCAGAAACTCCCGTCTGGCAGAAGGTTCCAGCTCCGCATTGGATCGAACCGCCGACCGGATCAGATCCTGGGATTCAAAATCCGCTGAATTACAGGTTGCCTTACTTTTCATTCATTTCACCTTTGGCAAAGGCCGGTGTAAAAAGTAAATAGTATAACTATTAACTTTGTCAATAGAACAGCCCCCTGTAAATTGTCAAGAAAAAAATGACGATTGGGCGATTATATGATTAATTTATTTTAATATTAAATGATTGCAATATTCTTGGACCGTATTGAAGGAGGGGACGATAATATCAAAGTTGACATGTATACTATTTAATATTATGAAATGGTCAACAATACCATTATTTTTTTTGCCACTGCTATCTGGAAGGAGAGCACCATGTCTTCAAACCGGGTTTCCGTTTTTTCAGTCGCTGGTTTTTCTTTTTTATTTGCCCTGGTATATGCCGGCTTGTTTTTCGGCCTTTCCAATTTTTCCTACTGGTATTTCAGCCACACTTTTTTATATGCCGAACTCATTCACAACCCCGGTTATCATATGTACGACTGGCTCTGGAATTTCACGGCAACCGTGGCAATGCTGGTTTGCGCTTTTGTGATGGAATTCCTGCGCGGAATCGTGCGGAGGCGCAAAGCGGCACCATAGTATGAAGAAATTTAAGTATCCGTTTTTCGTGCTCGTATTCGGCTGCCTAAATGCTGTTTGGCCTTGGTCATCGTTTCGGCCGGATCGCGGTTGGAAGTCGCAGTGCTATTATCGCAGCAAAATATTCGAAACGGATGGTTTTCGTTTTGTTTTCATTGGGGCAATCGCATGTGGTTTTTCGGGGTCGGGGTCGCTATCGGCATCGGGATCGAAAAAATATTTGAGCTCCCCTGACTCTGAAAAACCAGGGCCGTTTTCACTGCTGACCCCAAGACCCAACACAATGGCCTTGCCGTAAGGGCGGTTCGCGAACCGCCCCTACATATCGGCAGGGCACACCGTTCCGTCCCGTTGGCGAATTGCCTTTGGGGGAAAAGAAAAAACTCGATACCGATTCCGATACCGACCCCGACCCCGAGAGGTTGGATGGCAGAGACAAAACCCAAGCACCCACGAATCGCTTTGTCTTGGCGGACAATGGTATTCGCTGGATAAAATGTTGGTAATTATTGGAGGCACATTCCGCGCCAAGTTTACATGCGATTCCCCTGTTGTTTTCATCACAACCGGTTGATTCGGCGGTGCAAATGGGGTAAATAGTATTTTGACCTTACGGGATTAGATATTTAAAATTATATATCTTTTTGAAGTTCACGGTTATTCGCATTTGGCCTCACCCAAACTTTTCGTTGGGCATACAAGCACGATGATAAAGTGCACGAATATTATCTTGGTATTTTCCGTCTTGTTCACAGCTTTGATAATGCTTCATGCTGGCGACCCTTCGTCTGCAGATTGGTGGATAGGAATCCCTGAATTTTTCGGATGGGCGTGTTTGCCGTATGGAATATTGTTATTTTTTAACAACATACATCGCGGGAATTTTAAGAAAAATTTGGTTTTATTGATCACTGCCAGCGTGGTCACAGGTTTTTCAGTATTACTTCTATTGGATGCCTTTTTCATCCATACAGACGCTCAAAGTGGACTTGTATTTTTATTTTTACCTGTATATCAGGCGGTAGCTGCAATTGTTGGTGGCTTAATCGGTTTGGTGCTACATCGAAAATACTCTTGAACAAGCAAAACACTACAAGAATGACGGGTATGGATCAGGTCGTATGGAATTTGACCAGAGATGAAGATCTGTTCTGCATCTGGGGATTGGCAACCCTTGAAGAGCCGTTGAAAGATGATCTTATCATAAAGACCCTGGAATACCTGATTAAAATCATTCCGATCCTGAACAGCAAACCCATTGTTAATTGGCTGTCCGGGAAATGGCAGTTTCTTGAAAAAGAAAATGTCGAAGATTTAATCACCCGGATCAATTCTCAAACCGATGAAGCGGCTCACGAACAGCTAAAACAAGTCTTTTTGAATCCCATCGATGCCACCGCTTTTTCCATGATCCGCATTATTTCAATCGATGGCCCCATGAAACATTTTTTCGTGATTCAGGTCCATCACCTGGTTGTTGATGGTGAAGGCCTGAAAAGGATCTGCGTCAAGTTCGCTGAAATTTATCAGAGATTATATTACAATCAGGACTGGAAGCCTTCTGAAGCACTCGATCCAGGCAGAAGTTGGTGGCAAATCGCGAGAAACTTCCATGCCCGCCACTTATGGCTGATCCTCAAAGCCGGCATGATCAACATCTGCCGAATAGTCAACTTCAACCTGCGCCATCACACACGCTTACATCTCATGGGGGATAACAACACCAGTGCAGGAATCAGCCCCCCGGGCCCCCTTTACTTTGAGAGCATCCAGGTGGATGCGCAATCCATGTTGAAGTTGAAGGCCTTTGCCAAGGACCGAGGGGTTACGGTGAATGACATCTTTATGTCGTCACTCGGCCTGGCCATGCGGAAATGGAATCAAGCTCGCGGCGACAACCCGGAATGGCTGGGCTTTGGCTATACGGCGAATTTGCGTCGCTGGTGGGGGGAGCCGCCGGGGACCTTTGGAAATTTCAGCGTTGTATTACTTCATGAAGAAGCCCGTGAAAATTTACAGACGCCGGCAACAGCACTTGCTTGCACAAAACGAAAAATCGATGGTGTAAAAACTTTTATCGGACTGGATGCTTTTCTTATCCTGATGCAACTGAAAATGATGCCCAATTTTCTTTTCAATCCCCTGTCTGTGTGGCTTAAAAAGAAACTGACTGCTTTCCTGAAAAACTGCCATGCCATGACCAATATCGGCATCGTATTCGCGGAGGCTGGTGATTTCGGCCATACCAAAGCCATGGACTATTCTTTTCTGGCCCCCACATTTCCCGGTGGATGTACGATATACACCATTACCACCTACAAAAACGTAACGACCATCCATCTTGGATGCAGTGAAGACTTTCTGGAAAAAGCCTCTGCCGCGGGTTTTTTACGGTTGTGGAAACAGATGATGGCCTTGCCGTAGGGGCGGTTCGTGAACCGCCCCTACCCACCGGCGGGACGCCCGGACCCGTCCTGCTGGCGAATGGCTGCCCGCTTCTGGCAGTTGTCTTTTCCTTGAAAACATGCCAAGTATAGCCACGAATAAAGCCAAACTTACAAGGAGCATATCATCATGATGAAAAAGATAATTGAATTGATCGGTTGCATATGGATTGCAGGGGTGCTGCTGGTGGCCTGTGAAACTCCGCGGGTTCAACGCATTGAGGTGGGGGAAACCGTGGATGTCAGCGGCGGTTGGAATGACAGTGATTCCCGCATGGTATCTGAGGAAATGATCGCGGATGTCTTGAGCCGCCCCTGGCTGGATACCTATAAAAACAGTCACCAGGGCAAGGCCCCCACGGTGATCGTGGGCACTGTCCGCAACCGCAGCGACGAACATATCAATACGCGCACCTTTGTCAAGGACCTGGAGCGTTCCCTGATTAATTCCGGTCAGGTGGAATTCGTGGCGGATCAGGCGGAGCGTCAGGAAGTCCGCGAAGAACGAAAGGATCAGGCGGCCCATTCCTCGGAAGCCACTGCCAAGGAGGAGGGCCAGGAGCTCGGCGCTGATTTCATGCTGCAAGGCTCCATCAACACCATCACGGATCGATTGGAAGACAGACAAGTGCGCTTTTATCAGGTCAATCTGGAATTGATCGATATCAAGAGTCATAAAAAAGTATGGATCGGGGAAAAGAAGATCAAAAAACTGGTCGAAAGAAGCAGCGTCGGTATGTAGCCGACCTCTGCTGCAACCGATCACCGGGAAACCCTGATCCCATGGGACGATTTCCAATATGGCCGCTGCTGGTGGGCTTTGTGATGTTGCTGTGGGCCTGCGGCTGCGGTCCGACCCGTGAATATCATTACCGGTTGGCTGACCATCTGGCGGCCGGGGAGTGCCGCGCGGCCTTGGAGCTGGTGGAGGAAAACCGGGCCGACTATGGTTCCAACGCCGAGCTTTTGTATCTGCTGGACAGTGCCATGGCCAATTTCCGGTGCGGCGAAAATGCCGCGGCCCAACAGAAATTCCAGGCCGCCGAGCAACTGGCGGAAAAACTGTGGACGGAAAGCCTGACCGCCAACACCCTGGCCCTGGTAACCAATGACTATTTACTACCCTATGCCGGTGAGGATTTTGAACGGGTGCTGATCAACCTGTTCGCGGCCCTTTCCTATCTGAAAGCCGGCCAGACCGACGAGGCCCTGGTGGAATGCCGCCGGCTGGACAGCCTGCTGAACCTTTACAATTCAAAATACGACCAGGAGAACGTCTACAAGGAAGATGCCTTTGCCCGCTATCTGAGCGGCATGCTCCACGAGGTGGACAATGCCCTGGACGACGCGTATATAGATTATGCCAAGGCCCATCGCATTTATAATGATTATCATAAAGCCTACGACACGCCCATGCCGCCTTTTCTGGTGGAAGATCTGCTGCGCCTGGCCGCCAAAGTGGATCGCCTGGATGAGGTGGCGGAAATCGCCGAGCAGGCCGGGGGGCAGCCGCCCTTGCGCCATGAAGATACCCAGGCCCTGGGCCGCATCGTGTTCATTCATTTGAACGGCGAGGCTCCGGAAAAGACCGAGGATCGCATCTTCCTTCCCACCCTGGGATACGGCCCACTGACCATTGCCTTTCCCAGAATGGAAATCATCCCGCCGGCGTGCCGCAAGACGATTGTTGCGCTGATTTCCGAGGAGGGCGAACACATTGCGTCCGAGGGCTTTCTGGCAGAAGACATCAATCGCATCGCGGTCAAGGACCTGGATGACCGCAAGGGCCGGATTATTGCCAAAACCATGGCCCGGGCCGTGGCCAAACAAGTGGCCATCCATCAGATCGCCAATGCCGGCAAAAACCGGGGCAACCGGGATCTCTTGATCACGCTTTTCAATTTGATAAATATGCTGGTGGAGCAGGCCGATACGCGCTCCTGGCGCAGTCTGCCCGGCGAGATCTACATGACCCGTATGTATGTGCCGGCCGGGACCTACCAGGTGGAAGTGACCGCCTGCCGGGACGATATTCCCTTGCAAACCGTAAAGGTGGCTGCCGGCGAAACGCGTTTTATCGTGTATGACGGAAAAAAAGCAGCACCATAGATACTATATTTTTAGCCACCTCAGCCTTGGGAGGAACCCTTCATGGAAATGACAAAATATTTTCCGGCAATGATGATCCTGTTGCTGATAGCCGCGTGCGCTGCTCCGGTCCAGGCGCCGCCGCCCCTGACCGAGGCCCAGGATTTCCCGGCTGATAGTAATTTAACGGCCAAGGGGTTCGGCCAAAGCGAAGCCGAGGCCCGCCGGGCGGCCATGGCGGCCCTGAAAGCCCTTTTTCAGCCCAAGGTATCCGCGGAAACCCTGGCCAAGGTTCAAGCCATTATCCCGGAGAAAGATCCGGAAAGCCTTAAAAGGCAGGTGGAAAAAGCCGTGGAAACCGTTGCCCCCCTGGGCCTGGCCGATGCCCGCATGGGCTTCCGCAAAAAGGATGAGGCTTCCGGGGGCTATTACGCTCTGGCAGTGCTGGATAAAGCCGCGGCCAGGCGTGCCTGGGAAAAAGAAATTGATAGCATTGCCACAGCCATGACCGGCCTGAAAAACGTGCTGGGGGAGTCCCCCAATGATTTTCGCAGGCTGCAGACCCTGAATGGACTTATGGCCCTTTGGCTGAAGCGTGAAGCAATACGCAGCCATCTGCATGTGATCCAACCGGTCACGGCGGTGAATGATACCGACGAATTCCTCCTGCTGGCAGGAAACCTTCGGGAATTGCGTCGCCGTTTGACGATATTTATGGCCATTGACGGCGAGGGGAGCGATACGGTGATCAGCGCCGTGGGCCGGCGTTTGACGGAAAACGGCTATAGTCTAGTCCTGAACCAAAAGGACGGCCGGCTCATGCTCCAGGGCGACATGCATTTGGAAGACGTGAACCTGCAGAACCCGGAAGTCCGTTTTATCCGGGCCACGGTGACCATCCGTTTTCTTGAGCGCACAACCAATCAACAAGTGGGTGAAGTAAGGGAGGCGGTGCGCAAGGGCCACCCGAATCGCCGGGAGGCCGTGCGCAATGCGGTGGAAAGCCTGGCGGAGACCCTGGCCGACAAGGTCGTGTCGGTTTTGGGAGAATGACTCTTACACTGGAATATAAGTCTCCCCGCTGCGTAATTCCACCAGTCGGTCCAGCAAACCGGCCTTGCCCAGCTCCTCGCGGATATGCAAGGGCGGGAAATGCACCGGCTCATCACCGAGCTGGAAGGCCCCCCAGTGGACGATCATCAGCTTCTTGGCCTTAAGCTCCTGAAAGGCCCGGACGGTTTCCCTTGGGTTGATGTGGCTCTGACCCATGAACCAGCGGGGCTCGTAGGCGCCCAGATTGATGACGGCCAGGTCAATGTTGTAATTCGCGCCGATTTGCTCAAATCCGTCAAAATAGGCGGTGTCGCCGGAAACATAAATGCTGTAACCTTCACGGGTGCGGATCAGATAGGAGCCCCATAAGGAAGTATTCGGCCCTTCCAGGGGGCTGCGCATGGTCCAGTGATTGCACGGCAGCAGGATAATGTCCCGGCCCTTCTCCGCATAGGTGTCGAACCAGTCCAATTGGGTGCGCCGGTGCATGGCAAGGGATTCGAATTCGCTTTCATAGCCCAGGGGGCTGATCACATGGGTGTCTTTGGAAAAGGCGCTCAGGGTGGGAAGATCCAGGTGGTCGTAATGCCCGTGGGTGATGAGGATATGATCCGGTTTGGGCAGGTTGCTCACCCCAAAGGCCGGTGGGTTGTAATCCTTGATAAACCAGAAAATGTTGTCCACAATGGGATCCACCAGCAAGGTCCGGTCCTGATCCTGGATAAGCAGGCCGGCGTGTTTCAGGAAGGTGATGGAAAGTCCGGATGGATTTTTTAATGCCGCCCAATCAATGGTGATGGGCAGAACCGGCTGATCCCCAAGATAGGAGCTGAAGGCGTTGAGGCTGAAAAATTTCCAACGCATGAGATCTATGAAGCGTCCGTTTTGGGACAACCCCACCGGATTGATGAAACGATTGCCGTCATGATGCAGCTTGCGGCCGGCGATCTCCCGCAGGACAGCCCCGTTCAACGGCCGATAAAACAAATCATTTTCCAGGACCTGTTCCTCGGCTCTGCCCATGGATGTGGATAAAAGATTCATCAGGGGCCAGGCTGCCAAGCCCTTGATCAACCTTTGTAAGAATTTTCTGCGACCCATGGCGGCCATGCCCTCTCCTTGCTGAAATGCTTCTTGACAATATAGCGCCATATTGATTTAGGAAGCCAGTGAATTTCAATTAAACCATTTTTTACAAGGATATTCATCGAATATCAATAGTCCACAGCCGGCATGGAAAAAAACACAATGATGAATTCGGATTTGCTGCAAAAAAAAGACAAACTGCGCAGACTTCTGACGGAAAAATCCTTTCAGTACAGTGAGACACCCAAATTCAAGCTGGTGTCGGGTGCCGTCAGTCAGTATTATGTGGATTGCAAGATGACCACCCTGCTGTCCCACGGCAAGGTGCTCATGGGTGAAATCATTTTTGCAATGGTCGAGGATTTGAACATCAAGGGCATCGGCGGGTTGACCCTGGGTTCTGATCCCATTGCCGATGCCGTGGCCTTTGTGGCCGGATTGCATGGCAGGGAAATGATCGCCTTTGTGATCCGCAAACAGGCCAAATCCCATGGCACCATGAAATGGATCGAAGGCGATGTCAAAGCCGGGGACCGGGTGGTGATACTGGACGATGTCATCACCACCGGCGGGTCAGCCATCCAGGCCATTGACCGGGCCGAGGAAGCCGGTCTGACCATCCTGAAGACCATTGTCCTGGTGGACCGGGAAGAGGGCGGCCGGGAAAACATCCTGGCGCGTGGCTATGAGGTGGAAGCCCTTTTTACCAAATCCGAGCTGAAGGCTGAGTATCAAAGCAGGCCTTAAAATTGGATCCGGTTATACGGCCGTATCATTCCAGCGCCGATTTTACCGCAGATGAAAGCCCTTTCAAGGAATAGGGTTTGGGCACAAACAGCTTGGCGCCGCTGGCGAGGGCTCTTTTCACCCGGGTGTCTTCGCAAAATCCGGATGAAATGATGATCCTGGCCTGGGGATCCATGGCCAGGATGCGGGCGCAGGCTTCATCGCCGGACATTTTGGGCATGACAATGTCCAGAATCACGGCCCGGATTTTACCGGACAGCTCTGCATAAAGTTTTACCGCGTGTTCACCGTCTTCCGCCAGCACGACCTCATACCCGCAACCTTCCAGCATGACCCTGGCCAGTTCCCGGTTGATGTTTTCATCATCCACAAACAGGATGAGGCCGCTGCCCATGGCGATTTCATGAACGCCGACCTTGGCCTCGCCTGCCGCATCCTCCTCGGCCATGGGCAGGAAGAGGTTGAAGACACTGCCCTGTCCGGGCTCTGAATATACCCGGATGAAGCCGTTATGGGCTTGTACGATGCTGTAAGTCATGGAAAGGCCGAGGCCCGTGCCCACCCCCTTTTCCTTGGTGGTAAAGAACGGGTCGAAAATGTTTTGAAGGATGTCCATTGCCATGCCCACGCCCGTGTCGCTCACGGACAATTTCCAATACTTTTCCATGGAAGTGCCGGTTGCCGGGCCGGCCTGGGAATCATCCGCGGCTTCAACGGCAATGGTGAGCAGGCCGCCCCATTTTTGCCCCTCCGGCCGCATGATGGTCATGGCATGGGCCGCGTTGATGCAGAGGTTCAACAGTACTTGTTCGATCTGGGTGAGATCGGCCAGGGCCGCGGCAGGCCTGGAATTGTCGCCGGCCTTGATCTTGATGCTTTTGTCAAAGCTGCTCCTGCATATTTTGCTGATATTGCGCACTGCCAGGTTCAAATCCACCACCGTGAGTTCCAGCTCCTGCTTTCTGGAAATGGCCAGCAAATGCCTGACCACATCGCTGGCCCGCTCGGCCGCGTTGCGCATGGTGGTCAAATATCTGTGAACAGCTTCCTTGGATATTCCTTCTTTGCGGTCCAATTCAAATTCCACCAGGGAAATGGCGCCCACAATTCCCATGAGCACGTTGTTGAAATCGTGGGCAATGCCCCCGGCCAGAGCCCCCACGGTCTCCATTTTTTGGGCCTGGCGCAGGGATTCTTCCACGCGCTTCTTTTCAGTGATGTCGATGCCCAGGGCAATCGAGCCCATGGTAACGCCGGCGGCGGATTTCAGATTTTTGGAATACCAGGATATGGTTCGGCTGACGCCGGTCTTGGTGCGGATGACCGTGACCAGGTCCTCAACCACCATACCTTTGTGGATAATGTCGGCTGCCTTTGAAAAAATTTGGTTCCGGTATTCGGCATCCGGATACAGCAATTGCCAGATGTCATCATTGCCTATGACTTCTTCCCGGCTGTAACCGCTGATGTCTTCCGCGGCTTTGTTCCAAACAAGCACCCGGGCATCCTGATCCAAAACATTCAGCCAGACAGTGGCATTATCGATAATACTTTCCCTGAATTCGGACAAGTTCCGGATTTCTTCGCGGTTGTGTTCCAGTTCGTCCCGTTCGGTGCGCAGGCGCAGGGTGAGCTCATCCAGTTTGCGGCCGGTATCCACCAGGGAACGGTTCAGGGTGTCGATTTCCAGGATGCCGGAATCGGTCAATTCCAGTAAAAAATTGCCGCCCGCCATGCCGGCGGAAGCTTGAATGGCATGGGAAAGCGGCACGGTTATGTTCTTGATCAGGCGGATAAACAAGTAGGTGCTTGCGGCCACAACAACAATGAGAATCAGCAGGCTCCAGGGTGCCACCAGGGCGAGAATTGAATTCATGATGCCGTAATTGGGAATGGCGGCCAGGGACCAGCCGTCGGTCATCCCCTTTTGGCGAAAGCCGTCCATTTTCCGGTAAAAGGGGGCGATGGGCGCCAGCAACTGCTTTTCATCATTGCAGACCATCACCCGGCCATCTTGGCCGGTCAGCCAGATAAAACGGATATCGCCGCCTTTGGACTCCTCATCGATGATATTGACAATCTGAACATAATCCTGGTTGATCAACGGCACGGAAAGAATGTGTCCCAGCTTGCCCAGGCTATGTTCGATTTTGGTATGGATGTGGGTCCGCAGGGCCTGCCAGGTGATGAAAATGAACAAAATGGCAAAGACCAGTGCCGCCAAGAGCACGGAGCCCACAGACAGGGAAAGGATCCGGCCGTAAATGCTTGCGGGTTTTAAGTTCATTGCCTGGCGCGTTTCCATGTTTCCTGGTAGCGTTTCAGAACATCCGCTTCCAGGGGCTGCCATAAAATCAGGTTTTTCATAAAATTGGGATAATTCAGATAATACAGCTTCTTTTCCTCGGCCGACAGGTATCTGCCGGCATAGGGATTGATCGGTCCATAGGAGGTGATCCTGGCCATCTGGGCCTGACGTTCGGGGCTGATCATGAAATCGATCCAGGCATAGGCGGCTTCCAGCACCTTGGGGTCAACGGCATTGCGGGTGATGGCCCAGGTGTCGATCCAGCCCGTGGCGCCTTCATCAGGAATGGCAAAGCCCCAATTGCCTTGGAAGCGCTGGTTGATCTGATTCACGCCGATGCCCCAGTCCATGCCCACATCCACCCGGTCGCGGCTTTCCGGGTCCAGATTGTCCCGCCAGAAGTCGCCCACTTGTTTTTGGCAGAGTTCCCGCAGCAAGGCTTCCACCGCCACAAGCTGCTCTTCATTCAGGTGAAACAGATCGCTTTTGGGCAATCCCAGCATGAGGGCCGCCATGTATATGTTGATGGTGTCATATTCACCGGGAATGGCAACCCGTTTGGCATACTTGCTGTCCCATAAAATCTTGTAGGAGGTGGGCGCCGGCAGTTTATCCTTGTTATAGGCAATGGCATAGGGACCGAAATTGAAGGGCGCGGCATAGACTTTGCCGTTCACCTCATTGCATCTGGTTTCCAGCACCACTGGATTGATCTGCTTGTAATTGGAAAGCCGCGCCGAATCCAGCGGCTGCAGCAAACCTTCACGCACCAGCGGGGCCAGAAGGTCGTTGGCCGGTGAAACCAGGTGGGCATTGGCCCCGCCCTTGATGTTTTCAACATTGGAATCATAGCCGGCAGTGGAGGTGTAAACAATGGTAAGCTCCATTCCCAGGGCGGTTTTTGCATGGTTTTTAAATTCCTCCTGGTATTCCAACACGTAACCGTTCCAGGCATGGATCCGCAGGGTGACCGGCGTCAGCTTTTTAGGATCGATATTTTCGTCTTTGCCGCAACCTGTCACGGCGCACAAAAGAAGAAAAACAATCCATGGGCTTGTGGGGCGCATCATCCACCTCCAATAAAAAATTGGCAGCAGCAGCTTGAATAATTGCCGCAGTCGGAACGATTAGAAAAAAGATGGGAAAATAGTTGACTGAAAATGATTTTATGCTGCAAGTATACCGAATGATTTTAGAGCTGTCAATCCATGTGAAGCTATCCGGCTGCGGGCACCGCCCAGGCTGGAAATTGCCCGACAAATTCCAGCCCCAAACCCGCCGTATAATTTCTTGACACACATCCCGACGGCATGCTCTATGGTTTCAGCGCGCGAGGTGGCTCAATGCAACGAAAAGATCATTGGTTCAAAGGATCAAAAGGCGATTTTCATTATATCGACTGGGGCGGGAACGGGCCCTTGCTGCATATATCCCATGCAACCGGGCTGTGCGCCGGTCTGTATTCGCCTTTTGCGGAAAAACTGCGGCGGCATTTTCATGTCATCGGCATGGATGACCGGGGGCACGGCCAGACCAGGGCGCTGGCGGATCCGCGAAAGCTCAAGGATTGGAATATCTTTGTGGCGGATCTGGAGCGTTTTCTGGAGCATCTCAACCGGCCGGTGATCGCCATGGGGCATTCCCGCGGCGGAGTGGTCAACCTGCTGCTGGCCATCAAACGGCCGGATTTGATCCGGGCGCTGATCCTGATTGATCCGACCTTTCTGCCGCCGTCCTGGATGGGGATGTGGCGTCTCCTGAAAATGGTGGGCCTCGCAAAACATGTGCCCATCGCCGCCAGGGCCGCCAAACGCAAACGCGTTTGGCCGGATAGGGAAACCATTCTCAAGGCCTATAAGGGCAAAGGAATGTTCCGCGCCTGGCAGGACGGATTTCTGGAAGCCTATATTGCAGACGGAACCGAAACAAACGGCAACGGAACCATTCAACTGACCTGCGCGCCGGCCTGGGAATCCAAATGCTTTGCCACTTGCCCCCATGATGTCTGGCGATTTGTTCCCCAATTGCGGCAGCCGACACTGGTGGTTTACGGAGCTGAATCCGATACGTTTCTGCCCAGGGCGGTAGCGCGCTTCCACAAGGATGCCCCTGCGGCAGTATTTGCGGCCCTTGAAAACACCGGCCATTTTGTCCCCATGGAGCGGCCGGGCGAGACGGTGGAAATCATTTGCTCCTATGCAAGGGACAAGCAAATTCTATAGGGTGTTTTATTGTTTGACCAACTCCACCCGGCGGTTTTTGGCGCGGCCGGCTTCGTCGGAGTTGCTGGCCACCGGGGCCAGGGGGCCCACGCCCTGACCGGTCAGACGGCCCGGGGCAATCCCATGCTTGCTCATCAGGGCCTGGACCACGGCTTCGGCCCGGGCCTGGGACAGCTTCAGGTTCAAATCCAGGGCGGCGACATTGTCAGTATGCCCCACCACATATACTTTCAGGCTTGGATCGGCTTTCAGCAGCTTGGCGATTTCACCCACAGCCGCTTCCGACTCGGGTTTCAACACGGACTTGCCCGTGTCAAAGAAGATGCCCGGCACTTCCACATGGCCGCTGGTGTTCAGCCCGGTTTGGAATAGCTCGGCGCTGGCCACCACTTCCTGGGCCATGGCCTGTTTTTCTATAATGGTCAGCAGGTACCCTTTGTTCCAGGCTGTATCCACCTGGGCCCAGATTTCCTTTCCGTCTTTGGCCACCTTCAACCAGGTGTAGCGCTGATCTTCAAATAAAACCGTGCCACCGATGGCGGTGACGGCCTGCTGATGGTTACGGATAATGGCCAGCGGACCCGGATATTCATTGCCCGGCAGGATCTGGTATTTGATATCAAAGCGCTTTCCTTCCACCGGGGTGTCTGTGCCCTTGCCGGTTTTGAATTTGAAGCTGTCGAATGGGAGGATCTTGCATTGCACCAGGCGCATGTTCAGCATGCGCGTGAAGAGCGGGTGATCGGAACAGCCCGCGGCATCCGGCTCCTTGGCCGGTGTGGCGGCGCTAACCGGGAGGATGGAGGCTATTATTAGAAGAACAGCGGCACTCAGCAGTACGAAGGGACGGCAGGATTTCATAGTAAATCTCCTTTGGTATTGGGGTCAAACCTTGATTTTTGATTTTATTTTTTCGTGTTGACATCAAGCAGGTTGCAGTTAATGCAATAATCAAGGTTTGACCCCACAGGGTGATCAATTTTTGGGGTTCATCAGTTGCATGATTTCTTTTTGGCGCTCCTTTTTTTCGCCGGTCAGCTCATGAAAGCAGACAGTGCCTTCCGGATTGAAGCAGCCGTTGCAGGCAATGCAGGCGGCTTCTTTTCGGTCGCCGTCCATCCAGCGCTTGACCAGGCCTGGCTCGCGGATCAGGGGCCGCGCCATGGCAACGGCGGCGATTTCGGTTTCGGAAAGAATTTTTTCAATGGTGGCCGGATTCCGGATTCCGCCGACCAGAACAATCGGGACCTTGATTTCTCCGGCCAGATTGCGGGCCGCTTCCAGGTGATAGGCTTCATGCTTCTTGGACCGGCAGGGTGTATGGCGACCGGCCATAGTGCCGCCGCTGACTTCAATGGCGTCGATGCCGTGGCGGGCGATTTCCTTGGCAATGATCATGAAATCGGCCTCATCCAGGCCGTTTTCGTTCCGGTCAAAATCCGAACAGTTCAATTTGATCCAGACGGGAAACTCCCGGCCGCAGACCTTTTTGGTTTCCTGCAGAATTTCAAGGACGATTCGCGCCCGTTGCAAAGTGCCGCCGCCGTATTCATCCGTACGCCGATTGTAGACCGGGCTCAAGAACTTGCTGAGGAAATAGCCGTGGGCCCCATGGATCTCAACCCCGTCAAAGCCGGCCGCCTTGGCGCGACCGGCGGCGGCGGCGAATTCCTTGACCATCGTATGGATCTGTTCCTGGCTGAGGGGTGTCGGTATAATGCCGGTCATGGGGTCAGGTACATCCGATGGACCGAAAACCGTTCCCTTGGGCGCATGGAACAGTTGGCTGCTCTGGTGGGAAATCTGGGCCATGATTTTGGCGCCGTGCTTATGGGCGTTGTCCGCCAGTTGCCGCAGCCCCGGCAGGGCCGCATCACTGTTCAGGGCCACGGTTCTGCCCGTGGGATGATCGCTTTCCGAAAACCACATATAGCCTGTGATGATCAGGCCCACTTGGCCCTGGGCCAGGTCCTGATGCATTTTCAAGATGGCGGGACTCACGGCACCCTTCACTGCCGTGCCCTCATGGGTGGCGGAACGTACGATTCTGTTTCGCATCTGGATGCCGCCGACAATCGCCGGTTGAAACGCTTTTGATTGCATACTCTCTCCTTCAAAAAATTTTTACCGGAAAAGCACATCCAACAAAACTTCTAGTGTTTGCTTCAAATGCATGGTATTGCCTTCGATTTTCATGCGCAGCAAGCCGCCCTGCCAGGTGTTCCAGAGGATATCGGCCAGGGTCGCGGCTGGGACATCCCGGCGCAGCAGGCGCTTGGACTGGGCCGCTTGCATTAATTTTTCAAACCGCCGTTTCCAGGCCTGCATGCCGTGCTGCATGGCGATCCGGCATTCGTTGCTGGCATTGCCGATTTCCGCGGAAAGATTGCCGATCAAGCACCCTTTGGGGTCCTTTTCCAAAAGTTTGATCATGTAGGCGTGGATATTGCGGATGGCGGTTACGGGATCATCCTTGGTTTGGATCAAGTAGCGGTCCAACTGCTCCTCGATCTTTTGATTGTAGCGCGTGATGACCTCGGCCACAAACTGTTCCTTGCTTTGGAAATAATTGTAAAAAGAGCCCTTGGGAATGTTCACCGCGCCCAGGATCTGCTGCAGGCCCGTGCCGTGATAGCCGGATTCCGAGAGCAGTTCAATGCCCCGTTCCAAAAGGTCTTCCCGTAAATGCTCGCTGCGTCGCGGTCGTGACATGGGGTTAAATATACGACCGGTCGTCTATGAATGCAAGCTTTTTTTCAGGATGCGGGATATGGGTTACTGGATACGAGATTCGTGATGCGAGATACGGGCGAGTTTGTCGGGGTCGGGGTCGCTATCGGTATCGGGGTCGGCGGTAGAAATGAGATAAAGGATTCGGGATACGAGAGACGAGATGCGGGAAACAAGGAATTCATTGCCTTATACTCTATAAACCTCCGTAACTCGTATCTGCTCATCCGCAACCTCCCATTTGACTTCCAGATCAAAAACCTTGACACCGAATCGTTTCCGGCGGGAGGTTTTTTTGTAATAAGCCGGCCGGGGGTCGCTGGTGAGCATGGCGGTGATGAAGGCCCGCAGGCCGGGGAGATCGGCGGCTTCCCTGGCCAGGCAGTATTCGAGAGCAGGCGAATCGAATTCCACCGGCAATGGGTTCCGGTCGCACGGTGCCTCCTGGGCAAAACCACCGGCGGCGGTGGTTAAGCAGTCGGTATAGGGCAGATAGGGTTTGACATCCAGCACCGGTGTGCCGTCCAACAGATCGAGGCCTTTCAAATGCAGGGTGCAGCCTGCATTGCCATGGGAAATCCGCTCCAATTTCACCACGGAAAGACCGATGGGGTTGGGCCGGAAGCCGGAACGGGTGGCGAACACACCCAGGCGGCGGTTGCCCCCCAGGCGCGGGGGGCGCACAGTGGTCTTTTGTTTGGGCGGCGCCAGGGCGTGAAACACGAACACGATCCAGACATGGGAGAACTCCTCCAGGGCGCGCACGGCCTCCTTGCTGTTATATGGCGGCAACAGGACAAGCTGGCCAGTGGCGGCCTCAAGCAGTCCGGGCTGGCGCGGAATGCCGAATTTCTCCTTGAAGCAGGAGCGGATGAAACCAATGGGGCGAAAAATATAATCTGTTTGGTGAAATTCTTTTTTAGATTCCATATCGGTCTGACATGTTTTCTCCATGCGATTTGAGTTTACTATCCCAGATCTCGTATCCCGTAACTCGCATCCCGCATTCGACCCCGATACCGATAGCGACCCCGACCCCGATGAATCCCGCGCATCTCGCATCACGGATCTCGTATCCCGCATCAATTTCTTAAAAACAACCAATAAATCAACCGATGGATCAACCGGCCATAGGGCGGATAGATGAAACGGGTGGTGTTGAAGGCCCGCTGGTACATCACGCCCTTGGCTTTTGAAAAGGTCAGGAAGCCTTCATGGCCGTGGTATTGGCCCATGCCGGAGGGTCCGACGCCGCCAAAGGGCAAGTCGTCCTGGGCCACGTGGGCCAGGGTGTCGTTGACTATCGCGCCGCCGGAAACGGTCCGGGAAAGAACATAATCCGTGTTTTCGCGGTTGTAATCAAAATAATACAGGGCCAGGGGCCGGGGATGCTCATTCACGTAAGTCACGGCATCCTTAAGGGTGTCGTAGGGGATTATGGGCAACAACGGGCCGAAGATCTCCTCCTGCATGACCCGCATGGATTCGTTCACGCCCATCAGTAAATGGATGGGCATTTTGCGGTTGATGTTGAAATCTTCGGCGGGCGGGTCGAGCTTGACGATGCGGGCGCCTTTGGTTTCCGCGTCCTTGAGCAAGGCCAGCAGACGTTCATGCTGGCGCTGGTTCACCACGGCGGTGTAATGGGGGCTGTTTTTGACCTGCGGATGCATCCGACTAAAGGCGGCCCTGAACTCCTCCACAAAAGCATCCAAGCGGCTGCGGGGGCACAGGACATAATCCGGAGCCACACAGGTCTGGCCCGCATTGAGAGCCTTGCCGAAGGCGATGCGCTCGGCCGCATCCTTCAAGGGGATATCCGGGCCGATGATGGCCGGTGATTTGCCACCCAGTTCCAAGGTCACGGGGGTGAGGTTGTCCGCCGCGGCCCGCATGACATGCCTTCCCACGGTGGTGGAGCCGGTGAACAGCAGGTGATCCCAGGGCTTCTGGGAAAAAGCGGCCCCCACTTCGGCTTCGCCGGTTACAACAGCCACCTGCTCCTCTTCAAAAGCATTGTACAGCAGTTTTTTCATCACAGCCGCAGTGCGAGGGGTAAACTCGCTCATTTTGATCATGGCGCGGTTGCCGGCCGCCAGGGCATAGGTCAAAGGTCCCAGCGCCAGGTAAACCGGATAATTCCAGGGCACAATAATGCCCACCACGCCCAGGGGCTGGTAAATCACGCCGACCTTGGCAGGTTGGAAAATTAAGCCGGTCTTACGCCGGGCCGGCTTCATCCATTTTTTGACATTTTTGACAGCATAGCGGATACCCTCCACACTGGGCAGGATCTCGGCCAGCAAGGTTTCATCCCGGGATCGGCCGCCGAAATCCTGGTCAATGGCCTCGATGATGGCCTCACGATGATTCAGCAGGGCCTGTTTCAGAGAAGTAAGCAGCCGGATGCGTTCATCAGCGCCGGGCATGGGGTTTTTGGCAAAGGCGGCTTGTTGCGCGGCAAATATACGATCCAGATATTCAAGTTGCTCGTTCTGGCTTTTTTGTTTTTGAACTTCTTCAAATTTAATCAGCGCTTCCATGATCACACCTCCTTTTGTAACCGACCAGCATTCCAGCAGCAATCGTCATGGAACATTTACTTGAAAATAAGTGCTTATGGGGGGAAGTCAATCCGGATTAGGAAGGGGATGCGGGTTGCGGGGAGACCATCGGGGTCGGGGTCGCTATCGGTATCGGGGTCGAGAGAAGATACTGAAGATACGGGAAAGCTAACGGGATCGGGGGCGAAATAAGAAAGGATAGATACGGGATATGGATGTTAGGCTTTTTCGTGTCATTGTCCCTAGGGATGTGGGAAAATCCAATTTACCGTTTTTGTGCTCGTGCTCGTGCTCGTGCTCGTACTCGTACTCGTAATCGGCTCCTTATGTGTTATTCAAATTTGCCGTTCGATTACGAGTACCGCTTCGCTGAGCACGAGCACGAGCACGACATTGACTAAAACGGTAAATTAAAATTTTCAAGCTCCCTTAGGACTCAGATCCGTCTCAGATTGACATCTGATTTCAACGGACTTATTAAAAAACAGATTGACATGTGTCGCGCTACTGGCTACAATAGGTTATGATTAAAAACTTCAAGCACAAGGGGCTGAAGAAACTTTATGAGACGGGAAGCAAGCAAGGCGTTAAGCCGGAACATGCCGCCAGGCTTCGTTTGATATTGGCAAGGCTTGATGCCTGTGCCGCCATCGAGGATATGAACCTTCCCGGTCTTGAACTGCATCCGTTGAAAGGTTCATTAAAAGGCTTTTGGAGCGTGTCTGTATCCGGCAACTGGCGGGTTATATTCCGGTTTGATAACGGCCATGCCATAGACGTAGATTATTTGGATTACCATTAAGGAGCAACATTATGGTTATGCATAATCCACCACACCCCGGAGAAGCCGTTCGGGAATTTTGTATAGAACCTTTAGGGTTGTCGGTCACCGAGGCGGCCAAAGGCTTAGGCGTATCACGCTCGTCGTTGTCTGAGTTGTTAAATGGCCGCCGAGGAATATCGCCAGAAATGGCAATACGATTGTCAGCGGCGTTCGGTGGCAGTGCTGAAAGCTGGATCATGCAGCAGGCGCAGTATGATCTTTGGCAGGCAATGCGAGGTGCTGACAAAATCAAGCGTCAGGTCCGCGCTTTCGCCTAATGAGGCTGTTCTGATTTGCGAGACCTATTTGCAGTACAGCGCACTTATCGTTGCCGTCTTTCAAGAGGCGCACGGCATGACGTCTCTCACCTTTGGAGAAACCGCGGTTCCAGTGGGACGGCGAGAGGATCCTGCTTGACGACGGTGTCGGGATCTTGAAGCCGGGAGCGGTCCCGGTCTTCCTCAAGTACGGGGATCGCATGATCGTCCTCGAAGAGGATCGACACCACCCCGACCTTATCAGGAAGGCGGAATCGGATCGTTTCAAAACCTATACGGGAACGTGCCTCGCCTGGCATCGGCCAACTCTGAGGACGCCGCAACATGGAGTTCGTTGAGGACGATGGAACGTCGCGGTCCACATGGGTGGTTCCGTCGGGTGCTTGAGAATGGCTTGAAGAGGGCAGTGAACGAGGCCTTGATCGCGGAGATCCCGGACGGTGCCGTCCGGCTCGATTTCTGGACAAGCGTCTCACCGCCACCGTCACTCTCGACGAGAGAAGGCAACACGCAGTTCGACGCCTCGGCATGGAGCAGCCATCTCGCGCTCGTCCCGATGGAGGCAAAGGTCAACTCACCACTTAGTGCTGGCACGACCAGCCGACCACCGGACGCTGCGAGTTTTATTCCTCTGTTTTTTTTTGATCCAACCCAGATTTGCTAGTAGTATATGAATGATTATTCCATTTTGCTAAAGTAAGAATTAACATTGAAAATCCAATACCTCCAGAAATAATACCGAAAATGAGTGCCTTTACTTTTAGCTGTGAGTACACTATTCTGCAATCTATATATTGCTGTACTGCATCAATATTAAAATTATTAACGAGATAAACTTCTGCGGTATTAACTTTGTTGATAGCATTCACAAAAAAAACCATTAATCCTATACTAAAAAATGATGCTACTAATGTCAGGCAACGGATCCATTTCCAATTAATTCTTTTTTTTACGAAGCTTTTGATGGTTTTGTTCAATGTTTCCACAATAAATAATCATTTAATTTGAATAATTAGTCGTGTTATCAATCACGATCTCCTCACGATGAATATTTCGCCGGCCAGACCACGGCCTCCTTGATGCTTGTCATTTTCTGGGATGCTCCCAGATAGTAGTTGTAATCGAAGCAGTATTCAGCCCCGACCATCATGAACAAGGGATCGGTGGTCCAGGTGCAATCCGGTCTGTACACGTATCTTGCATCTAGTATCCCGTAACCCCGATCCCATATTGCATCGTATGGCGATTACGCTAGTAGCGATAATGATCTGGCTTAAAAGGTCCGTCCACCGACACGCCCAAGTAATCCGCCTGGGACCGGGTCAGCCTGGTCAGGTGCGCGCCCAGTCTTTCCAGGTGCAGTCGGGCTACTTCCTCGTCCAGGGATTTGGGCAGGGTGTAGACCTTTTTCTCCAACTGCTTGGCCGCCAGTTCCATCTGGGCCAGGCACTGATTGGTGAAGCTGTTGCTCATGACAAAGCTGGGATGGCCGGTGGCGCAGCCCAGGTTCACCAGCCGGCCTTCGGCTAGGACCACCAGGGCTTTTCCCGAGGGCAGGATCCATTTGTCCACCTGGGGTTTGATGTTGATTTTCTGGCAGGCCGGATTAGCCTGGAGATAATTCATCTGGATCTCGTTGTCAAAATGGCCGATGTTGCAGATGATGGCCTCGTTTTTCATCCGTTCCATATGGGCTCCGGTGATCACGTCGATGCAGCCGGTGGCGGTGATGAAAATGTCGCCCACAGCAGCCGCCGCGTCCATGGTCAAGACCTCGTAACCTTCCATGGCGGCCTGCAGAGCGCAGATGGGGTCCACCTCGGTGATGATCACCCGGGCGCCGAACCCGCGCATGGATTGGGCGCAGCCCTTGCCCACATCGCCGTAACCGCAGACCACGGCCACTTTGCCGGCGATCATGATGTCTGTCGCCCGTTTGATGCCGTCGGCCAAAGATTCCCGGCAGCCGTAGAGATTGTCGAATTTTGATTTGGTGACCGAATCGTTCACATTGATGGCCGGGAACAGCAGCTTGCCTTCCTTGGCCAGGTGATACAGGCGGTGAACGCCGGTGGTGGTTTCCTCGGAAACGCCGCGGATCTTGGCGGCAATCTTGGTCCAGCACTTGGGGTCACGTTTATACGAGGCCGCCAGCCGGTCCATCAGGCAGCGCATATCCGGATTTTTATACTCCTGCTTCAACAGGGATGGATCATTTTCAACCGCCACCCCCTGATGCACAAACAAGGTGGCGTCGCCGCCGTCATCCACGATCAGGTCCGGGCCACTGCCGTCGGGCCAGAGCAGGGCCTGCTCCGTGCACCACCAGAATTCCGGCAGGGTCTCGCCTTTCCAGGCGAACACCGCCGCGGACTTGTTATGGGCAATGGCGGCGGCGGCATGGTCCTGGGTGGAGAAGATGTTGCAGGTGGCCCAGCGGATATCGGCGCCCAATTCCCGCAGGGTTTCGATGAGCATGGCGGTCTGGATGGTCATGTGCAGACTGCCCATGATCTTGAGGCCTTTGAGGGGCTTTTGCGGACCATATTTGCTACGCACGGACATCAGCCCGGGCATTTCATTTTCCGCCAACTGCATTTCCTTGTTGCCGAAATCCGCCAGGGAAATATCAGCCACTTTATGGGGCAGGGACAAATCAAGTTCTTGAAAGGTTTCACGGGATGTTGCCATGGTATTCTCCTTTAATTCATTTGGTTTTGATTGCTTGATATAAATTCAGCACAAGCTCTTTTTGCAGGGCAAAGGCCTGCATGCTTTCCAGTCTGAAACGGCCGGCGTGTAAGTAGCGTTCCATTTCCTTGGGGCTGAAACCTAGCCAGCGGTCGCCGTATTTCCGGCGCATTTCCTCACTTTGGTGTTTGTCCAGCTCGGCGATGATCAATCGGCCGCCGGGTCCAAGGATGCGCCGGATTTCCCGGACGGCTGTAACCGGGTCTGAAACGTGGTGCAGCACCATGGAAATAACCGCGCAATCCGCCTCACCGTCCCCCAGGGGCAGGTGTTCCAATTCCCCCAGGCGCAATTCGGTGTTGCCTTTATCGCCTTGAAAGCGCCGCCGGGCCAGGTCCAACATCTTTGCGGAACTGTCCACGCCGATGACCTTGCGCGCCTTTTTGGCGGCTGCCCATAGAAAGTCGCCGGTGCCGCAGCCGAGATCCACCAGGATGGCCCGGGCCGGAAGTACTTCCAGGATGGCCCGGTTCAGATCCATGCCGCCCATGATCTCCTGTTTGAGCAGGTCCCAGCCCGGTGCAATGGTGTCAAAAAACTGAATGGTCTTCAGGCGCCGGTCTTCCACCAGGCGCTCGGCCCGCCTGCAATCCGACAGCAGCATGGGCTCGTCTTTCAACAGGAACCCAAGGGCCGTTGTAAGTTGGGAAGCCTCGCCCTCCGGATCCACACCATAAAAAGCCCAGGCCCCGTCCCTGCGGCAGCGTAGAAACCCGGCTGCGAGCAAGATCTGAAGATGGCGGGAGATGCGGGACTGCCCCATTTCCATGAGCTTGACCATTTCATTGACGCTCAGCTCATGAAATCTTAGAACATTCACCAGCCGCAGGCGGGTTTCGTCGGAAAGTGCTTTTAAATACGTAATGGTTTTCATATCATCATATCTAGATTTATTGATATGATAAATTCTCTTAGGTCTTTTGTCAACTGGAATTCAACTCAGGGGGATTGTATGTAGCTTTTTTCGGGGTCGGTATCGGGAACGGATATCGCCAATAAGAATGGCGGCTATCTCGAATGGAAATCCGTCCATGAGGACCAACCCGCAGACATGTTTTCAAAGGTCTTTAATGGGGCGCAAAAAACTATTTGTTCTGAATGATTAAAAATTCAAAGGGGCGAGAAACCCAAACCGGTTTCATCGCCCCTCCAATCCATTTTACTTCAGCCTTTCAGTCTTCAGCCTATATCTTTACAATCCGGCCTTCCCCTTAAGAATATCCACCATATCGGTTTTTTCCCAGGTGAATTCCGGCTCCGAACGGCCGAAATGACCGTAAGCCGCGGTTTTACGATAGATGGGCCGCAGCAGATCTAGCTTTTCAATAATGGCCGCCGGCCGCAGGTCAAAGACCTCGCCCACGATCTGGGCGATTTTATTCCGCGGGATTTTCTCCGTGCCCATGGTGTTCACCAGGATGGAAACCGGCTGGGCCACGCCGATGGCATAGGCCACCTGGATTTCGCATTTTCTGGCCAGGCCGGCTGCCACGATGTTCTTGGCGATATAACGGCCCATGTATGCGGCACTACGATCCACCTTGGAAGGGTCCTTGCCGGAAAAACACCCGCCGCCGTGGCGGCCCTGTCCGCCGTAAGTGTCCACGATGATCTTCCTGCCGGTCAGACCGCAGTCGCCCATGGGGCCGCCGATGACGAAGCGGCCGGTGGGATTGATGAAATAGCGGGTGTCGCCGTCGGTCATTTCCAACGGGATGACTTTTTTGATGACTTCCTCGATGACGGCTTCCTTGAGATCTTCATAGGTAATGTCCGGTTTATGCTGGGTGGAGACCACCACCGTGTCCACCCGTTTGGGTTCGTCACCTTCATACTGAATGGTGACCTGGGATTTGCCGTCCGGCCGTAGAAAATCAAGGGCCCCGTTTTTGCGTACCTTGGCCAGGCGCTTGGTGAGCTTATGGGCGTACATGATGGGCATGGGCATCAATTCCGGGGTTTCGTCCGTGGCATAACCGAACATCAAACCCTGATCGCCGGCGCCTTGCTCCTTGAAAAGGCCTTGACTGGGGTCAACCCCCTGGGCAATGTCTTCGGATTGATGGTCGATACTGGTGATCACCGAGCAGGTGCGCCAGTCAAAGCCCATCTGGGAGGAGTGATAGCCGATTTCCTTAATGGTGTCCCGCACGATCTGGGGCATATCCACGTAACATTCCGTTGATATTTCACCGGCGATAAAGGCGATGCCGGTAGTGACCAGGGTTTCGCAGGCCACGCGGCATTTCTTGTCCTTGGCCATGATGGCGTCCAGGATCGAGTCTGAAATGGCATCGGCAACCTTGTCCGGATGGCCTTCGGTGACCGATTCTGAAGTAAATAGATAACTGTCTTTGTTCATAAACTCTCCTTTGGGTCTTGGTCGGGTGAGGAACTGAATGATCAGCCGGCACCCTTTTCCGGTTTCAATATCATATTGTCGATCAAACGGGTTTTTCCGAAAAAAACCGCCAGGGCCATGAGTGCGGGGCCCGCGATGTTTTCCATTTCTTCCAGGGAATCCGGATGGCAAATGGAAATGTAATCGATACGGGCTTCCGCCTGGGCTGAAATCAGATTGCGGGCCGCTGCCATGACCGTTGCCGCGGATCTTTCTCCGTTCTTAACCATTTCAGCGGCATTGGTCAATGCCTGATAGAGGCAGACGGCCCTTTGGCGCTGGGCAGGTGAAAGATAGGTGTTCCGGGAGCTCATGGCCAGCCCGTCCGCTTCCCGCACCGTGGCCAGCCCCCGGATCTCGATATCAAAATTCAGGTCGCGAACCATGCGGCGGATGACGGCCAGTTGTTGATAGTCCTTTTGCCCGAAAACAGCGATATGGGGCTTGACGATATGGAACAGCTTGGTGACCACCGTGGCCACCCCCCGGAAATGGGTGGGCCGGGAAAGGCCGCATAAATGCTGGGGCAGCTTTTCCAGTTGCACATAAGTCTCATAATCATTTCCGTACAGCTCGGATCGATCGGGTGTAAAAACCGCATCCACGCCGGCCTGGGCGGCCAAGGCAAGATCCCGTTCCATGTCCCGCGGATAGGCTTCAAAATCTTCGGTCGGTCCGAACTGGGTGGGATTCACGAATATGCTCAGCACCAGATCATCCCCCAAGGCCCGGCCTTCCTGCAACAGCGCGGCATGCCCGGCATGCAGAAAACCCATGGTGGGCACAAAAACAATGGTCTTGCCTTGTCGGCGCAGGCCTTCCGACCTGGCCTGCATTTGTTTGAAAGAAGGTATGATTTCGATGGCCGCCGCTCCCCGGAAAAAGGATTACCTTGTCCATAAATAACGGTTGTTTCACATTAGAGCCTTTTAAAAGAATCGAATGGAAATGTCAATCACGGCGGATTCAAGCCGGTAATTCCAATATCACGGAATATGAGATTCTTCCCGGCGCTTTGGGATGATCAAACAACCGTTAAGGCGGGTGTGTGCAATTTTGGGGATGGAAATGAACGCCCTGTAACCGTTCAAGGTTGAAAAGATGATAGCTGTGGAACAAATCCTTCTAAGGCGCATGCTTTTTGCTGGCATGGCAATTGCTATCGATTTTGACGGGCTTGATTTGCTTTGACTGCCTTAACCAAAACAGGATGCGAAAAATGATCTTTATCCAACAAAAATATTTAAAAGCCGGCAGGGAAATGGTTGCTTGTTTATGGTTTTTGACTATCTGGTCTTTGTTGATTTGCTTATCGACAGGGACGACTCACGCCGCTGTTTATTCGGTCGGGCCAGGTAAGATTTATCCGAATCTCCAGGCTGTGGCCGGCCTGCTATTGCCCGGGGATATTGTGGAGGTGGAAGGCGCTGCTGTTTATCCGGGGGATGTGGTCTTTACCCGGCCGGGCACCCCTGAACAGAAAATCACCATACGGGGCATCCGACGGAACGGCAAGCGCCCGGTGATTTCCGGCGGAACCAATACCGTGCATTTTATGACGGATTGGCCCTACTCCGGACCCGGTGGAGACCATTATGTGATGGAGGGCTTTGAAATCACAGGGGGCCTGTCCCGGGGAATTTTTCATCAGGCGGATGATCTCACCTTGCGCGATATCGTGGTGCATGACTGCCCGGCCCAAGGAATCCTGGGTGCGGATCAGGGCTCCGGGTCGTTACTAATGGAATACGTGGAAGTATATAATTGTGGACAGGGCACCCAAAGGCATCAAATCTATATGGCCACGGATGAAGTGCATTATCCGGGCAGTGTTTTTCGCATGCAGCATTGTTATGTGCACGATGGTATCGGCGGGAACAATGTGAAAACCAGGGCGGAACGTAACGAGATATATTATAATTGGATCGAGGGGGCGTACTATCACGAGCTTGAAGCCATAGGGCCGGATGAAGGGGACGGCGGCAATCCCAATCTTGCCAGGGAGGATTCGGATATTGTGGGCAACGTGTTTGTCAAAACCCGGGATTTTGCCGTGGTCCGTGTGGGCGGCGACGGGACCGGTGAAACCTACGGCCGGTATCGCTTTGTGAACAATACTTTCATCTGCTCCAGTTCGGCGGTATTCCGGTTATTTGACGGCATTGAAAGCATTCGCATGAGCAATAATGTTTTTTTTCGTCCGGGCGGCATAGTGAACATTCTGCGTAAAGTGGATGCAAAATGGACTTCCGCCGGCGAACTCATTGCCGGCAGCCACAACTGGGTCCAGGCCGGCAGTTTGAATGTGCCGGCCCAATGGACCGGAACCATCGTCGGCGCGAACCCGGGCTTCATGAATGCGGCGGCACTGGACCTGCGTCCGGCAAGCAACAGCCCGCTGCTGGATGCAGGCACAGCTTCGCCGCCAGATCTGCCGGCCTATCCTTTCCCGGCGCCCTTAT
The DNA here is from genome assembly GCA_020723325.1 of Desulfosudis oleivorans. Taxonomy (GTDB): domain Bacteria; phylum Desulfobacterota; class Desulfobacteria; order Desulfobacterales; family SURF-7; genus DYJD01. The sequence continues at coordinate 167,913 of DYJD01000002.1, read as the reverse complement.
TCCCTCCAGGCATGCATCCCCCGCTGCGTTGTCTGGAAATCACCGGTTCCGCTGAGTCAAGGCCGGTGGACGGTGCTGTGGACATCGGCGCATTTGAATTTCCAGACACGGCTTTTTCAGCAGACCAGGACGGCGATGGCGATGTGGATGGGAAGGACTTGTCCCTTTTTATAGCCACCGGCAATTATTCAGCCCTGCAAGCTTTTGCAAGCGAGTTTGGAAAAAGCCTATAGTTATTCCTATGGGTAGTTGTAGACCGGCAACTCCGGGAGATCGAAATGCCCACCTTGAGTGAAGAAATTGTAGAGGAAGTGCAAAAGCGCTCGGCCGCACTGGAACATCTGCCGGGGATTCGCATGGCGGCCATATCCTTGGGCTATACATTTGTAGAACTGGACAATGAAACCATGGGAGTTTGCTTTACGTCCAGATCCGCAAGCGCCTCCTGCACCCATTACGCCAAAGCCGGGACTTTGGTGCAAAAACATATCCTGGAATTAACGGAATTGATGCTTTCCCCGCATCCCCTTGAAAAAAGTGTGGGAATCGCCGCCGTCAATGCCCTTTCACAGGTCATCATGGACCATGAATCGAATCATTACTGCTTTGCCGATAGGGAGTTTTTACAGATTTTGCCCTTTTTGGATATGCCTGTAAAGGTCGGGATGGTGGGAAGTATCGGACCTTTTATTTCCTTTTTTCTGAGAAAGACTCCTTCCCTGGTAGTTGTTGACGACAATCCCGCCTTATCCGCCGGCATTCAAACTAATGGTCACATTATCAGCAGAAATTTGGCAGATCTTGCGGATGCGGAAGTACTGATCATTACAGGCTCATCCGCCGCCGTTGCGGATTTTGATCAGGTCATTGAGATTGCAAAAGCCGCGTGTTTCATCGGTGTGGTGGGGCCGTCGGCCGGCTGGTTGCCGGACCCGGTTTTCAGGCGAGGAGTTCATGCAGTGGGGGCAACGAAAATTACGGATGTACCTGGTGCCCGGCGCGCCATCCTGGAAGGAGGTGGGGCATCGCATATCATGGCTTGCGGACGCAAATATACCGTGACTACTCAGGAGCCGGAAGCAAATGCATAAACATCCAAGTACAAGAAAAGTTGTGAGCTATGCCCTACTGCATCTCTGCTGGAAGCCGCTCCTGCTATGGAGGTTGACCGAAAATCGGTAAATTGCCCGAGGCTTATTCCCATGCTATTCTGAATTCTGACTCCTGGATTCTGTCTACTTGAGTTGTTACGATACGTTTTATCCCACTCTTGCTCACCGTCTGAAGTCATTTGTCTAAAAATGCTTTACAAATTCTGAAAAATATTGGATATATTAAAAAATTCTAAGATATTAAGATATGCTGAACCGCCTTCTCAAAAAATATGATCAAGCGGATTTCATCCTGCAGCAGAAAGCACGGGTCGTGCTCCTTCTCGGGCTGGCGATGCTGATCATCCTGCCCATGGCCATCGGCTACACGATTATTTATACGGAAACCACGGCGCCGGGTGTTCTGGCGCCGACTATCATTGCGACCCTGGTCATCGTCTTTGCCTTGTGGCTGCTGGTCAAAGGACATTTCGCCATTTCAGGCAACTTGATCCTCATCATCGGTACGATTGCAGCCTGGCTGGTCATTTTTTTTGATCACAGCGATCCTTTAATCAGACTGGACACCATTGTTTTTATCTTTGCCGTGCTGAGCGTGACTCCCTTGGTGACCACCGGCAAGCGGGCCCTCATCGTTTATTTTACAGCCAATGCGGCAATTCTGACCGGTTTCATGTTTTTATATGGATACAGGCTGGGATTATCCAGGGTGGCAGTCATGGATTATTGGGCGGATAATTTGACTGCCATGCTGATTGTCGGCTTGACCTCTTACAGTTTTTTCTCCATCAATCAGCGCGCCTTGAAAAAAGCGCAACATGATATTCAAGAACGGCGCCGGGCGGAAGAAGCAACTGCTGCTGCCAAGGCCTTTTTGCAGAGCAGCCTGGCCAGCCTTCCCAGCGGCATTTTGTTATTCGATGAAAAGGTGCAATTCCATTATATCAACCCTGTCTTTCTTGACTGGGTCGGAAAAACGGAAATCGATTTTCTGGGAAAAAGCCTGGGGGAGGTGGCTGCAAACTATTTGCTGCCTGAATCCGATAAACACATGGCCCGGGATTTCATCACGCGTATTCAAAAAGGCGAAAAAATCATCAACGCCGAAATCTGTCTTATAGATAAAAAAAGCCAGAAAAAACCGGTTTCCTTTTCAGCCGCGGGCATTATTAATGATCAGGGCCGGATGATCGGCGGAGTGGCGGTTTTGATAGACCTGACCGGGCAAAAACAGATGGAAATGAAATTGCGCCAGTCCCAGCGCATGGAAGCCATCGGCACCATGGCCGGCGGCATCGCCCATGACTTCAACAATATCCTGTCGGCCATCATGGGCCATGCGGAGTTGCTGAGCCTGGACATGGCCGCCGATAAAGCCGAAAAGCAAAGCCTGAACAGCATCGTTGCCGCCTGCTTGCGGGCCAAGGAGCTGATCCGTCATATCCTCCTGGTCAGTCGTGAGATCAGGGCGGAACATCAACCGGTCTGCCTTCAGGTCGTCATCGCTGAAATCATGGAATTGTTGAAAGGATCTTTACCCGGCCATGTGGAAATCCGGCGGGATATGACGCCCGTGCCTCTATGGGTGCTGGCGGATCCGGTACACATCCATCAGATCCTGATGAATCTGCTCACCAACGCCCACCAGGCCATGGGGTCCGACGGCGGCCTCATCGAAATCCTTCTTGAAGGACTGGATATTCCCCCTGGGCAAACAGCCCCTGTGCCCGAGCTGACCAACGGGTCATGGGCCAAACTCACCATCGCCGATTCCGGTGCGGGCATGCCGCCGGAAGTGCTGGAGCGTATTTTTGAGCCGTATTTTTCCACCAAGCAAAAAGGTGTGGGAACCGGTTTGGGATTATCCGTGGTTCACGGCCTTGTCCAAAGTTATAACGGTCTGATCACGGTTGAGAGCAGACCCGGTCAAGGGACCTGCTTTTCCATTTTTCTTCCCGTAATGGAACCGCCCGTGGAAACACAAAAACTGGCCCCCCAGCCCTTGCTGTTGGGAAAAAACCAGCGGATTCTGTTCGTGGACGACGAAGAAATGTTGGCGGAATTCGGTGAAGCCATGCTTAGCCGGTTGGGCTACCAGGCGGTTACAATCACCAATCCGGATCAGGCCCTCAACATCTTTTGCTCGGACCCGGAGGGATTTGATTTGGTCATCACCGACATGACCATGCCCCAAATGAGCGGTGTCGACCTGGCGCAAAAATTGCTGCAAGTGCGGCCGGATGTGCCCATCCTGTTGTGCACCGGCAACAGTGAAAGCATCACCAGGGAAAAGGCCCTTGAATTCGGCATCCGGGATTTTCTGTTAAAACCCATCAAGGTCGGGGAGTTTGCCGCCAAGATTCAGGAGACCCTTAAGTCACCCCTGGGTAATCGCGTTTAATAAAGACCTTTCTTAATCGGTATCGAAAAAGGTCAGTTGAACAGGCCGGCCAATAGTAGTTTTTGATTTTTTTGGTCGCGAACAATATTCATAAGCATATTCAAATGCTGCTTGAATTCATCGTAGGTAAGCAACTCGCCGTACCAACGTCGCGTATCCGTGTAAATGTAGAGCCCATCCAGCTTGTTTTTTTCGGCCCAGGTTGCCGCTTGCGCAAGCCAGGCAGTTATGCGCGCTTGATTTTCCGGCGTCGGTTGTAGGTTGAGTTCAAAGTCATGCAGTAAAAAGGAAAAAACGATAAAGGTATTGGCTTTATAGGACTGCAACTGCACTGAATCGCCAAAGGAATGAATGGCGTCCATCAACGGTTTTTCAATGCTGCTGAAACCGTTTCCGGGAACAGGGTCCGGCAGCCAGCCGAAGTCCTGGAACAGGCGCAGAGCCGTTGTTTGAAAAAGCAAGGGGTCCTCAAGTTGAATGCCTGCCGAAGTGAACCGGTATTTTTCCGAGCGCAGGAGTTCCAGCAGGAGCCGCGTGAGCAGAAGATAGTACAGGGAGCGATGGCCGGTATTGGCGGAATTGGTGCCTCTAATGAATGCTTTTTCCGCCCGGCGGATCAAGCCGATCAGCAACTGCTTCTGCTCTTCCGTAACGATCTTCCGCCCCTGGGTGCTTTCCAGGGCGACATGCCGGCAGCGGCGCAGGAAAACCACAGCCCTGCCCAGACGGCCCATACCGATTTCCGTAAAAGCATCTTCTTCATGGCAGAATTCCATCTGCAGGATGCGCATGGCAATATCTTCGGCTCTTTCGAACTGCAACTCCGATCTTTCCGGATCATCGGCGGAAGCCGCCAGGGTGAACAGAATGGTCATTTTCAATGTCAAGGCGTTCAACTGCTGGGGGTCCTCCCGCAAAATGGTATTGAGCACCTCCAGGGCTTCGGCATAATCTTTACGGTAATAAAACGCTTTGGCGAGCTCCATACCCAGCAAGGCATTTTGGGTGTTTTGGTAAAAACGTTGGACAGCGGTTTTAAAGGTGCTGTTGACTTTGGCAGGGCGGTATTGATTGGGGAGACAAATGGATTCCAGGGCTTCATCCTCGGGCTTTTGTATCAGGTCATGGGGGAATTGGAGGTAGATCCAGCTCCAGACCCCTTCCACGGTCCAGATATAGATGGGAAGTTCATTGGGAATCTGAATGATGTCCGGGATTCTGCTGAGGGTGGCACGCACATTGTTTTCATTCAAGCATTTTTTGGTGAACTTGGTGAGCTTGATTTGCGGATAGTCGGTTTGATGTTTGGAACTTAATAATTGGCGCAAATGGGTAAGTTCTGAAAATTTACCGGCCATGATGCCGATGGTCAGGTTGGGCTGGGTAAAGTGCTTTCTGGGGGAGAGCTGCCATTTGATCAGGAGCTGATGGGCAAGGGCAACCGCATCCCGGATGCCTGCCCGGTAAGGGCTTACATCGGAAATGCGGTCACTGGTGAGGGCGTTGGGAATATCGATATAGACAGCGAACATGGACTCCAGATGCAAGGTAATGATCTTGAGCTTGCCCAGGGAGGGGGTTCGGTCCAGGCAGGTTTTGAGCGTTTTGCGGAGCAGATTAAAAGCATTGATATCGATGACATCGATGCTGAAACCGATCCTTATCCCATGGGAGCCTTTTTCAACAGGTCCGGATGCGCATAAATCCAGCAGTTTTTCATAATGAAATTTCAAACCCGGCTCCCCTTGGTGCCAGCCCATATAAAAGGCAAGGATGCGCAGATAATTTCGTTTCACGGTCGTATCCGCCGGCATGGATTTGAGTCGCGAAAACATGGCGGTCCCGATTTTCTTATGGTTGAAAAGCGGCTGCAATTGGAATTGCTCGATCAACTGATTGAGGCGGCTGGCCAGCTCATGGAGGGAAAGCCCGATGTTGTTTTGGAGGAAATCTTCAAAGCTGTGCGCGCCGGGATCGTCGTTTCCGTTCTTGGGCACGGAAAGGGGTTGAAGGACTGTTTCCAGGTCCGCTTTGGTGTTGCTCGCAATGATCCCGCGCTTTTTGAGCAACGGAAGGAAAAGCTCGAGCATTCCGGGATTATCTTTTTCAAAATCAGCCAACGACTCCATGGAGGGAAAAATCGAGCGTACGCTCGTTACCCATTGCGCTTTTGTTCCGGTTGCGTGCGGATTGCTTTTTGATACCATGAATGCCCCCTTTGAAATCGATTTTATTTCAATGCAAATTAAATTGATTTTCATGAAATTCCAAAAGCTGATTATCATATTTCAACGCATATGTGAAATAATCAAAAAAGAGGAATAAAATATTGACAAATTCATCTAAAATAATGAATCTGTCTGAAACAGAGGCATGGAATTTCACCATACCAGCAATTGGAGTCTGCATGAAAAATCGGTTTCGCATCATGATGGGGCTTGTGGTTGCGTTTCCCTTTTATTGCTTGATTCAAGTCTTTTCCATTTTTATCGGTCGTGAACGAGCTGTCTGTTTCTGGGGGCCGGTTGTTACCTGGATCATCACAGTCATGGCGGAGATCGTCCTGATTCCAAAGGTCACATCGTCGTTGGAATTTGATGATTTTGCGACCAGGATGAAACGCAATATAAACTTCCTGAAACCACTTTATACTGTGAATGTGGCCCATTAGGAGCTGAACCCGCTTGGATGATACAATTGTGCCGCCTTGCATCGCACGGGCGAATAGAAAGGAGCCTTGGGAACATGTATCCATTACAATATGACCCGCATATCTGCGAGAACTGCTCAAGCGTGGACTGCCTGACGCGCTGTCAGTACATGCATTTTGATCTGAAGACGGCCAGGGAAGAGAAAAACCGCATCCTGGAACAGGCGGACACCCGGGTATTGGCCGATTGCGTCACCTGCTATGCCTGCGAGGAATACTGCCCCAACGGCAACCATCCTTTCTATCAGATTGTCGAACTCCAGGAAAAGAAAGACTTTTTGCCGGCCCCGGCGCCCATCACCCGGCAGCAGATCGTCATGATGCAGCCCAAGGGCAATCTGCAGCCTGCCAAAGTCAGTGCGCCCCTTGTCAACCTGTGCGCCTTTCCCATGCTGGCCGGCTCCATCCGGGGCAAATTGTTCGAGGGTGCTGCCACGGTTTCCGGCAATGATATTTTTTGCAACATCATGTGGCTGCATTTCGGCAAAAACTCGCTGATTCGGGAGCGCGTCCCCCAGAGCATTGAGCGCCTGCACACCTTTTTTCTGGCGGAAAGCGGCCTTAAGGAAATGGTCTGCTTCCATGACGAATGCTACGGCGCCTACACCCAATTGGCGGCGGCTTTCAATATGGCGGTGCCGTTCCGCCCGGTGCATTTGTTCGAATATTTGAACCGCCGCCTGGACGAACTCAAAGACAACATCAAACCCCTTGGCGCCAAAGTGGCCTACCAGCGGCCATGCTCCAACCGTTTGGCGCCCCACACCGACCTGCTCCTGGATGAGATTTTTCGCAAGATCGGTGTGGAGCGGGCGGTGCGGGAATATGACCGGGAGAACGCCCTTTGTTGCGGCGGCGTTTTGCGCGGGCATCAGAAGGATGATCTGGCCGATGACCTGCAGCGGCGCAATATTGAAGACATGCGGGCGGCCGGGGCTGTATACGCGGTCTTCAACTGCCCGTTTTGCATGTTCACCCTGGGAGAGGCCGTGGCGGAAAAAGGGCTTTTCCCCATTCTGGTGAGTGATCTGTGCCAGCAGGCCCTGGAACGGAAATAAGGAGGAAGGCACATGGAATCCATCAAAGCCAAACTGGCTAAAATCGTCGGGCCGGACTATGTATCAGACCAGCCGGAAGAACGCTATCTCTATGCCATGGACCCCGGCACCATGCCGCCGCGCAAGCCGGATTTTGTGGTGCTGCCGGAAAACACCGCCCAGGTGGCGGCGATTGTCCGGCTGGCCAATATGGAAAAAATCCCCCTGGTGCCCATGGGCGCCGGACTGGTGCTCTCCGGATTGACCCGCGCCCTCAAAGGCGGAATCATCCTGGACATGAAACGCATGAACCGGATCCTGGAAGTGAATGAAATCAGCCGCTACGCCCTGGTGGAAGCCGGCGCCTCCCAGGGCATGCTGCAGGCCCACCTGAAAAAGCATCACCCCGGATTGAAGCATTCCATGCCGGATGCGCCGCCCATGGCCACCCTTGCCGGCAACGTGCTGATCCACGGCTCCGGCCACCTGTCCCACGCCGCCGGTTTCCACTCGGACATGCTCAACGGCCTGGAAGTGGTGCTGCCCAGCGGCGAAATCGCCAGCCTGGGGTCCTGCGCAGTGTCGCCGGCCTGGTTCGCCCGGGCGCCGCTGCCGGATCTGGCCGGCCTGTTTCTGGGCTGGGCCGGCACCACCGGCATTGTCACCAAATTGGCCATCAAGCTGTATCCGCGCTACAAATACGAGGATATTCTCATTTTTGTGGCGGACAAACCGGAAACCGTGCCGGACATTCTCTATCGCATCACCGGTGCGCAAATAGCGGAGGACATCACGGCCTGGATGACTCCCAAGCCCCTCTGGGCCAAGGGGTTTCAGCACATCAACATCACCTTTGCCGCCGACAGCAAGGAGGAACTGATTTGGAAACGCAATCTGCTGCGCGCTGCGGTCAAGCCTTATCTGGAAAGCAAGGAAGCCGGTTTCATGCCCCTGCCGCCGCCCATGAAGCACCGCTTCCTGCAAGTGCCGGCCTCGGATCTGGCGCGTTTTGCCGACATCAAAAAAGGGGGCGGCTTTGAATATGTGGGCGCCATCATGCCGGTGGATCGCTTTCCCCGGGCTTATCAAGAGGGGCTCAATATTGCCGAACGTTTCCAGGCCGCTTATTCCCTGGGGGCCCGGATCATCGGCGTGAACCATTGCATGATGTTCTTCTACGCCTATGCTTTCAATCGGGCGGATGCAGCGGATGTGGAGCGGGCCCAGCAGGCCCTGGAGGCCACCAATACCGCCGTACTTGCCATGGGGGGCATCCCCTGGAAGGCGGAGGAGCCGGCCCAGAAACAGATCCTGGCTAAAATGAATCCCCAGATGCTCGGCCTTATGAACCAGGTGCGTGCCATGCTGGATCCCAACGGCATCATGAACCCTGGAAACTGGGAGGTGAACTGATGGAACATGCCGAGATTCTGCACCGCTGTTTCCGCTGCGGTTATTGTAAATTCCCGGACAATTATGTGGACCTGAACTGCCCGGCCTATCTGAAGTTCCGCTTTGAAACCTATTCCCCCGGCGGCCGCATGTGGTTGCTGCGGGGGCTGCTCAAGGGCGACTTGCAACCGTCTGCGCGCATGCAGGAGATTCTCTTCTCCTGCGCCACCTGCGGCAATTGCGTGAATCACTGTACCATGACCGGATTCAAGGATTTGTTGCTGGAGGCCTTCACCGCCGGCAAGGAGATGCTGGTGCAGGCCGGCAAACTGCCCCCGCCGGTCCGGGATTATCTTACGCCGCTTTTGGAACACGGCAATCCCTTTAAACTGCCGGCCAAAAAACGCGGGGCCTGGGCCGCGGGGACCGCCGCGGATTTGTACTCCAATCAGGAATACCTGTTGTACATCGGCGATGTGGGCTCTTATACGGACCGGGGCCGGGCCATGGCCCTCTCCGTCTCCGAACTGCTGGGCCGCTTGGGTGTTTCCTTCGGCATCTTGGGAGCACGGGAGATCTCTGATGGCAATGATGCCCGGGCCATGGGGGAAAAGGATCTGTTTGAAGAACTGGCCCGCAGGAACCTGGACTTGTTCCGGTCCGCCGGAATTCAGAAGGTCATCACTCTTTCGCCCCACGGCTTCCATGCCCTGAAAAACGGCTATGCCGCCCTGGGCGGAGAGTTGCAGGTGTTTCATTACACCCAAATATTGGCCAAACGTATCAACAAGGCCGCATTCACGACGCCGGAACCGCCGTTGAAGGTCTGCTACCATGATCCCTGCTACCTGGGCCGTCACAACCAGGAGTATAACGCCGCGCGCAAAATCCTTTTCTCCCTGCCCGGCATTCAATTGGTGGAGATGGAGCGCCACCGGCAAAACGCCCTTTGCTGCGGCGGCGGGGGCGGCAATTTTTTTACGGATATTCTGGGGGGCGGCGCCGACGCGCCGGCCAGGGTGCGGGTGCGGGAAGCCGCCGCCACCGGCGCCCAGGTGCTGGCCGTGGCCTGTCCCATCTGCGCCAATATGTTCGAGGATGCCCTGAAGGTTGAGGGCCTGGAAGATCGCATGCATGTCAAGGATATCAGCGAGGTCGTTTTGGAACGAAAAATTTCCAGTTGACTTTGGGTAGTTCTTCCGATATCCACTCGGAAAAACCCCTTTCGGAAGCTGATCTGAAAGGGGTTTTTTTATTTGGTAGATTGTGACTGCCCAAATGTGGGAATTCAGGAGTCAGAGGACGGAATAAAGAGGAGAAAGCTTATCAGCGCGTCATTCAGGAGATAAAAGATGGGCCAGTCAGTTTCGGAAAATGGGAATTTGCTTTTTGGGGCGACTGTGAGTGCCGCCGTTCTCTGTATTTATTTCGGCGGGCCTGCGCTTCGGCATCGCGGCCCTGGCCCTTGCCGGCTGGGCCTTTGCCACCGGGCGATCCCTGGAATTCAAAAAGGATCAGGCCCGACATATTTTCCTGCTTTTCCTTTAAATCCCCTTTTTGCCATCAAAAAAACGGTTTTAAGCACAGAAACGGGCATATTTTCCTGTTCATTTTTTATAAATTTTACCACCTATCTTGGTCCGACCCCCTGATGCCCCTGACGACAGGCAACACAGAAGCATCCGCGTTGGCGAGGATGTGGAGGTCCGCCGGAGTCAACAGGCCGTGGGATGCAGGAAGAGAGCGGTTCGGAAATGGAATATCGTGCCAACCCTTAAAAGGTGGCTGGGTGACTTGCGGATTTTGGCCATAAAAAAACCCCCAATTTCGTCAACTTTGTACAACGAGTTTGTACAAAGTGAAAATGGGAGTTTTTACAATAAAGTCAGGGCTCTAAATATAACAACCCTTTAATTTTTGCTGGTGGCGATGCAGGGATTTGAACCCCGGACACTGCGGATATGAGCCGCATGCTCTGACCAACTGAGCTACATCGCCGGTATCTATTAATTTAGATCTCTTTTTGCCGATGGCTGTGCCGGCCTCTGTGCAAAAGAGGTTTTTCATTAGCAGCTCATTTCGGTGAAGTCAAGTCGAATTTTACTCCGTTATCGAACCGGCCACCAGGACTTTATATTCCTCCATATCATTCGTTAAATTGGGGATGACGATCATGAAAGGCAGCTCTCCGCCCGCCGGCAATTTAATGGGCTGATTTTCCGGAGTGAGCTGATTTACCAAGCGCCTGTCTATTTCTTCCTGGGGCAATTTTTGAAGATCTTCATTGGAAAGGACATTGCCACAATAAACGTTGACGGTTTTGGTCAATGTCTTGCCTTTTGAATATAGATCAGCCTTGACCTGAATGGAGCGATGGGTTTTGGTGGAATTGTTTTTTACCTGACCGGTAATGACAAAAAGATTGCGGTCCTTGGTCCAATAATGATTGATGGAAGTTTGAACCACATCGATTTTCCCCAAATCCGCTTTTTCACCTGATTTAAATATTGAGCTCATGAAAGGGATTTTATTGGCCGGAATTACACCCAGGGCAGACAATAGGATAACGCCCCCGATGCCCAGGCCCAAAATAATCAGCACAATTGCAATGACGAGTACCGGCTTCCCGCCCTTTTTCTCTTCAGTTGCGATGCCTCTATCCATGCCGGCCGGCGCTGTTTCCGCCTCTACAGTCTCTTCAAAAGCTGCTTCCACCTTGCCTTTTTTGCTGTCCGCTTCCTTATCCTCATCCGCGGACTTGCTGTCGATATCGAATTCCAGCTCAAGATCATCAGAACCTGTCTTCTCGCCTTCCACACTATCCATGTCCAGCATTTCTTCTATATCCGAGACATCGATTTCCTCATCACCGGCTGCGTCCACCTCAACAGCAAGATCTTCTTGATCATCTGCCAGTTCCAGCTCCACATTTTCAGGCTCATCATCAGCTCCATCCTGGGGGGCAAGGAGCTCCATCTCAAGGGTCTGCTCCAATTCCGACAAATCGATTTCTTCATCCGATGCATCTATTTCAGCGGCCTTTTCCTCAACAGATTCATCAATATCAAGTTCCAACTCCAACTCATCCGCTTCCTTCTCGGCATCCACCAGGCTTTTGGTTTCGAGCAAATCTTTTTCAATGGTTTCCTGGGTCTTATCAGCCCCATCCTCCATGGTCAGCCCGCTGAGATCCTCGTCGATATCCAGCTCCAGCTCGAGTTCCAGCTCCTTTTGCGCCTCTTTTTCTTTGGCCGGCTCCAAATCCAGTTCCAGCGACAGCTCGTCTTCATCCCCCTTATCCGCTTTTTCCAGCGTCAGATCCAATTCCAGCTCTAGTTCACTTGGAGCCGATTCTACCGCTTCTTCTTTTGGTTCTAAATCAAGATCAAGATCAAGATCCAGCTCCAATTCATCCATTTCCGGCAAGCTCTCTTCTTGGGCTTTATCCGGCTCAAGTTCCAGCGATAGATCAAATTCATCCGTCTCAGCTTTGGCCTTGTCTTCAACCCCTGTATCTGACTCTAGAATGCCATCAAGCTCGGAAAAATCCACATCGCCGGTTTCGCTATCCACTTCAAGGGCGAGATCATCGGCCTCATCTGATTCCAAATCCAAATCAAGCTCCAGATCTTCCGAGCTTTCATCGCCGGTTTCCTCCTTTTTCGATGTAAGCATGTCATCAAGACCGGAAAGATCCAGCTCTTCTTCCTTGGTGTCTGCTTCCATCTCGGTTTCTTCCAGTTGGAATTCGGTTGCCTTGGATTTGGCAGGGACCGGCTCCGGCGCAGGTGTTTCCAGCATCCGCTCCAAATCAGAAAATGTCAGATCATCGGATAGATCCGGTTCGGCTGCCATTGATATGCCGGTTGGTTCTGCCGCAGGCGGGGGATACGCTTTAAACACATGTTTGCACTTGGAGCATCTGACCTTGGAGCCTTCTGGTTTAAGCATCGTTTCGTTCAGATTGAACTTTACACCGCATTCCTCACAGGTAATTATCATAATTATTCCTCGCTGGCGTTAATATTTCAAATGGTATAATCCAGGTAAGTACCTATATTTTTCGTTAAAATCAAGGCCATAGCCAACAACAAAGCCCTTGCTGAGGCAATGGCAAGCGTAATCGATTTCAATCTCCTTTTCACGCCGCTCCTGTTTATCAATCAGGGTGCAAACTTTTACAGAAGCCGGGCAAAAGCCCTGCAGATAATCGATTAAAAAGGACAATGTCTTTCCTGTATCAACAATATCTTCCACCAGTACTACATGCTGATCTTTGATATTTACCCCAATCTCCTTAACAAAACGAATGGCACCGCAAGAAGTGGTTTCAGAACCGTAGCTGGAAGTTTGTAAAAAATCTATTATAACCGGAATGGTCATCTGCCGAATGAGATCAGATAGAAAAACAAATGCGCCCTTTAATACTCCGATAAGGATAGGGTTGCGTCCTTCATAGTCCAAAGACATTTTCCGGCCGATTGCTGCAACCATGGCCGCAATTGATTCTTCAGGCAGAATCGGAATGAGTTCAGGCATTTTTCTTGGTTTGTAATTCAAATATTTATAGGCAATAGTTGTGCCCCGCAAACCAAATCCGTAGTCAATAATAATGAAAAAAAACTGTTGTTGTCTCCACCTTATCTATTTAAATCTATATAGAAAAAAATCGATTGTCAATATATTTAACAATCCGGAATCAAAGGCCGGTTTCCGCCAATTGTTGAATCAGTTTTTTCTGGGCCGCCGTCAGTTTTTTCGGCATCATGATTTGAATGTGAACAAACAAGTCGCCCTTTCCGCCCCCTTGCATATGGGGCAGCCCATTACCGGCTATACGCATTTTGGTCTTATGTTTTGTTCCAGGGGGTATTGTAAGGGTCAACTCACGTTGGTCCAGGGTCGGTATGGTTACATTACTGCCCAGCAACGCTTCCGTCAGCCGAACATCCTTATGAATATGCAAATCATATTCCTCGGCCTCAAAAACAGGATCTTGAATGATTTTTGAGACAATAAACAAATCGCCGGCCGGTCCGCCATAGGGACCGGGCTCCCCTTTCCCGGCCAAACGCAATTTCTTGCCGGAGATCATTCCCGGTGGAATCTTCACCGTAATTCTTTCGGAACGGTCCCCGTGCTGCAGGGAAACGGTTTTTGAAGTGCCCCTGGCGATCTCATTTAAGGTCAGGGGAAGTTCATAAACCAAATCAGCCCCTTTGGCTTGTGGTTGCTGCCGTTTGGTCTGATGACCGAAAGGGGCTTCATTTCCAAAGGAAAACCGGAAATTGCCGCCCCTATTAAAAGGCGTTCCGCCGAATCCGAACTCTTTAAAAATACTGCTGAAATCAAACCCTTTAAAAATATCTTCCTGGGAATAGCGCTGTTGAAAATCAGTGGAGCCGAAGGTATCGTACTGTTTGCGCTTTTCCTTGTCGCTCAACACTGCATAGGCCTCACTGATTTTTTTAAACTTTTCTTCAGCCGCTTTATCCCCTTTGGTCTGGTCCGGATGATATTTCATAGCTAGCTGGCGATATTTCTTTTTAATTTCATCGGCAGCAGCATCCTTGTTGACGCCGAGTATTTTGTAATAATCCTTATCCGGCATATCGGGTTACCTAACCTTTCGATCGTTTGGACATATGGGCCTTGAGGGCCACCATGAGAACAGAAATGGCCGCAGGGGTAATGCCTTCAATGCGCGCGGCTTGCCCCAGCGAAGCCGGCCGAATTGTTGTGAGTTTATCACGCAGCTCGTTTGAAAGGCCGTGCACTGCGTAATAATCCAAATCCAAGGGCAATTTCATTTTTTCGAGAAAATGAAATTTTTCGATCTCTTTAAGCTGTTTGTGAATATAGCCTTCATATTTGATCTCGATTTCGGTTTGGTACGCAACCGCCTCTGGAAGCGGCTCCGCACCCGGGGCCAATGTTTTCACGATTTGGTAGTCAATCGGATTGCGCTTGAGCAATTGGTCCAGGAAAACTCCGTTGCGAATGGGCTCAGTACCATGGGAGAGCAGATATTCATTGGCTTTTTCATCGGGCTTGATCACGGTTTTTTTGATGCGGGTGATTTCGGCTTCAATCTGCCGTTTGCGTTCTTGCATTTCGCGAAAAGTATCCCCGTCTATCAGGCCGAGATCATGGCCGACCGCCATCAGGCGCAAATCGGCATTGTCCTCGCGCAGCATCAGGCGATATTCCGCCCGGGAAGTAAACATGCGATAGGGTTCTTTTGTTCCGCGGGTGATGAGATCATCCACCATCACGGCCATATAGGCCTGGGAACGGTCCAAAATAAAAGCCGGCCGTTTTTGTATCCTACAGGCCGCATTGATTCCGGCCCATAACCCCTGGGCCGCTGCTTCTTCATAACCCGAGGTGCCGTTGATTTGACCGGCCAGATACAATCCTTCAATCTGTTTGGTTGCAAGGGTCGGTTTCAACTGGACCGGATTGACATAATCATACTCAATGGCATAGGCCGGTCGC
This sequence comes from Desulfosudis oleivorans, assembly GCA_020723325.1. Taxonomy (GTDB): domain Bacteria; phylum Desulfobacterota; class Desulfobacteria; order Desulfobacterales; family SURF-7; genus DYJD01. Next base: position 152,763 of record DYJD01000002.1, on the reverse strand, counting down.
ATGATTTCCGCCGACTCAAGCCCCTTTACCGTGCGCACCAGTTGGATCTGTATTTCCACAGGCAGGCTGTTCCCCAAGCCGCTTGCATAGATTTCATTGGTATCCAGGCCTTCATGCTCCAAGATGACCTGATGGCTGTCCCGTTCTGGAAAACGCACAACCTTGTCCTCAAAAGACGGACAATAGCGTGCCGAAACCCCTTTGATCATGCCGCCGTATAAAGCCGAATGGCCGAGGTTGGCGCGAACGATCTGATCGGTTTGTCGATTGGTGCGGCCGATATAGCTCGGGATTTGCATCAAGGGTGCGGCTTGGGAAGAGAATGAAAAAAAACGTGGTTTTTCTTCGGTGAATTGGGCTTCGAATTTGGAGAAATCAATGCTGCTTTTGTTCAAGCGCGGGGGTGTGCCGGTTTTCATCCGGCCAAGGGAAAAACCAAGTTGTTTGAGCTGCTCCGCCAGGGAATAGGCGGCGAATTCACCGGCTCGGCCGGCTTGATAGGAGCGCATGCCGATATGGACCAGCCCGCTTAAAAAGGTCCCTGTGGCCAGGACCACTGCATTGGCCTGATAGCCGAATCCGGTTTGATCCACCACCCCTTTCACAGTGCCGGCCTCAACGATAATTCTTTCCACTAGGGCTTGCTTCAAATCCAGACAGGCCTGCTCCTCGATTTTCGCCTTCATGGCCCGGTGATAACGGTTCTTGTCGTTCTGGGTCCTAGTGGATTGAACCGCCGGCCCTTTTTTGGTGTTGAGGATACGGAATTGGATGGCGGTCTGGTCCGAGATCCGGGCCATTTCCCCGCCCAAGGCATCGATCTCTTTTACCAACTGACCTTTGGCCATGCCGCCGATGGAAGGGCTGCAGGGCATGGCCGCCACTTTATCCAGATCAATGGCCAACAACAGGACCGTGCATCCCATGCGCGCCGCTGCCAAAGCCGCTTCGCAACCCGCATGGCCGGCACCGACCACGATTATGTCATATTTTTTCTGATAAAAGGACATGTTATTTTTATATACAGATCATGGAACCTGTTTTATATATAACTCGTATTTTTCTGTGGTCAATGGCCGGTAAAGCAGCATGGACCACTTGCGAGTTATATCTCTGGACAGGCCTAAGGTCAAGCAGATGAAAGCAATTCTACCACAACGCTATTATGATTTTAACACAGCTCTGCGACAGCAATTTGGCTGCCGTGTGCAAAAAATCACCGTGGATGCCGGCTTCTCCTGCCCCAACCGGGATGGAAAAATCTCAAGCGGGGGTTGCATCTACTGTAATCCACAGGGGTCCGGCACCGGCGCCCATGCCCGCGGCCTCTCCGTCACCGCCCAGTTGGAATCAGGCAAGGCCGCCCTTACCCGCCGTTATCGGGCTAAAAAATTTATTGCATACTTTCAAGCTTTCACGAATACATATGCCCCCCTTGACCGCTTGCAGGCGGTCTATGCGGAAGCCCTGGCCGTACCGGATATTGTCGGCCTTTCCATCGGCACGCGGCCGGATTGCATGGACCCTGCTGTTCTTAAACTCCTTGAAGCATATGCCCGCGAATATCTTGTTTGGGTGGAATATGGTCTTCAATCAGCCCATGACCGGACCTTGAACCTGATCAATCGCGGCCATGATTTTGCCTGTTTTGAAACCGCCGTGAACAAAACCTCCGGCAGGGGCATCCATGTTTGCGCCCATGTCATTCTTGGACTCCCCGGTGAAAGCCGCCAAGACATGCTGCAGACCGCCGCAATATTATCCAACCTGCCCATTGATGGAATCAAAATTCATCTGCTGTATGTGATTCTAGGAACCCCCCTTGCAAAACTATACCAGGAGGGCTTATTTCAATGCTTGGATCAAGAGGTCTATGTGGATCTGGTTTGTGACTTCATTGAACGCCTGCCGGGCCGCATGGTCATCCAGCGCCTGACAGGCGACCCACACCCATCGGAACTGTTGGCACCGGCCTGGTCCCTGCAAAAAGCCCAAACCCTTTCCCTGATTCACGCAACCCTGGAAAAACGCAATACCTGGCAAGGACGGCTGCGGGACGGAACGGCCGTCTTCGACTCAACTTTAGGCCATCAGGTTTTTAATGCGCTCCAACAGGGGCTGCCGTAAGGGACGCCAGCGGGGCTTGATGGCACGGCCCTCATGCCAGACGAATTCAACTATTTCATAACGCTCCGGAATCACATGGACATTTTTTATCCCATATTCCGTTGCCGGATAAAATTCAATCCACATCATCCGGCTGGGGTCAATGTGAAAGCTTTTTGTGACCATGGTGGCAATATGTCCGGCGCAACTCCGCACGGAAAGAGACTCCTTGGAAATATCGGATACAACAACAATCATCGGCCGCAATACCGCGGTTCTGCCGGTACTTTCCTGCCGTAAATCATAGATCCTGAGCCGGCAGCGGCCGCTGGCCAAACGGAGCTTCCCCCCCCAGCCGTCCCAGGTAAAAATGTCGTCGTGGATCAACATGTCTGCTAACGCGCTTCCTTTTATACAGATTGCCTGGTCAAGGCCCCGTAAATTCGAAACAATTTATCAGGTAATTCCCGGACATCGCTGATCATGTGATGGCGGCTTTTTCCATAAATGTCGTCCAGGCGCGCATCGGCCGCCATATTCACCGTGATGCCGTGGGTATGAATATGCCTGCCGCGGGCCTCAAACAACGCCCGCCGGGTATCTTCAATGGCGTATTCCTGCTTATACCCGCTGTCGTTTGGAAAACCGTCACCCAGTACCAGCAAAAGCCTGACCCTGGCTTCCATCTTGGATAGCCGGGCTAGGGCGTGGCGGATGGCCGCGCCCATGCGGGTACTGCGCTGGGGCAGCATGCCGTTGATGCGCAGGCGCACATTCTCATCAACCGGCTCGTCAAAATCTTTGATCATAAAATAATCCACCCCCAAGCGCCCGCTCCCTGAAAATCCGGCAATGGAAAACCGATCACCCACCACGGATAAGGCTTCGCATAAAAGCACGATGGCTTCTTTTTCAATATCCAGCACCGTGGCCCGGCCGCCGGCCACCGCATTGGCCGTGGAACGGGATAGATCCACCAGCAACAAAACGCAAACATCCCGAACCTGTTTCAGGCGTTTGATATAGAGGCGGTCGGACGGCATTATGCCCGACTTCCGATCAATACAATAATCAATCAGGGCGCGGTAGTCAAACCCATCGCCCTCTATCCAGCGCCGCAGCAGGGTCAAACCCTGGGGCTTTAAGATCTCAAAAGAATGGCGGATTTTTTTCAGCAGGCCGGCATGGCGCCTGCGTACGTCATCAAAAAAATCCGAGACGGCCGGGTTGGCCGGCCTTTCCCGCACCAGCACATGCTCCTCTATATATTCCTGCAGCCGGCAGTCCCATTCTTTATAGCGAAAGACTTTCCCGCTGTCGCCGCTGATGCCTGCAAGAAAAACGGAATCGGCGTTTCCATTCAAAATCCCGGCAAGATCCAGGCTCGAAATCTCATGTTCAATCCGGCGCACTTCAGCCGGATTTGGATTTCGGTCAGAATCCGGCGGTATGATCACCAGCGAAAGAAGGTCTTCTTTGGTCAGCGAGCCTTGGCGGGCGCGCAGTTTTTTCTGAATATCCCCACGGTATACTTTGATGTTTTTAGGGGCCAGCATCCGCTGCAACCGTCTGGCGGTTTGGTGGTATTTATCAAAGGATTTCCGGAAAAGATCCGGTCGAATCCTGCGGCGATAAGGCACCACCAAAGGCCGATAGCCCTTTTCAGGGTACAGGGCGGCGAATTCCGGATACAACTCGGTCACCAATAAGGCGCCTATCTCTACTGCTGAATGCGCGGCCATCTTCTCATAAAAAAATTCAAGGGCTTTGGCGTTCAATCGGCCTTGGGCTGTCTGGTTGGTTGATTCAGGCCCAGGCTCATGGCCCAAGGCAATGGCTTGGTACAAGCCGAGCAATGGATTTTCCGCCTGGCCCCCTGGGGCCATCCGCTGGGCTTCATTCAGCAGAATCGGCAGGGTTCTTCGCAAAATCCCCGGATAATTACGGCCCAGCCATTGCCGGATACGCCCATGCTCAAAAATCAGAAATAAATCCGCCGCCAACTGGAAATGATCAAAGCGGCCCCAAAATCTTTCCAGGTCCGAGGGCTCGCAAGTTCCCTCCTGCCTGTTTACGGCCGGCGTCTTTTCAAGACCCTGGGGTAACCACCCGCCGGCAGCCGCCTTCTCCATATCAAAATCATGGGTTCCACATTCATAATAGGCCGCCTCCAGTCGCACCAACATTTGATAGATCTGCTCATTACCCGTCCAGGTGGGGGCCGCGTGGATTTCATCCGGCAAATACACGAATTTTCCATCGGATAATACCGTGATGGAATCCGGGCCGGGCGCCGAATCCTTGTCGGCAATCACCGAAAGCGGTCTTATAGTCAAAGACAGGCCGGTTCGGGCCTGGAGATAGCGGTTCAGCCGGCCGCGCACCTGCAATAAAGTGGCTGTGACCTGCAAATCCCTGCAAAGATCCCGGGCCTGGATGGAGGTCATGGTTAGGAATTTTTCTCCGGCCTCGCGGTGCCGGGATAATCTGGCAAGTCCCTGGGCCATAAAAACGGCCAAGGCCTTTTCATCAAGCTGTCCAAGACCTTTATCAAAACCCTCTAAAAAACCTTCTACCAGTCCGATATCGGTCCGCACAATCCAATCAAGGCCATGAATTTGAAAAACTCTTTTGGAAATTGGAAAGGCGCGAACAGCTTTGGGAACGATTTGAGCAAGATGCCGGCTTCTGTTGTAGCTGAGCGGCCGGCTGAAGATATTTTTCAGCAGCCCCAGAAACGCCCTTGCACCCGCCACATCCGCGGTTTGTAATAAAAAAGCGAGGGTATCCAAAGCAGCGGCCAGGGTATAGCTTCCCTTGGTCAACATGACGGCCCTGGTTTCCAGAAAACCATGTAAAAAATCTTCGTTGGTATGGATCAATATGGGCACCAGTGCGGCGGCCATCAAGCGCCCCATGGTGGGACCGGCTTCATGGGTGGAGTGGATGAGCTCATGATAATTGAGCAGTTTTTCCCCGGATGCTTTTCCGAGTAAAGCCAGATAGCCGCGGCCAACCGCCCGGCCAAAGGCGCTTTCAAGTGCGAGCCCCCAAAGGATGTCGCCGAGGATCAGATTTGCAAGGTCCGATGACACCGGTTCCGGCTGTTCGGCAAATACAGCGGCGATTTCAAGGGCCAATTCAGGCTCCATGGCCGGCAATTGTCCGGCCGGGTCAAACCGATTCATCCAGTCCTGGAGTAGTTCTTGCTTTCCCAGCATGGGCTAGACAATATCCTCGATCAAATCATCCAATGTCTCCTTGAGCCCGGCGTCATCGGTGAGGGGCAGGCAGACGGCCGCCCGGCAGGCTTCACCCATGGAAAGGCCCCTATTAATCAGGTGGGCGGCATAGATCAACAGACGCGTACTGGCCCCTTCCGTCAAACCATGTTCTTTGATATTGCGTATTTTCCCCCCCAGGGCTACCAGTTTGGCGGCCGTGGCTTGATCCACCCGGCCTTCATGGGACACGATGGCCGTTTCTTTGTCCGGCTCGGGATAATCAAACTCCAGGGCGACAAAACGCTGTCTGGTGCTTTGTTTCAGATCTTTTAAAATGGATTGATAGCCGGGATTGTAGGAAATGACCAACAGGAAATCCGCATGGGCCTTAATGGTTTCGCCTTTTTTTTCAATATTCAGCATGCGTCGGTTGTCGGTCAATGGATGGATCACCACCGTGGTATCCTTGCGCGCTTCCACGATTTCATCCAAATAGCAAATGGCGCCCAGCCTGACGGCCCTGGTCAAGGGCCCATCCATCCAGATGGTTTCATCGTCTTTTAACAAATAGCGCCCGATCAGATCCGATGCGAATAGATCTTCATGGCAGGCCACGGTAATCAGCGGCCGTTTCAGTCGATGGGCCATGTATTCCACACAGCGGGTTTTTCCGCAGCCGGTGGGTCCTTTCAGCATCACCGGCAACCTGGCATCATAGGCGGCTTCAAACAATTGAACTTCGTTTCCGGTCTCAAGATAATAGGGCTGATTTCCGATCATCAAGGCCCCGGTTTCGGTTTGAATATTCTCCGGCATCCGTTGCAATCCTTTCCTTTTCACCGAACCTTCTTGACAGGCCCGGTCAAAAGCGTGTATCCGAATCTTTTGTAAAGAAGGAGAATTACACCCAATGACCGCAATTGACAACAAGAATATGGTTCAGCGCCTGCAAGTCGGTGACAAGGAAATCATCCTGGTCGGAACAGCCCATGTGTCCAAAGAAAGTGTGGACCTGGTATCCCAGGTCATCATGGCCGAAAAGCCGGATACGGTAAGTGTTGAACTTTGTGATTCACGCTATCAAGCCATTCGGCAAAAAGACCGCTGGCAGGAAACCGACATTATCAAGGTCATCAAAGAAAAAAAGGCCTTTTTATTATTGTCCAACCTGTTGCTGGCTTCCTTTCAGAAAAGACTGGCCCGGAAATTCGATATCAAGCCCGGCCAGGAAATGATAACCGCCATGGAGCTTGCCGAATCAGTGGGGGCCGGCATTCATCTGGCGGACCGTGAAATCCGCATCACCCTGTCCAGGGCCTGGCGGGTAATGGGGCTATGGGAAAAAAACAAGCTCCTGTTTCAGATTCTTTTATCCGCAACCGAGGTTGAAAGCATCAGTGCGGCTGAAATCGAAAAAATGAAACAAGAGGATGTCCTGCAAAGCATCCTGGCCGAGGTGGAGAAATCCCACCCGGTACTCCGGGAAATTCTGGTTGATGAAAGAGATCGTTATCTCACGGGGAAAATCAGAACCGCCCCTGGGAAAAAAATCGTGGCCGTGGTGGGCGCAGGCCATGTGCCGGGCATCAAACGCTATTGGGAAGAAAAAATCGATGTGGCGGCCCTTGAGGTCCTGCCGCCGGCCGGCCCATGGTCAACCGCGCTCAAATGGGCCATACCCCTTTTTATCATCGCCCTTTTCGTGGCCGGTTTCTTTTATGGGGGGGCGAAAGCCAGCTCCGACATGATCAAATGGTGGTTATTGGCCAATGGGGTTTTAGCCGGCTTGGGAGCGGTGATTGCCCTGGCGCATCCGCTTACAATCTTGTCGGCAGTTTTGTCAGCTCCTTTTACCACCCTTCATCCCATGGTGGCAGTGGGCTGGGTAGCCGGTCTGGTGGAGGCCTTTCTCCGCAAGCCCAAGGTCAAGGATTTTGAAAGTCTTACAGATGATATTTTGTCCATCAAAGGCTTTTGGCGGAACAAGATCACCCGCATCCTGCTGATTGTCGTTCTGACCAACCTGTTTTGCACCATCGGAACCCTGGCGGCCTTTCCCATGCTTATTAAAATTTTTGTATCAGGGGGTTGAAAGCCCCGGAAAAATCTTTGTCAGGCTTTGATCTTAACGATCAGGCGCGTGCTTTTCCTTCCATCCGGGTGTGTGATTTCAGTTGGAACGCACGCCAGTCTACCCTCAGCGAACAATTGAATACATTCCGGGTATAACTGCCATTCCAGTTCCAAACCCTTCTTCTTTACATTTTCAAGGGTGTCTTCTGGGCAGATGGGGAAACTGCGCTGGCCGATGATGGGGCCCGAGTCTTCGCCGTAATCGATAAAATGCACGGTGCACCCCCCCACCTTGCAACCGTAGCGAAAGGTATCGCCATAGCCGTCCACCCCTGGGAAGGCCGGCAGCAACGCCGGATGGATGTTCATGATCCTTGGTCGGAGCGGATCCGGATTGACATGGTCAATGAAATAGGGCGTGAGGTTGCGCATGAAACCGGCCAGTACCACAAGATCAAAAGCATGGCCGGTCATGTTTTGAAGCAATGCATCTTCTGCCGCGACCCTGGTTTTTAAAAAAAATTCGGTTTTGACCGGATCCACCTCTTGGGCGAACAGGGTTTGCCGTGCCCGAATTCCTTCCAGACAAAAATCAGCCGGGAGCCGGGTTTTCCCTGGTTCGAGCTTGTGGGAACGGATAATGGCGCCGTAATCGACTACAAAAACCGGAATACCGTGGTTTTGGGCACGCACAAGCCCGTATGCGGCAGGATTGTCCGAGCCCACAAAGACCATTTCACCATTGATGTGCCCGGCTTCACAAGCGTTGATGATGGCCTGAAGGTTGGAACCACTGCCGGAAATCAGCGCCCCGATACGAATTTTTTTCATTTCCCTTCCCCATAGCGATTATAGGATATTTTTTCAAATTGAAGGCTTGTTCTGGCATGGGGACGTTTTTTTTCACCCGCATATCCAATGGCAATAATCGATTCCACCGCCATCCGGGGGGGAAGATTCAAGCATTCGGCAACATACTGATCAGCCTTTTTGGTCTTATCGTACATCCTTTCCCTGATTTGAATCCAACAACTGCCCAACCCGAGGGCTTCAGCCGCCAGTTGAATAAAGATGCCGGCAATGGAGGTATCTTCCACCCAAACATCGGTCTTGCTTGTATCCGCACAAACCACCAGGCCCAACGGCGCCTGTTGCAGAAATGCGGCGCCGTGCTCTTTTGCTTTGGATAGTTGTACCAGGCGCTCCCGATCAGTAACCACGATGAATTCCCAAGGATTGATCCCCCGGGAAGATGGTGAACGCAGGGCGGCCTCCACCAGTTTTTCAATGAGGTCTTCAGGCACTGGTTTGTCGAGGAACTTTCGTATGCTTCGGCGTTTTTCAATTAAAGAAAAAAACATGTATTATTCCTTTCCCCATGGCATGACCAAGGCTGCGGCCACTTCTGCCGCTTTGGGGGAGCCGAACAGCAGCGCCGTGAGCCGAAGTGCGAATTCAAGTGCGGTCCCGGCACCTTGGCTGGTAATGCAATTCCCGTCCACCACCACCCGGGAACCAGGTGCGGCTTGATTGGGGATCTGATCTTGATAAAAAGGATGGCAGGTGGCCTGTTTCTCCCCCAGCAAGCCATGGGTTTGAAAAACCACCGCCGGTGCAGCGCAAATGGCGGCATATAACCGACCGGCCTGCTTTTGTTGAACAAGCATTTTAACCAGCAATTCCGAATCCCTTAAATGTTCCGCACCCGGAATTCCACCCGGCAAGGCGATTAAATCGTAGGTTTCAGAAAAACAATCTTGCAGCAATTTATCAGCGACGATTTTCACCCCGCGGGAAGCAGTGATTTGCATTTTGCTTACCGCAGCCACAGTAACTTCCGCTCCGGCTCTTCGCAGGACATCAATAATGCAAACCGCCTCGATCTCTTCGGTGCCGTCGGCAACCGGTACAAGTACTTTAATCCCCATCAGCGCTCCTTTCTCAATAAGCCGCTTGCCCCCCGGGGAGGCCATCGATCTGTCCTATCCCCGTGGGGGGTATCATTCATGGTAATTGACAGCCCCTGATCATTGTAATAAGGATAAATTCAGGCGCCCTTTTATATCAGTATCCAGGTTAAAAAGAAATGGCAAACCGAAAGCATACCCGGTTGTTATACCGGCTGATCGGCTTGTTCATGCTCGGCATTTGGAGTTGCGGTGGACAGCCGAAAGAAACCGACCTGACCGCCATGCATATTGTTCCGGCCGGTCATTCCATCCCCCTTGGGCGCCTCCTCCAATTTAGAGCCATCGGCACATTTTCAGACAATAGCAACCAGGACATCTCCCAGAACATCCAATGGAACACCTCCGATAGCCATATCGCTACGATCAGCAACGAATCAGACCTAAAAGGCCTGCTGATCACCCTCCAAAAAGGACAAATCATTGTCAGCGCCAAGGTATCGGACAGCCGCATCCATGCTGTCACCGAGATAACTGTCACCGAACCTGTGCTTGAGGCGATTTCCGTGGTCCCATCCCAAGCTTGGGTTCGCTTGGGACTATCCCAACAATTCCAAGCCATGGGGCATTACTCAGACGATTCCGCCCAGGACCTGACTGCGGTTGTGGACTGGTCTTCGCCGGATGCGCTCCATCCCACGGTCAGCAATACAAAAGGCAGCAAAGGCCTGAGCATCTCACCCAAGGAAGGCCGCGCCACCATTGTGGCCACTGATCCGGCCAGCGGTCTCAAAGGCCGCGCCGTCCTGTTTCTATCTGACGCCAGACTGACCATGATTGACATTATGCCGAAAAACCTCACTCTGGCCCTGGGAAACCAATCCAATCTCTTGGCCAGAGGCATTTTCAGCGACGGCAACATCAATGATATTACCGCTGAAGTTACCTGGTTGTCTTCCAATCCCCAGGTGGCTTCCGTAAGTGATGCCCCTGCCTCCAAAGGTCTGACTGTTGCGAAACTGCCGGGCACGGCCGTTATCAAGGCGGTGGACCCGGATTTGATGATAAGCGCCGGTGCGACAGTGAACATTTCAGGGCCTGAGCTGCTGGAAATCAGCATTTTTGCTCCGGTTGAAGAAGCTGTGCCCGGGCGACCGATCCAGTTGGAAGCTGTCGGTCGATTTACGGATGGTCAAACGAATATCCTCACCGATCAACTGGATTGGAGTTTAGGTGATCGCAAAAAGGCGACCATGGACAACCAGCAGCGCAAGGGATATTTTTGTCCCATGCAACCGGGTCTCACACGGGCTCAGGCTACTGATCCGCATACCGGCAAGAGCGCCACGCTTGAATTGGCTATCGGTTTACCGCAACTGACGAATCTGGTTTTTCAACTTCACAATAAAACGCTGTATGCCGGCGAAATGACTCTTTTAAAAGCCACGGGTATTTTTTCAGACGGCAGCAAGCAGGATGTAAGCGCGCACCTTGAATGGTCGTCGTCTTCCCTTGATGTTGCCAGAATCAGCAACGGCGCGGACGGCAGCAAGATGGTGTTGTCAATTTTTCCCGGGCAGGCCGCCATCATCGCCTTTGATTCCAAAACAGGCATCTCGGCTGCGGATGAGCTGACAGTTGAACCTGCCAGACTGATCGCCATGGCCATTGCTCCTGAAAATCCTGCCGTGGCCCTGGGCAAGGAATTGGTATTTAATGCCCTGGGCACTTTTTCCGATAAAACCATAAAAGATATCAGCGACCAGGTCACCTGGCATTCTTCAAACCCATCAGTGGCGTCCACCAGCCATGAGCCCGATAGCAAAGGGATCATTTATTCAAAATCAATTGGTGACTGCCGGATATCCGCTGTTTTTCCCCCATTGAAAATTCAAGATGAAACCCGTCTCATGATAATCCCTCCGGAATTGGTCGCCATTGAGCTCATTCCCGAAAAATTGAAGCTGATCCTCGGCAGCAGCCATCAAATTAAGGCCATGGGGAAATTTTCCGACGGCGGGACCAAGGAAATTACCACCGCCGTTGCTTGGTCTGCATCAGACGAAACCGTGGCGAACATAGGTAATTTGCCTGACAATAAAGGCTTGGCCATGGCAAAGACAATCGGTTATTGCGATATCGCCGCCACGGATCCGGCCTCCGGCCTCTCGGCCCAAACCAAACTGATATGCCGGGTCAACAATTGGTGAACCGGCTCAACCAGTCCGGAAACCTGTTTGGCGATCCTTGAATTCATAATCACAGGCCAGGCAGCAATATGGGTACTGTTATGGTACAAGCAAAACCTTTGTCTGCTCCCCTTTCACATTGAATCCTACCCTTCAGCACTTGCGTCACCAAATTATAAGTGATGTGCATTCCAAGGCCTGTGCCGCCGTCATTGCGCTTGGTGGTGAAAAACGGATCAAAGATCTTACTGAGATGCTCAGCCTTCATCCCCTTGCCGTTGTCCTGATAGCATAATTTCAATTGACCGTTTTCCAAGGATACGCGCAGATCGATCTCGCCAGCGCTGATCCCTTCAAATCCGTGGGTCACCGAATTGACCACCAGGTTGGTGATGATTTGCGAAAATACGCCCGGATAACTTGAAATGACGATTGATTCCGGGCAGTCGATATTGATTTTATGCTTGCCGGGTTTTAATTTCGGCTGCAAACTAAAAAGAATTGTCTGCAAATATTGCTTGAAGTTAAAACGTCGGCTCTCTTCATTGGCCTGATCCGTACCGACTTGTTTAAAGCTGGTGATCAGCTCGCCGGCCCGGCTCAGATTGGTATGGATAATCTCGGCCGCCTCATTGGCAATCTGCATGTATTTTTCAATATCTTCACTTGTCAAGCCATTGGAGCGCTTCAATTCCGAATATTGTTTGGTTTTCAAGGCCAAAAAAGACGCGGCCGTGAAGCCGATGCCCACGGGCGTACTGATTTCATGGGCAACTCCGGCCACCAGCCCGCCCAATGCCGCCATTTTTTCCGACTGGATCAAATGTTCCTGGGCATGCCGCAATTGAATCAAGGAATCCTTTAATTCCTGATTCAGGGTCTGCAAGCTTTCATAGGCATTTCGAATTTCTAGTGTTCGCGCTGCAACGATTTCTTCCAGGTGATCCCGGTGTCGCTTCAGCTCAAGATGGGTGCGTACGCGCTCTTTGACCACCGATAAGCAAAACGGTTTGGTAATGTAGTCAACAGCACCCAATGCAAAACCTTTAGTCTCATCTTCGGTCTCTGCAGCGGCCGTGATAAAAATAACAGGGATAGCCTTGCATTTGTCGAGCTTTTTTATCTGACGACAAACCTCATAACCGTCCATATTCGGCATCATGATATCCAAGAGGACCAGGTCCGGCGGCTTATTGGATCCAACAATCTCCAAGGCTTCCAGACCGGAAGTCACCACGCGGACATCATACTGGGATAAAAGGACTTCCCCCAACAGTTCGATGTTCGACGGTACATCATCCACAATGAGAATGCTCGGCCGCTTCCGGTCTTCCAGGGTCATATCCATCCTTCTGTGGGAATATGGTTTTTCATTGCCATTTCCTGCAAGGTCCTGCGTGCGCCTTTAAAATCAAAACGTCCGATTTGATCGGCCAATCGGTTCACCTCCACGTTCCCGATGATTGCGAGCCGGTCTCGGATGGTATCCATATAGTCCCTGGCGCGTAAATTATTTTCAAGAAGCAATCCGGCCAATTCCAAGACCATCTCCACAATATCCTTCGGGAGGGGCTCAATGCGGTCCTTTGCGGCAGCCATCTTGGTTTCAGAAGGTTCCCCAGCCAGCCATTGCCTGGAAGGCTGGTTCCGTTGCTGATCCAGCACCCGAACCAATTCCTCAAACAGGCAACCTTTTTTGATAGGCTTATAGACAATTCCATCCAGCCGATATTTGCCATCGGGCTTGAAATTCTCTTTCCTGCCGATGGGAACCATTAATAGAACCGGCAAATTTTTTAAGAGCAAATCTTTTTGAATCAGATTGAATAAACTTGAATTATGCTTTCCCAAAAAAGTCGAATCCGCCAAAAGCAGATCGCAGGAGGCTTTTTTTTTCGTGAGTATTTCCATTGCCGACTGCTCGTTATCCGCGCCGATGGGAATAAAACCGAATTCTGTGAGCACAGTCATCAAGGCATTCAGAAGCCTAGTGCTGGCAGCCGCGATAAAAACACATTTTCCTTTAAAATCATCGCCCATCCGAAATAATATGCTTTTTTCTTCCAAGGCGATTTCAAAGGAGCAAGTGAAACTGAAAGTACTTCCCTGGCCGGGGGCACTTTCAGCTTGAATCTTTCCGCCCATCATCTCCACCAATCGTTTGCTGATAGTCAAGCCCAACCCCGTACCGCCATAGCGACGGGTGGTGGAGCCGTCAGCCTGGGTGAAGGATTCAAAAAGTTTGGGAATTATTTTCGGATCAATACCGATGCCGGTATCCTGAATGGAAAAACGAATGAATGCCCGGCCGGGATTGATTTCAATCGGATCGACTTGGATCAGGATGTCGCCATGGTCGGTGAACTTGATGGCGTTGTTGGTCAAATTTATCAATATCTGTCTGAGTCTGACAACATCGCCGACGAGCTTATCCGGTATTGTGCCGTTGGTAACAATCGTTAGTTCTATCCCTTTTGCATCTACTGCCGCTGCAAACAGATCGATCAGGTCATCCAATACCCGGCTTAATCGAAAGATTTCCGGCATGAGCTCGACCTTGCCGGCTTCAATTTTGGAAAAATCGAGAATATCGTTCACCATGCCTAAAAGGGAGAGGGCAGAAGACCGGACCGTATCCAAATGTCGCCTGATTTTGTTGGACAGATCCATGCCCAATAACAGCTCGGTCATTCCGATAATGGCATTCAGGGGCGTCCTGATTTCATGACTCATATTGGCAATAAATTCGCTTTTGGCGCGATTGGCGATATCCAAATCCGTGTTGCGTTGTTTCAGCTCGGCTGTGCGTTCCAAGATTTTCTGCTCCAGGGTTCGGTTGTTTTCCGCCAACTTGTCATAGGAAATCTTGAGTTCTCTGGTCATTTTGGCAAAGGCGGATGCGAGTACGCCGACCTCATCTTCGGATTCTATATGGAAGGTCTCAAGGGCCGCGAAATCTCCCTGGGAAAGCATGTGGGCTGCTTTGGTCAGTTGAATTATGGGGGTTGAAAATTTGGCGGATAAGCCATAGACAATTATTATGAAAAGCAAGACAAAAGCAGCGGCGGTAAAAAGCGAGCGATAGATTACCTGCCTGGATTCCTGCTCAATTTGGGAACGATAGGATTGAATTTCCTGGTCTAAATAGGAAAGCGTAATAATCAGCCGGAATACTCCCCAAGGCGCCGTACTGATCTGAATCGGACTAGCAATTTCAATGAAAGTCTCTGCCCCATCTTGATAGTAACGGTGTTGCAATGTTTTTTGCTTGAGGGCCCATTGAAATTTTTCATTTTCCAGATAGGTCTGGACCGAATCAGGATTTTGGGTATGGTGAATCACCTTGCCGGAAGCATCCATCAACACGGCGCTGATAACGGCTTTGTTTTCCGCAACACTGGTTTCAATTACTTCAACCACCCCTGAAAAATTATAAGCAGCAATCTCATTCTCTATCTGTCCCGTCAAGCTGCTGATAAAGGCCTTACCGCCGGCGGTCAAATTCTCTTTCATCAGGTGAATCCGGTCCTGCAAGGTTGTTTCCAGCATCTGACGTTGCGCGGTCATTTGGATATAGCTCAGCAAAGCGATCAAACATACCATCAAGCCCGTCAAAACGGTCATCATCTTCCATTTAATGCTCCACTTGACGTTCTGTATGCTTTTCACTCGATAATCCTGTTGACGTTGGCCAAGGCATCAACGCTGTAGCGCAATCTATATTTTCGAATCTTGTTAAGGTTTAATACAACCCTTGAACCAACCGGGAGCTGCACTTTTTCACCGATGGCCGCGCCTGTGATGATACTGCCGGCAATACCGGCTGCCTGACGGCCCACGGTGGCTTCATCAAGGGAGACGATCAATACAGCCCCGTATTTGGCAAAAACTTCATTGTAGGAAAAAATCGGCACTTGTTTTCCATCACAGAGTTCCATCAAATTCAATAAAGTTTTTTCCCCTGAAATAATGGTAGGATCTGAAATCAACCAGTATGCCTCCACTTCAGTTAAAAGTTTCTTCAAGGCCGGTCCTGCTTGGTTTGCATCGGATATGGCGCGACCCATGAGCTCGATTCCGACATTTTTCGCTTCCATACTTGCTTGATCAAACCACTCGTGGTTGAAACGTTCATCATACAGCAATCCGATCTTTTTAATCTCCGGGAAAATATAGCGAAAAAGGGTCATCTGCATCAGCGGGTGCAGCTCGTTTGAAATGCCGTAGGTTTTATCCCTCATGGGTAGTCTTTTCCAGTTGATGATCGCGGAAAAAATTACATTTGCCGTGGGTGCTTTCTGATGGGCGACATTGAAGGCCCTGGATCCGATGCAATAGATGATATCAAAGGACTTGGCGCCGATGGCCTCTTCCGCCACGATCAATTGCTGCTGGGTGGCCAAATCCAGGACCGATACCGGCTGGGCCAAAGATGATACAAAGCTTTCTTGCACGATCAGGTATTTTTCCACGGACTGATTGGAATTTAGGACCAATATATTCGGTTCGGCCTTCACCGCCATGGGCGCCGCCAGCAGCAGAAGCAAAACTCGAATGATGTTTGTTAACGTTTTCACTTTATTTTCGGGGCTGTTTTGCAATTGTTTAATTCAAGTTTTTTTTCCTCAGCCGGCTCGACTTTATGCCAGCCGTCCAGGCCGAGCATCCCGATGCGGCTCCGTCCGTCCTCATTTCCGGGCATTTTTTCAACAATGCTCAGCAGGCGCCGGACATGTTCATTTTCCCTGGAAATTACAGCGACGATGGGCATATATGTATCCTGTCCCAGGGCCAGAATCCTCATTTTGCGATGCAGCGCCGGATTCACGCTTTTCAACCTCTGAAAGGCATTTTCCGTGGTAAGCGCTGCCTTTGAAATTCCAAACCCCACCGACATAAGTGCGTCGATATCCTTAGGCACGGCAAGGATCTTTAGCTGTTTGAAATCAACAGGCATGGACAATGCCATTTTTTCACAAACAAGCCGCGTCAGTTGTTCATCAGCCGCAGAGGCAATAATGTCCATAAACTTTGCCGGGCCGGTTTGTCCATTTAAAACCACCAAAATTCGTTTTTGTGTCTGGTGACCGCCCAATGTCCCGATTAGTACGGGCTTAATATCATGGGATTTATAGATCTCCTGGTAATGCCAGGCAGAAAGGAGCACCAACCCGCTGCCGGCGTCCTTAATCCGCTTTTCAAAGGCCGACCGGTCCTTGAAGGGCTGAAATTCATATGGGCCTTGTTGGGCCAGATAACGATCAAATTCCTGTTTCAGGGAGGCATAATTATTGATATTGGTTTCAGATGAAAAAAAATAGATGGTGGTCTTTCCGGAATCGGCAAGAACAGCCCAGGCAAAAGCAAGCAGCCCCCATTGCAATATCAGGCAATAGATACCGACCCATCTGCTTTTGTTTGATGTATGCTGGCAGTTGTGAGGCATGTCATCCTGCTTGGAAAAACCGGCAAATATCAAAGGCAATTACCAAAGACTTACAACTCATGCATATCATTATTTAAATAGAGAAGAAAGCTCTTTTCAAGTTGACAGAGCCCGCGCTTTTATTTAAAAGGCATATAATCTTGAATATCTGCTACCAATTTCCTGAACGGTAATCCCATGACAAAAATCAAAGCCGCCCTATTCATCTTTACCTTTCTTTTCTGTGTTTTTGCCCAATCACTTTTGGCTCAGGACCGTTCGCTTTTGGACAAGGAAACCATGGATCCTGAGTTGACCAAAGAAATCCGTTGGCTTCAGGCTGAATCCATTGTTATCACCGCTTCGAAAAATGCCCAGCAGATTTTTAGTGCACCATCGGTGGTTACGGTCTACACCGCCGAAGACATCGAGCGCCAAGGACTTAGAAATATAAATGAAATCCTGGACAGAACCGTGGGTTATTTCACAACCCGCAATCCGGCCAATCCCCTGATCGGCAACCGTGGCATCGTTGCCGGCGAAAATGAACCCTACCTCTTGCTGATCGACGGTCATAATATGAACAGTATTGTGGATAAGGGGCCGGATGATTTTCCCATCTTTCCATTGCTCTCCCACATCAAACGGGTGGAGATCATTCGCGGACCCGGCTCCACCCTTTGGGGCAGCGATGCGGCCCTTGGCGTCATTCATTTAATCACCAAAGAGGGCAAAGACATCGGCGGTATGAAAGCAACCCTCGATTATGCCGGTGAAGATCTTTATCGCTATGCCAATGTCCAATACGGCAGTGATGGAGCAGATCCCCAGCAGGATCTCATGCTGTCATTCACCTATGCAAAATCAGATGGTTATCCAAAAGAAGGCTTTCTTCCCCATAAAAACTGGGAACCGCTGGGCCAATGGGGCCCCATGGATAAAATCAATAACTCCTATGAACTATTCGGTAAATTGCGCCAGAAGGATTTTACATTTACTGCCCGGGGCTCGGACCTGATGGACTCGCGCCTTGACCAATCCATAGGAGCGCTGGATCAAAAATACAATCGCCGACGCCATTATTATTTAAATATTGATCATTTAAAAAATTTCAGCAAAACCCTGTCGCTTGAAACCAAAGTGTTTTCCAATTTAATGGAGCGTTGGCAACAAATGGCTGATCCGGTGACCTCGCCGGCCCTGAACACACTAGACGAGTCCTTTGCCAGCAAGGAAACCAATCTGGGCGCAGAACTGATGCTGAGGGCAACCCTTTTTGATCACCACCGGGTTTTAAGCGGTTGTCAAATCGTTCAAACCGAAATTGATCCGGTGATCTTCAGTGCCAAGCATCCCAGACCTGGGACCGCCGGCGAGACTCGATATCGTATTTTGGTCGCCCCGGATAAAAAAGACAACACCCTGGCCCTATATCTTGAAGATGACTGGCGCGTAATAACCGATCTGCATTTTATTTTCGGGTTGCGCATGGACAAAAACGATTTACGTGAGGACAGCACCAAGCTGCTGCCGCGGTTTTCCACCATTTGGGGTCTGGGCCCCGGCTGGACGGCAAAATACATGTTCAACACCGGCTATGTGCGGCCACCGGTGGGAAAAAGCTTTTTAGGCCAGCAGCCGCTTATCGACACATGGTTTGGGGCTTTCCCGGGTATAGGGGTTGAAAAATCCGAGGAAGTCAATTCCCATGACCTGCAACTCATTTGCCATTTGGAAAATTTCCAAAGCGCGTTGACCGGCTATTACACTACTTTTACAAATGCTTTTAATTTATACGGAATACATACAAATACAAATCGCGGGACCCTCGTTCCCCTTTATGTCAATTCAAATCAAATCACCAGTTATGGGCTGGAATTCGATTTTCAGCATAAGCTCGGCGCCCTTATGGACTGGTATGGGAATTATGCCTGGGTGATATTTGCTGAAATCGACCGGTTTTCCGGCACAACCACGGACAATGTCGAATACAACTGGTTGCATTCCTATCTTGTCACAGAAGGGAAGGCCCTGACCCAATTCCCCCATCACACCTGGAATTTGGGGATCAATCTGCACTTGAATGGATATTTCGCCCAAATACCGCAAGTTTCATTGAATATCCATTATCGCGGCTGGACCGACATGTGGACGGAAAATCCGGATGCTCCGGGCGCCTATAGGCGGCTTGGCCCGGAGCATTTTACGGATCTCAACCTGTTGTTTAAAAATGTTGTAACATCCAAGCTTGACATTTCGTTATACGCCAAAAATCTGTTTGATAATGACGACAGTCGCTATCAGCTTCCCCTGGCCGGATTCTGGTCGGTGCGCGGCAGATCCCTGGGCATCCGCACAAGTTATTCTTTCTAGTTGTTACTATCAAAGGCTATCGTTTTTGCATCAAGCGTTCCATGGCGGTCTTGATGCTCACCCGCAGGCGCTCAAGGACATTGGCGAGTTGTCCGATTTCATCTTGGGATTTTGCTTCGATCTTTTCTTCAACCTTGCCACTGGCCAGATCCGATGCGATCCGCGAAAATTCCTTGAGGGGTTTCAGGGCATTCTTGATCAGCCAAAAAACCGAAACGGCTGAAAGAATCAAGATTATCAGCATAATAGCGGTAAGTGACAAGGCCAGACGGTTTTTGGCTTCCGACAACTTGACCAGTGAGTATCCAATGCGAAAGCCGCCCCAATGCTTCCTCTTCACAAAAACGGGGGTGGAGATGTCCCACATGGTTTCACCTGTATCGCGGTGGTATACCTGTAAAAAGCCTTCGGTGGTATTGCGGGCGGCCTTCAGGCCGACCTCATCACTGAAAATTCTTTTGGTGCGGTTGCCGACCTTGTCCTTTTCCTTGTCGCCGGTGGGAGGTTGCTGATAACGGGTATTATGGGTGGGCAGATAGCCGTTTCGATCCACGGCCACGGCAAAAACAGCACTCTCATCCTTCAGGAATTCATCTTCCAATGATAAAATGGACTTATCCAAGTAGGAGTCGTATTTGGTATGATATTTGGGCGGATCAAATCCGGGTATGGGAATATAACTTTCATCAAATGCATCCGCAACTGAAAAAACACCGTTGTCAATGGCTTCTTCCAGCACGCGGCTGATCATTTTGGCACCGACGATGGATTCCATTTTGCCCTTGCTGATCAGTTGATTTTCCAGACTGTCACCTTGCTGTTTGATCAAATAAAGTGTTCCGGCAATGATGACAACACTTAGAATCGCCGTAACCATCAACGAAATCTTTACATCCAGTCGGGTTGATACCGCTTTAATCATTCTTTCCCCCTTGACAGTAAATTAGGATTGATTCAAACCATTTTTATTCAGTTTTCAGTGAAACTGCAATTCCAGCAAAATCATGACGGGGTTTGTATTATTGCCCTGAATCAGTCGATGCGATAACCGAAGCGCACTGCCCCCCAATGCTTTTCCTTAATAAAAATCGGTACGGATAAATCAGCCATGTTTTCGCCGGTATCCCGGCTGTACCGCTGCAATAAAAACTGGTCGGTGCTACGGGCAGCGGCAAGTCCGGTCCGATCATTGAACAGCCTTTTGGTTCGATTGCGACTCACATCCGCTTCATAATCATTGATCAGCGGCAGAGAATATTTACTGTTGTGAGTCGGCAGATAACCGTTTACATCAACCGCAACAACGAACATGATGCGTTTGTCTTTGGCCAGGTATTTATCCAAAATAGGCAGCAATACTTCATCCGTATATTTATCATACTGGGTATGATATTTTTGCGGATCTGTATTGGGGATAGGAACATAGAAAGTATCAAAGATCTGACCGATGGTCAATCGGCCCGAAGAAAGCAACAGCTCGAGCTGCTCGGTGACTTCGTTTCTGCAACTCGTTGCCCATTTCCTGACTTGTTCATCAAAATCAGAGAGTTTCTCCTCTGCATTGATTCTTTTCGGATGGGAAATATTAAGCAATACCGCGCAAAGAAGGGCTATAACAAAAAACAGATATCTCCCTGGTCGCATGAGTAACCTCCTGCTGGTTAACTGATGTTGGCCTTTGTCATCATGATACTGTCGATAAAGCTGGAAACATCTCTGATCAGTTCCATCATATTCGCGTTTGCATGTTGCATGACACCCAAATAATATTTTTCCATCTGAAAAATATACAAATTTTCGTTGTTTTCCTTGGAGACAGCCATGTATTTTGTATTGCGAAAACCAAAACCGGATTTAATTTTATCGCAGTTCAAGGCACTGAACAACAAGATTGAGGATAAGGTTTCCGGATTTTCCTCTGCCAAATTATGAGCAAGTATCTCGCCGTCATTTCGAACAAGAATAAAACGCTTAACTCCATTTATCTGTAAAAGCCGTTTTCCAAATTTTTCTCTAATGCTAGACATACGGCAATCCTTCCCTTAATTATTTGTCTGTGAAACCAAGGTGGATATTCGCTTTTTAAAATCTTCGGCGCGCTGGGAATCGTTGATCTCTTTACATAAGATGTTGGCAAGCAACGGGATGGCCCCATTGGAGGGCGGGCCGGTTTTCAGCCATTCATTCAAGGCATCTATCATAATGACTCGCGCAATGGGTCCCATTACCATAGCCAAAGCATCTTGTATTGCCAGCAGCGTAGCGGACAGGGGCCCCTCTCTGAGCAATTCTTCGGCAGTCAATGGGCCGGCCTTAATCGGTTGAGTAATTGCATCCGGCTCTGTTTTCTCTGCTTTTTCGACCTGTTCCGGCACTTCAACAAGCTCGGAGACTTCCTCCATCAGTACACTCAGGGTCATGTTGAACAGATTAATATTGGAAGCAGGATCAGCCAAAATAAAAATAAATACGCTATTAGGTGCCTCCCGAATAATAATTACCGCCTCCTGAAAACAAATGGAAACATCAATTATATTGGGAAAATGCAGACTACCTGATTTATATGTTTTTATAAGAACATCAGCAAGATCTGAAAGCTTTTTGTCTTTATAAACAGCCGGCATGTCCCTTGCCAAAATACCGATTTTGGGTTTGAAAACATACCCGCCTATGAATCCGTTGATGGATTTAAAATCTTGAAATACCGTGCTCATCCGCCCTCCTTGCTGGTTCCGCTATCTGAAAAATCTGTTTATATTTTGATCAATTTCAACTTGCTCAAAAATCCAATTTGCGAGAAACCTGATTTTAGAGAAACAATTATTTGATTATTCTTGTATCGAAACATGACATAGCGATGACCGTTTTCCGTATTCAACATAAAAGAAATGGGCAAGCTGAATTCAAGGTGGGCGCCGATTTCTGTGGATAAGGCAAATAAAGTCGACGGCTTTACTTTTGCTGTGGTCCCTGATCTTGAATCTGTTTTGACGACTGAATCATTTGGATCAAAAATACAGTATTCCACAACCTCTGTCAGTTTTTCGAGGGCGTTGGCCAGTCGCGCCCGATCGGCTATGTCTTGTTGCGCGATTTCCGATTTTTTACTCGCTTCCGGTGAAACAGTGGCTTTCGCCGGTGCCGGTGCTACCGGTTTTGGATTGGTTTGAGCTGCTTTGGGTTTCATTTTTAAAGGATTTTTCCCGATATTCAATTGGGCGGTTTTTTCATCCTTTATTCGAATCCCCTCCATCAAAATATTCAGCAGCGGCTGGGCAATTTCCTTGACTTGTTTTTTGCATAATTTTTCAATTGAGATGGTTGTTTTTTCCCAGCTTACAATTTCGTAAACCGCTTTTTCATTGGTTAGTTCACCGGCCTCGGCCGTGGTTAATTCCCCTTTAAAAAAATAGAGCTTGCCGGCTTTTCCGTCGGTCTTTGACCGGATGTTAAGCGTGCAGGTTTTACTTTCCATCTCCACCAATTGCATAAAGGAAACTAGGCCGATTCCATGAATTTGGCCTTCTGCACCGGATTCCAATTCGTCGAATAATCGCAACTTAAATTCGTCCATATTCAACGGCTTAATAAAATATTGGGCGATATTCAATGACCTAATCTTGGAGTCGATTTCAGGGGAATCATGGGCCGTCATGACAAAAACAGGGATCTCAGGGCAATTTTCGCTTATATATGACAGGAGTTCGAATCCATCCATAACCGGCATGACAATATCGGTTATAATAAGATCAATATTTGTTTTATTGATTATTTCAATTGCCTCTTGTCCATTTGCAGCCGTAATAACAGCCAATTCTTCAGCATGGCTTAGAATGCGCGAGATCAGATTTCGCGTGGTTTGGTCATCGTCTACGATCAATATCGTTTTCATCAATGCAAAATATCCTTAAAATTAGAAACAATAGTGGCATGTTTTGACAATTAAGTAAAGATCTGATCCGGTTTGGATTTAGAATCTTTGTGTGTTGGTTCTGTTGTATGCCCCCATTGTTTTCAATCGTCCCGCTCCCGCCATCTTCACCGATATGTTATATCAAAGGATAAGAAATTGAAAATAATGCCGAAATATATTTGAATGAAAGCCGTATGTCAAGCCGGAGAATCGCAATATCGCCAATGCCTAACACCAACCCATTCATTCGTTTCTTGCCATAAAAATCAAATTATTGATAAAGATGCAAGCAACTTTGAAGATTCAATCAATATTTTTATTGAAATGGGGAAAAAAACAGATGCATTTATAAATTTAGAAAAAATATTGACTTCCATGGGGATCAATGAAAATTCTAGCTTTATTGTCAAACGATGAATAACAGAGTTGATGAGGCCGATAAGGAGAAAAAGATGCAGTCACAAACAGGCTCGAAAAGCATACCTCCGCAAAGAAAGCATCGTCTTGGTGAAATGCTGGTAAAAGGCAACCTGATCACAAACGAGCAGCTTCAACAGGCTTTAAAGCGACAGACCCAGGAAGAGCGCCCCCTGGGATCGTTATTGATTGAGCTCGGCCATATATCCGTTGATGACCTGCTGAACTTTTTAAGCCGGCAATTTGGTGTTCAAAGTACGAATTTATTCAAAATTGATATCCCCCAGGAAGTCCTGCAACTGATCCCCCTGGAAAAATGTAAGGCACTTAAAATTCTACCTATTTCAGCCACAAAATCAACTTTAACATTGGCCATGGTGACGCCCCATGACCTGATGACCATCAGTGATCTGGAGTTTCGCCTGGGCCGTAAGATCAAGCCTGTTGTGGCTCCGGCCTTTATGATTGAAGCTGCTACAAAAATTTTAGCCACCAGTTATGAGGATGGTCTGAGCGGCGCAGTGCTGGAAAAATTGGTCCTGGAGGTAAAGGGCGAAGCCGGGAAAGCGCCGAAATTGAAGAGCCTCCTTTCCTATCTAGTAAAATCCGGAGCAAGCGACATGCTGCTGACCGCCGGGGTACCCCCGTCGCTAAAGCTATCAAATGAAATCAAAAGACTGGCCGCTGTTGCCCTCCGTCCCGAGGACTGTGAAACCTATGCCAAGCAGATTCTGACCGAAAAGGAATGGGATCTTTTCCTGGAGCAAAACGAAAAAGACTGCGCCATTACCTTTCCCGAAATCGGTCGCTTCAGAATCAATGTCTATCGGCAGCGCAATTCGGTTTCCATTTCCATCCGCAACCTGACGGAAGCGATCCCAAGTCTGGACATGCTTAACATCCCGGCCTGGATTAAAAATTATGTCTTAAAGCCCCAGGGAATGATCCTGATCTGCGGCCCGGCCGGCCATGGGAAATCCACAACCCTGGGGGCCATGGTCAACCTGATCAATGAAAACCGCCGCTGCAATATTGTCACCCTTGAAGATCCGGTGGAATATCTTTATAAGCATAAAAAATGCAATATCAACCAAAGGGAAGTCGGCCGGGACACGGAAACCTTTGCCAGCGGCTTGCGACATATATTCCGGCAGGCACCGGATGTAATTGTCGTGGGTGAGCTACGTGATTGGGAAACATTTGAAATCGCTTTGTTCGCCGCCAATACCGGCCACCTGGTCTTGAGCACGGTGCATGCCGACGCATCCACCACACTTATTGAACGAGTGGTCAACATGTTCCCGGCCCATCAGCAATCCCTGATCCGTAACATGCTGGCGGACTCTTTGTTGCTCAGCATCTCCCAGCGCCTGCTGCCCAATAAGAAAAAAACCGGCCGGATTCTTGCCATGGAGTGCCTGATCAACACCTACCGCATGAAAAACATGATCCGCGAATCCAAAACCCATCAAATCCGTTCTCAAATGCAGACCGGCGCAGAGGATTTCTTCCCCCTGGATGCAGCCCTTGCCGACCTTTTCAAGGCCGGCGAAATCGACTATGAGGATGGACTGACCTATGCCATTGATCAACAATTTTATCGAGAGCTGTGCAGCGGTTCCAAAAAATAATTTCCGGAATACGAAAATGGCGCCCTTTTTCGTCGATCTTGACTTTTATAAAGAGATTCACTAATAATCACCATTTTTAGCACTTTTGACTTAGATACGGATTTATATGATAGCCGGTTTTGATAAAATTGTTGAAGAAAGAATTCGACAGGCCCTTGCCAGGGGTGAATTCAACAATCTGTCCGGATCGGGAAGACCATTGGAATTTAGAGACAACAGCGTGCCCGAAGACTTGCGGCTGGCCTATAAAATTCTGAAAAATGCCGATTTTATCCCACCGGAGCTGGAGCTGCGCAAAGAAATCCGGCAAACGGAAGACCTCTTGAGCACCATGCAAGACGAGTCGGAAAAATATCGGACTTTGAAAAAGCTGAATTTTCTGATCATGAAATTGAACAACATGCGTCATGGCAACATTGAACTCGATCTTCCCCAACAATATCAAGCCAAAATAGCGGACCGCATCCAAAGTCGTGATAAGCAGGAACCGACAAACCGCAACAAAAGCAAAGCGAGCAGCCCAAATCGGGTTGGTTGACGATCCATGATGAAAGATACAAAACCAAAAGACGCACAAGGGGTACTGAAAAGCATTTTCATGGCCCATTTTATCCTGTTTTTACATTTCTTTTTACTTGCCGGCCTGGGCTTCATGGTGCTCTTTTTCAGAGGCGTGGTGCTCTATTTGCCTTGGATTTTTATCGGCGGCGTGGTCATCCTCGGCTCTGCCGCCTACCTGATTTATCGGCGGATGAAAAAGGAAGGCAAATCCATCAAAGAAATGATGTCCCTGCCGGTTTTTCGCGGCCGCAGCGTGGAAGTCAGTTTGTTGGGCGGATTGGCATCGGTGAAAATCAGCGCCCCACAAAATAACCTGGCAATTGAATCGGAAATAATCGGCCCAACCCTGCAGCTCGAAGATCCCACGGCCGTTCATATCCGGGAACTGATGGAACTCGTCACCCTGCTGGATAAAAAATTAATTACCCTGGAAGAATACAACAAGGCCAAACGGAAACTGTTGGGATCATGAAAAAACTAACCATCGCATTACTTTCTGGCGGTAAATCTTCGGAACGGCAAGTCTCCCTGCGCGGCGGCGACCAGGTTTTCAGCGCACTGAATAAAGAGCGTTATCATGTTTTGCGCTACGATCCAAAGGATGATCTCCCCCGCTTGATCCAAGATGCGGCCCGCATTGATGCGGCCCTGATTATACTCCATGGTCCCTTTGGCGAAGACGGCACCATCCAGGGCTTGCTGGATTTGCTGGGAATACCCTATCAGGGGGCCGGCGTACTGGGCAGCGCCCTGGCCATGAATAAACTTGCCGCCAAACAATTATACGAAAAAGCCGGCATCCCCACAGCCCCCTATCTGGTTGTGGAAAAGGATGATCACATCCATCCAAACGTGATCTTCGAGCAACTGGGTCTCCCCCTGGTGGTCAAACCAGTGGTGGGTGGCTCCAGCATCGGCATGTCCATTGTCCGCAAGGAAAATGAGCTCTTGGATGCATGCACAAGGGCTTTTGAATGCTATTCCTCTGCCATGCTTGAGAAATATATAGATGGGCTAGAGCTTACTGCTGGCGTGATCGGCAACCAGCACCTTACCACTTTGCCCGTGATTGAAATCATTCCAGGCCAGGGTCAAGATTTTTTCAACTACCATGCCAAATATACCCCCGGTGCCACCCAAGAGATCTGCCCGGCCCGGATCGATCCCATCCTGGCCGAAAAAGCGCAACATTGGGCGGTCCATGCCCACCGCACGCTTTTTTGCCGGGATTACAGCCGAACGGACATGATTCTCAAAGGACAGGATATTTATGTGCTTGAAACCAATACGATTCCCGGTATGACCCCCACCAGTCTCTTACCCCTGGCAGCCCGCACAGCGGGGATTTCGTTCAGCCAATTGCTGGATAAATTAATCGATCTTTGCATGGAGAGGACGCCATGAAAATTTTGGTTATCGGCAGCGGCGGCCGAGAGCACGCCCTGGTTTGGAAAATTTCCCAAAGCCCAAAGGTCATAAAAATCTTTTGCGCTCCCGGCAATGCCGGAATTGCGCAACTGGCCACCTGCGTTCCCTTGGCGGCAGATGATGTTGCCGGCCTGCTCAAATTTGCCCGGAATGAACAGATCGATCTCACGGTGGTGGGCCCGGAGGCGCCGCTGGTCAAAGGAATTGTGGATCTTTTTGAACAGCACGGTCTGAAAATTTTCGGCGTCTCCAAAAAAGCGGCGGCCCTGGAGGCCAGCAAATCCTTTGCCAAGAAAATTATGACCAAATACGGCATTCCCACCGCCGCTGGTAAAAGTTTTACGCGCCTTGAACCGGCCCTGCAGTACATTGGCAAGATCGGTGCTCCGCTGGTCATCAAGGCCGACGGCTTGGCGGCCGGCAAAGGCGTATTTGTGTGCTTGAAAGAAGCAGAAGCCCACACGGCCCTCAAGCAGATCATGCAGGAACGCATTTTCGGTGAAGCCGGTGACAAGGTGGTTATCGAAGAATATCTCCAGGGGGAGGAAGCCTCCTTTATCGCGCTCACCGATGGCCGGGACATTCTGCCCCTGCCATCATCCCAGGATCATAAGGCGGTCTTTGATGGTGACACCGGGCCCAACACCGGCGGCATGGGCGCATATTCCCCGGCCCCCATTGTGGATGCGGCCATGCATGCCAAAATCATGCAGGAGGTCATGGTCCCGGCCGTCAAGGGCATGGCTGCCGAGGGACGCCCATACAAAGGGGTGTTGTATGCCGGGCTCATGATTTCCAAAAACCGCGTACAGGTTTTGGAGTTCAATGCCCGTTTCGGCGACCCGGAAGCCCAGCCGCTCTTGATGCGCATTAAAAACGATTTGGTGCCCCTGCTGGAAGCTGTGGTGGAGGAACGCCTGGCAGAATGCACCTTGAATATCGATCCGCGGACCTCTGTATGCGTGGTGATGGCTTCCGGCGGCTATCCTGGAAAATATAAAAAAAATATGCCCATTAAAGGGCTGGAAAGTGCAAGCCGAATACCGGATGTGGTCGTGTTCCATGCCGGCACTGCTGCGAAAGACAAGCAGGTGGTTGCAACCGGCGGTCGCGTCTTGGGAGTTACCGCACTGGGTGATTCCGTGGAGCAAGCCATCCGCACGTCTTATCACGCCGTGGCTGAAATAACATGGGATACGGTCCATTTTCGAAAAGATATCGGTCAAAAAGCCCTTCGGCGTCTCCACCGTCCGCCCCTGGTGGGCATTGTCATGGGCAGCGACTCCGATGCCCCCATCATGGAAGAAGCTGCCGCGGTACTGAAAAAATTTGATATTCCCTATAGAATGACCGTGGCCTCCGCCCATCGCAGCCCCCAGCGGGCCGCCGACTTTGCCTCAACCGCGCGGGAAAAAGGGATCAAAGTCATCATCGCCGGCGCCGGCCTGGCCGCCCATCTGGCCGGCAGCATGGCCGCCCATACCACCCTGCCGGTTATCGGCGTGCCCATTGACGCCGGCCCGCTTCAGGGACTTGATGCCCTGCTCGCCACGGTCCAGATGCCCCCCGGCGTTCCGGTGGCCACGGTTGCCATCGGCAAGGTGGGGGCGCGCAACGCCGGACTTTTGGCTGTTCAAATCATCGCCCTGACCGACCCGGATTTAGCCGAAAGGCTGGTTGTGTTCAAACAAGAGATGGCTAAAGAGGTTGAGAAAAAGGCCGAACAACTTGAAAAGCCAAGCTGATACCGGCGCTTCTGTCGTTATTATTTCCTTCAAGCGTACCACCTATGGGTCCGAATATTCTTTCTGTAAATCCTTTGGCACCGGAGCCGGATCGGATTGCGCAGGCAGTCGCCATCCTGAGGTCCGGCGGTGTGGTGATCTTTCCCACCAGGTGCTTGTATGGCCTTGCTGTTGATGCATCCGATCCGAAAGCTATTGATAAAATCTTTCAAATTAAAAAACGGTTGCATGACAAACCCATCCTTGTCCTGATTCCCCATCGGGCGGCCGTGGCACAACTTGCAGAAGAGATTCCGGCAACTGCGGAAAAAATCATGCAGCGTTTTTGGCCCGGCCAAGTCACCATTGTTTTTCAGGCAAAAAAAAACGTCCCGATCGGGCTGACAGCCGGCACCGGTAAAATCGGCATCCGCCAACCTGGCCATCCAGTGGCGGCGGCACTGGTCAAGACCCTTAACCGCCCCATTACCGGTACCAGCGCCAATCTTTCCATGCAAAACGGATGCGCGCGAATTGAAACCATGGATATGACCATTCAAACTTCCGCCGATCTTATTTTGGATGCCGGCCCCCTAGCCGGCGGACAAGGCTCCACCGTGGTGGATGTTACCCAAAATCCGCCGGTCATTGTCCGGGAAGGAGTAGTACCGGCCCATCATATTTTTGCATTATTTTAGAATCATCCTGTTGACTTTCAACGCTGGTTTTTCTATATAGGCTGAATTCCACGCCGGAGTGGTGAAACTGGTAGACGCAGAGGACTCAAAATCCTCCGGGCGCAAGTCCATGCGAGTTCGATTCTCGCCTCCGGCACCATAAAAAATCAAGGGCTTAGCTGATAGCAGTAAGTCCTTTTTTATTGCCGATTTTTGTGACTGTGCCCGAAATTGTGCCCATTTTCTTTTCCAGGTATTCCGATTGTCGAATAGCCGCCTCCCTCAAATCCGCATCATTAACGATAATGATTTGTTTCAGCTCATCATCCAATACCCGCCAGCCGGTTTTATAACCAAATTTCACAAAGCCTTTTAGGTAATCGGGTAGCGCCTCACGCAAGGCCAGGAACTCATCATGCTCGAAAAAACCCTTGCGGGTATTATTCTCTCTGAGCAGCGGTATATGGAGTAACCGCTCTACAATGGGTGGTGTTTATTTAGCGCCGATGCTCAACATACGTTTCAGGGCCGATAGTTCCCGGTTGATGGTGGCGTTGGCAGCCCCCTCTTCCAGCCTCATTTCAATGTAAGCCTTGATTCGAAGGGTATTGATCTGCGGAACCAGATTGCCTTCGAAATATTTCCGCAAATGTTTGACACTCCTTTCCGCTAAGCCAGCAGCAAAGAACTTAGGAGCCAATCGCCGGTGACAATCCATAAAAAAAGAGGGCTCTGAATATTGGTTTTTAGGCGCCGGTGATGCTCATTTCTTCGTTTCGACAGAAATAGGAAATGTCCAATGGGAACACGAAAGATGTCCAATGAAAAAATGGAATGTCCAATGAAAAATGTCTATATAATACAATAAAACAAGTCTGTTGTGACAAAAAAAGAAATTTTTTGATTTTTTACCCCCCCGATTTTCCAATGCCCTTATTATATATATTAGATTGATTGGACACGTCCAATCTTTGGCCCATATTTCAAGCGAATCCGTCTTGGAAAAAAGGCAAGATGACGATCACCGGCAGAATGTAAAAATGAATCGAGACCCGTTTATAGAATCAGATTATCGGCAATGCCTCCATCAGCGTCGAGCAGATAGCGTCTATCGTTTGTCTTATTTGTTTTTAGTTGATGGAGATTTCTCTGGTAAAGATTCGAAGGCCCTTTGAGCTTGTTTTAAAAAATCATCCGGTTTCACAATTTTTATCCGGCTCTTTGATTTTTCATTCAGATCACCCAATATTTCTAGTAACTTTAATAAAGATAGCTTCTCCAGCATGTTATAGATTTCAAGTCGCGATACTCCGATAATGTCCATTGCATTGTCACAGAACTCATCATAGTCAAAGGACATGCCGGCAGCGGGGTCAGCATATTTATTAACCCAATGAAGGAGTTTGCAAATACGGATGAATTGCTGTTCAGTCGCGGCCTCTTGATTTTCATTCCCACTCACCATTTCGGTTAAAATCATCAATCGTTTCATCAGGGTATGGGTAATCGATTGAATGAGTTTTGGGGATTCATTCAGCGCTCGCAAAAATGTGTTTTTGTCGATGACCACCAATTCACAATCGTCCGAAGCAACCGCATCGGCAGAGCGAGGCGCTTGATTGATAACACCCATTTCTCCAAATACTTCTCCCGGTAGCAGAACGTTTAATATCTTTTTTTTAAGACCGAAGATACGAAAAATCGTCACTTCTCCGCTCTTGATAAGAAATCCATGGGTCCCGGGATCCCCCTCTTGAAAAATTATTTCGTTCTTGTGGTATTTTTTCACCGTACCGAATGTAGATGTTACCATGATTTTTTTCCTTATTTTTGACTTTGAAAATTATTTTAGACCTTAAGAGACAAACGGACAACCGTCAAAGCCATGTTTGTCGAAAAACTTGTAAAAAGTAGTTTTTTTAACCAGCTTTTTTATCTTGAGCGTCCTAAATTTTTTCCAATCACAGGACTTTTCGATCATGTATCTAATTTTATAAACTATTTATCACTATAAATCTATTGATAAATTTGCGGTAAGCGTCAAAAAGCATTTGGCGTAATCATATATATTGTGTATCCCTCTATTGGTCCAGACCGACTGGATCAATCCCCCGCAAGCCCTACACATTCAACATTCTGGTAGGCAGGATATTTGAGAGAGATTTTCTTTTCCGGAGCAATACGACGGCATGGGAGCATCGGATTGGCATGCATCTCTGTCTCCAAGAGATCTCCTGGGTGGATGGCAACCAAGGGGCCATGCTGGCTTTACGAGCACATGTTCAGGGTGTATCCAGGTCTGGAAGGAACCGTGGAGTAACTGTGTAAATATGCGCGTTACAACGGTTTCACCATCAATTTCCTTGACTAAAATCCGGTTTGGTTTTATAAAGAATAAAATTACCTGTCTGTAACGACCGATCGAAATATCACCCACATCTCAGTTTAGCAATCCAAGAGTACCCAAGATGAAGGAGACTGTCCACAATGAAGCCATTACATATTGAAGGGGATGTCTTACAAAAGGTCGTCACTGCCTTGGCGCAATCGGATATTTTTGGTTCCCTGGGTGAAAAAGCCCTAAATCAGATCGCCCAAAGAGCCGGATTGATTCAGTATGAATCCGATGAAGCCATCGTCAAGGTGGATGAACCCTCGGATTCCTTTCTGCTGATTATCGAAGGACAAGTGGCCATTCTCCATTCCCACCAAACCACGGGAGAACTCATCGAAATCGGGAGAATCAAGCCCTTTCACGTGATCGGTGAAATCAGCCTGATGTTGAAGAAATCCAGGACCGCCACTGTCCAAGCCATTCAACCCACTTTGATGCTGAAATTCGATAGTAAATTGTTCGATTATATGTTTGAAAACATACCGGCTTTCGGTCCCGCCATCTGTCGCAATCTAGCCAAACGGGTTTTCGAACTCTCGTCCAATATTTCTTTACCCAAATATCAGGCAACCGCCGCTGGACTGACCAAAGAAATATTCCAAATCGTTCCCTTGGACCTGATCATTCGCCATCGCGTGCTCCCCCTAAGAATGGACGGTAACAAACTGCTTATCGGTTTTGTGCACGATCCCACCCCCGGAGTTCTTTCCGGAATCCGCAGCACCCTGCCGGGAGTCGAGCTGCAAATGGTGAATATCGAAAATGATTTTTTCGATTCCGTACTCCAGTCCCAGGCAGGTGTACCCGATTTGGGTAAGAAACGGGCCGCGGAAGGAAAAATAGAAGCGGCTGCGCCCGTCCAGCCAAAGAGCTCGCCCCAACTGGATGCCATTTTGAAACGGCTGGTGGCCGAAGGCGCCAGCGACCTGCACCTTTCCGCCTGTCAGACGCCGTACTGGCGGATTGACGGTGATCTGAAAGCCATCAGCGATATCAGCCCGCTGGGTTCGGAAGAGGTGTTTGACCTGATCGGACCCATCATGGAAGCGCAAACCAAAAATGCCTTCCTGGAAACCAATGATGCTGACTTCACCTATACGATATCGGGGGTGGGCCGTTTCCGGGTCAATATCTACCGGGACGACCACGGTGTCAGTGCGGCTTTTCGCGTCATTCCCTCCAAGGTCATGTCCCTTGATCAACTGGGAATGCCGGCGACACTCAAGACGCTTTGCGAGCATTCCATGGGCTTGCTGCTGGTAACCGGTCCCGCCGGCTCCGGCAAGTCGACGACCCTGGCGGCCCTGGTGGATCATATCAACAAAACGCGCCCCGATCATATCATCACCCTGGAGGCGCCGATCGAGTTCGTTCATCAAAGTGACCGCGCGCTGATCAATCAGCGCCAAATCGGCCGACACACCCAAACCTACCACTCCGCTTTGCGCGCCGTTCTGCGGGAAGACCCGGATGTGATCCTCATCGGCGAGCTGAACGATCTGGAGACCATCAAGTTCGCCCTGGAAATCGCCAATACCGGCCATCTGGTGTTGGGTTCCTTACACACCAGCGGCGCCATTAGCACGGTTACGCGGATTGTGGATGCATTTCCCGCCGATCAGCAGAACCAGGTTCGTTCCAATTTATGCGACACCCTTAAAGGCGTGGTATCCCAGATGCTGTGCAAATGTGTCGGCGGCGGTCGCGTGGCCGCTCAGGAAATCCTGGTGGTCAATCTGCCCATCGCCAATCTGATCCGTGAAAACAAATTGTCCCAGGTGGCCTCCGCCATGCAAACTGGAAAGTCCCATGGTCACCGTTTGCTGGTGGAAGAGCTGGCGGCATTGGTAAAACGTCGCAAAATCGATTATCAGGAAGCCATGAGCAAAGCGCCGGACAAACAGATGATGGAAAAACTGCTGGCCGACATTCCCAAAACCCAACGTTCATAACGTAACAACATCAGCAGGCGACCACCCCGAGCAGCCTACACGGCGCAGACGCTGGTCACCTGCCGGAAATCCGTGTGTCCGGTAAAGATCCGGTACAGGCCGTCCTGCAGGAGGGTGGACATGCCTTCTTTGATGGCCTGTTTGCGGACCTCATCCACCAGGGCTTTGCGGATGATCCTTTGTTTCAGCTCATTGGTGTTCACCAGCAGTTCGTGAATGCCCAGCCGTCCCTTATAACCCTCTGTCTCGCGGCATATGTCGCAGCCTTTGGGCCGGTAGAAGGTCAATTCGTCGCTATACGGCTTATTGATCCGTTGGTCAAAAAATTCGCCGTAGAGTTCTTTGTAGTGTTGGTATTCTTGTTCGTCGGGATGATAGGCTTCCTTGCATTTGGGACAAAGGGTCTTGACCAACCGCTGGGCCAGGATGGCGATCAGGGCATCCCCGAAGTTCAGGGGGTCGATGCCCATGTCGATGAGACGGACGATGGTTTCCGGCGCCGAATTGGTATGCAGGGTGCTGAAAACGAGATGGCCGGTGAGCGACGCCTCGATGGCGGTCTGCATGGTCTCCTTGTCGCGCATTTCTCCTACCATGATCACATCCGGATCGGCCCGCAGAAAAGCCCGCATGGCATTGGCGAAGGTGTAGTCGATTTTGGGATTGACCTGGACCTGCCTTAGGCGGTACTGGGTGATTTCCACCGGGTCTTCGGCCGTCCATATTTTCCGCGCCGGTGTATTGATGAAGTTCAACGCCGAATGCAGGGTGGTGGTTTTGCCCGAACCGGTGGGCCCCACCACCAAGATGATCCCATGGGGTTTCTGGATGTTTTTGGAAAAAATTTTGAAGGTTCCCGCAGACATGATTTTGTCAAGGGCCATGATCCCGCTAGACGGGTCACTGGAGGCCAGCCGCCGCATGACCACATCCTCATTGCCGCCGGCGGTGGGGATTGTCGCCACCCGAAACTCGATGCTCTCCCCGTCCGAAGTTTTGAATTTGATTTTTCCGTCCTGGGGCCGCCGGTGTTCGGAGATGTTCAGCTCCGCCAGGATTTTTATCCGGGAGATGACCGGCTTGATATGATTCTTCGGAATCTTCAGCACATCGAGGCATTCGCCGTCGATCCGGAAACGGATGTCCGTATCCCGGTTGGCACCGTAGGGCTCGATGTGGATATCGGAAGCCCCCTTGATGTGGGCGGTCTCCATGATTTTCCGGACCATCTGAACAGCGGCCCCGGCTTCTTCGGATTCATCCACAGCCACCGTTTCGGAAGCGCTAAAGGCCTCAGCTTGGGGAGTGGTGGCATCATCCTGCATTTTTTCGAGCACTTCATCAAAATCCCGGCCGCCCTGGAGGATGACGGGTCCCGGGGACCGTTTATAGGCGTTGATGAACGCGTCGATATCTTCCCGCAGGGCCACGCGGAAGGACAGTTTGGAGGCGCCGAACACGGTCTTGATCTCCTGGATGCGTAATTGGTCATTGGGGTCGTCCACGGCAATGACGATTCCATCCGCCTCTTTTTTCAGAGGGATCCAGCGGGATTTTCTGAAATACTCGATCTTGGTGCTGCCTGCCAGTGGCCCGGGATCGTAGGCCTCATCGATGAAGCTTTCCGCGGGTGTGTTGTAGAAAGCGGACAAACTCTCCAGGAGCTGCCGTTTCGAAACGTGAAAATTACGGATCAACACGGTCTCCACATGCATGCCTTTGCTGCGAGCGGTTTCCATGGCATTCCCCAGCTCTTTTTCCGTGATCACGGCGTTCTTGATGAGGGTATCGAAACGGGTGGCCTGCTTGGGCTGCATGAGCCGCATTTGGTTATGAAAGGCGATGCCAAGAACTTCAGCAATATCCGAAAGGAGCCGCTGGTCGTCCGCTGTGAAAAAATCACCATGCTTGCAGTTGATCAGCTGGATGACACCGAGAATCTTTTGCTTGAACAAAATTGGCACCGCCAACACCTGGCGGGTCCGGTAATTTGTTTTCACGTCCCAAGAAGAGTCGAACTGCAGGTCGGGATCGATGCTCAGCAGTTCGTTCTTGTCATAGACATCTTTGATATTGATCACATTGCCGGTCAGTGCCACGTAACCCGCAAGACTTTTGGCGCTGATGGGAATCCGGATTTCCTTGAGATCTTCCTCGGCCTTTTTCACCCGCGAAACGATCTGTTTCCGTTTTCCGTCCACCAGATATATGGTGGCAAGCTCGGCATTGTAAAGTTCGAGAATCTTTTCCCGCAGGCCGATTAAGATGGCGTCGATATTCTCAGCTGCATGGATGGCATTGGATAGCTTCCGCAGGCGGGCCTCGTATTCGAGCCTTGCCTGGATGGGGTCCAAAGATCCCGGCTTGTTTTTCTGGTGGTTCTCGCCGCTTTGCTTTTCAGTTTCCATATACATGCCTCCGGTTTGAGATGAGCACTACGCATATAAAGGGACGCAGGGAATCGAATGCCTTCCCCGCCTGTTCCGGTCGCTATAGAAAACCGCCATCAGGAAAGCGTGGCCGTCATCAGCTTTCTTTTTCTGACTCGCTGACCACAAACTGGGACACTTCATCTTGCAGCGTCCTGGCCGCGTCATTCAACTGAGAAATGGCCGAATAGTTTTCATGCAAAGATGCTTTTGTTTCCTGCATCTCCTGTTGTAATTCCATGATCGCGATGTTGATTTGCTGGGTTGATTCGGACTGCTCACCCATGGCTGTATTCACCCGCTCGATATTCGGTGTCAGGGTTTGGACATGTTCGATGGTCCGGCGAAGCTGGTTGCTGATCTTGCTCACATCGTCGGCGCTGTGCCGAACTTCCGCAATGAATTTATCCATCTCCATGACGCCGGAAGCCACGGCGGATTGCATGGCCTGGACCATGCGCTCGATATCCAGCGTGGCCACCGCGGTTTGGTCGGCCAGACGCCGGATTTCCCGGGCCACCACGGTGAACCCGCGTCCATAATCCCCGGCTTTTTCTGCTTCGATGGCGGCATTCAACGACAACAGATTGGTTTGTTCCGCCACTTTGGTAATGGTGGTGACCACTGTGGTAATATTCTCTGTCTTTTCGTTGATGGTTTCCAGGCGGCTGGATATAGCCTTTGAGGCCTTTTCCATCAATTGCATCGCGTCGCCCATCCGGGACAAATCGGTCTGACCGTCGCTGACCGAGTCCGCCGTTTCCTCTGCTATGGCAGCCAGATGTTGCATGGTCTGCATCAATTGCGCCGAAACTTCAGACATATTTTTGATTTTTTCCACCATCGTATCCATTGAATTCATCTGGTTTATCATGATGGCTTCCTGCTCTTTGGCGGTGGCCGCGAGTTCCGTGGATGAAGAGGTGACCTGGATGCCCGAATGCTGAACCTGCCCGATAAATCGATTCAGGTTGGCGGCCATCATGTTAAAGGTATTCGAAAGATCCCCGATTTCATCCCGGCTGGTTATGGGGATGGTCACATCCAATTGTCCACGGCCGATCAATTCGGCATAATGGGCCAAATTGTGAATCGGCTTCGAAAGGGAGCGGCCCAAAACAATTGCCAGCAGCCCGGCGCAGAAGAGCATGAGGAGCGCCCCCCCGATCACGGAAAGGAGCAACAGGTCCAATGGAGCGTATAATTCATCAAGATAGACCCCACTGGCAATAATCCAATCCATCTCTTCCAAATATCGGTAATGAACTATT
This sequence comes from Desulfosudis oleivorans, assembly GCA_020723325.1. Classification (GTDB taxonomy): domain Bacteria; phylum Desulfobacterota; class Desulfobacteria; order Desulfobacterales; family SURF-7; genus DYJD01. The sequence continues at coordinate 115,068 of DYJD01000002.1, read as the reverse complement.
TTTTCCCGGGCCAGTTTTTCCCCGGGATTCTTCCAGGGGTAGATGATTTGACCGTTTTTTTTTGAACACATTTCCCGGATGAAATACTTCCCGCTGGAATCCTGTGAATTGTAGATATTCTGTCCCTCCAGCTTGGGGTGAATAATCAACTCACCTTTTGAATCCATTATATACAAATAGCCTGTTTTTCCGATGGTGATGCCCAATACCTTATCGCGGAAATCCTTGGTGGTCACCAGGGTATTGAATTCCGATTTATACGAGGAAGCCGACACGATATAGTCCCAGGGAGCGAAATAGGTCATATACAAGGCTTTCGCCCGTTCCTGGGGGTCATCTGGATTTTTCCAGAGATATTCAAGATAGCCTTCTTTTTTCTGGCACTGCTCCTGGACAAAACCATATTTTGAGAGGTTGACATTCACCAGCGCATCCTTGGGGTGGATTCGTACCGTTCCCGTGGTATCGATGCAATAAACATAGCCGGTCTTGCCGATGGTCTTTTTCAGGATGATCTGTTTGACCAGATCTTTTGCTTCCTGTTCGGACATTTTCCCCTGCTCCACCAGACCATGATAATAGGTCAACACGGCCTTATCGTCTTCGGCGATGGTTTTTAAATGACTACGGATCGCCACCTCGACCGCCGTGTCGACCAGGTTGTAGGTCGAATTGGTTATATATTCCAAATTTTTGTGAATATCACCGGTAATCGTGATCTTGAACAGGATGTATCCACTTATGCCACCGCCGGCGATGACCACGGTTCCGAATAATCCCATGATCATCATCAATTTTTTCGAAAAGGAAAATCTCTTCCACATACAGGTCACCCCTTGGTGCAATGTTGTGTCACGGCGAACAGCGGAAGCGGCACTTGTCATGCTCATCGGTTTACACTCATGCCTCTGGCAGGGTCGGTTTTTGATGCATCCCTGCTGATCTTCTCGCTATTTCATCCACAGGCGGTGATTCATTTCCCCTGCTCCACAGTCATCAGACATATCCATAATGGCTGCCTCTTGAACATACCCGTTTGGAAGTGTTTACTAGGCTGAACGTACACGGTTTATGGGGTGAGACAATGACAGACAAGACGATACTGCTGTTCGTTCTTCCTTGGATCTTTTCCCAATGGTATCTATATTTATTTTTTCGGGTTATCGCTGGAAAAAAAGAATAGTTAAAGAATACCAATTAATGATAAGGAATCATAACAAGCAGCGCCCGAGATGTCAAACCATTTATTGGCGGAAATGGCTCATGATACTCAAAATTCAGCAATGCCCCTCCAGATTATTGGTTGACACCGGAGATGCTTTTTGAGATATTAATATAGCGTGGATTGGATTTTTCACCATTACATAAGACAAGGTATCTCCCTTCAATCGTTGTGTGAAAAGATATTGAATCGATATTTCCGGGGGGGGATTGATTCAAACACGTATATTATGATGCTTGGAAACATGCCATTTGTCTATTTCCCGGATCAACTCTTTAACCAGATACCATTAATCTCCTTTACGTAATTACTTTCGGTAATTCGTGCTCCAATTCGAATGATTATGGATCACGGATACCGTATATAAGTCGTGTCGATAGTCCTTCCATGGCTTCGGCTATAACCGCTCGCTGCAACCGACACCGAAAGGCGAGGCTTTCAATTCCCAAAACATATACAGAAACAAAATCAACATAATATTCCATAAGATAATGTAGTTATTTTAAACCCAAATGGAACGGAGAAATGACGGAATGGCCCAAACCATAGGGATAGATCCTGTAACGAGAATTGAAGGGCATCTTGCCGTAAGGCTTCGGATTGAATCGAACCAGGTGATGGAAGCGTATTGTTCGGGGGAAATGTTCCGCGGTTTTGAACTCATCCTGAAAAATCGGGACCCCATGGATGCCCAGCAGATCACCCAACGGATTTGCGGGGTCTGCCCCGTATCCCACGGTATAGCTTCGACTCTGGCTCAGGAAGCGGCTTACAAAGTGATCCCGCCTCGAAACGGCAAGCTCCTGAGAAACCTGATTTTGGGTGCAAATTATATTCAATCCCACCTCATTCATTTCTACCACTTGTCCGCCTTGGACTTCATCGATATCAAAGCCGTCACCCAATACAACGGTAAGGACCCAGCGCTTAGCGAACTCAAGGCATGGGTGCAAAGTCAGCTTTCCTCCAACAGCCTCTACCCGGTGGCACCTTTTCTGCCACGGTATGAAAGTCAATACGCGGAAGACCCGGAACTGAATATCACGGCGGTGAAGCATTACCTGGATGCTCTGGAGATGCGTCGGCTGGCCCACGAGATGGGGGCTCTGTTCGCCGGAAAGCTACCCCATGTGGCCACCCTGGTGCCTGGTGGGGTGACGGAACGGGTCACCCCCCGCAAGATAGCGGCCTATGGCGAAATGCTGCAAAAGCTGCGGGTATTTGTCGACAACGCCTATCTTGAGGATGTCCTGGCCGTGGCCCAGGCCTTCCCCGAGTATTTTCAGGCAGGTAAAGGATGCGGCAATTTTCTTTCCTACGGCGCCTTCTCCGAGGCAGAGGGCAACACCGACCATTTTCTGCCCACCGGAGTCATCATCGGCGATGGACCCTCCCGGAGCTTCAATCCTTCGGGGATCACCGAGGACGTGACGTTTTCATGGTACAAAGCCGCAGCGGTCTTGAATCCCGCTACGGGTGTCACGGCGCCGGTTGATCCGGGCCAGAAGGAAAGCGCCTATTCGTGGCTGAAGGCGCCCCGTTACGAGGGTCAGGTCATGGAAGTGGGCCCTCTTGCCCGGATCCTGATCGCCTATAAACAGAACAGCGGACGGCACCACCAGGTAAAAACGCTGGTGGATGGCGTCCTGAAGAAACTGGGGGCAAAAGCAGAAAATCTGGTATCGGTGTTGGGCCGCCACGCCACAAGAGCCATTGAATGCAAGCTCGTGGCGGACCGCTGCGCGGAATGGCTCGCGGAACTGAAACCCGATGAGCCCGCGGTAACTGCGGTGGCCATTCCGGAAGAAGCTTCCGGCGTCGGTTTGACCGAGGCTTCCCGGGGTGCCCTGGGTCATTGGATCCAGATTAAAAACCGGAAAATAGCGAATTACCAGTGTGTGGTACCCACCACCTGGAACTGTTCTCCTCGGGATGCCTCCGGAAAACCAGGGGCAGTGGAGCAAGCCCTGGTGGGAACGCGGATTAAGAATCCAGAAAATCCCATCGAAGCGACACGGGTGATCCGTTCCTTTGACCCGTGCATTGCCTGTGCCGTACATTAAAAAAAAGAGGATACCGCATGCTGAATATAACACGAAGAGAATTTCTCAAAGCCGCTTCAAAGCTTGCCCTGCTGATGGGTCTGGGGACCGGCGCGGCCCCAAGGATCGTAGATGCCCTGGAAAAACTGGCGTCCAGCAATCCTCCGGTCCTATGGCTTCAGGGCCAGAGCTGCTCGGGATGTTCGATCTCACTGCTGAACACCGAGTATCCCGGCCCCCTGCAACTCTTGACACGCTATATCGCTTTAATGGCCCACCAGACACTCTCCACCGCCACCGGGGCAACCTTCATGGATGTGATCGAGAAAAGCATCAACCGGGGTGGTTACATCCTGGTGGTGGAGGGGGCCATGCCCGTCGGTCTGCCGAACGCATGCCGGGTCGGCCATGAGACCATAACCGAGCAGGTGGCCCGGGCCGCCCGAAGCGCCCAGGCGGTCATCGCCGTGGGCGCCTGTGCCTCTTTCGGTGGTATCCCGGCGGCAGAGAACAATCCCACAGGCGCCGTCAGCGTTCCCGATTTTCTCAAACAAAAAGCCATTGCGACAGGTCTCATCCGGGTCCCGGGATGCCCGGCCCACCCGGACTGGATCGTCGGGACCATCGTACACAAGCTCAAATTCGGAAACCCGGAGCTGGACGATTTAGGTCGGCCCAAAATGTTCTACTCCCGCTTACTCCACGACCAGTGCCCCAGATTCGCCGAATACGAGCGGGAACACTTCGCGACAAGCTTCGGTGAGAACGGCTGTCTCTTCTACCTCGGTTGTCAGGGCCCGGTCACCCACGCGGACTGCACGGTACGGCTGTGGAACAGCGGGGCGAATACCTGCATCAACGCCAACGCCCCTTGCATCGGATGCGCCCGGGAGGGATTTGCCAAAGACGCATCCTTTCCTTTTTACCTGACGCCGGCTTCATCCGGAAGGGGAGGGAAATAATCCATGAAACTGCATGTCAAGCTCAGTATCGCCATTCTGTCCGCGTTGGTGGCGTCGGTGCTGATCGCCATGTGCATCCAGTATCTGGGCACGGTGGGGATGCTTTCGGAATTGTCCCAAAAAACCATCGAAGCCCTGGAAAACAGGGAAAAACAATTCGCCGAAAACCAATTCAACTCGGTGGAACAAGCAGTGAAAGGTTCCCTGGTGCGCGGGGAGATGGAAAAATTTACCCGGCTCATCGAGGCCCAGCGGACGGTCCAAGGTGTGCTGGAATTTTCCCTCTACGACCGGAACGGCGTGGTGACCCATTCATCCTATCCTTCCAACCTAAACAAAAAGATGCCGGCCAATCTGGCCAAAAAACTCTATGCCGACCCCAAAAAACAGATCAACGAAAATGCCGCCTCCGGCACTTTTGAAATTTATCAGCCCCATGTGGTGGAGCCCACCTGCATGCGGTGTCACAACAACTGGAAAACAGGTGAAATCTGCGGTGTCACCGGCATGACGTTTTCCACCCAAGCCTTGGAAGACGCCAAAAAAAATGCAGAGCGGATCATCTCCGACGCCAAAACACGCTCCATGATCAATTCCTTCTATGGTCTTGTTCTCATTGTGATTTTCTTTCTCGGAGCCATGTACTATTTCGTGAATCGTTTTGTGAAGCAGCCCCTCACCCGGGTCATCGAAGGGTTCAAGGATCTTTCCGCCGGCGAAGCGGACCTGACCAGGCGTCTGCGGATTGCCTCGGAAGACGAACTGGGCACCCTGGCAAAGCTCTTCAATGATTTTCTAGAACAGATCCGGTCCATCGTAGAGCAGGTTCAGAAATCCGGCGTGCAGATCACGTCGTCATCCACAGAATTGTCGGCTTCCGCCACCGAGCAAAAGACCGTGCTGAACAACCAACTATCGTCCACGGAGAACATGGTGAAATCCATTGAGGGGATTTCCGATATCGCGGAAAACCTGGTAAACACCATGCAGCAGATGGCCAATGACCTGAACCAAACCGCCGATTACGCCAGCAGCGGGCAGTCGGACCTCACACGCATGGGCGAGGCCATGAAACAGATGGAATCGGCTTCCAGCGCCATTTCCGCCAGGCTGGGCACCATTTATGAAAAGGCGGAAAACATCACCAACGTGGTCACCACCATCACCAAGGTTTCCGATCAGACCAATCTCCTGTCCTTGAACGCGGCCATTGAAGCGGAAAAGGCCGGTGAGTACGGCCGCGGCTTCACGGTGGTGGCCCGTGAGATCAGGCGGCTTGCGGATCAAACCGCTGTGGCCACGCTGGATATCGACCAGATGGTCAAGGAAATGCAATCGGCCGTGTCTTCGGGGGTCATGGAAATGGACAAGTTCATTGCCGAAGTGCAGCGCAGCGCCGAGGACATCACGAAAATCAGTTCCCAGCTCACCCGGATCATCGACCAGGTGCAGGCGCTCTATCCCAAATTCAGGGAAATCAACACCGCCATGGTAAATCAGTCCGAGAATGCCCAAAAAATGAATCTCACCATGACCGACCTGGGTGTGGTCATGCATCAGACCACCGATTCCCTGCAGGAGACCTTTATGGCCATCGGGGAGTTGAACGACGCGGCCCGACGGCTCCATGAACAAGCGTCCCGGTTTAAAGTGGTGTAACCCATTACTCCCGTATATCGGATTTCATGCGGCATATGAATCATTGAAAAAAGGTCGGGTGTCAACCATGCTGCTGCTTTTGTTTTATCTCGGCGACGAGATGTACACCATAAAATGCGAAAAGGTCCGGGAGGTGGCGCCCATGGTGCGGCTGAAGGAAATATCCCAGGCACCGGAATTTGTCGTCGGTCTTTTGAACTACAGGGGGGTCATTGTTCCGGTTATCGACCTGCGACGTCTGATCCAGGGCAAGTCCTGCGAGATGCGCCTGAGCACTCGGATTATCCTGGTGGATTTTGAACGGCAGAACCAAGCACCTTATACCATCGGCCTCATGGCCGAGCGGGTAACCGAGACAGTTCGTAAAACGGCGGACGCTTTTCTGCCTTCCGGCGTGGTGATGGACACGGCGCCTTATCTGAAAAATGTCGTCATGTTGGACGAAGAGATGATCCAGTTCATTGACCTGGACCTTCTACCCCGTAGTTTGCAATTCGTTTCCATCATCGAGGAATAATGGAATCGTTAGCGTCTCTTGAAGCTCTAATGGAAGAAACCATCGGCCTGTCCACCGGCGCCATCGGAAAGGAGTTCTTTCAAAAGGTGGTGGCCAGACGCATGGCCGCTTGCCGGCTTTCCTCCACCCAAGACTATTACGACCTTCTTACGACCTCCAACCCGGAGATGAAAGAACTCATAGAGGAGCTGACCATTCCGGAAACCTGGTTTTTCCGGAACCGCAAGCAGTTGGAATACCTGGCCGATCACATCAGAAACACCTGGTTGTTATCCAGGCAGGGCAGCAATCTGAGGATCCTGAGCATCCCCTGCGCCACCGGCGAAGAACCCTATACCATCGCCATGATCCTGTTCGACATGGGTTTTCCGCCTGGAAGGTTCCACATCGATGCAGTGGATATCAGCGCCTACGTATTGAAAAAAGCCAAGGGCGCGGTGTTCGAAAAAGTCTCCTTCCGGGGGGACAGCCTGCAGTATCGGGAGCGCTATTTCCAAGAAACACCAGATGGATATCTTCTGATACCGGCCATCCGGGAAACGGTGACCTTCCTGCAGGGCAATATCATCGCCGAAACGTTTCTTACAAACACGCCCCCTTACGACATCATCCTCTCCCGGAACCTGTTTATTTACTTCAGCAACTCAGCGAAAAAAAAGGCGGCGGCTGTTCTGCAGCGTCTGCTGAATATCGGGGGCCTTCTGTTTATGGGGCATGCGGAAGAATACCCGTTTGCGGAAAACCAGATGGAACGGATCCGGCAGGTCGGCATCTTCGCCTACCGGCGGGTAGCCGCCTCGGACAAACCGGCCAAGACGGCATCGAAAGCGCCGTCTCCTCCGCCCAGGGCGCCGGTAGCGACGAAAGGGCCTAGTCCGGCCCCTGCCCCTGGTCCGATTGCAGTTCCCAAGCCCGCGGAGACCCCCCAAATCCCCGTCCGGCCCAAATACCAGGCGGACAACGCCAAGTTGCCCAGCCAGGGCAAAGGGGAGCTTCCCGAGCTTTTTGACAAGGCCCGGCATCTGGCGGATCAGGGCGACTTGGACAGTGCCTTCGCCCTCTGTGAGGAAATCATCAAACGAAACAGCGGCTTCGTGGAAGCCTATTTCCTCCAGGGGGTCATCTGCGGCGCCAGGGATGACAACCACCAAGCCGGTGAGTGTTTCAACCGGGTGCTGTATCTGAAGCCGAGCCATCTGGATGCGCTCCAGCATTTGTTGATCCTGGCCGAACAGGCCGGTGACCGCATGAAGGCGACGAGGATAAAGGAACGTATGGATAGAATTCGCAACAAGACGGAGGCGCCTTGAAAGAGCATGATGCTGCCGAAATCAATCGCTGTTGGAAGCGGACCGGCGTATGGGGCGATGAACGGCCCCGTTGCCTGGAATTGGACAGGGTAATCCACTGCCGGAACTGCAATGTTTACATCCAAGCCGGCAGAAGCCTCCTGCAACAAGACCTTCCGGAGACTTATCGCGAGGAGTGCACGGAGGTGCTGGCCGATAAAAAGGAAATCGAACATATCGGCACCATCTCGGTGGTCATCTTTAAAATCGCTGCGGAATGGTTTGCACTGCCCACCCGGATTTTTGCGGAGGTGATCGAACCGGTGCCCGTCCACAGCGTTCCCCATCGGAAAAATTCCGTGCTCATCGGAATTATCAATATGCACGGCGAAATCCAGCTGTGTGTTTCCCTGAAGGCTCTTTTCGAATTGGAGAAAGAAGAAACGGATGAGAGCCGGGGCTGCCGGCGGATGCTGGTAATCAACAGGGACGGCGAGAAATGGGTCTTCCCAGTTCATCACATCCACGGAGTCCACCGCCTGAACCCCGGCATGCTTCAAAATGTCCCCGTGACCGTGTCCAAGGCGAAATCCACGTTCACAAAGGCCATTTTTCATTGGGATGGCCGGCAGGTCAGCCTGCTGGACGAAGAACTGCTGATCTACCGACTGACAAGGAGTGTTCAGTGAACAGCAGCGACATGCAACCATCCGGCAACGATTCCATCCTGGACTTGTTTCGTTCGGAGGTAAAAACCCATGGCAGCATCCTGCGGGACGGTCTGCCGGAAATCGTGAGCGCTCCGGATACCCCCGGCGGCCTCGACACCTTGATCAACGCCGCCAAAATGGTATATGGCGGAGCGCGGATCGTGGAAGCCGACGATATAGCCGATCTTGCGGCGGCCATCAAAGACTGCTTGGTCGCCATCAGGAAAGGCGGATGGCAATTGCTCCCGGAGTCCGCCGACAGCCTGATCAGCGCCGCTGACCTGCTTCTGGAAATGGCGGATACGGAGAACGCCGAACTTTCCTACTGGCTCACATGTCAACGGGAAAACATCCGTGGGAAAATCGCCGCTGTATCGGCTGGAAATTCAGCGGGGAACGCCGGCTCCCATGCCAGGACACCCGCTTCTGTGCCGAAAACCGAAATATCCCCGGCGGAGGCAGCGGTTGGGGCGCGACCGGCTCGCGAACCCGTTTCCGGCTCCGCCCCCGGCCGCGGTTCCAAGCTGGAGGCGACCATCGGCAGCAGCGTGACCGCTGACGACGGTATGCTCGACCTGTACATGGAGGAGGTGAAAAGTCACACGGAAGTGCTGAACAACGGCTTGCTGGCCCTGGAAAACAGCCCGGGGGACGCCAACCATCTGGAAGCACTCATGCGCAGCGCCCATTCCATCAAAGGAGGGGCCCGGGTGGTGGGCCTCCGCCTGGCGGTGGATTGCGCCCATGTCATGGAAGATTGTTTCGTGGCCGCCCAGGGCGGCCGGGTCACGCTGTCACCGGAAAACGTGGACACGCTCCTACAAGGTGTCGACATGCTTTTGAAAATATCGGAAGCCGGGAAGGACCGGGATGAAAACCGACTCGCCGGCCTGAAGACCGAAAATGACCTGTTAATCCAGGCTGTCCGGGCTATTTCCTCGGAAACGGCGGCGTCTCCGCCTCCCCCCCGTAGATCCGGTTCCGGCGCTGGCGATCAGGATTCATCGGCAATGCCCCGGGAAAATAGCGACCGTTCCGTGGCTGCGCCGCCTGATTCCGTTCACCGGGAGGTGCCGGCGGCGGTCAAGGCCGACAAGCCGCCGGAAAATGACGGCGACAAAACACCTTCATCCAAGGCGGCGGACAAGACCAGGGCCATACGCGTATCCGCGGAAAAAATCGAGCGCCTGATGGGACTGGCCGGCGAGGTAGTGGTGGGGGCCAGTTGGCTGCCGCCCTTTTCGGAATCGCTGCTGAGCCTCAAGCGAAGTCATACCGAGCTTTACAATATCCTCTCGCGGCTGCAGGAAATGATTCAAGGCAGAAACGCCAGCCGGGATGATGATATCCAGAAAATCATTGCGGAAGCACGGGAACGCAACAAGGAAAGCATCCAGAAACTGGCGGAACGGATGAACCACCTGGAAAAATTCACCAGCACCTACGCTACCCTTTCGGACAGCATCTATCATGAAGTGATTTCGGTGCGCATGCGGCCTTTTTCCGATGGTGTCCGGAAATTTCCGCGCTTGGTAAGAGATCTATCCCGTCAGCTGGACAAAAAGGTATCCTTTGAAATTCGGGGGAAAAACACTGAAGTTGACCGGGATATTCTGGAAAAACTGGACGCGCCGTTGACCCATTTGATTCAGAACGCCGTTGACCACGGGATAGAATCACGGGAAGAGCGCCTTGCGGCCGGAAAACCCGAATCCGGACTGGTGGTGCTGCAGGCGTCACATCTCTCCGGCATGCTCATGGTCACCGTTTCCGATGACGGCCGCGGAATCATTCTGGACGACCTCCGCAAGAAGATCGCCCGGAAGGGGCTGGCCAATGAGAAAATGATTGAACAGATGGGCGAACATGAACTGCTGGATTTTCTCTTTCTGCCCGGCTTCAGCACCAGGAGCGATGTCACGCAGATATCCGGCCGGGGTGTCGGTCTGGACGTGGTTCAAACCATGGTCCGCGAAGTGGGCGGAGTGGTCCGGGCGGAGACCAAACCCGGTGAAGGGCTGACATTCATCCTGGAACTTCCCCTGACCCTTTCCGTCATCCGGACGTTTCTGGTGGAAATAAGCGGGGAACTCTATGCGTTTCCCTTGGCGCGCATCGACCGGTGCCTGGTTTTGAACCGTGAGGAAATCGAGACCGTGGAATCCCGCGAATACTTCCAGTTCGACGGCAGCAACATCGCCCTGGTGGATATCCACGATGTTCTATCCACCAATAGAAAAGCAAAGCCGGCGGATGACATCATGGTGCTGGTGCTCAGCGACCGCCTCCATACCTATGGATTGGCCGTGGACAAATTCCTAGGGGAGACCGATCTCGTGGAGCGCCCCCTGGATGCCCGCCTGGGAAAAGTGCCGAACATTGATGCCGCCGCTATCATGCTGGACGGGTCACCGGTACTCATTATTGATGTGGAAGACATGGTGCGCTCCATCGACAATCTGTTACACGGCCGCAGTCTGAAAAAAATCGGGACTGATGATGATGTCGGAAAAGCCCGCAAGAAACGCATTCTGGTGGTGGACGACTCCATTACCGTGCGCGAGATGGAGCGTAAACTTCTGAGAAACATGGGATATGAAGTGGAAATAGCGGTTGACGGCGCGGAAGGCTGGAACGTCATCCGTTCCAGCCACTTCGACTTGGTTATCTCCGATATCGACATGCCCCGGATGAACGGATTCGAATTTGTGGGCAATATCAAGAGACATGATGATTTGAAGTCCATACCGGTGATCATCATCTCCTACAAGGACCGGGAGGAGGATCGGATGCGGGGGCTCGAATTGGGGGCGGATTACTACTTAACCAAAAGCAGCTTTGAGGACAACACCTTTCTGGATGCGGTGATTGACCTGATCGGAGATTCGTGACCATGCGCATCGGCATCGCCCATCATGACGTCGAAGTATTGTGCTCTCTACGGAAATGCATCGATAAGCAGGTGGATTTCTCGATTGTCTGGACCGCCGGAAGCGGTTCCGAGGCCATAAAGCAGGTGGAAACCAACCGTCCCGACGTGGTCCTCCTGGATATCGACCTGCCGGTGATGAACGGCGTCGAAGTGACCCGGGGGATGATGCAGAAAACACCGTGCCAGATCATCATTCTAACGTCGGATATTGATGCCCATTCCGGCGAAATATTCAAGGCCATGGGGTTTGGGGCGGTGGATGCCGTTGAAATCGGAACCGACAAAGCCGGCGCGCGTTCCTTCGATGAGCTGCTCTGCAAAAAGATCCGCAAAGCCGGCATCCTGAAAAAATCGGTGGACAAGCAAAACCCACCGGCAGGTCCGCAGGAACCGGCCAAGGTCCAAGCCGTCTCCCGCCCTTCGTCAAGCCGGGATGCTGAAAAACCCGCCGCCCCCCTGGTCATCATCGGTGCTTCCACCGGCGGGCCCAAGGCTCTGGCAAAGATTCTCGGCGGCCTCCCCGGTCAGCTATCGGCCATCATCGTCATTATCCAGCATGTACTGGAGGAATTTTCCGCCAATATGGTCAACTGGCTCGCCAAACAGGCTGTCATGAAAGTGGAACTGGCCAGGGAGGGTACCGATCCGGCGGCCGGCACCATTTATGTGGCCAGCACCAATGACCACATGGTCCTGACCCCCGAACGCCGCTTCGCGTATACCTCGGAACCGAAGGATGTACCGTTCCGCCCGTCGGTGGATGTCTTTTTTCACAGCGCTGCGGAAAACTGGCCGGACAGCGGCATCGCCATCATCCTGACCGGCATGGGGAACGACGGCGCCAAGGGCTTGGGGGAGCTTCGCCGGCTGGGTTGGCATACCATCGCCCAGGATGAGGCCACTTCCTCGGTTTACGGTATGCCCAAGGCGGCTGTCCAGCTCAACGCCGCGGTGGAGTGCCTGCCGGTGGAGGCCATCGCCCAGGCCATCATCGCTTTTCTATCCAAACGGGAAGGGAGACGTTTTTTGCAGTGAACAGCGCGTTAGCGGAGACAAAACTGGCGGAGCACAGGATAACCGTCCTCCTGGTGGATGACCAGGCCATCATCGGCGAAACCGTCCGGCGGATGCTGAACACGGAGCCCGACATCGATTTCCACTACTGCCAGGATCCAACCCTGGCAATCAAAAAGGCCAACCAGATACAGCCCACGGTGATTCTCCAGGACCTGGTGATGCCGGACATAGACGGCCTAACCCTGGTCCGCTATTTCCGCGCCAACCGTCGAACCGCCGCCGTGCCCCTGATCGTTCTTTCCAGCAAGGAAGAGGCCCGCACCAAGGCCGAGGCGTTCGCCCTGGGGGCCAACGACTACATGGTGAAACTCCCGGACCCCCTGGAGATCATCGCCCGCATCCGCTACCATTCCCGGGGCTACATCAACCTCCTGGAAAGAAACGAGGCCATGGACCACCTGGAAAGGGCCAACCGGTTCATTCGGAAAACCTTCGGCCAGTATCTGTCGGACGATATTGTCGACAGCATCCTCGAGACCCCAGACGGTGCCATCTTGGGTGGTGACAAAAGGCAGGTCACCATCATGATGACGGATCTCCGCGGCTTTACCGCCATCGGCGAGCGGCTGCCGGCGGAGGAGGTGGTGGATATCATCAATATCTATCTTGAAACCATGACGGAAATCATCTTGAAATACAAAGGCACCATCGACGAATTCATCGGTGATGCCATTTTTGTCATCTTCGGCGCTCCCATCCAGCGGGAAGACGACGCCCTGAGGGCCGTGGCCTGTTCCCTGGAAATGCAGCTATCCATGGCCGAGGTCAACCGAAAATGCCGGGAAAGAAGCTATCCCGAAGTTCATCAGGGCATCGGGATTAATACCGGCATGGTGGTGGTGGGCAACATCGGCTCCATGAAACGGATGAAATACGGTTGCGTGGGCCGGAACGTGAACCTGACCGCCCGGATAGAATCCTACACCGTCGGCGGACAGACCTATATTTCCGAGAGCACCCTCAAGGCCTGCGGAGATATCCTGAGGGTGGACGACCAGCTGGAAGTTATGCCCAAGGGGGTCAAGGAACCCATCGTAATCTATGAAATCGGCGGCGTGGGGGGGAAATTCAATATCCAGCTGCCCAAGAAAAAAGCACTGGAGCTCCTGGACCTGGCCGAACCGCTGAACATTCAGTTTACGGTCCTCGCCGGCAAACACGCCGGCAGCGATTTGCATTCCGGGTCCATCACCGGTATCATCGAACAGGCGGCCGCGATAACAGCGGACTTGGAACTGGAGAAGCTGGTGAACATCAAGATCACGCTGTTTGACGAAAAAAGCCAGGCCGTCACCACGGATCTATACGCCAAGGTCACCGACGTGGCTTCGCCTTCTTCGTTCCGGGTCAATTTTACGTCGATTCCGCCGGAAGCGGAGGTCTTTCTCGGCAAAGTCCTGAACCTGCACACACAAAGGAAAAACCATTGAAAATAAAATTTCTGGGGGTCGGCTCGGCTTTCACAACAGCGGATTACTACCAGTCGAACCTGCTGATCACCGCGCAGTCAGGGAAAAAACTGCTGTTGGACTGCGGCAGCGATATCCGTTTTTCTCTGAATGAAGCCGGCATTAACGCGGCAAATTTCGGCCGCGAGATCGAGGCGGTCTACATCTCCCATCTCCATTCGGACCATATCGGCGGTCTCGAGTGGGTCGCCATCAACACCTATTTCGTTCCCAATTCACCTCCCCCCAAACTCTTCATGAACACGGCGACCATGGAGGAACTCTGGAACCATTCCTTGCAGGGCGGACTAAAATGCATCAAGGGCAAGGTGATGCACCTGGACGATTATTTTGAATGCTTCCCCATATCCGCTGAAAATCGTTTTACCTGGGAGGCCATCGATTTTACATTGTGGCGGATGCCCCATGTTATGGCGGATTCGCGGAATCATTACAGCTACGGCCTGTTGATGTCGGAAACCGGTGGAAGCCCCAATGTGTTTATTTCAACGGACACCCAGTTTCAACCCGAATTTTTAACCCACATCCATACGGAGGTGGGCTTGATTTTTCATGATGTGGAGACCACAGCTTTCCGGACAACGGTCCACGCCCATTATGACGAACTCTGCACGCTTCCCCCGGAGATCAAAAAAAAGATGTGGCTCTACCACTACCAACCCAAACCGGACAGAGATCCTGTGAAGGACGGATTCAATGGATTTGTCGTGAAAGGGCAAGAATTTGATCTATGTTAGAAAATCTTGCTGTAATAATATCAAATCAGCAGACCGTTGCGCCGGGATTTGCAGTGGATTTTACCTGCGAAACCCGATATCTGCCATATTGACATGTCCGTACTCGCGGTAAAAACGAAGCGCTTCCACCGGGCGCAAGTCCATGCGAGTTCGATTCTCGCCTCCGGCACCACAGAAAATTAAGGACTTAGCCGGAAACGGCAAGTCCTTTTTTATTGATGATTTTCGTGATGGTGAAGGTACCAGGATGTGGTGGCCGGCACGGATTCGAATTTGCGGGAAAAAAGCCGCAGGGTCATCATGGTTTTTCCCCTGTGAAAGTTCCGCAAAGGGGAGGAGAAAGAATTTATGCCTGATTGGCAGAGTTTTTTTCATGTTCGATGGGATGATCATGCCGGCATTCCGGGCAATGGAATTGCCTCGGGGATCGCCAACAGGCCGTTCGTTTATTATGAACATCTGCATAAAAAATCATTCGCTGCGTGGCAAAACTGTTACACAATCCACCGATTACACCGACGCCGCTAGTGTACGGCCGGCATCACCGACCTGCCGGACCCGGCCCTGTTCACCGACTACACCCAGATGAGCATCGCCCTGGCCGAGGCCCTGACCAGCGCCGGCAAAAAGGACCTGGACACCCTCATGGAAGCCGTCCGGGATGAATTCGTCCGCTGGCGGCATTCCCCGGAAAATGGTTCATGGCAAAAGTGCTTTGATTTGTTTTATCGATTGGCATTTCGATACCGATAGCGACCCCGACCCCGACCCAGAAAACCAAATAAGATGGTTCTGCGATTCGCTGTTGCAATCCAGACATCCCTCCGCTAATATTGAGGCCATCAGCAATTATCATGAGACCTGTCCCAAGGAGGATTGCGCATGCATTTTCAGGAGCTGGCCCATAGCCTCGGCTTGGAACTGGACGAATTCACTGCCTTGGTCGCTCTTTTTCTGGAAACTTCCCGGGCCGATCTTGATCGGCTCGTAACGGCCCTGGAAAATGCCGATGCGGACAGGGTGAAGGAATTGGCCCATTCCATAAAGGGTTCGGCAGGCAATCTGGGCTTCAGCGATCTGGCCAATGAAGCCCGGCAATTGGAAATGAACGCCCGCAACAGCAATCTGTCCAACGCAATGGGGCTGATTCAAATTCTAAGCGAAAAGCTGGATCTGATTGATCAAGTCTTATCCACTTATCCAATCTTATAAAGCTGAAAAACATCCATATGGACACTGATAATCGCCTTTCCATCCTGATTGTGGACGACAATCCGGTAAACCTGAAATTGCTGGAAACCATCTTGACCAAGGACGGCTACCGGGTTTTCAGCGCTGCCGACGGTCCGTCCGCCCGCAAGCTGGCCGCCCATGAAAGGCCGGACCTGATTCTCCTGGACATCCGCATGCCGGAAGAAGACGGTTTCGAGGTCATCAAATTATTGAAAAAAAATGCCGGCACCATGGCCATTCCGGTGATTTTCCTCACCGGTGTCAGCGAGATCGACGCCAAGCTTTCCGGCTTTGAGCTGGGAGCCGTGGATTATATCACCAAACCCTTCCACCCCCGGGAAGTCCTGGCCAGGGTGCGGCTGCACCTGAAACTGTCCATCGCCACCAATTCCATGATTGCCAGTCAAGCGGAAAAGCTGAAGCAGATCACCGAAGCCCAGGCCGCCCTGCTGACCACTCCGGCCATGCAGCCCGAGGCCCGTTTCGGCGTATACTACCACGCCCTGCAGGAAGCCGGGGGGGATTTTTACGATGTGCTGGCCATTTCCCAGAGCATCTTCGGTTATTTTCTGGCGGATTTTTCCGGGCATGACATCAAGACCAGTTATTTGACCGCCTCGGTGAAGGCCCTTTTAAAGCAGAACACGTCACCGGTGTATCAGCCCCTTGAGAGCATGAAGATGATCAACGATGTTCTTGCGGAAATCATGCCGGAGGGCAAGTATCTGACGGCCTGCTATGCCCGGCTCAACCGCAAGGCCAAGCAGATGATCCTGATCAACGCCGGCCATCCCCCCATGATTTATGTTCCCAAGCAGGGCCAGGCTGAAATCATGGAAATGGAGGGGGATGTCCTGGGCATTTTCAAGGATGTTTATTTTGGCCAGCGCCAGATGGAGGTTGCCGCCGGTGATCGTTTTTTTCTGTATTCGGATGGCCTCATCGAATCCCTTGCGGAAAAAAATGTCTGGACCCAAAACCTGGAGATCATCCGGCGCGCCTGCGAGAGCGTGCGTGACCTCCCCATTGAAACCGCTCCCGGGGAAATCGCCCAGATACTGCGGCCCGGGGCTTTCCAGGCCGAAGATGATGTAGTCGTCATGGGGGTTGAAATCTAGCAGGAGCCGCATCCGGAAATCGAAAATATGCAAACAGCGCCGACCCTTTCCATCACCAAACTCCGGGATCAACTGACCATGACTTTTGCCTCCACACTGGAAAATATCGATCTGGCCGACGAGGAAACCCGCCAGTTTTTGACGGAAAGGGGGCTTGAGACCGCCATATTCGCCGTTTGTCTGTCAATGCGGGAAGGCATGACCAATGCCGTCAAACACGGCCATGGCTCGGATGCAGCCAAATCGGTCTGCTACAGCCTGCTGGTTCGCGAGAATCATTTAATGGTGGAGATTGAAGATGAAGGTCCGGGCTTTGATTGGCGTGCGGCCCAGGAAAAACAGCCGGCTGTGGATTGCGATCATGGCAGGGGGCTTGCCATCATCCGCAGGTACAGCCATAATTTTTGGTATAATGAAAAAGGCAACAAGCTTTTCTTTACTATCGCAGTGAGCCCGGCCCATGTCTTGCCCTGACAAGACATGGGGCATCAATGCTTTTCCCAGCGGGTGATCTTGTCAAAAGCATCATTGGCGGCCTTGAACAGGGTTTTTAAATCCACCGGCTTGGTGAAGTAGTCTTCAAAACCCACATCCCGGCAATCCGAAAGTTCGAACAAGGAAGCATATCCGGTAACAGCATACATGATGGCCATGGGATTTTCCGATCGTATCTGTTTGCAAAGCTCAAGACCGTTCATGCCCGGCAATTTAAGATCCAGAAACATGACTTTGATCTTTTCCCGGGCCAGCAAGTCCAGGGCCTCTTCGCCGCTTTCGGCGCTGCGGGTCAGATACCCTTCCCGTGTGAAGGCCTTTTCCAACATGTCCCGGATCATTTTTTCATCATCCACGATCAGAATCTTTTTTTCCATCAACCGCCCCCTAATTTAATATAATGCACACCATAACCGTCGGCCCATGAAACCCTATTTCAAAAAGCGCAGGAACCGCTGACAGTGCGAATATCGCCGCGAATCGCCTTTGGGCCGGCTTTTTTCCGGTTTGTGTCGGCAGACCGGGCTCGTCATTTTATAAACATTTGATATAGCAGTAAATATAATTCCATTACAATGTATATTCACAATTACCATACGAAACCGCAAGAGGCAAGGCAAAAACAGTAATTTTAATGTTTAAATGCAACGCCAATTTGTAAGCCGGAATCGGAGTGTAGACCCTTTGCCACGCATTGAAAGTCAAAACTGAAAGAACGAAGTGATACCATCCTTCGATGTTCGATATTCCTTGTTGGATATTCTGCGGTTCGTTTGGCGGAAAAAAGCGAATATCGAATTTCGTAACCGGCTCAAATCATAATCAAGGCTGAAATGCCTTTTTCATATCTTTTTTCCCGATCCCAATCCGGCAAGAAACCGACTGGTCAGGTTAAGGGAAGTGGTGTGAAGGAAAACCTCGCCTGTTGGAGTAATCCCGCGGATCAAACCATCCTGCAGAAACTGCGCAAGTAGTCTTTGGCCTGCGGTCATGCGCACCCGGGCATGCAGGCCAGCGGATTCCCAAACATCCTTGTCTGCTTCAGCCAGCCACTTCATGAAATTGGTGATGCGCCCCAGGCGCAGCAAGGTGGCTGTGTCCCGGCGTTTGTCGGCATCGGCGCCGGTGAGGGCACTGCCGCGCATCAGGCGGAAATCCGAAGGAACTTGTCCGGAACGGGTCCGCTCGGCAAAATCCCGGCTGCCCGGAGCCAGATAATAGGCCGACACGCCCACCAGAACACCTTTTCCGGCCAGATATAGGATGTCGGCCACGGATGATTCCGGCTGCTGGCCGGGCGCGCCCACAATGATATAGGCTGTAACCAAAAGTCCCAGGTTGCGGGCCTGGGCCAGAATTTTTTCAAAATCAGCCTTGGTGTCCGGTCGGTGGAAATGGGTGAGTTGATCAGGATCAATGGAACCCAGGGAAAGGTTCAGGGTGCGGAATCCGGCCTGCTTCATTTTATGAAGAATGTCGGCATCCAAGGTGGCTGGGAACAAGCCGTTCATGGCGCGCAGCTCAAGCTTGAAATCCTTGAAGCGGGAAATCAACTCATCCAAAAGCGCGCCGAACCAGGCTCGATCCAGGGACAGGTTTTCATCTTCAAAGTCGATGAAGCGCGCGCCGTGATCATGCACCGCCCGGGCGATTTCCGCTGCCACTGCATCGGTTTTGCGGCGGCGGTAGGGCCACCCGGCCACGGCGCAATAAGAGCAGCGCAGGGGGCAGCCCCGGCTGCCCACCACCACGGCGCTGGCGGCCTTGTTGCGCTGATAGAAATTATGTCTGATCAATTCCACGGCCGGCGGCGGATAGGCATTGAGATCGTCCATGAGGGCCGGGGCGCTTGCTTGAAAAATCTCATTGTCTTTTCGGAAAACAATGCCGGGGATCGCGGTTAGATCGCCGCCCTGCTTGAGGGCCTTCACCAGCATGGGCAGGGAGACCTCGCCTTCACCGCGCAGGACAAAATCTACGGCCGGATGACGGATCACCGCTTCCGGCAGGGCCGTGGGATGGTGGCCGCCCATGACGATGCGGCATTGGGGTAAATTCTTTTTAACGATTTCGGCCGTGCGCAAGGCGCAGTCGCTGTAAGCGCTGAAAAGCGAGGAAATGCCCACCAGCCTGGCGGAGGATGCCCGGGCCACGGCGCCGATATGTTCAAAGCTGTAACCGAAATGCTGAAACTGGTGAAAGAGCGCAAAGGGCGAACAGTCCGGCCGGCCATAATACGGCGCCAAAAAATCCAGTTCCGCCGGCCGCGGGATGGAACGCTTTTTGGGAGTGGCCAGGGCATCGAACAGTTCCACGGAATAGCCGGCGGCTTGCAGGGCAGCGGCAATGCAGGTCAGCCCATAGGGGATGGTCCGTTTTGCGGTCAAATAAAAATCCTGCACCGGCGGCTGGATCAGCAGCACATCCACCATGTTTTGATAACTTGCCCCTTTCCGCTGCCCGGTTGCGGCTCGAAGGAATGACTAACGATTCGCAACAAAACGCATGAGAATCTTGTATTTCCCGGAGGCCGCATCCCGCGGGATGCTGAATGCTTCCGGAATGAGGATGGTCATGATCCGGCCCTGGAGCGGGTCCGGAGCTCCATGCCTTTGGCGGCGTTCTTCCCGTCCCATGGGTGGAAGTCCGTAAGGTTTGCGCGGATAACGCATGTTCAAAACCCGAGCCTCAATGACCTCTTCATTGCCGATCCGCCGTTTCTTTTCCTGGGCGCCGATTTTGGGTAGGGTACCGATCACAATTTCCATAGTAGTCACCTTTTTCTCTTATTTTAACCACTTATCGGCAAACATAGCCAAACTCTTTAGAATTTCTCCTTTGGGGGATTGAAATAGCCGAATTTGATGTCCGGAAAGCGTCGTCGCACCTTGCCCAGCAAGGCCGGCAGGCCCATGGGATCCCCAAGCTCAGTTGCTGCTCCCATGGCTTGCTGATAGCGCAAGGGATCAAAATTCAAATTGCGCCATTGGATCAAATGCACCGGATGCCGGCTGAGAAATTCCAGCAAGGCTTCGGCCTCGTTTTGCCCATCGGTGACCCCCGGGCAGTTCAGGTAGTTGATGGAAACGAATTTGCCTTTGGCCAGACTGAGGTCGATGCTTTTTACCACATGGGCAAAGTCATAGCCGGCCGGCTGAAAATAGGCTTTATAGCATTCCGGCTGCACACTGTTCAGGCTGATGCGCACACTGTCCAAGCCGGCATCAAACAAATCCGTGAGGATCTCCGGCCGACTGCCGTTGGTGTTCATATTGATGGTGCCCTGGGGGGTGGCCTGGCGAATTTTTTCGATGGCCGGCGCAATCACATCCGCGGCCAGCAAGGGGTCCCCTTCGCAGCCCTGGCCGAAACTGACCACAGCCCGCTCCACCCGCTGGATATGGGTGAGGGCGATTTCGGCGATTTCCCCAGGGGTGGGTTCAAATTCAATGCGGTCCTGGGGGCTGCGGATACCGGTTTTGCTTTTTTGCAGGGAAATGCAGCCCAGGCAGCCGGCATTGCATTTGCGGGCCGTGGGCAGGGGGGCCTCATAACGGCCCAGAAAAAAATTCTTGGCCGCCGGGCAGCCGTAGGTCAGGGCGCATTTTTCCAGGTGGGCCCGCAGGCGGTTGGCCGGCATTTGCTTGCGCAGCACAGCCACACCGGCATGCACTTTTCCCATGGGCATCAGGCGCAGATCTTGGCGCCGCTCCGCATCCACCTGCAAGGCCGCGGATCGAAAGCCCTCCCGGCGCCAACCCACGGCCCCATAAGAAAAAAGCGGCAGCGGACCGGCGCCGGCTCTTTCCGCATAGGCACACATATAGGTGTTGACATAACCGGGTGAATTGAATACCGCCACCGGGAAAACCGGCTCCCCCCGCTGGGGATGGGTATGGACGGTTTCCATGGCCTTGCGCTTCAAATTGAACAGCACCGGCGCACGTTCCGGCAGGAACATCAGTTCGCCGCCCGGGGGCATGGCAATGGTTTCCGTCTGGGTCAGCAGGGTATACTTGGATCCGGCCATGCCCACGGCGCCATAGCCATCAAGCTCGATGATATTACCGCGCAGGTCCGCCACCAGGGCTTTCACCGGCTTTTGATCTGCGGGAAACCGCCGCCTGGGCAAAGGGGCGAGCGGCCTTTGGGTGGGGCTCATTCCAAATGCACCTGGCAGGCCGAGAGGATGTTGGGCAGCCGACGGATATCCTCGATGACCTTTTCATCAGCCGGGGTGTCGATGTTGATCATGCATAGGGCGTGCTGCTCCCGCCGGCCGAGCTGGAAGCGGGCGATATTGATGTTGTGGCGGCCCAGGGTGGTGCCGAGATTGCCGATGACCCCCGGCATATCGATATTTTGCACGATGATCATGTAACCTTCGGGAATGGCATCCATGTAGATCTGGCCGAAACGCACAATGCGGGGGTATTTTTTGCTGAAGATGGTCCCCCAGATTTCATCCGGCCCTTCGGTGCAGCCTTCCATTTTTAATTTGATCAACCCGGTAAAATCATCGGCCAAAGGACTCATGGTTTCCTTGACATGAATGCCTTTTTCCGCTGCCATGGATGGCGCGCTCACGTCATTCACGGGCTTGTCGGTAAAGGCCGACAGCAGACCCTTGAGCACCGCATGGGTCAGGGGCCGGGTTTCCAGCCGGCTCACTTCCCCGCAGTAGGAAATGGTGATATCGCAGGCCTTTTTCACCAACTGGCCCATGAGCTTGCCCATTTTTTCCGAAAGCTCCAGATGGGGCCGGATCTTTTCCAGGACCTCCCTGCTAACCGAAGGGAAGTTGACGGCATTGGTGATGATGGACTGGGTCAGATAGTCCGCCATTTGATGGGCGATCATTTCCGCCACTTTGGTTTGGGCCTCGCCGGTGCTGGCGCCCAGATGGGGAGTGAAAATCACATGGGGGTGCTTCAGAATGGGCAGGCCCGGGTCCGGCGGCTCCTTGGGAAACACGTCCAGGGCCGCACCCGCCACCCGGCCGCTTGCAAGGGCCTGGTACAGATCGTCCAGGTTGACCACCTCCCCCCGGGAGCAATTGATAATGCGCACGCCGGGCCGCATGCGGGAAAGGGTTTCGGTATTGATCAGGTTCATGGTTTCTTTCATGCGCGGCACATGCAGGCTGATAAAATCAGAGCACGCCAGCAATTGGTTCAGGGGCAGCAGCTCCACGGCCAGTTCCTTGGCCGAGGCGGCGCTCACATAGGGGTCGGTGGCCACGACTCTCATTTGCAGGCCCTTGGCGCGTTTGGCCACCACCCGGCCGATATGGCCCAGGCCGATGATGCCCAGGGTCTTGCCGGTGATTTCAATGCCGGTCAAGGTCTTTTTCTCCCATTTGCCGGCCCGGATGGAAGCCGTGGCCTGGGGGATGTTGCGAGCCAGGGAGAGCATTAAGGCAATGGCATGCTCCGCGGTGGTGACGGTGTTGCCGCCCGGTGCGTTCATCACCACGATCCCCTGGCGGGTGGCAGCGGCCACGTCGATGTTGTCCACGCCGATGCCGGCCCGGCCGATGACCTTCAGGTTGACGGCCTGCTTCAGCAGCGGTTCGGTCAACTGGGTGGCGCTGCGCACGGCAATGCCGTGAAATTCGGCGATGGATGCCCCCAGCTCCTTGCGGTCATCCTCCACCACTTCAATCTGACCCGTGGCTGCCAGGATTTCCCGGGCAATAGGTTCCAGACTATCTCGAATCAACACCTTGAACATGATGCCCACCCCTTGATGTTGGGGATATAACAAGCTTTCAGGCTACGGCCGACTTCCAGAAGGGGGACAATTCCCGCAATCTGGCGATGATGGGCGGCAGCTTTTCAACAATGAAGTCGATTTCCGCCTGGGTATTGTAAATGCTCAGGCTGAAGCGGATGGAGCCGTGGGCCGCGGTAAAGGGCACGCCCATGGCCCTAAGCACATGGGAAGGCTCCAGGGAGCCCGAGGTACAGGCCGAACCGGAGGAGGCGCAGATGCCGAACTCGTTCATCATCAGCAGAATGGCCTCGCCTTCCACATATTCAAAGGCGATGCTGGTGGTGTTGGGCAGGCGCTTTTCCGTGCCGCCGTTGACAAAGGCCTTGTGGACTTTTTTCAATAAAGCGTTTTCCAGCCGATCGCGCAGCTCTTTTACCCGGGTGTTCTCTTCATGCAGGTTGGCGCCGGCCAGCTCGCAGGCCTTGCCCAAAGCGATGATGGAAGCCACGTTTTCCGTGCCGCCCCTGCGGCCGGATTCCTGGTGGCCGCCGATCAGGAAAGGCGCAAACTTGGTGCCCTTGCGGATATACAAGGCGCCGATGCCTTTGGGGGCATGGATCTTGTGGCCGGAAAGGGAGAGCATGTCAATGTCCAGCTTGCCGAGATTTATGGGAAGCTTGCCCACGGCCTGGACCGCGTCGGTATGGAACACGATGCGCCGGGAGCGGACTTCGGCGGCGATTTCCTCAATGGGAAAAACCACGCCGGTTTCATTGTTGGCCCACATGATGCTCACAATGGCCGTGTCGTTGGTGAGGCTCTTGTAAAGCAGGTCCAGATCCAAGGCGCCATTGCGATCCACGGGCACAAAGGTGATGCGGTAGCCGCCCTTGGCCAATTGCTCGCAAAGGTTTTTCACCGCCGGATGCTCCACCCGGGTGGTGACGATATGGCGTTTGTCCGGATTGGAGGCAATGGCGGCCCGGATGGCTGTGCTGTCGCTTTCAGTGCCGCAACTGGTGAACAGGATCTCTTCGGGTTTGGCACCCAGTAAGGCCGCGGTCTTGGCCCTGGCTTCGGTGATCTTGCGGGCCACCTGGCCGCCGAAGGTGTGCATGCTGGAAGGGTTGCCATAATATTGCTCAAGGTAAGGGAGCATTTCCGAAAGTACGGCCGGGTCCACCTGGGTGGTGGCGTTGTTGTCGGTGTAAATCACCTTCATCTTCATACCTCCTCCACAACCAGGTCATCCGCCACCAGTTCCCGCAGCTTGAACTCCACATAATTCTTGAGGGTGATCTGGCTTTTGCTGCAAGTGGCGCAGGTTCCCCGCAGGGTCACCAGCACCCGGGAGCCGTCCACATCCACCAATTCGATATTGCCGCCGTCCTTTTCCAGGGCCGGTTTGACTTCCCGGCGCAGGGTTTCCTCGATCAACTTGATTTTTTGAATATTGGTCATGGGCGCGGCCTTTTTCTTTTCGGATTTTTGCAGGCCGGTCAAGTCGTCGATGATGGTCTGGATTTTTTCATGACACTTGCCGCAGCCGCCGCCGGCCTTGACATAATCGGTGACTTCTTCAATGGTGGCCAGATTGTTTTCCAGCACCACCCGTTTGATTTCCAGGTCGGTGATGCCGAAACATTCACAGACCACTTCGCCGTCGATTTTCTTGGCAGCCTCGCCGCGGTAACAGGCAATGGCCTTTTCCAGGGCATCCCGGCCCATTACGGAACAGTGCATTTTTTCTTTGGGCAAGCCCCCTAGGAACTGGGCGATCTGCTCGTTGGTGACCTTTTCCGCTTCCTCGATGGTCAGGCCGATGATCATTTCCGTTAGGGCTGAAGAGGATGCAATGGCGCTGGCACAGCCGAAGGTCTGGAATTTGGCCTCCTTGATGCGCTGGTTCTCATCCAATTTGAACGTCAGCTTGAGAGCATCGCCGCATGCCATGGAGCCGACCTCACCCACGCCGTCGGCATTTTCAACCACACCCACATTACGGGGATTTAAAAAATGATCTTTGGTTTTATCTGTATATTCCCACATGGTCCGCCTCCCTGGGCTCAAGCACAAGCCGAACTCTACCCAAATTTAAAAGTATAAAATCGTTTCCTTGTAAACAGGAAACCATCCGCCCTTTGTATAATCATAAACCGTCGCGGATACAATACATTAATCATTGAATCGCAGAAAAAAAGCCTGAGATTTGAAAATTTATCAGGTAATCTAAAAAAATGATCTTCCTGGGCAATTGCATATATGTGTCCATAATCGGAGTCGGGGTCGGGGTCGGAATCGGTATCGAAAAATTGATTCGACGGCGATACCGATACCGATCCCGACCCCGAACAAAGCGCGCGGAATTGCCCCTGGATGAATTACTTGCCAATGGCGTTGAATTCGGATAATATTTCCCCTTCAGCTTTATCAGAAACACGGTACATTAAATTCAGACAGCTCCAAAATTATTAGCCGACTCACATTGTTTGAAGGAGGATCATGCAAACAAAAATCGGAATGATGACGGTCTTGCTGGGAATCACATTGATGTTGTGCGCCTTTGCCCAGGCAGAAGAGCGGGTTGTGGAAGTGGAGGGCATCAGCGCGGTTTCCAAGGCGGACGCCATACGTCAGGCCCAGCGCGCTGCTGTGGAGCAAGGTGTGGGCGTGTATATTCACTCTGAAAGCGAAACCCAAAACTATGTGCTGCAGAAGGAAAAAATTTTGGCCCGGGCCCAGGGCTATGTCACCCGCTTCACGGTGCTTTCCGAGAGCCAGAGCGAAGGCAATTATATCGCCAAAATCAAGGCCACCGTGTCCTTGGATAAAATCAAGGACGATCTGATCGCCATGAAAATCCTCCTGATCAGCATGGACCGGCCTAAACTCATGATCCTGGTGGAGGAGGACTATCTGGATATGAGCAAGCCGGATATGCGCATTGCCGAGACCGAGCTCAATGCCATGCTCCAGGCCAAGGGGTTTGAACTGGTGGACAAGTCCCAATTGGAGCAGGCCAAGAATCAGGATAAAGCCCGGCAGGCCTTGGCCGGCAACCTGCAAGCCGCCTCCAGTCTGGGCATGGCCTTTGGCGCCCAGTATGTTGTCCTGGGCAAGGCCGTGGCCCAGGATATCGGCGAAGCCATTCCCGGCACGGGCATGCGTTCCCTGCAATCCAGCCTGCAACTGAAGGTGGTGCAGAGCCAGAGCGGCCTCTTGCTGGGCTCGGTGGTGAAAAACGGCGTGGCGGCCCATGTGAGCCCCTTGACCGGCGCCACCCTGGCCTTGAAGGAAGTGGTGAAGAATGCGGTCAACGACTATCTGGTCAATGCCGTGACCGAATCCTTTCAGGATTACCTGAACAATGGCGCGCCGCTGAAACTGTATGTCAACAACGTCAAGGCATTCAACCAATACAAGGAAGTCGTGGCAGGCATCGAAGGCATGCAATCCGTGGCTTCGGCCAAGAAAGAAGGCTGGAACAAGACCAGCGGCCTGTTGGTCCTGGATCTGCGCTACAAAGGCACCAGCGAGGAATTGGCCGGGGTCCTGGACGGACATAAATTAGGCGGGAGCAAACTGGAGGTCACCGATTTCGGGCCAGACCGGGTGGATTGTCAGTTGAAATGATGAGCAAGGCTTCATTGACAATTGATTATTAATCGTTTGCAATCTCCCTTAAGCTAAGAGCAGCAATCAGCAGTGAATAATTAATAATCAATTATTAACGGCATAATCCCTCATCCATCAACCGCAGGAACAGCGGGGGTGGCCGCAAAATGCTTCTTACCGGGAAAGGAGGCGGGGCAGATGAAAAAACGCAAAGCTGTTTTTGCCGGCAGTTGGTATCCCAAGGCCGCATCGGATTGTGAGGCTGAAATCCAGGAATTCATTTCCGATGCTCCTGTCCCATCCCCCCAGGGGGCCAGCCTCATCGGCGGGATCGTGCCCCATGCCGGCTGGTATTTTTCCGGCCGCATCGCCTGCAATGTCATTAAACGGTTGGCGGAAGGCCCGGCGCCGGACGTGGTCTGCATTTACGGGATGCACCTGCATGCCGGCTCATCCAACCACATCATGGCCGAAGGCGCCTGGGAAACCCCCTTCGGCGATTTATTGGTCGACGCCGAAATCGCCGGCCGGCTCACCCAACGCTTTTCTTTCCGGGTGGAGACCACTGAGCGTTTTACCGAAGACAACACCATTGAATTGCAGTTGCCCTTCATCAAGTACTTTTTCAAGGACAGCCGCATTGTTCCCATGGGCCTGCCGCCCACGACCCATTCCCTTGAAATCGCAAAATACGTGGCAGGCCTGGCTACTGAAACCGGCTTGAAGATCAAAGTCCTTGGGTCCACGGATCTCACCCATTACGGCGCCAATTACGGTTTTTCCCCCAAGGGCAGCGGCCCCAAGGCCCATGAATGGGTGCGCAAGGAAAACGATCAGGCCGTCATCACGGCCATGCTCAACCTGGACCCCCTGGCCGTGCTCAAAGAGGCTGATCAGAAACATAATGCCTGCTGCCCCGCCGCCGCCGCCGCCGCCATTGCAAGCGCCAAGGCCCTGGGAGCAACCACGGCCGAGCAGATCGCTTACGCCACCAGTTATGAAAAAAGCCCGGGAAGCAGCTTTGTGGGGTATGTGGGGGTTGTTTTTTAAAGGGATAGGTAAATAGGCTGAAGACTGAAGGCTTTTATCGATCAGGCTAGCCTTCGGACTTCAGTCTTCGGTCTTCAGTCTGCCTTTCGCAAGATCAAACAAGCATTAGTCCCGCCAAAACCAAAGGAATTGTTCAGGGCCGTGCGCACCTTATGCTCGCGGGCCGTATGGGGCACATAATCCAGATCGCATTCCGCATCCGGTTGATCCAGGTTGATGGTGGGCGGCAGAATATTGTGATGAATGGCAAGGGCTATGAAAACCGTTTCAATCCCGCCGGCGCCGCCCAGGAGATGACCGGTCATGGATTTGGTGGAAGACATGGGGATGTTGCGGGCTGCCGGGCCGAAAACCGCTTTCACGGCCCGGGTCTCGGCCAGATCGTTGAGGGGCGTGCTGGTGCCGTGGGCATTGATGTAATCGATCTCTTGGGGGGCGATGCCGGCGTCATTTAAGGCTGCCGATATGCAACGGGCCGCGCCTTCGCCGTCCGGCGGCGGCGCCGTGATGTGATGGGCATCCCCGCTCATGCCGAAGCCGATGATTTCCGCATAGATCCTTGCACCGCGCAAAAGGGCTGAATCCAGGGTTTCCAGGATCAGCATGCCGCTGCCTTCCCCCAGCACAAATCCGTCCCGCTCCTTGTCAAAAGGACGCGAGGCTTTTTCCGGTTGGTGGTTGCGGGTGGACAGGGCTTTCATGGCATTGAAGCCGGCCACGCAAGTGGGGGTGATCAGGGACTCCACGCCGCCGGCGATCATGACATCCGCTGCCCCGTATCGCACTAGATTAAAAGCCTCCCCCAGGGCATGGGTGCCGGCGGCACAAGCCGTGGCCACCGAGGAATTGGGCCCCTTGGCATTCAGGTAAATGGAAAGCATCCCCGCCGCCATATTGCCGATCAATCCGGGAATGAAAAACGGACTGACCCGCTGCGGCCCCTTCTGGCGCAGGATCTCGCACATGGTTTCAATGCTGGCGAGTCCGCCCAGGGCGCAGCCGGTGAGCACTCCCGTGCGATAACAATTGGTGCCGTCAATGGTCAGGTCGGCGTCTTCCAGGGCCATGCGGCCGGCAGCCACACCATAGGCAATGAAACGTTCGGTTCGATTGGCTTCTTTGGCTGAAAGGAAATCCCGCGGATGAAAATCTTTCACTTCCGCGGCAATGCGGGTGTCGAAACCCACAGGGTTGAAACGGGTGATTTCACCAACACCGGATTTTCCCGCACAAAGGGCCGCCCAGGTTTGGGAGAGCCCGATACCGATGGGCGTAATCAGGCCCATGCCGGTGACAACCACCCTTCTGATCTGTTGATAAGGCATGATCCCGAGGGCTGAAAAGGCCGGGCTTGCCGGCCTAGGAATGGCTCAGGATGTAGTCGATGGCGTCTTTGACTGTGACCAGTTTTTCGGCATCCTCATCCGGGATTTCGATATCGAATTCCTCTTCCATGGTCATTACCAATTCCACCAGGTCCAGGGAATCAGCGCCCAGATCGTCCACTAGAGATGCCTCCAGAACAATCTCACTTTTTTCCACACCCAGTTTTTCCGCGATCACTTTAATAACTTTATCCTGGACTGACATGCATTTTTTCTCCTTTGCTTACTCTTTGATCTCCACCGCCGTCCGGCCTTTATAGGAACCGCAGCTTGGGCAGGCATGGTGCGGTTGTCTGGCTTCGCCGCAATCCTGGCAGTTGGCTAAATTCGGCGCGGCTGTTTTTTTATGGGTGCGCCGTTTGTCCCGTCTTGATTTGGACGATCTTCGTTTTGGTAACGCCATGACATATCTCCTAACTATCGAATATATATAACATATTTCTATTTGTTGCCTTTCAAAAAATAAAGCAGTGAATCTAGTATTTCAATTCCCGGGGATTGTCAAGGATTTTCCATTTTCAATTCGTCTTGGTCCTTGTGCTGATAAAATGAATATGATAGGGCTCAAAAGTTATACATAAAAAAAACGAATTTGAGCATCCAGGAAAATTCGAATATCGAAATACGAAATACGAAACAAATTCGAATTACCAAAATTCAAATAAATAAACCATAGCAACCGATTTGGCCCTTGAATCGTTTTTTTTGTTTTGATTATTAGTCTTTGGAATTTTAAATTTGTTTTGAATTTCGGTTTTAGATATTCGAAATTGTTAAATACTTGAATTTAGGAGTAAGTAGCATGATCATCACCCGCTTTCCACCGAGTCCGACAGGTTTTTTGCATGTGGGCGGCGCCCGCACGGCATTGTTCAACTGGCTGTATGCGCGGCGCATGCAAGGCCGCTTTATTCTCCGCATCGAGGATACGGATACGGAGCGCTCTACCCAGGCCTCGGTGGATGCCATTCTGGAAGCCCTGGAATGGCTGGGGATCGATTGGGACGAAGGCCCATATTTTCAATCGGAACGGGTGGAGATCCACAAGGCCCACATCCAAAAGCTCTTGGACAGCGGCCATGCCTATTACTGCAATTGCTCTCAGGAAGCGGTGGAAGCCATGCGCAAGGCCGGCATGGAAAGGGACGGCAAGGCCAAATACGACGGCACCTGCCGGGAGAAAGGGCTTTCCAAAACCCCGGGAGCGGTGGTGCGTTTCAAGGTGCCCCTCCACGGCGCCACGGTGGTGGAGGATGTGGTCAAGGGCAATATCGTTTTTCAGAACAGCGACATTGAGGATTTCGTCATCCAGCGCAGCGACGGCACGCCCATTTACAATCTGGCCGTGGTGGTGGACGACATCACCATGAACATCAACACCATCATTCGCGGGGACGACCATGTCAGCAACACCCCCAAACAGATCCTGCTCTATCGCGCCCTGGGCGCGGCAGTGCCCCTTTTCGGCCATGTACCCATGGTGCTGGGCAAGGACCGCGCCCGTCTGAGCAAGCGCCACGGCGCCATGTCCGTGACCGCCTACCGGGAAATGGGGTATCTGCCCGATGCCCTGATCAATTACCTGGTGCGGCTGGGCTGGTCCCACGGAGACCAGGAATTTTTCACCCGGGACGAGTTGATTGAAAAATTTTCCCTGGAAAACATCGGACGTTCCGCCGGTGTCTTTGACCCGGAAAAACTCCAGGCCCTGAATGCCGATCATATTCAGGCCACTCCCCCGGAAAAGCTCCATCAGCCGCTGCTGCCCTTTCTTACAGCCAAAGGTTTTAAGGCCGAACCCGGCGATTTCCTCACCGGGGTCATTCATACCTTGAATAAACGCAGCAAAACCCTGGTGGAAATGGCCGATGCCGCTGCTTTTTATTATACCGAGAACATTGTCTACGACGAAAAAGCCGCCAAGCACCTGCATCCGCCGGCCCTGGAAGCGTTGAAACAGCTCATTGCCAGGTTCCAGGAAATCGACACGTTTTCCGAGCCGGCCCTGGAAGCGGCCTTCACCGCCGTGATGGAAACCACCGGCCTGAAGATGGGCAAAATCGCCCAGCCGGTGCGCGTGGCCCTTACCGGCGGAACAGTCAGCCCCGGCATATTTGAAATCATCGCCGTACTCGGCAAAGAGGCAACCTTGGCCCGGCTGCGGGCGGCCCAGCAGTTCATTGAGACTCAATAAAGAGCCAATCCGCAATCCGGATTTTGTATTGACTCTTATCCCGGATTTATGTATTGGATCACCATTCGGTTCCTGAGGGATCGTCTAACGGCAGGACGACGGGTTCTGGCCCCGTTAATCAAGGTTCGAATCCTTGTCCCTCAGCCAAATGAAATCAAAGGGTTAGGACAAATCAAATCCTGACCCTTTTTGATTTTTATACCCTATTTATACCCTGGCGCGAAATTTCTACCCGGTGATACCTGTAGATAAAAACCGGCTGCCCATGTTGAGCAATCCAAGATTTAGACAAAGCCAGTTCATTTCCGTTTCCGGAAACGGAAAACATAGCCATTGCTGACCGGGTTGCATGGCGCCGGAACAAGGGCTCCTGATCATCAAACGATGGATTCATGCCATTACAAGGTAACGGTGCAGAATGAAAATGCCATTGTGCAGTTTTGGGCTGTGGCTCTGAGTGGCAGAATGATAGCCGTAGTGCTCAGCCATAGATACAAATTCCGGTATCCAGGAACACGGTGAGTCAGGGGCGGCGTGCCCCTCGCCTGCCTCTGGACACACAGGTTAAATGTCCGTGGACCCAATCAATGACGTTTTTACAGTTTGGAAAGATGTGGTCAAATACAGCTAATTTTTCACCGGTCATTTTATTGTAAAAGTATATAAGTTGCATTCTATTCATTAATTTGTATGAAACGTCTTCTCCACTTAGTTTGGTAGACTTCTGGCTGTCTGAAAAAATCATAAAATTGGAATCATCCGTAATTTCTAACCCTACATTCCTATATGAATATAGATCAAATCCTAAAAACGCCATGTATGCAAATAGAAGAGAAGCTGGAGTAAGTATCAAAATTCGATATGACTGCATCCCTTCCATAAAGAAAATGAGAACTGGAATGATTGCAACCCCAATACAAAAAAGTATCCCAGGTATTATTAGAATTTTTGACCATTTAGGATGTTCAATCTTCATAACACTTAACTTAACTATATTATTGGGCATTATTTTTTTTACTCTTTTTGTTTATTGCTCATAATATTCTGTTTCAATGGATTTCAGACGCAGTTCCAATGCCAAGAGAAATAGTCATCACGCTTGATCCCTCATTCAACGTCCAGATAATCAAAATGGCCGAGCCGTAACAGATTTTCCTTAGCGCGTTCAGCATTTTCTCGGATCTGATGGTCTTTAGCAGTCAAGCCTGCCTTCAAAATAGGCCTGGCTTCGTTGGCTGAAATGTACATCTGCGTTCCTTGGTGCATGGCATCCGTGATTTTTGCAAAGCATTCAACAACTAATGCCAGGTGATTCGGAAGCAATTTGTTTAAGGCTTCCAACTGTAGAGAAAGTCCAACACGCTTTCCTCGACCAAGATCGAGAATCTTCGAGTACGATTGCAAACGCCAACCAGGGTCTAAACATTCGGCTTCCAACCAAAAGGTGAATTCTTTAAGCTCCAGCGTCTCAGCGGCTTCAAAGCGCCAATCGAAAAAGGCGATTATGCGATCGGTCAGAGTCTTATCCAGTTGCCTGCCGCTATTTCTCAATGATCGACCAACATGATCGAAGAGCTGCCCCCAGCGTTTGCGTTCGTTTTTAGTCTTATCATAAAAGCGCTCAAGCAGGCTTTCATCACCTGTCAGAGGATAGACCTCCCAAAGATAGTAGGTGAAAAGGTGCTGGCCCAGTCTGTCGACAAGCTCGTTGCCGTCGTCTTTTTTGGTCGCCAGGATATTTAGGTTCTCTATTGCGTACTCAAACTCACTCCGCAGAATTTCAAACGTCAGCTTGACCGGCCGGTTAAAGCGGATATAGCTGCCGAAGGCATCCCGCCAAACGGCTTCATTGACCTGTGGAAAAAAGACTTCTCGTTTCTGAGAGGCCCAATCCCGGTTTAGGGCGCAGAGATTTCCGAAGAGCATCCCCAATAGTGCACGTTCAGGTCGGGTTAACGGGATTTTAGCACCCTCGGCTATACGCTTAGTGAGGATGTCGGTCACTTCCGGCACATGATCTTCTGGTAACTGACGACGAACCCAGAAGCCAAAATTGACAAGGGATTCGAGCGCCCGACTACGGGTATTATTGATGGCCTCGGTAATAGGATCGTCACGGTTAAGCAGTACCGGTCGTTCGTGGTCGAGCCTCCAGTCAAACTGACTGCACGCCTGTCGAAGCAGATCGGCAAGACCATCCCTATTGGCAATCGGGATATCCGTTTCCTTGTTCACACATGTGTCAATTAAATCAACCACGGCCCGGCGCGTGCTGCCCCAGTCAGGATGGTCGCGTGATTCGTCTCGCGGTGCGGGTTGACCTTCCGCCCGCGCCGAGTCCGGATGCGACAAGACCCACGCACAGAATTCAATCCACTGAGCCAGGTTGCCGAAATCTTTTTCCTTGACGAGTTCTATCATGGTCTTGAGCATTGCTGTGACATAGATTGGCCGTGCAATCCTGTCACGGTTCGTCATCCAGAAGGACAGACGCTCGCCGTCATGCACAATTTTATCTTTGAACAGGGACTGAAAGACGCCAGCAAGCGCAGAGATATTAATCTCGAACAGCCAATTGTCCCTGTCCCGATGCTCCTCGTTCCAATCGTTCAGATAGGTCAGACATTCCTCATCAGTGAAGCTCTCGAGATCCTCGACCGTTTTTGGGCTTTTCTGAGAAATCCAACCGCTTGTTACTCGTGGGTGTGGAGAATAGCTGTCATCGGTAATAGCTTCAGCTTGGGCTGCGCCGTCCAGCTCATCGAAATATCGTCGGGAATCCCCGCTTAGTAGTGCAACAAATGGGCGTAGCTGCATTCGATGAAAGTATCGCTGACGTTGTTGAAAAGCCTCTTCACTGAATCGCTCACCCATCCATTCACGATAATCCTCTTTGGAGGGTCCGCTAAGAATGGCATCGAAAATTTTTTTTCGTTCCTCCAAACTGAGCAAGCGGGGGCCGAAATGTTCACTGGCCCTACGGATCATTAATTGGAATTCGTAGTAGTGCTCCCATTTGGGATAGTCATCGTGACCAAGGATCTGTTCGCGTATCCATGGGAGTGTCTGATCATTTGGATGTAATGCGTAAAGGTGCTGCCGCAGACGTTTGAACACCTCCCAGCGATGATTTCGCAATGCCTGATCCAGCGCGTCAATGGATTCCGGGGCTTTTTCATAGACCTGCTCACAGGCATAGGTCAGGGTTTGTACCAGGGTTTCTTTCACATCCTGATAGTCACGATCCGGCTTATCCAGCCTCCGGCACCAGATTTCAGAATAGTCCTGGTCGCCGCCTTTTTCGAAATCTTCCGGATGCATTCCCAAGCGGATCATGCTTGCCACCGCGTCAATTAGGATGCGGGAAACCTGATAGGGCTCATGCTCGGCTAAGGGGCGGACACCTTTTTTCAGTATTTGCTGATATTCCCATTTATCGAAACGTGGAATCGGCTCTATCGAAGTGTTCCTGGCTTGCGGGTTTTCTTTCCGCTGGGACCGCTTTTCCTGTTCACGAGGATCTCTGCGGAACTCAACAACCTTGAGTAATAAGGCAGGTGCAACTTCGGAAAGCTGTGCATTAAAAATAAATGGCTTTTTCAGCAAACTAACTATGAGCTCGTGACCCCAGAGGCAGTTTTCAATAAAGGATGTGATGAATCGTGAAAACCTCAAAAGAGCGTCAGCCGAATCGGCTTTTAACACGATCTTTAAAATACCTTCCAAAACCCGAAAATTATCCGTATTCGGAAGTGCTGAAATTATATTCAACACCTCAGCAGGCGCAGCGTCAAATATTCGTATTAGATATTCAAGGGGAGGCCACCATGGGAAAACATAATGCCCCTCTGTGGTCTGTTCTGCGTCGGGAGGATTGAAAAAATATCCTCTTTCCGAAAGATGCTTCAACCAAACAGCATGCTCAGCATTTTGGAAAAAGTAATCGTAATTAGACCCTCTTCTCTCCAACAACTGCATAACCCGATCAATTTCAATTGGAGTCACTTGGTTCCCGCGGGCAAGTATGGCCTTCAGTTCCGTCAGATCTTCGGTTGTTATGGGTTTCGTAAGGTCAACGTCACCGGGCAGCCTTTCTTTTCCTGACAATTCCGGCTGGAATGCCTCGATGTACTTTTCCAGATCAGGGAAATGCAAAATGTAGCGCCTGCTCGCGCAGGCTTGGCAAAAGTCACCATCAAGACCAATGACAGCAATGTTTGCGTGGTGTTGCTTATGGTACTGATCCAGTGCGCTGATAATAAACGCATCAGGAAATTCCTTGGATTTCTTTTCTGAGAAAGGAGGACGGATTTCAAAATACCAGTCAACGACATCCTCGAGATTGCCAACAATCGGCAGTTTCTCAATGATAAAATGTTCTTTGAAGAAGGACCATTGACGGTTCATCTCTTCAATACATTTCGTTTTCAGTTCCTCTTGAGAGGGAAGTTCAGAAAGAGCTAAGTTGTTGACAGGGTAGGCCTTATGAGCGTTTATAACTGCATCGGCGGCCTTTTCAGCATCCCTGGCAAAATGTCGCAGTAACTCGCGCTCCATAATTGCCGGGACGAGCAGGCGAAGGCCACCTTTAGCAAATGTGCCGGCTAATGCCTTGAATGCCTTTTTGTCAAAACGGAGCCCGTTCCTTTTGAAGAACTCGGTGTCGATATAGAGAGAGGTCGGAACATGTCGCATGGAGTACCTCCCCTAATCTCTGCTGGTGTTATTGTAGGTTCTTATCATCGAGATATATTCGTCGCCCAACATATATTATTATCGGGCCAGATCGAGTAGCCGACAATAATTAACTTTCTGCCGATTTTCCATAAGAGCGTAGAAAAATCCTAATTTGAAAGGCCGAAAACGAACAATTAAAAAGTGCAGACAACTTGCCAGAGTGCACCCAGGTCCAATCAATTAAAAATAATGCACATTGCTTCAGGCATTCTGCACCTTACCAGCCCAGCGATTCCAGTGCCAATTTGTTTGACATGACCAGCTCGATATTGAAATCCGACCTCAATTGCCTTTGAAGTGCGCTCAACAATGAACATCCCTTATCTCGATAGGATTTTTAGTTTCTTTTATAGGATGTTACAATAATTTTTTCTTCCTCATTTTCACGAACTATTTCGGCTTTTAAAATAGAAAGTTTTTGACTTGGATACAACTTCAGTTTTTCTTCAATAAGTAAATTCAAATCATATATTAAATTGTCGGTATTCTCAATTCCTGGGTTGTTCGCTTTATATTCATTAAGAAAATTGTCGATCGCTAGACCTCTCTTATATCCATCAAGAAGAGAAATATTCCATGCAACGCAAGCAAGATTTAAATAGTTTTGCCTTTTTACAATAGTATCTCCTAAACTGATATAATCTCCTGCGTAATTAATTATCATTTCAGACACATTGATAGGGCAAGCTGATTTGCTTTTTTGTGGATGCAATTTCTTTTTTTTCTTCATTACACGAAAACCAGCAATCATGTAGGATGCTAATTAATTATCAGGCCGAGTAGGGCCAAATTCCCTTGAAAGGCTGAAAACGAACAACTCAAAAGTGCAACACTCCTTGCCAAAGTGCACACGATCCCAAGCCCTTCAAAATAATGCACATTGATTTAGATGGTATGCACTTTAACAGCTTGTTGGCTCCGGTGTCAATTCGCAAAACCGACAAGCAGCAATCTGAGTAAGTGAGCACAAGGGTCACCCACTAAAGGGCGTGTCAACAAGAAAGACTTCTCCCAATGAAAAAAAATGTAAATTTTTTCCTACTTCAATACAAAACGAGCCCGCGCAGGTCATTTGTTTCAAGGCAGATACAAAGCCATTTTGATCGATGCGGATGAATACGCCAAAGAATTGTCCAAAAAAGATATCAAGACTTTGTAAATCAATTCGTGAATGAAAAATATAAGACTCCGCTAAAAAATCTTGTGGCATCCACAATATTGGGAAGCGCTGATTTTATCGACTATGTAAGAGAGAACTATTTAAGAGATAAAAGCGCCGATGATAATGTGCCTGCGACAAAACAGTTGATGGACAGGCCATCTATAGAGGCAATTTTTGAAGAGGTGGATCTCTCAAAATTAGATGATCGATTGTCGCGGGATATAAAGATTTATCTGTGCCGTCAATATACGGGGGAAAAGCTTGTACAAATTGGAGAGCGGTTTGCCATAAGCGGGTCCGCGGTATGCCACGCGGCACCCAGGATTTCAGGTAATTTTTCAAGGGATAGAAAGCTGCGCGAACGTTCGGCTTTTAGGTTTTTTCCGGTAATGCAGCCAATTGATAGTCATTAATAAGCAAAACTTCTGCCTGACCGATATCAGCGGCTTCATGATTCTCATTTCGAAATTCCTTTAGAATGTTGCGGATGTCGGTTACTTGGGATAAGAGATCCATTGCAGATGCCGACATTTCCTTAACATTTGCCGCGTTCCTTTGTGTGACACCGTCAATCTGTGTAAGGCTTTGGTTTACGCGTGAAATTTCTTGGGCTTGCTCGTTGCTTGCCGCGGCAATTTCTGCGACCAAATCCGAAACCTTGGTAACTCCGTCATTAATTTCCGATAATGCTTCCGAAGTTTTTTGTGCTACCGCATTACCATCTTTCACTTTGTTATTCGCAGTTTCAATCAGATTGGTCGTTTCTTGGGCAGCTTTGGCGCTTCTAGCAGCCAAGGAACGGACCTCCTGTGCCACAACGGCAAATCC
The DNA here is from genome assembly GCA_020723325.1 of Desulfosudis oleivorans. Lineage (GTDB taxonomy): Bacteria > Desulfobacterota > Desulfobacteria > Desulfobacterales > SURF-7 > DYJD01. The sequence continues at coordinate 76,920 of DYJD01000002.1, read as the reverse complement.
CTTACCATGCTTTCCTGCTCGAGCAGCTTCGACTGCTGCGTTCAATGCTAGTAGATTTGTCTGGAAGGCTATGCTGTCAATGGCTTTTATAATTTTTTCGATCTCCCGACTCGAATCGCTTATGGCTTGCATGGATTGTATCATCTTCTCCATCTGTTCCGAACCGTCTTTTGCCGCTTTTCGGGCAGATATGGCAAGCTCATTTGCCTGAGATGCATTTGCCGCATTGGTTTTGGTTCGTGATCCGATTTGGGCCATGGAACTAGTAATTTCTTCTAAAGAGGAGGCTTGTTCACTAGCGCCGTGGGAAAGAGCTGCGCTTGAAGAGACCACTTGATTTGCACCGGTATTGATATGTTCTGCGGAGTTTGTCACGTTCGCAACCACTTTTTCTAGATTTAGCATGTTCCGACGGATTTCTTCCTCATTTTCCTGTAAGCTGTCAGCCATATTATCAAGGGCGCCCGCCAGTTGCCCCAGTTCATTTGTAGACTGTTTGTTCATGCGTTTGCTCAAGTCACCTTGCTGAATGGTTTTTGCAAAGTTAACCGCATCGACAATAGGACGTGTGATTCCCCGTGTAATGATAATAGATAGAAAAATCCCAAGCAGAATGGCGATCAGACCGATGGCGGACGCAAGGTTAGCCCGGGATTTAACCTGCGATGCAACCTTTTTTTCCTTGATCAGGGAATCATTTCTGGCCGTCTCGTACAGTTCCGTAATCAGCGGTTCAATTAATAACACAGAATTTTGCATTCTAAGCAATAGTTCCGTAATTTTCTGATCCACTTCTACCAAGGTATTGAACTCTTTTTTATAACTTTTTAAATTCCGAATAGCTTCTTTGCTAAAATCTTTATTTACGGTTGATTTTTCAAAGGCTTCTATTAATCGATCCACGGCAAGCAATGCGGCGGCACTGTACTGCGTATCTCCGCTGATCAGATACTCTTTTTCGTATAGCCGAATCTCTAGGGCCATCTCTTTTCCGCCGCGAAAATAGCTGGCTGCCACCATTTCTCCGGCCTCTTGACGGGTTGATTTCATTTTTAAATAGCTTTTGCTGTCCGGGCCCGCGTGTTCCGCTTCATCCCGAAGCTCCAAAAATGCTTTTCTGTATTCCGGAATAAGGATTGTAAACGCGTCGGTAATAATTTTCTTTACCGGGCTGATATTTTTTTCTTTTGTCAATTCGATTAGTTCGTCGAGTGTTTTCAAGATGAGCGCACTGGTGCGTTCATGTTTTGTGATCAAGAATTCATTTTCATATCGTACCAATTGGAGCAAATTTATATAATAGCCGTCCACTTCATGCTGTGTCATGCCCTCCATAAACCGATCGACAATTTTCTTAAATTCCCCCCGAATTCCGGTTTTTGCATCCAGCCCTTTTTTTTGATATGCCGCTACCAATTGTTGGAAATTTTCATGATAAACCATTATGTTTTTTGAAATATCTCCGGCTTTTTGAACACCTTTTTCATTGTTTGCTTGTTTTGCCAAAATGGAAATGGAATTTGCTTCTGCAATGATAGATTTTACATTTTGTTCCATTATATCCTGATATGTTAAATCTAGTTTTGTTAAAAAATTCTTTTCGGCAACACGGCACTGTTGCATGAGCACCTCTGCTCTTGCCGCATGGCTTGAAATGGCTACATCGATCTGCATTAGATTGCTAAAATTTGTCGTGGTGGTTTTAATTGCATAATGGTAAATACCCATCACACAGATAAACAAAAACAAAACAAGACAAAATCCGCCAATCAGTTTAACAGCCAACTTCATGTTTTCGAACATGCTTATCCTCCATATTGGTGCAATGAATTTTTTTTGTATTTTTCGATTGAAACCCGTGGAAGACAAATAAAAGAACCCTTTCTTTTTCGGTTTCCGCAATAAAAGTTGTTTCCCTTAATAGGATACTGCCCAGGGACTTTTGAATCTGATTTGTATTGGATTAATTTATTATGATGATCTCGGTGTCTGCTTTGTTTGTCGCTTCGTTAACTATCTCAAAACGCGATGAATAAGTCAAGTTGGCGATCAAATATTAATTATTGACATCCAATAGGATATTGCTCATAATTTAGAATCATGTTTACATGCTTTCAACTCTTAATTCCAATTCTTTTACCACATTACATACAAAACGCTTAATAAAACTTAACAAAAGGAGACCAATATGTGTCGTAAGATGGTAATGGCTATTTTATGGATTTCAACGATGGTGCTACCAGTATCGGCATTGGAGATCGGCGGCGTGGTTCTGCCGGAAAACCTTAAAGCAGGGAACGAACAATTGAGCTTGAATGGGGCCGGTATACGAACGGTATTTGGTTTTAAGGTGTATGCCGTTGGCCTTTATCTGTCGAAAAAAGATTCGGATGGAAAGGCAATACTGGATTCCGATAATCCAATGGCGCTAAAGATGCAATGGCGGCGCGCGGTGCCACCTCAAAAAATAAACTCTGTGTTTTTTGAAAGCTTTGCAAAAGTAACCGGTTCACCAGAAGCTAGTGAATATGGACCGACAAATAATTACGGCCCTCAAACAAAAGAAATCGTTCTTTTTATGTCGTGGGTATCCAAAGAGGAAACAACACCGGAGCATGCTTGGACATACATATACACCCCGGGTAAAGGAACAGATGTTTTTATGTATAACGGGAAACAAGAAACATTGATGGGAACAATTAAGGGAATCGAATTTAAAAAAGTCCTTTTCAGTATTTGGCTTTCAGAAGATCCGCCGGTTGGGATAAAACTGAAAAAAAATCTTTTGGGACTGGAAAGTGATATTTTGGATTTTTAACAAAGTCATCAAATTAAAAGGCATTTTTCAAGTTGATCAATGCCCTTGTTGCATTTGTCAAATACTTATCCTTATCATTACAGTTGAGTATTCTGTTTTTTCAGACAGCGCCGGACTCATTACAGCCTGAAAAAGATGCAAGGCCTGACCCCCCAATCTTTACAAGGGAGCATTGGTCAGGCGCAGAAAAATTTCCTCAAGATCCCTTTGATCATCTCCGGCTTTTTGGCGCAGATCATCCACCGTGCCCATGGCGATCAGGCGGCCGTGGTTGATGATGCCGATGCGGTCGCAGATGTCTTCCGCCACTTTAAGGGTGTGGGTGGACATGAAGATGGTCTTGCCGGCCTTGGCCAGTTTGCGAAACAGCTCCCGCACCATGCGGATGCCTTCCGGATCAAGGCCCACCAAAGGCTCGTCCACGATGATCAGCTCGGGTTCGTGCAGCAGGGCCGCGGCCATGATCAGGCGCTGCTTCATGCCGTGGGAATAGGATTCGATCAGTTCCCCGGCCCAATCCAGGAGGCTGAACATGCCAAGATAGGTGTGAGCCCGTCCGGGAAATTCAGAGGCCGGCACGCCGTACAGATCGGCGATGAAATCCAGGAATTCCATACCGGTCAATTTTTCATACAAATATGGGCGGTCCGGGATGAAGCCGATCCTTTGTTTGGCCTCCACCGGCTGCTCCGCCATATTAAAGCCGCAAATGGATATGGATCCGCTGGTGGGCGCCAATAACCCCCCCAGCATTTTGATGGTGGTAGTCTTGCCGGCGCCGTTGGGGCCGATGAAACCGAAAATTTCGCCTTTGGCGACCGAAAGGTTCAGGCAATCCACGGCAGTGAATCCACCGAATTTACGGCTGACCTTATCTAGTCGGATCAACGTGTTCCTCCTCCTGGGCTAGGGTGGAAGCCTTGTCCTGGTTTTCATCCAATGCTTCCACGGTGATGGTTACCCGACCGATGAGGGCTGCCAGGGCGGTCTGAAGGTTCTGTTCGCCCACGGCAAAACGCAGGTGGGTCACGTCCGCCGGGAATTGCCGGAAAAGGGCGTCCAGCGTGATCCAGCGGCCGATAAACACGGCATTCCAGGCATGATAATAGAAACGTTCCTGCATGTATACCAGACCGGCTTCCACCCGGGTGGGAATGCCGGCGGCGCGGGCCAGGGCCGCGAACAGCACCGCGTGCTCATTGCAATCACCCACGCGGTTGTCCAGGGTGGCCACGGCATTGGGCAGGGACAGGACCGGCCGCCTTTTGATTTCCCGGTGGATCCAGGTCATGATTTTTTGGATCTTGACCAAGGGACTGTCCGCTTTTGCCGTGATTTCCCCCACCAGTTGCCGGATGCGGGGATGATCCGCCTGGATGAACAGGCTCGGCGCAAGCTGGGAGCGGATTTCCGGCGGCAAGCTATCCGCTGGTATTTGGGTCGGAAGCTCCGCTAATACCTCCTTGCGGATGCGCAACAGCTCATCGGCATAGGTTTGACGGCCGCCTTCCATTACCAGGCCTTTCACGTCAACGCCGCCGATACGCACAACCAGGCTGGTTAAACCGGCCGGATTTTCAATGGTGCGGTTGGTTGGGACAGCGGCTGCCAGGGTGAGATCCTGGTCGGTTTCATCGGGCAGGTCGGCCAGGGCCTCGCGCCTATCGGCTTTTTCAAGACGCAGGCCCAGCAATCCTTCTTCCCGCAGCACGTCTCCGTTTTGATCGATCCAGGCGGTCTGAATCATTCCCTGGTAATTGATGATCAATTTGCGGGTGGATGCCGGCCGGCCCTGGAATTGAATGGTTTCCTCGCCAGCCACATGGACTTTGACCGTCTGGGAACCCATGCTGAGGGGGTCGAAAAGGGAATATGAAAAAGAGGCTCCGGGCGCCGGATTGCCGGCCACCACGGCAGGGATGAGGGCTACGGCCAGGGACGGTTTTTCCTTGATGGGGATTTCCATTGCCTGTTCGTCCCCGTTGGTTTCGGTTCTTACGGAAACGTGATCCGCTTTGATCTGACCGGCGGCTTTGAAATGAAAAGGGCCGGAACGGATGGCCAATTCAAACCGGTCCAGGCTCTGGTCCATGAGCAGATCGGCTCTGGTGTTCATTTCCATGCGCTGGGAAAGCCCCATGGTATTGATCTGCATCACCAGCTCCTCCTGGAGCAAATAGCCGTTTTCCGTCTGCTGCAAGCGTGAATGGGAATAACCGATTTTTCGATCGTTCTGCAATACCTTCATCCAGGTTTCCCGGTCGGAAAGGAGTGCCTCGGGATTTACAGCGGCCCTAAATGAATCCGCCTTTTCAAACAGCCCGATGCGGAATGCCAGCAGCGCCAGGAAGGCCAGCCCGCAAATCAATCCACCCAAGGCCATATATCGCAGGTTTTTATCTGCCACGCTCTTTTACCCTATCTCAAATCTCAAATTTGAAATCTCAAATCTCAAATCCCCACCCCCTATCCCTTCATACAATCCGTTTAAACAGTTTTTCAAGGGCAGTCTTTGACCATCTGATCCAAACCGGCCGGCCGTGGGGACAGTAAGCGGGATTTTCGCAGCGGGTCAGTTGGCGGATCAAGGCCGTCATTTCTTTTTCGCTGAGGCGCTGATGGGCGCGCAGGGCCCCATGGCAGGCCATCAGGATGCGGCATTCATCCAGGATTTTTTCCAGGCCCTGGGTAAAGCCGATGTCGGCCAGGCGGTCGATGAGGGCTTGAACCAGGGGCCCCATGGCCTGGTCCGCAATCAGGGCCGGTGCTGATTTGACGGCATAGGTGCGGCCGCCGAAGGGTTCGATGACCAGACCGAAGCGGTTCAGTTCTGGTAGTAGTTGATCCAGGATGGCGGCTTCCTTATAACCGAGATCCATCATTTCCGGCAGGAGCAGGTTTTGAACCGCGGGCAGCTTGCCCTCTGCGGCGGTTTTCAATTGCTCAAAGAGAATGCGTTCATGGGCCGCATGCTGATCCACCAGCACCAGGTCTTCACCGGATTCGCAGATGATATAGGTGTTGTGGATCTGGCCGATCACCCGGAAAGCCGGGCCCTGCTCTTCTTCCCACAGGGTTTGCTGGGCCGCGGACAAGGGTTTGGGTTGAAGCAGCTCCGGGGCAGTCGCTTGGGCCTTGAAAAGGGTTTCAGCAGGGCGGGATTCATAACCGGGAAGCGCTTCTGCAATAAAAGTCGGCCCCTGATCTGTTGGAGTTTGGGGCTGGGCGCCATGGGGTGGCGGGCTTGCAATGGCAGGCGCAAGGTCCGGCGCCCTTTCCGGCCGGGGAAATTCCCTGTTTTTTTGCAGCCCGGCCTCCGGCTGGGCCAAGACCGTCGGTAAAGGCCGCTGAAAGGGCCCTGGTCCGGCTTTGCTCCAGGCAGCCAGCACGGCATTTTTCAGCAGATCATAGACCGCCTGGTACCCTGAAAAACGGACTTCATGCTTGGTGGGGTGCACATTGACATCCAGTTGATCATGGGGCACGTGGATGAAAATCACCGCCACCGGAAACCGGCCCTTCATCAGGCGCCCGCCATAGCCTTCAAACAGTGCGTGCTGCAGGCCCCGGTCGCGAATATAGCGGCCGTTCACAAATAGATAGATCTTCTGGGAGGAGCTGCGGGTCACCTCCGGCCTGGAAATCCAACCGCTGATGGAGAAGGCCTCCGTGCCCCCGGCAATGGCCCGGAGATCGCCCCGAATTTCCTGACCCAGCACAGCCGCCACCCGATCCAGGGGATCACCGGTCAGCGGCCAGTTTTTAACGGGTTTGCCGTTGTGCAGCAGACGGAATTGAATCTGGGGGCAGCCCAAGGCAATGGCGGCAACGGTTTCGGCCAGGTGGCCCATTTCCGTTTCACCGGATTTCAAGAATTTCCTGCGGGCCGGCACATTGAAGAAAAGGCGGCGCACGGAAATCAGGGTGCCCACCGGCGCGCCCACAGCCGCCACCTGCTTGATTTTACCGCCTTCCACCTGAATGGCGGTGCCGGTTTCCGAGGCCGCGTCCCGGGTGACCATATTCAAGCAGGACACCGACGCGATACTGGGCAAGGCCTCGCCCCGGAAGCCCAGGGTCCGGATGCCGAATAGATCCGCATCCGTATGAATCTTGCTGGTGGCGTAGCGCTCTAGAGAAAGCAAGGCGTCATCATGGGCCATGCCCACGCCGTTGTCCGCCACCTGAATCAAGTCCCGGCCGCCGTTTTCGATTTCCAGGATGATGCGCGTGCTCTTAGCATCAATGGCGTTTTCAATCAATTCCTTGGCCACCGAGGCCGGCCGCTCCACCACCTCGCCGGCGGCGATCTTGTTGGAGAGAATTTCAGGAAGGATCTTTATCTTGGCCACAAGAAATTTTAGTCACTTTTTTCGCTTAATATTCTTGTCAAACTCTCTGCCTCGCCGGGTGACAGGTCGAATTTCAGGCAAGCCTCGCCAATGAGGGTGCTGATTTTTTTTTGCGGAAACTCTTGCCGTATTTCCGATATCCATTTGACGGCTTTGCGCAGGTCTTCCCCTTCGGGTAGTATATTCATTGCCATGCTCCTGTGGGCTTCATCATAGGCGATTATAATCGCGGTTTCTGTTTGTGAAAATCCGTTGCTAGTTCAAAATTATACGCGGCTTTCAGCAGCGTGCCTTCATCAAAATGGCGGCCCATGAGTTGCAGGCCGATGGGCAGTCCGTTCCGGGAGAAACCACAGGGAATGGATAGCCCGGGAATGCCGGCCAGATTGGCGGACAGGGTGAAGATATCGGAAAGATACATGGTCAGCGGATCATCGCTGATCTCGCCGATGGGAAAGGCCGGGGTGGGCGCCACCGGCGACAAGAGCAGATCGCAGCGTTCAAAGGCTTGTTTGAAATCATTCATGATCAGGGTCCTGACCTGGGAAGCCTTGCCGTAATAGGCATCATAATACCCGGCGGAAAGGGCATAGGTGCCGATGATGATGCGGCGTTGAACCTCCGGGCCGAAACCTTGGGACTTGGTGCGGCGATACATCTGGATCAGATCGTCGGCCTGCCGGTCGCGAAAGCCGTAACGTACGCCGTCATAGCGCGCCAGATTGGAGCTGGCCTCGCAAGGAGCGATGACATAATAAACCGCCACGGCATAGCGCGTATGGGGCAGGGAAATTTCAATGCATTCAGCCCCCAGATCCTGCATGCGCCGGATGGCGTTCCGGATAGCCTGATCCACGTCCGGGTCCAGTCCTTGGGCCGGCAGATATTCTTTGGGAATGCCGATTTTCATACCCTTCAGGCCTGGGGTGAGAAAGGTGGTGAAATCCGGCACAGGTTCCGGCACGGAAGTGGAATCGTTGGGGTCGTAGCCGCAAACGGCATTCATGAGCAAGGCACAGTCAGTGGTGTCCTTGGCCAGGGGGCCGATTTGATCCAGGGAAGAGGCAAAGGCCACCAGACCGAAACGGGACACCCGTCCATAAGTGGGCTTCATCCCCACCACACTGCAATGGGCCGCGGGTTGCCTTATGGAGCCGCCGGTATCCGAACCCAGGGAGCCCAGGCACATGTCCGCAGCCACGGCAGCAGCCGAGCCGCCGGAGGAGCCGCCGGGGATGCTCGCGAGCTCCCACGGATTCCTGGTGGGTTTGAAAGCGGAATGCTCGGTGGAGGAACCCATGGCGAATTCATCCATATTGGCCTTGCCCACAATCACGGCACCGCCGGCTTTGAGCTTCTGCATGACCGTGGCGTCATAGGGTGGGATAAAATTCTCAAGGATGCGGGAAGCACAGGTGGTCCGCAGCCCTTGGGTGCAGATCAGATCTTTGATGGCCAAGGGTATGCCGGTGAGGGGCCCGCAGGTTCCCATGGCAAGGCTTTTATCGGCGGCCCGGGCCTGAACCAGGGCCTCTTCCGGAAAAAGGGAGATATAGGCCCCCACTTGTGCTTCCACGGCCTCGATGCGCGCCAGGACCGCCTGGGTCAGTTCCAGGGCGGTGATTTCTTTTTTTCGCAGTAATTCATGGGCATGATGGATGGTGAGTTCATGCAGTTTCATAATGCTCCTTGATCTTAGCCGACGACTTTGGGCACCACAAAGGCCCCGGCCTCTTTTTCCGGCGCATTGGCCAGCGCCAGGTCCCGTTGCATATGTTCCTTGATGTTATCTTCCCGAAAGGCGTTGGTGAGAAAAATGGCATGGGAAGTTCCGGCAATACCATCGGTATTGACTTCATTCAAGGTATCAATATATTCCAGGATCTTACCCACCTGCAGCGCGAATTTCTCCAGCAGGGCCTCGCTGATGTCCAGCCGGGCGAGATGGGCCACATGCTCCACTTCCGATTTTTTGATTTTCATGGGTTTCTCCTGTGTTGCGATTCCCAGGGCAAATGATGGGCGACATTACCGATTGATCAGCATGGCGCCGGGGAAATCCTTTTTAATAGCCGCCAGCATGCCCGCGGCTTCATCCGGATGGTTGAAGGCCCCCACCCGCACCCGATACCAGACATTATTCTCATCCACACGGCTGACAATACGAAAGGCCGGAAAGCCTTTTTGGGTCAATTTGGCCACCAACTGGTCGGCTGCGGCCGTATCCTTTGTTGCCGCCACCTGGATGACATGTTTGCCCCCTTCTGGTTTGTCATTGGCCGGCTGGGCCGCCGGTTCCGCAGCCGTTTTCTTTTCAGCCGGCTTCTTTTCAGTTGCGGCGGTGGCTGGTGTTGTTTTCGGTTTTGACGGACTTGCCTTAGTATCTGTTTTCCCGGAATCCGTCACTGCTTTTGCTTGGGGTTGCGGGGTCTTGGCCGGTTGGGGCATGCTCATGGAAGCATCGGCTTTTTTATCCTTTAAAACCTCGTAAAATTCCACGGTCTGCTTTTCAGCCAGGGCTTCCGTATCCTTTTTGAGGTTTTCCCGCTCCTTTTCCAGCATCTTCATTTTCAGTTCGGTCAATTCGCTTTGCAACCGATTCATGTCAAAATGAATCGGCGCCGTGCCGCGGCCCACCAGAACCCCTAGCACAAAGGTCCAGACCGATACAAAAAGAAAGATGCACACCCATCCAAAGGCGCGTCTGCGGCTGAGCTGTAATAATGGTCCATTCCCATTCGGCGGGTTGTTCGGTTTGCCGCAGGTCTTCTTCATTCCACAGGGTTACATCTTTTCCGGGGCGGATACGCCCAGCAATTTTAAGCCGTTGCGAATCACTTGGCGGACCGCTAAAATCAGGCACAGGCGGCCCTTGGTCAACTCCGCATCATCACTTAGCACTTTATGACGATTGTAATACCCATGGAAAGCCGCCGCCAGTTCCATCAGATAATAGGTGATGCGATGGGGTTCCATCAATTCGGCACTCAGCCGGACGACCTCCGGATAATTGCCCAGGAGCTTGATCAAATCAATCTCCTCCGGCGTCTCCAAACGGGCCACGGATTTTTGGTCCCAGTCGATCTGCTCGATGCCGTTTTCCGCCCGGCCTTTGCGGATGATGCTGGTGATTCTGGCATGAACATACTGCACATAATAAACCGGGTTGTCGTTGGTTTTTTTCTTGGCCAGCTCCAAATCAAAATCCAACGGGCTTTCATAATGGCGGGTCAGGAAAATGAACCGGGCCGCGTCCCGGCCGACTTCCTTAACAACATCCTGCAAGGTCACGAATTCACCCGAGCGGGTGGACATGGCCACCGGCACGCCCTCCCGGGACAGATTGACCAAATGCACCAGAATCACATGAAACTGGTCGCGCCTGCGGCCGCAGGCCTCAATGGCGGCCGTGACCCGTTTGATATAGCCGTGATGATCCGCGCCCCAAACGTCAATGACCCGCTCAAATCCCCGCTGGTATTTTTCCTGATGATAAGCAATGTCCGAGGCAAAATACGTCTTCAGGCCGTTCTCCCGAACAACCACCCGGTCCTTTTCATCGCCAAAAGCCGTGGTGCGGAACCATTTGGCGCCGTCTTTTGTATAAACGCTGCCTTTTGACTCCATCTCCTGCAATACCGCATCCACCTGACCGGAATCATAAAGGGATTGCTCGCTGTACCAGCGGTCGAAGGTGACGCCGAAGTCAATGAGATCCTTGTCGATTCCTTTCAGAATGCTGTCGGCTGCAAAACGGGCGCAATTTTCAACCGCTTCCGCCTCCGGTTTCTTTTCCAGGGCCGCGCCTTCCTTTTTTTGAATTTCCCGGGCCAGGTCGCGGATATATTCCCCCTGGTAGCAGTCCTCCGGGAAATCGATGGTTTGCCCCATGAGCTGGCGCAGGCGTAAATAAACAGAAAGCCCCAGGGTGCGAATTTGCCGGCCGGAATCATTGACATAATACTCCCGCTGGACATCATATCCGCAAAAAGACAGGATATTGGCAACACTGTCCCCCACGGCCGCGCCCCGGCCGTGGCCTACATGCAAGGGACCGGTGGGATTGGCACTGACAAACTCCACCTGAAGCTTGCGTCCCTTACCGATGTTCGTTCCTCCGAAGCGGGTGTCGGTTTCAAGGATATTAATTAATAAGGAATGCCAGGCGGACGGCTGAATGAAAAAATTGATAAAACCCGGTCCGGCGATTTCGGTTTTGGCAATGATGCGGTTTTCATCCGCAAGATGGGACAGCAGAATGTCGGCGATTTTTCGAGGGGGCATTTTCTGGGAAGCGGCCATTTGCATGGCCAGGTTGGTGGAATAGTCCCCATGGGCCTGGGTTTTCGGCAATTCAACAGTTACGTCCGGAAAATCCGCATTTGGCAGGGCGCCGCATTGATTTGCCGCCTTTGCCGCCGCCAAAATCATCTCTTTTAAAATATCTTTCATCTTGACCGTAAATTCCTAGCTGGCGGCCTTCGGCGCACATTGCTTTTTATTTGTCTTCATCATCCGTCAACAAGGCATCGTCATCATCAGCCACCCGCAGGGAGGGGGGAGAGGAAATGGTCTTGATATCGTTTTCCTCCAAAAAACTCTCATCTTCGATATCGTCTTCCAACAGATCGTCGATTTCCACGGCCGTGTCGATATCATCGAGAATCGCTTCCCGTTCAATCTTGATTTTCGACAGGTAATCCAGATCATCAAAAGCGATTTCAACCGGTTCTTTTCCACCGGTTTGCAGAAAGGTGCGGACAGCTTCCGCCAACTTGAGAGCGCAGTTACGTGCCGGATAAAAACTGGGTGTGCGGATGGCGGATAAAAGGGCGACTTCGTCATTCTGGGCGGCTTCAATCTGGGTCCGATTCAAGGTTTCCTCAAAAACCGGTGATAAAATGCCCTTGTCAAGTTCCGCCGATTCTTTTATGCGCAACTCGTTTTCATTTTCGCCGTTGGCGATTATATAGCTATATTTCATTTGCATCCTCCTCGGGCCTAGGCCCCTATATAGTGAGCGCACATTATAGGCGCTTTTTGTTTTTTTGCAATAATAAAGCAAAAATCCGGCCTGTCAACGGACACCATTAAAATCCAGCAAGAAACTGTTGACCTTGGAGCATCCAAATGATATCAAGAAAAGTCTGCACGGGAGGGATGGCCGAGTGGTTGAAGGCGGCGGTCTTGAAAACCGTTGAGTGTCAAAGCTCCGTGGGTTCGAATCCTACTCCCTCCGCCAGATACCTTGGGAGAGATGGCCGAGTAGGCTGAAGGCGCTCGCCTGCTAAGCGAGTGTGTGGTGAAAAGCTGCACCCCGGGTTCGAATCCCGGTCTCTCCGCCAAAAAAAGACAGCCCGGCCCCCCAGGGGGAGCCGGGCTTTTTTTTCGGAGGAAGAGAAGAGAAGATCAGGAAGGTTCTTTACGATGGACTTGGAATCTATCAAAATCCTGGTCATAACTATCCGGATGTGGAAACCATAGCAGCAGCAGATATTGTCAGGAAAAACAAATGCAAATCCTCATTATACTGGCCCATCCAGACCCAAAGAGTTTCAATCATGCCATTGCGCAAACAACGGTTTCCGAGCTGAAGCGAATCGGGCATCAGGTTGTTATTCACGACTTATATGCGGAAAATTTTGATGCGCTTCTCCCTGCCGGAGAAATCCCCAAGGAAGCCCATGTCCCTGAAATAATAGCCGCCCATTGCCGGGAAATCTCTGCGGCAGGCGGTATTGTCATCATTCACCCCAATTGGTGGGGCCAGCCGCCTGCCATTCTCAAGGGTTGGGTGGACCGGGTGATACGTCCAGGGGTTGCCTACCGCTTTGAGGACGGTGACAGCGGCGAAGGAGTGCCGGTGGGCTTGCTGAAGGCCCGGGCCGTCTGTGTTTTCAACACTTCCAACACGGTCGCGGAACGGGAGCTGAACGTGTTCGGCGATCCCTTGGAAACCATCTGGCGGAACTGCATATTTGGTCTGTGCGGTGTTACCACCTTTTATCGCAAGACCTTTGGTGTGATCGTCACCAGCACGCCCGAACAGCGCCGGGCCTGGCTGGAACAGGTGCGGGAGGTTGTGGGGCGATATTTTCCGGCGGATGAAGAAACCCGATAAGCCTATCGGGGGCGGTATCGATGATCGTTATTATCATTATACGATAACTTCTGCCTCTTTTTGAATGACATCAATATTCTTTTACCGCAATTCGCGCATTTTCCATGGTCACATCCAATGGGTTCGCTAACCGTTCCAGTCTAAAATATGTTCAACTTGCGCCGAACTAATGCTGATAAATGCCATGGTTATAATAACGGATATTGGCATAACCCATATAAATATTTATGGTTAAAATCATACTTACGCCAAACTTACGCCAAACTTACGCCAAACTTACGCCAAACTTACGCCGATTCCTTGCCATTTGCTGTTTGGCGCGGGAACCATTTTGCTGAGCTGGTTTTCCCGGATATATTAACCAGATTTTCTCTTTTCAACTCAGCCAATAATTTCTGGACTTGGTGTTTTGTCAGCGTTGGCAATACATCATGCAAATCCCGAAGTTTGCTCCCTGATTTTTTGTTATCGTGGATGTGTTGCAGCAAGAGTTGCTTGTTTGTATTTCTATCTAATCCACGCTTCCTTGTGTAGGCGCCGCGCTTATCGGCAAATTCATAAAATTTGCGGGAGAGCATGTATTTTTTATTCACATATTCAATGATACCCAATTTTCGTAAAATGGAGGCGCGTTGCCTGGCCCATTGTGGCTGCTGCATATCCCGGTTGATTAAATCCAGAAGAATAAAATCAGAGCTATCAAACGATACCTGTTTTTCAAGGCCAATTTTTTCCAAAAATTTTAAGAAGTTGATATCTCGCACTTCGCCATATAATGTGAGAAAAACCTGGTAGTCATCTGTTCCGGAAAAGTCAGGTGGAAGCTTGCTCTCGCGTGCGCATTGTTCAAACATTCGATTTGCTCCCTGGCCCGATCTCTCCACCAATCCGCACTTTGAAAACACCTCTGCGATACGACGGTTACGAGGGTATTGTTTCCATAAAATATTCTCAGCCGTTATACCCGGCGGGAATCCACCAGGGCTTATCAGCTCTATTCGTTTTGGATATTGCCGGATGAACACAGACCCGGCCAATCGATAATCCCGATGGCTCACGGCATTCAGAATGGCTTCCCGAATCACACTTTCACTGAAGGTCGGAATGGAAAGCATAAACAAGCCATCTTGATATTGATGATTGTCATTTCGGAGATTGATGGTTTGCCACAAATCATCCTGATAGGAAAAAAAACCTTCCCGGTATTCTTTTCGCTGTTGAAAGGCAAGCGAGGTTTCACTGGAACGATATTCAAAGACAACTTCAGATTGGGCCAAATAACGGCCAAGTCCTTTTCTGGTTCCAAAAAGAATCAGGGCTGCATTAGTGATTTCCCCGTCCACCGTTAATTCCGCGTCTTCAAGAAGTTGGCGGGTAGATAGCATGGAAAGCCCCTGATTCCCCGAACGTTTGCGCCATTTTTCTCGAAACAACTCAATCGCATTTGGTTCAAGATCATCAAAATTCGCTTTTTTACAGACCTGAGCGGAAAAATCAGGTTCCGCTTCCGCAAAAATTTGCTGGAGTTTTTCAGGTGTCATGGGAACAAGCGATTCACCACTACGCATCCAATACGCCCCGTGATATTCCATCGGTCTGCCGATGGGTCGCGATGGAACATGGATAATGACCACACGCCCATCGGGATGGGCTATTTCCTCTATATCTATCCGAAGATGCAATCGGTCCAGTAACTGCTTTTTGGTTTTTTCAATATTGGGGTATTCCATAGTGCCAATAACCTTGCGTGGCTTTTTATCGGAAACACCAAAAACAATCTTCCCTCCGCCTTCATTTGCCATCGCAACACAATACCGGGTCAGTTTATCAGAGTCGAACTGGATGGTTGCCTTTTTAAATTCGATGTGTTCGCTTTCCTCTGTTGTCATTAAGGCGTGTAGCTGCTCTATGGTTGTATGCATATTTTTTTCCTACCTCCGATTTTCCAGGTTGTAACATTTCTGTTCAATCGGCTTTTTTTTGTTTCCCAATCGCTCATTTTACCCTATTCTCAGCTCCCCTCTCGTAATCAGGCCCCGCTCTCTCTGGTTCCCAAGCCCTAGCTTGGGAACCCCTTGCCCGGAAACCCCAGTTTCCAACACCTAATGCATGAGATCCACCTTTAATTCTCCATCTGTCTTCATAAGAATCTCTTCGGCACTTGAATACCGCCAATGCTCCGGCCTTTTCACATATCCCCGCCGCACCGGATTGTAATGAATGTATTCCACTTTTTGCCGCAACGTCGCCTCACTCGTTATCTGCTGAGGATGATAGCCTTCCTGCCAGACCTGATACTGGGAAGATTTTTTATGTCTGGCCTTGTAGTATTCGAGCTGATTGAGCAGCCAGACCATTTGCTTTTCCTGGATACTGTCCAACAACTGCTTTGCCGTATAACTCTTCAAGGATCGAATGGTGCCAGGCAGGTCCGGTCCGGACACAATCAGGTGAAGGTGGTTTTCCATGATCACATAAGCGTAAATTTTAATTTGGTTCTGTTTTCTGTAAAATGCCAGATTCCGGATGATGATATCAAAATGCTCCTGACAGGTGAATACCGGCAGCCATTCAATGATGGTTGAGGTGATGAAGTGGAATTGCGAATTGCTTGGGTCGTGGATTTTATAGCGGCTTTTCATGGGTTGCCTCGGTTGTTTGGGGCTTCTCCTTATTCCTAATCAAAACATAGGAATATATGCAATTCATAAACACTACCACAATTATAACCTACGGTACATCCATCAACACGAAAAAACGAGCCCAGCGTTAACCGCATTGGCAATGTAATTGCCCGAACTAACACTCCGGCTTTTTTTTGCGCTTATTTTCATAACCCTCTCTGAAAATATTGGGAAGCTGGGGCTTCCCGGGCAAGGCGTTCCCAAGCTGGGGCTTGGGAACGAGGGGGGGACAAAATGCGGCGGCATTGACGAGTTCGTCATCCCATATTAATCCCAAACCGCAACAGAGGGAAAACGCCGGGCATCCGTATGGGGAAAGAAACGCGCGGCGCTAAAGCGGTTCATCAGGTCCTGGTTCACGTTCAGTTCCATGTAGGTGATGCGGTTGCGGATGTGCCGGATTTCGTCCAGGCGTTGGGCCTGGGTCAGAACCAGGGCCGCGCCTTCCAAGGAGGTATTGCCCAGGGCCTGGTAGGTGGAAAGGGGCAGATCCGGCAGCATGCCGATGGCCACCGCCGAGGCGGGCCGGATAAAAGCGCCGAAGGTGCCGGCCACATAAAATTTGGCAAGATCGGAAAAGGAAAGGCCCACAAAGGCGGTAATGGTCTCCAGAATGGTATACATGGCGGCCTTTGCGCGCACCAGGCTGTCCAGGTCCGCCTGGCTGATCAAAAGGGGCTTGCCCAGGGCGGTAGCTTCTGCCGAAGCCAGTACCAGATGGCGCAGGCCGTCAATTTCCACAATGCAAGCGTGCTCGCCGGGGGCTTTCAATTTGCCGCGAATGTCGACAATGCCGGCCAGAAAGAGCTGGGCCGCAAGATCAATCAGGCCCGAGCCGCAGATGCCCCTGGGCGGCAAATCGTCAATGGTGTGGAGCTGAAAGGTCCTGGTGGCCCGGTCGATCCCAACCTCGTCGATGACCCCCGGACCGGCCATCATGCCCATCTTGGTGACGCCGCCTTCCAAAGCCGGACCGGCCGCGCCGGCGCAGGCCACCAGCCACTCGCTGTTGCCCAGCACCACTTCGGCATTGGTGCCCACATCCACCAGGATCACCGTATCCTTGCTGTGATGCATGTCCGTGTACAGAATTCCGGCGATCAGATCCCCGCCAAAATAACTGCCCACATTAGGAAAGACAATCACCCGGGCATGCGGGCCGGCCTTGAGCCCCAGTTCCCCAGCGCAGATGCCCGTGGGGGTATTCACCACCGGGATGTAGGGTTCCCGGATGATCCAATGGGGGTCAAGGCCGAGAAACAGATGGGTCATGGTAGTATTGCCGGCCACGGCAGTAAGGAAAATATTTTCCGGAGCATGGCCGGCCGCGGCGCACAGACCGGCAATGGCCTTGTTCAAAGCCTGGATGATGATGTCCTGGAGCTTTTTCCCGCCGGAACTGGTTTGGTCAATGAAATGAATGCGGGTGAGGACATCCGGGCCAATCTCGATCTGGGGATTGTCAAATGAGGTCTCTGCCAAGACCTGGCCGGTTTCCAGGTTCAGCAGGCGGGCCACCACCCGGGATGTGCCCAGATCCACGGCCAGTCCCAAAGCCGGTGTCGCCTCCAAAGCGCCGAGAACACCCACCAGGTGAAAGCGGCCGGCGTCTTTTACAAATATGCAACGGACATGATAATCCCATTGCCGCAGGCGGAAAGGCAATTCCCGCAGCAGGGCCAGGTCGACACCGACCCATTCCACCCCCAGCTCCCGCCCCAACGTGGTGAGCAAACGGTCGGCATCGGCGGTATTGTCCTTAAGGCTGGGGGGCGAAAGGCGCAGGCTGCGCACCCAGCCGGCATGTTGCGGGTTGGTTTCCGAGTCCTGATTCACGAGCGCAAGCGCTCCAGTTCCGCAATGAGGGCGGTCATGACCGCTCCGGCCTTGCCTTGGATCAGAATATCGCTGACGGTGTGGGTCAGGGGGGTGGGTTCAGGATTGATTTCAATGACCAAGGCGCCGTGATCCTTGGCAATGGCCGGCATGAAGGCCGCGGGTTGCACCACGGCGGAAGTGCCCACCACCAGCATGAGATCGCAGCAAGAGGCGATTTCCCGGGAGCGCAGGAGCAGGTTGACGGGAATGGTCTCGCCGAAGAAAACGCAGTCCGGCCTGATGACACCGCCGCAGGCACAGCGGGGGGGCAGGGAGCGCAGGTCGATGTCATCAAATTTCTGGCGCAGACGGCAGTCGATACAATAATAATCGGCAAAATTACCGTGGAATTCGATGACATCCGTATTGCCGGCGCGCTGGTGCAATCCGTCGATATTCTGGGTGATGATGGTTTTCAATAACCCCATCTGCTCCAGACGGGCCAGACCCATGTGACCGGCGTTGGGAGTCGCGGTTTTCAACAGGGTTTTCATTTCCTTTAACAGCACCCGCCAGACATCGGCCGGATCAGCCAGGAAATACTGGATATGGGCGTATTTCATGGGATCGATTTTTTCCCATAGCCCGCCCTTGCCGCGAAAGGGCGGAATGCCGCTCTCAACGGAAATCCCGGCGCCGGTCAAGGCCACGCTATGCCTGGCTGCGGCGATTTTGCGGGCTGCGGTATTGATTTGATCAGTGGTTTTCATTCCAGTTGAAATTCCATATCCGCCGCCACGGCAAAACATTCCAGGGTTTGTTTTTGATCCTTGATAATTTTACGGCAGGTGCGGACAATGGCATCCACTTCGCGGTCCGTACGTTCCTGATTCAGATGAAACAGACCGAGTTGTTTCACCCCGGCCTGAAAAGCCAGGTCCAATACATGGGTGTAGGCGGAATGTCCCCATTCAATCTGGGTTTCATATTCCTGCGGCGTGTATTCGGCATCATGAATCAACAGGTCAGCGCCCTTGGCATAGGCCAGATAGTCCGCAGCTTTCAGGCCGCCTGGATGCATAAAACCCAATTCATTGTCGGTTAAAAATACAAAGGAGCGCTCGCCTTCCGTGAATTTATAGCCGCTGCCGCCGTTGGGGTGGCTGAGGCGAATGGGTTCCACCCGGACGGAGCCAATGGTGATGGGATTCGGGCAGCCGGGCTGATAAATGAAAGTGGCGGAGAGGTCCGAGTACTTCACCGGAAAATTGGGCGGTGCCAGGATCTTGGAAATCATGTCTTCCACATAGCGGCCGGGAAAGGGGCAACGATAGGTTTTGATCTGGGCTTTTTGGGTGAAAAGCGGCTTGAAAAAGGGAAAGCCCATCAAGTGATCCCAATGGGCATGGGTGAAAAGCAGGTGGTATTCATAGCGCTGCTCATCAATGAGTTTGTTCCCCAGCCGGCGGATGCCGGTGCCGGCATCGACGATGATGATATCGTCGCTTTGGGTTCTAATTTCCAGACAGGTGGTATCGCCGCCGTACTTGTTGAATGCCTTTCCGGATA
The DNA here is from genome assembly GCA_020723325.1 of Desulfosudis oleivorans. Lineage (GTDB taxonomy): Bacteria > Desulfobacterota > Desulfobacteria > Desulfobacterales > SURF-7 > DYJD01. Next base: position 57,558 of record DYJD01000002.1, on the reverse strand, counting down.
CCGGTATCGACCCTCTTGAACCCCAACATTTGATGTGCATGCGCGCCCTTTCAGTTGTAAAGCTTCACCTCAACCCCTTTTCCGAAGAACGTATGCCAAATTCCGTCCCGCTCCCATGTTTTCAGCACCGTCACCGGTAATTTGCTGAGTTGTTGGGCCACGGCCCGTGCTTGACTGCGCAAAAGCCCAGACAAGATGAACCAGCGATGCCTGAGAAAACTTGCTGAATCGAGCAGGTTTTTCATCACCGCATAGTGAATATTGGATATCACAAGGTCTGTGGGCCTGTCCATAAAATCCTCGGCCCGGCCTTGAACCACCAGGACTTTGTCCAAAAGCCCGTTCAGGGCCATATTGCGCCTTGCGGTTTGGGTCGCCAGGAAATTGATGTCCACAGCCAAAACCCGCCGGCAGTTCAGACGGCCTGCGGCAATGGCCAGCAAACCGGTCCCGGTGCCAAGATCCAAAACCGTTTCAATATTTTGTTTATAGCACAGACCCTCCATGGCTTCAAGACAGTCTTGGGTGGTGGGGTGGGTGCCGGTTCCGAAAACCACGCCCGGGTCCAGGAGAATTTTTTCATTTTCGGCCACGGCGGCCGAAGCCGCCTGGTCCCAGGCCGGCACAACGGCAAAGCGGCCGATGCGAAAGGGTTGGATCTGCTCCCCCAGCCATTGGGCATAGGGCATCTGGAAGCGGTCCAGTAAAACCAGTTCCGGTCGGCGCTGGATCAGAGCCGATACTTGCGCATCGGCCGAGCAGGTAAAAAAAAGAAAGGAAAAGCCCTCCTCCTCCCAGTTGCCGATGAAAGTTGCGTCTTGCGGCAACAGCTCCGCGGCCACCCGGCCTTGAATATAATAGATATACAGATCATCGTAGGGAGCTTTACAGGCGGCCTGGTTGGGAAAGGATGGGATCATGCTTTTACCCGATGGCCCTAAGCAAAAATCTTGTCGAAAATCTGAAAGGCCGCGGCCACTGCCTGATTGTTTTCCGGCATGTGAATGGTGGGCCGGCCCTTGAAATCAAAATCGTAAATCGTGGGATCCTCGGGCACCAATCCGGCCAGCTCCAGGCCCTCCTTTTTCAGCAGCTCGATCACCTGGGGGGAGGGGGCCTCCTTGGCCTGGTTGATGATCAGAAAACTTTTGCCCACGCCGATGTTCAGTTCGGCCGCCAGTTTGTTGATCCGGCCGGCAGCCTGGAGACTGCGCCGGGAGGGGTCGGAGACCACCAGCAGAATGTCCACATTCTTGGTGGTCATGCGGCTGATGTGTTCCATGCCCGCCTCATTGTCCATGACCACATAAGCATAGTTGCCCTGCAGGCGGTCCAGAAAATTGGTCAGCAGGGTGTTGGCCGCGCAATAGCAGCCCGAACCCTCGGGCTGGCCCATGACGATCAGGTCAAAGCCGTTGCCGTCGGCCACGGCCTGCTCCAGTTTCATTTCCATGAAAATATCCTTGGTCATGCCGCTGGGGACCTTGCCTTTCTTCATTTCCTCCCGGGCGTTTCCCAGGGTATCCGGCACCTCCAAACCCAGGACTTCGTTGAGATTGGCATTGCTGTCGGCATCCACAGCCAGCACCGGGGTCTTTCCATTTTTCACCAAATATTTGATCAACATGCCTGAAATGGTGGTTTTTCCGGTACCGCCTTTTCCGGCCAAGGCAATTGAAAACGGCATTGCATTTCTTCCTTTCTTTAAAAAGCCGCCATGCGGCTGTTACCCAAATCCAAAACAATCTAAGCCGGATATGAGTTGCAGTCAAGGATCAATTAACCGATTAATAATAACAATTTGTTATTACAGCTTTTGAATCTTTGGGGCGCTTGACATCGCAAAATGATTGGCTTACAACACCTAAAAATAAATAAACTGTAAGGAGAAAAAGAAACAATGGCGCAGTTGATTGCAGATCGAAGAGACGTGGATTTTGTGCTCCATGAACAAATGGAAGCCGCTGAACTGGCGAAAAGCGATAAGTTCGCCGAGTTTGACAAAAAAACCATTGACCTGATCGTCACCGAAGCCCGTAACCTGGCGATCAAGGAAATCCTCCCGACCCAGAAGCCGGGGGATGAGGGCTGCCGTTTTGAAAACGGCCAGGTTTTGGTGCCGGAATGCTTTCACAAGGTCTTTAAAGTTTACAATGAAGGCGAATGGCTGGCCATGACCGATGATCCGGAATGGGGCGGTCAGGGCATGCCCAAGGTGATCTCCCTGGCAGCCAATGAATATTTTCATGGCGCCAACGCCTCCTTCATGCTTTACCAAAGCCTTTCCCACGGTGCCGCCAAACTGGTGGAAACTTACGGTACGAAAGAACAGAAAAACCTCTACCTCAAGAAAATGTATGCCGGCAAGTGGTCCGGCACCATGCTCCTCACCGAGCCCGAAGCCGGGTCGGACGTGGGCGCCCTCACCACCTCGGCCAAAAAAAATGCGGACGGCACCTATTCCATCACCGGTTCCAAAATCTTCATTTCCGGCGGTGAACAGGATATGGTGGAAAACATCATCCATCCGGTGCTGGCGCGCATCGAGGGCGCGCCGGAAGGCACCAGGGGTATTTCCCTGTTCCTGGTCCCCAAATACCGGGTGAAGCCGGACGGCAGCCTGGGTGAATTCAATGACGTGGTCTGCACCGGCATTGAGGAAAAAATGGGACTGCACGGCAATGCCACCTGCTCCCTGACCCTGGGTGGAAAAGGCCAATGCATCGGCACCCTTTTGGGCGAGGAAAACAAAGGCATGAGCGCCATGTTCACCATGATGAACGAGGCCCGTCAATTCGTCGGGCTGGAAGGCTTTGCCGTTTCCACGGCGGCTTATATGCATGCCCTTAATTACGCCCGGGAGCGCATCCAGAGCCGTGACCTGGCCGATCCCAAAGGCGGGCCGGTTTCCATTATCCATCACCCGGATGTCCGGCGGCAGTTGCTGATCATGAAAGCCTATGTGGAAGGCATGCGCAGCCTGATTTACTACACCGGCCGCTGCTGGGACTTGGCCTCCCTGGCCGCCAGCGATGCGGAAAGAGCCCATTATACCGGCCTCATCGAAGTTCTTACCCCGATTGTAAAAGGCTATATCACCGACAAGGCCCTGGAAGTCACCAGCCATGGTGTCCAGATTTACGGCGGCTACGGCTATACCAAGGAATATCCGGTGGAACAGCTCATGCGCGATTGCCGCATTTTCATGATCTATGAAGGCACCAACGGCATTCAGGCCATGGATCTGCTGGGCCGCAAGCTCGGCATGAACAAGGGCAAAACCTTCCTGGACTATCTGGGAGAAATCCGCAAGCAGATCGACGCCGCCAAGGAAATACCCATGACGGCGGCCCTGGCCGGCAACATGGAAAAAGTCTTCAACCGCCTGGCTGAAACCGCTATTCAGCTTGGAAAGACCGCCATGTCGGACAAGGTGAAATTTGCCTATGCCTTTGCCCATCCTTTCCTGGAATCCCTGGGGGATCTCACCATGGCCTGGATGCTGCTCTGGCGCGCCGCCATTGCCGCACCCAAACTCGCAAAGCTGGCCGGCGGCACCGACCCGGCAGCTATTAAAGCCAAGGTCGAATCCAACAAGGAAGCCTCCTTCTATGACGGCCAGCTCCAGACCGCGCGTTTTTTCATCAATTCCATGCTGCCCATTACCCTGGGCCGGCTGGAGGCCATCCATAATATGGACGGCGCTGCTGTTGAAATGCTTGATGCCGCCTTCGGCGGATAGTCGTTTTTGTCATTGATAATTTTTCCGGGTTGCCGTGCAAGGCGAAACACCTTTTTACGGTGACCCGGTCATTCTAAAAGGGGGTGTGAGGATGCCCGACTTTTTCGATATCGCCAAAAAAACCATGATGACCGGCATCGGCTTTGCACTGAAGACCAAGGATGAAGTGGAAGACTGGGCCAAGGAATTCGTCACCAAAGGCGAGCTCTCTGAAAACGAGGGCGAAAAATTCACCAATGAGCTTATGAAGCGCTACGAGGAGGCCCGGGAAAGCCTTGAGCAGCGCATGGAGAAGACGGTAAGGGAAATCCTCAAGAAACTGGACGTTCCCACCTCGGAGGACATGGCGGCCCTGAAGGCGGAGATTGCCGCCTTAAAGGCGAAACTGGAGCGGAAAACCGGACATAAAGCTAGCGATTGAGAGCAAGAGATGGAGCAAGCAGGGCAATCGCATGTATGAATATGTCCTATCCTCGGGGTCGGGGTCGCTATCGGTATCGGTATCGAATTAATTTTTTCGATTCCGATACCGACCCCGATACCGACCCCGAAAAAACCTACATGTATTTCCCCTGTAGGAGCAAGAAGCGCGAAGTAGACACCTATGCTGAGCATCCAAAAAATCACCGCCATCGGGCGAACCTACCGCCATCTGAACCGGTATCGGCAGATCCTGACCATTTTTCTGAAATACGGTTTTGACGATCTCTTGAATCGCCTGCATATCGATCAGTATATTGAACTCGGGCTGCAAATCATTACGCGCAAAAGGCGGGAGCGGGTGGAGAAGATGAGCCGGGCCGAGCGCGTCCGAATTGTTTTTGAGGAGCTGGGCCCCACCTTCATCAAATTCGGTCAGATCGCCTCCACCCGGCCGGATCTCTTTCCCCTTGAATTCGTCAACGAACTGTCTAAACTCCAGGATAAGGTTCCCTCCTTTTCGGTTGAGCAAGCCAAGGACATCCTCCAGCAGGAATTGGGGCTTCCGCCGGCCGAGATTTTTGAGCGTTTTGATGAAATCCCCCTGGCTTCCGCCTCCATCGGCCAGGTGCACCGGGCGCGGTTGCATGACGGCCGGGAAGTAGTGGTAAAAATCCAGCGACCGGACATCCACAAGATCATCGAGGTGGATCTTGAGATCATGATGTATATTGCCGGTCTCATGGAACGGAATATCCAGGAACTGGCCTTGCACCGTCCCACCGGCATCGTGGAGGAATTCGCCCGCACCCTGGAAAAGGAAGTCGACTACACCCTGGAGGCGTCCAGCATGGAGCGCTTCGGCCGCCAGTTCGCGGAAGATCCGACGGTTTACGTGCCCAAGGTATATCGCGAATATACAACCGCCCGCATCATCACCATGGAGTATATCAACGGCATCAAGGTATCGGACCTTGAGGGCCTGCAAGCCGCCGGACTCGACACCCGCCTGATCACGACCCGGGGCGCCAACCTGACCTTGCGGCAGGTGTTTCATAACGGTTTTTTCCACGCCGACCCCCATCCCGGCAACATTTTTGTGCTGCCCGGCAATGTCATCTGTCTGATCGATTTCGGCATGATCGGCACCGTGGACCGCCAGACCCGGGAAAATTTTGTGGATCTGTTGGACAGCATCGTGCACCGCGATGCTGCTGAAGCCACCCAGGTGATTCTGCGCATCACCAGTTGGGAAGACCAGCCGGATATCCGGGCACTGGAAAGGGAAATAGCTGATTTCATCGGCCGTCATCTGTTCAAGCCCTTGAAGGACATCGAAGTGGGCCGCATGCTGCAGCAGTTGCTGCAATTGATCTCCCACCATCAACTGCGCGTGCCGCCGGATATCTTCCTGATGATCAAAGCCGTCACCGAAGTGGAGGGGGTGGCAAGGGCCCTTGATCCGCAATTCGATATGGTCACCCTGGCTGCGCCTTTTATTGCCCGGGTCAAGATCGCGCGTTTTTATCCGGAACGTATCGCTTTTGATCTGATCCATCTGGCCGGTGATCTGCGCCATTTTCTGCAGAAAGTGCCCAAGGACATCCTGGACATCACCCGCATGATCAAGAGCGAGAAGATCAGCGTCAATGTGGAAAACAAAGGCCTGGACGTCATGCTGGCCACCTACCACAAAATCAGCAACCGCCTGGCCTTTTCCATCATCATCGCCGCCCTGCTGATCGGCTCGGCTTTGATCGTTATTTCCGCCACTCCGCCCCTGTTCTACGGAATCTCCTTCATCGGCATCATCGGCTTCCTGGCCGCGGCGGTCATGGGCATCTGGCTTCTGGTGGCCATTGTGCGCAAGGGCTTGTGACAATTTGGAGTGTCGGTCCCGGGCGCTCCGGAGAAATGCGGCATATGAATTTTACACCGGCCATTCACCTCAGCGGGTTGGAAAAGCGTTTCGGCGGGATTCATGCCTTGCAGGGCGTGAATTTGAGCGTTGCATCCGGCCAGATCTATGCGCTGCTTGGCCCCAACGGCGCCGGTAAATCCACGCTGATTAAAGCCTTGGTGGGCATCATCAAGCCCACGGCCGGCCTGGTGGAAGTTTTGGGATCGGCCATGCCCATTTGATGGATGAACCCTTGGCCTGTGATAAAATCGGCATTTTACGACAGGGCAAATTGATCATGGAAGATACACCGGAGCGGATACTGTCCATTGGACAAACCCAGGTGAGTATCGAAATGGAGGGTCAGGCCGTAACAGAAACAGTGGCCGATTATCAGCAGGAGTTGCCGCGCATACTGAGCCGATACGGCCTGTTCAAGTCTGTCAGCCGAATCCGTTTGAAGCCAGCCACCCTGGAGGAAGTGTTTGTTAAACTGCTGCGCGAGCGCATGGACGATGATTGACAACACCATTACCATCACGGCCCGGATCTACCGCCAACTGCTGGGCGACAAGCGTTTTCTGCTGCTGGCGCTTTTCGTTCCGCTGTTTGTCATCTACTTGTTCAAGGTGTTCATTGAAAAACTGCCGGTGGGCCTCATCACCGATCCGGAGCTGCTGGATATCCTTATTACGGCTTTCATCATCCATTTCACCTCCTATGTGCTCTGTCTCATCGTGATTGTACGGGAGCGTCGCGAGGAGACCCTGGCCAGAATGTATGTTCACAATTTCAAGAGGGGCGAAATCGTCCTGGGCTATCTGTGCGGATATGCCGGCCTGGCAACCCTCCAGGCCGTATTGATTCTCCTGGAGGTGGATTACTTCTTTCGGCTTTCCTTTGACACCCCCATAATGATTTCCATCTTCATCATCATCTGGACCCTGGCCATGATTTCCATCAGCCTGGGGATCATGGTCTCCAATCTGGCCAAAACAGAAGCCCAAATCTTTCCATTCATACCGCTGTTCATGCTGCCCAGCATCTTTCTTTCCGGCCTGATCCTGCCGGTGGCCGAACTGCCGTGGACCGTGCGCTGGTTAGCGTATTTCATACCCCTGACCTATGCGGTGGATGCCTTGAAGATCATTGTGGAGCAGCGGCTCCAGCTTTTAACAAGACCCCAGGAATTCTGCATCCTGATCGCCTACGGTCTGATCCTGCTGACCGTGGCCGGTGTGACGCTTAAGCAACGCGAATAGAATTTGGGTAGTAGGTTTACTATGATTTTGAACCAAAGTTGTCTGCTTAAAATCGGAAAAGATTTTTACCGCGGCCGGTATCGTAACGAACCCGGCCGCATTGACCGATGAGTTCATGCTTTTCCAGTTCAGCCAATTGGGCTGAATCGGCATCCACCAGAGCCATGGTGTGGCTCCCGTCCGGTAAGCGTCCGATCACGGTGCCATGTTCCGGCGCACCGGAACGGTCATGGCAGATAATGTAGGTTTCAATCGTAAACCTTCCATCTGGTTTTTCATTCATGGGCGGCATTTCGCCGGCATCCAGCGCTGACTGCACTTTGTCAAAATTCAATTCTAGCCAGGATTTTACCGGCGGGTCAGCCCCATAAATCCCCACGGCCAGCTTGGTGTTATACCAGCCCATGGCAGTGATAAGCGCCTTCAGGGATCTGTCGGCCCGGATTTTTTCAACAAGTGTAACAATGGCATGCAGGCTGTAGTTGTTCCCAGGTCCGCCGAAATAGGGCAAACCGCCGGTGACCGTCAAAGGGCGAGGGTCTTCCAGGGATATCCCCAATTCCATCCCGGCCATTTCCACAGCCCAGGGAAAACAACTGTAGAAATCAAACATGCAGATATCTTCAAGGGTGCAGCCGGCCTGGTCCAGGGCCATGCGGGCGCATTCCCGCAGGGCCGGAGAATCGAACAAGGTGGGCCGGCGGGTGACATTCCAGATGTTGTTCAGACCGGCACCGCCCATGGGATAAATCCAGCGGCAGGGATCTATTCCCAACGCTTCGGCTTCCTTGACACTGGTCATGATCAGGGCGGCGCTCATATCCACATGCAGATTGGCGATCATGCGCAGGGTATAAGGAAAGACCACCATGCGGTTGTCCGGACTTGGGGTCGTGATCTCCGCTGCCGTCATTTTCCGGCGTGTCCAGGCATGGGAATTATCCGCCGCCACCGCGCTCAGCCGCTCACAAATTCTACCGATTCGGGTTTGGTGCTCCTGCAAAGACCAACCATGGGCGGCCCGCAGCGCATTTTCAAGAAAAGCATAGGCATGGGCCGGCGCCCAAATATCATAGCGCATTTCCATGACAGTAAAGGGTTCTCTGGGATCGGCCTCCTCTGCAGCGGGCTTTTGTGATTCCGGCCAATGCAAGTGAGGTCGTCCGCCCCGGCTCTTACGAACGGCAGAACCGGCTTCCCCGCCCGCAATTAAAACCATACGGCTTTTGCCGGCTTCGATGGCCTGGGCCGCCTTGTTCACCAACATCTGAGGAGTATTGCCACCAGTGCCGAAATATCTTCGCTGATCAGGGTTAATCCCGACCAGGCGGCTTAAATCTTGACATGCATCCAAATAGCCCCAAGTAATAATGCCCACCATGTACAATGTGTCGATGCGTTCAGCTATGCGGGCAGCACCGCAATCTTGAATCGCCCCCTGTCCGGATACGGCCATTAAGCGTACGGGGTCCAGCGGTTCATCTGAATCCTTGGGCTGGGTGTGTTGAGCTGCACCGATGAGGATCGGCGTGTTTTCCCTTTTTTTACGGTTCAGCATGAGGCGGTTTTATAATCCATATCTGTATTGTTTGTATCTTTTTCTAAGCGGCCTTGATCGCCTCTTCGGTCGCATCGCGGCTGGCAGCCGCTCCCACAATAGAGGATGGCCGAAACGATGACCAAAGCTTTCTGGGCTTATATCAAATATTCAGCGAAAATACAAAGCATGGACATTTGTACCACAATGAGGTACAATACACCGGATTGAAAATTTGCATACGACAATTAGGGGTATCGAAAATTTTAATTTACCATTTTAGTCGATGTCGTGCTCGTGCTCAACGAAGCGGTACTTGTAATCGTAATCGAAAGACAAATTTGAATAGAACATAAGCAGCCGATTACGATTACGAGCAAGAGCAAGAGTAAGAGCAAGAAAAACGGTGGATTGGATTATTCCACATTCCTTAAATTGATGACTCATGGATATGGTCTGGAGTTTATATGCTATGCCGTGATGCTGCATTGCTGAAAACAGGGATAGTCATCATCGGCATGTTGTTTTCCATGGCTCTTTTGGGATGCCGTGGCGATCAGGAATATACATTCGTTGATTTTTCAAAGACTGTTCCGGAAAGTGATCTGCAATCACAAGTCCCGCCTAATAAAAGTTTGCGTGTGGCCATTGCCGCAATGGTATCGCCCAAGGAGACTTTTTCTTATTATCATGAGCTGATGAAATTCATCGGGGGAAACGCGGGCTACGAGATTCAATTGATCCAGCGCAAAACCTATCAGGAGGTTACCGAGCTTCTGAACCAGGGGCAAATCGATCTGGCTTTCATCTGTTCAGGCCCCTATGCTGTTCACAAACAACAATACGGCTTTGAGGCCCTGGCCGTGCCGGTGGTGCGCGGCGCGCCTTTTTATCATTCCTATCTGATTGTTCACAAGGACAGCGCCTGCGCCGGTCTTGCGGACCTGCGCAACCATGTGTTTGCCTTGAGTGATCCGGATTCCAATACCGGCGCCCTGGTGCCCGGTTACTGGCTTAGTCAAATGGGGGAAGGCGCCGATACGTTTTTCAAAAAAGTGATATATACTTACAGCCATGACAACTCCATCATGGCCGTGGCAAAGGGTCTGGCGGACGGAGCCGCCGTGGATGGGCATAAATGGGAATATTTCATGCACCGCAATCCCATGTATGCCGGGATGACACGGGTCATCCGGAAATCGGAGCCTTTTGGCGCTCCGCCCCTGGTGGCTGCCAGACATGTGCCCGCTTCGCTGAAAGCAAACCTGAGCCGGATTCTGCTCACCATGCATGAAACTTCCGAGGGTAAGCGCATCCTTGCGGAATTGATGATCGATCATTTTGTCCCGCCCCGGGAGGAATGGTACGAGCCGATCCGGGGCATGTACCGCACCATTCGTGCATCGGGAAAAGGAAACCGTGAAGCCCAAAAGTCTTAGACATACCCTTGCCCTGATGATGGTGGTTCTGATCGTGACCTGCAGCGGTGTCATTTCCCAGTTCATCCTCTATCGGTACAGCGTCAACCTCATGGAAATCGCCGTCTCACGGGCGCGTACCATGGCCTACCGGCTGGCCCTTGAAGCCACGGATAAAGTCCTGATCAACGACATCGTCGCGCTGCACAAATCCCTGGAAGAGCAACTGTCCAGCGATTCGGCCGTGGCCTATATTCTGGTGATGAATGAAGGCCGGGTCCTGGCGCATACTTTTTCAAACGGCGTTCCGAAGGATCTGCTCCATGTGAATGCGGCCGAGGACCCGCGTTTCGGCTCGGTGAAAAAACTGATATCCGGCAGCGGAGAACGATTCATCGACGTGGCCTGGCCGATTTTCGACGGCAAGGCCGGCACATTGCGGCTGGGATACTCTGAAGCACCTTATCGCCTGCAAATCAGAAAGCTGTGGATCCAGTTGAGCGCCATTACCTTGGCTATTATCGCCCTGGCGTTGCTCCTCAGCCACTTTTTTTTAAAACGCCTGACCGCACCGTTGCAGTCACTCACGGCGGCTTCGGAAAAGATCGAGGAAGGCACGCTGCACAACATTCATATGGATATCAAGGGGCCCACCGAGGTGGTCACCTTGTCCCTGTCGTTTAAAAGGATGATCAACCGTTTGAACGATTCCATGCAGCGTCTTGCGGAAACCAATCTTCAACTGAATCAGAAAAACCGCGAACTGGAACGCGCCCATCACCGCCTCCTGATGTCATTCAGCATTTCGCAGGAACTGGCGGCCTTGCCGGATCTTGGCAGCGTCGGTGGTTATCTGCTTCAAAAATGCAAAGAGCTGGTGCAATGCCAGGACCTGGCCTTGCTCGTTTTCAGCACCGAAGGGCACGAACTGTATGTGTGTGCGGATGGACGGGTCAGTCGCTGCCATGCCGATACAGCCCGACAACTTCATGAGAAAATCGGTGAAGTCAAATCATCGGGATTTCTTTCCACAAGCGGGCTGGATGCAGACAAGGCCCTGGCCCATTTCAGCCGTTTTAAGCGCGCCGCCGTGTTTCCTTTTCATTACCATGAAAACCTGCAAGGGTCGCTGCTGGTGGGTTGTCCGGAAAATTGCGCTTGTGAAAAAAAGGAAATCCAGAGCGTCGGTCTGATCCTCAACCAGGTAGCAGGCGCCATCCGGCGCGTGATGGTCATCGAAGAACGCCGGCAGGACATCCGTTCGTGTCTGGAAATGTCATCCTGTTTCGAGGGGTTCATCGGTAGGGCGCCGCAAATGCAAGTGGTCTATCATCTCATCGAGGATGTGGCCCCCACAGACGCCACGGTTTTGATTCAGGGTGAAAGTGGAACCGGCAAGGAACTGGCGGCACGGGCCATTCATGAACGAAGTGCTCGGAAAAACAAGCCCTTTGTAGTGATCAATTGTTCCGCCTATCCGGCCTCCCTGCTGGAAAGCGAACTTTTCGGGCATGAAAAAGGCGCCTTCACCGGCGCGGTGAATCGAAAAAGCGGCCGGTTCGAACTGGCCGATGGCGGCACGGTATTTCTGGATGAGATCGGCGAGATCACGCCCTCGGCCCAGATCAAACTGTTGCGGGTGCTTCAAAGCCAGAAATTCGAACGGCTGGGCGGCCAGCAGTCGGTGACAGTGGATGTGCGCATCCTGGCAGCCACCAATAAGAACCTGCTCCAGGAAGTTCAAGCCGGTGAATTTCGCGAAGACCTTTTTTACCGGTTGAATGTGATCCCCATCAACATGCCGCCTTTGCGGGAAAGGCGCAACGATATTCCTTTACTGGCCGAGCATTTTCTCAAGCGCTTTGCAACTGAGCAGAATAAATCCGTACAGGCCATTGAACATCAGGCCATGCGCAAACTTCTGGCCTACCGCTGGCCGGGCAATGTGCGCGAGCTGGAAAACAGCATCGAGCATGCCGTGGTGCTGGCCAAAGACAGCACCATCGGCCTAACGGATTTGCCGGCATCGATTCTGAACGAGGAAGACCTGCTTGCCTCAGCCCTTCCCAGACAGAACATATTGGTGGAGCATGAGGAGAAAACCATCCGCCGGATCCTGAAAAACTGCGGCTGGAATAAAACCGAGGCTGCGGTCCAGCTCGGCATCAGTCGCAGTACCCTTTACGAAAAAATGAAAAAATATCAAATCGTCAAGGACTCCTTACATTGAGCATGGTCATCCAGCCCACCCCGGTTTAGAATTTGAGTCGCATGCCGGCCATGGCCGCCTGGATATCACTGTAATAATCAAAGGGGACGTATTTGCCTTTTGAGTCGCGGCAGCGGTTCAACTCGTAATAACGGTAGCCCAGATACAATTCCGTGCTCCAATCCTTCAGGTTCTGCACAAAGAGAACGCCGGTGGCATTGGCCCGGTCTTCATTGTTTTGGAAATCATTGAAGGTGCCGTATTCCACGGCAAAATTGCTGGTGCCCACGGAAAAAAGATTGGCAATGTAACCCACCTTGCCATAGTAAAAATTGGCGTCCGGCTTGGTGACATCCCGCCGCTCCAGATTCCCGGCCGCCGCGGTCAAATTAAGGCCGAAGCCGGTCAGGAAGGACAAGGAGCCGCTGTATTGATACTTATTGGCGCTGGCATTGTTATAGTACACATAAGATGCCGCCGCCGACAGTTTGTGGCCGCCCAGTTCACCGACATAGCTCACCGCCACATCCTCGGCATCATCAATGCTTTCCGCATAGGTGGAAACCGCCAGTTGAAAACCGGCCAATTTGGGCGTGTCGTAGCGCAGGCGGTCCTTTCTGGATAGACCGTCCAGATTGTTGTATACATTGTTGATGGAAACATCTTTTTTCGCATCATTAACCGTATTGCCGGCAGCATCTTTGGCGCTATAGACATCCAGCTTCTTGGCGCGGTTGTCATAAAAACGCATGCCGCCGCCAAAACCGCGCACCTCGGAATAACCGGCCACACTGGTGCCGGAAAGATCCACTTCCGAGGAACCGTCCGAAGCAGTGGAGCCGTGCCCGACGCTGAGTTTGCCAAAAGAGCTGTTCAGATAAACTTCCAGAATACGCTTGTCGAGCCGGTTGGCGTCCGGATCGGTCTTATAATTCGGATCATTCTGCCACACGAAATTGCTGGGATTGGCCTGATACTCGAATTCAATGTTGGCGCCGGCTGTGAGTTTATCCGTCGTCGGTGCGGAGACCTTAAACCCCAAACGGGTGGAGCTGTTGTCATTGTCCGCATGGTAGAATTCATTGGTATTGCCGTCGTCGACAAACAGCACGGCCCGGTTGACCTGGCCGTATAAATCCACTTTCAATTTTTCGTTCTGGGAAAGACTGACATCAGCACCTGCGTTTGCACCCCACATCAGCACCAAGATCATGAATAAAAAAACAAATAACAGCATGCCTACAGGTTGCGCTTTTTTCATCATCCAACCTCCTATATGGAAAATAATTAATAATGAGATAGAAAAACTGCCCTGATGAACAGAGCAATAAGCATACCGAATTGTGCAACAACCGGTTATCACCCGCGGCCGCCGGAATTCAAATTTGTGGAGAGAGCCTTGAAAAGATTGACATTAAGGTCGGTTTCAATTAAAGTGCAAACCCATCAGGAAGAAAAATCCAAAAGCTTCCGCCAAGCCGGGGCGCTCTTTCCATGCAATACAGTGCCCGTTTATACATTTATTTGGGACCTGGTTTTTCCGATTAAACACCAAGTCCAATATTTAAAACGTTTAATCGTCCTGAATCCGTACGATTTTAAAAATAGCCTTATAACAAGCAGTTAAATACAATTCAAGTTTCGATCGTCCGATATCCGGACGGTCCTATGCGTTTCTGCCACCGGATTCACCCGCCGAATAAAGAAGCAGTGGCAAGGAATCCATGGGCCGGCGCATGTGGGCTAAACATTAATTAAAACATGTATTAATAACATGTTATACCGTGTCCGCAGATTGTTTGCCCTGCCAAAAGATCAAAAAAAGTCAAGCCTGGCATATGGATTGCGTTAGCATTGTCCCAGGCCGATGGAGGCTGCTTGGAGGGGGGGAAATCAAATAAGGAAAAAACATGCGTGGGATGGTCCTTGTTTTGGATGCGGATGCGGAACAAGCCCGGAATCTATGTGACCTGCTCGAGGAGCGGAATTACCGGACTGCGGCTATCCGTTCCCTTCCGTCGCTTCGGGACAGCTTGCAGGCCCGGCCCTGTCTTGCGGTTTTCATGGATATCGACACGGTTGAAATGGACAATGCGGCTATCCGGAAGCTCACCATCCAACACCCGGGGGTGCATTTTTTTTGCATGTCCAAGCAGCGCTATAACCCGCAATTAAAGGAGTCGATTTGCTATCACATTCATGCCAGCCTGAATCGGCCCATTGATCCGGATGAGCTTTTTTTCTGGCTGGAAAGCATTGAAATGGATCAGACGCGACCTTGAATATTATTGCGGCCCTAACGCGGTTTGAGGCCGCTCCCACAAAAGCGGGGATAACTGAAAATATGATCAGGGCCGACAGATGCTTTGGAAATTTAATTAATAACCAGCAGGGGAGGAGATTATGTCGTCAGTGCCGCAAGTCAAAAAAGATGAGCTGAACCGGCGCGATTTTATGCGTTGCGCCGGCGTGGTGGGCGGCGGGGTTGCCCTGGGAGTGGGCGCGGTGGTCTCTGCGCGCGGCAGTGCTCCGCCGGAAAGTCCCATGGGACCTGCCACTGTTCGCAAATTGCCGGAGCCGAAAACCGTGCCGGTCAACGACGAGGCCGATATTCTCGTACGCATGCAGGCGGATCTGCGCCGGGCATTGACCAAGCCGGTTGAGGAACGGCGCTGGAAAATGATCATCGATACGCGCAAATGCGTGGGGTGCCATGCCTGCACTGTGGCCTGCATCGCGGAAAACAAGCTCCCGCCGGGAGTGGTTTACCGGCCGGTCATGACCGAAGAACTCGGCGCCTACCCCAACGTGCAGATGCGCTTTTTCCCCCGGCCGTGCATGCAATGCGACCGGCCGTCCTGCACCTCGGTTTGTCCGGTAAGGGCCACCTACAAGCGGCCGGACGGCGTGGTGGTGGTGGATTACGACCGCTGCATCGGCTGCCGCTACTGTTTGTCCGCCTGCCCGTATGGGGCGCGCACAAGCGATTATGGTCATTACTACACGGACGACACCCCGGCGTTGCAGGCCTATGAGCAGCTTCCCAATCATGAATACGGCAAATCCTGGGACCGCAAAGGCCACCATTCCCCGAAAGGCAACGCGCGCAAATGCCAGTTCTGCCTGCACCGGCTCGATCAAGGCCTGCTGCCGCAATGCGTGACCACCTGTATCGGCAGGGCCAACTATTTCGGCGATATCCGGGATGCGGGTTCAATTGTCGCCCGCATGGCGACAAAGCCGAATTTCATAAAATTGCTGGAAGAAAAACAAACCGAACCCACTGTCACTTATCTGATATGAGGTGAATATGAAGACAATGTCGCGTTTTTTCTTTTTGTTGTGGGGGATTGCCTTTGCCTTTGGTCTGTATGGAATCATCATGAAATTCATGACCGCCGAACGTCTGGCAGGCTACGGCAGTTATGTGCCCTGGGGTCTCTGGATTGCCGTTTATTTTCATTTCATCGGCATCGCCGGCGGTGTATTCGCGGTGGGAACCATCGGATACTTTCTCAATATAGATGGGTTCCGTGAGAGCCTGCGCGTGATGATTCTGGTTTCCGGCGTATCCATCGCCTGCGGTCTTTTTTCGGTCTGGCTGGATCTGGGCCAGCCCTTCCGGGCCTTGAACATCCTCCTGTTGCCGAATTTCGGTTCCATGATGGCTTTCAATGCCTGGATGTATAATTTTTTCATGCTGGCCATCATCGCCATTTTCTTCCTAAGCCTGAACAAGAACAGCCAGGCCGACATCAATGACCGATCCGGCTGGCTGGTGCCGCTTTTGGCTTTGGGCTTTCTGCTTTCCATCGCCTACCCCAGCCAGAGCGGGGCGTTTTTCGGCGTGGTGGATGCAAAACCCTTTTGGAATTCCCCGCTGCTGCCCTTGCTTTTTCTCGGTTCGGCCATCACATCGGGCGCCGCGGTCCTGCTCTTGATTCATATCTTGCTTTTCCACGATACTTTCAATCTCCGGCACCAGCCTTATAAAATGTTGCGCCTTACCGTGATCGGCGGCATTATTTTTTATTTCATCTGTGAGTTCGCCGAATTCAGCCTGGTTTTTTGGTCTCCCAATTCCGATATCCGCGAGGCAGTGGAATTGGTCATGTTCGGGCCTTTCTGGTGGGTTTTCTGGGTGGTTCACCTGGGCGGGGCCATTTTATCCGTTCTGCTTTTGTTTGCCGGACGGAGCGATCAAGCCGTGGGCCTGGGCGCGTTTATCGTGGCAACGACTTTCATCTCGGCGCGCTTGAATGTGTTGATCCCCGGCCAGGCCGTGCCCCAGCTAAAGGGGTTGCAGAATGCCTTTCACCATTCCCGGCTGCGTTTCGAATACCATCCATCCTTGAATGAATATATGGTGGCGGTGTTCGTGGCGGCCCTGGCGGTGGGCCTGGTATATATCGGGATCAGACTTATCTCCAACTATACTTCCAAAAAGATAGGAGCGGCACTATGAAACAGGATCAAACGAATCTATCAAGACGCGGTTTTCTGGCCCAGGGCGCATTACTGGGCACCGGCATGGCCGCCGGGGCTTTGGCCGGCACCGGCTTGGCGGCCGGTGGTGAAGGCGCCATCCTGAAAAGCAGCCGTTCTGATGCGCCCTATGAGCTCGCCGATGCCGCCAACACCCTGTACACGGTCTGCATGAATTGCAACACCGGCTGCGGCATCAAATGCAAAGTACAAGACGGCGTGGTGGTCAAGATCGACGGCAGCCCATACAGCCCCATGACCATGGTGCCGCATCTGCCCATGACCACCAGCCTGGATGAGGCTGCCGGAATCGACGGCGGCTTGTGCCCCAAAGGTCAGGCCGGCGTACAAATCATCTATGACCCCTACCGCATCCGCAAGGTTTTGAAACGGGCCGGTAAACGCGGGGAGAATAAATGGACCGCCGTCCCCTTTGATCAGGCGGTCACCGAAATCATTGAAGGCGGAAAATTGTTCGCCCATGTGCCCGGCGAGGAGAATCGTCAGGTGGACGGCCTGAAGACCATCATGCAGTTGAAAAACGCCGATGTTTCCAAGGCCATGGAGCAGGATATCAAGAGTTTCTGGGATGAGAAAGACAAGGATAAGAAAAAAGCGCTGCTGGAGGATTTTAAAAACAAGTACCAGGCGGATCTGGATAAATTGATCGATCCGGCCCATCCGGATCTGGGTCCTAAAAACAACCAGTTCATTCTGGCCTGGGGCCGGCTGAAAAACGGCCGGGGAGAGTATATCAAGCGTTTGGGCAGTGCCTTCGGCACCACCAATCTGCACGGGCATACCACGGTTTGCCAGGGATCCCTGTATTTCACCTGCAAGGCCATCAGCGAACAATACCTGGGCGGCAAGTTCACCAACGGGCAGAAATTTTATTGGCAGACGGACACGGAAAACGCCCGCTATATTTTGTTTGTGGGCGCCAATCTGTTCGAGGCCAATTATGGTCCCACCAATCGCACCGTGCGTCTGACCCGCAATCTCACCAGCGGTTACACGAAAATAGCCGTGGCTGATCCGCGTTTTTCCAAGCTGGCCAGCAAGGCCGATGTCTGGTTGCCCATCAAACCGGGCGAGGATTCGGCCCTGGCCCTGGCCATGATTCAATGGATGATCGCCAATGATCGGTTCGACAAGGTTTTCCTGGCCAATGCCAACAAGGCTGCGGCTGTGCAAACCAAGGAAGCGAGCTGGACCAACGCCACCTGGCTGGTGGAAATCAAGGACGGCAAGCCGGGGAAATTGGTGCGGGCCGCGGATATCGGTCTGGCCAAACCCGAGCAACGCACGGTCCCTGATCCCAAGGACAAGACCAAAACCATCGAATATGAGGAAAAATTCATGGTGGTCATGGTCAACGGCAGCCCCACCGCGGTGGACCCCAATGATGAGACCAAGGCGGTCATGGGCGACCTTTTTGTGGACACCAGCATCGCCACCCCGGCCGGCACCCAGATCCAAGTTAAAACCGGCCTGCAATTGCTGAAGGAGTCCGCCGGTGAAAAAACATTTGCGGATTGGTGCCGGATAGCGGGGCTGGAAGAGAAAGATGTGCTGAAAGTGGTCAAGGAGCTGACCAGCTACGGCAAGCAGGCCTCGGTGGACATTCATCGCGGGCCGGCCCAGCACACCAACGGCTTTTACAATGTGCTGAGCTGGATGAGCGTGAACATGCTGCTGGGCAATTTCGACTGGAAGGGCGGCATGTGTGCTGCCAGCACTTTTAAATACGACGGTGCCGCCGGAGGACCGTTCAATCTCAGCAAGGTCAAAGGCAAGCTCACGGCCTTCGGCGTGAGCTCCATCCGCCATGATGTGGATTATGAAAAGACCACCCTGTTCAAGGAGTACCCGGCCAAACGCAACTGGTATCCCCTGGCCAGTGACATTTATGAGGAAATCATTCCCAGCATCGGCGACGCCTACCCGTATCCCATCAAGGCCCTGTTCCTGTACATGGGCACTCCGGCCTATGCCTTGCCCGCGGGCCATACCAACATCGAAGTGCTGGTGGATGTGAACAAGCTGCCGCTTTTTTTCACCAGCGATATCCTGATCGGCACCACCTCGCTCTATTCCGACTATATCTTCCCGGATTTGACTTATCTGGAGCGCTGGGAATTTCAAGGATCGCATCCCAATGTGCCGGTCAAGATGGAGAATGTGCGCCAGCCGGTGGCGGCCCCCATTCCGGAAACCGTTCAGGTATACGGCCAGGAAATGCCCATTTGCCTGGAGGCATTGATGCTGGCCCTTAACGAGAAACTGGGACTGAAGGCCTTTGGCAAGGACGCCATCGACACGGGTTTGGACATCAAACGGCCGGAGGAATTCTACCTGCGGGCGGTGGCCAACATCGCCCTGGGGGACAAACCCGGTAAGGAGGTTCCCGACGCCGATGCCCGGGAACTGGAAATTTTCAGCAAGTCGCGCCGCCATCTGCCCAAAACGGTTTTTGATGAAGCCAAATGGAAAGCCATTGTCGGTGACGATAAATGGGCCAAGGTGGTTTATGTTTTGAATCGCGGCGGCCGTTTTGACACCCATGCCAAAGGCTATGACGGCGACAAGCTGGCCAACAAATACGGCGCGCTGCTCAATCTGTATCAGGAAAAAACCGCCGGAAAAAAATACGCGGGCACGGGCAAGTCCTATCCGGGGGTGGCCAAGTACATTCCGGTCAGCACCTTTGACGGCAAATCGGTGGAGGAATTGAGCAAGGGCTATGGCTTGAGCCTGATCACCAACCGCACCGTCACCCAGACCAAATCCCGCACTATTGCCGCATATTGGCTCCAGCCCTTACTACCGGAAAACGGCATTGTCATCAACGCCCTGGATGCCGGGCAGCTCGGCCTGCGTGACGGTGACCGGGTCAAAGTGGTGAGCGCCACCAACAAGGAAGGTGTCTGGGACTTCAAGAACGGCCATAAGCGCGAAATCATCGGCAAGGTGATGGTGACTCAGGCCATCCGGCCGGGAGTGGTGAGTTTCGCCCTGGGATTCGGTCATTGGGCCACGGGCGCTGCCGACATGCTCATCGATGGTGAAACCGTGAAGGGTGATCCGCGTAGGGAGCGCGGCGTGCATGCCAATGCCGCCATGTGGACAGATCCCTCCTTGCGCAACAACACCTGTCTGGTTGATCCAGTGGGCGGCAGTGTGTCGTTTTATGACACGAAGATCAATCTGATCAAACTGTAACAAACAGTTGTTATGGTATATCGAATTGAGAAAAGGACCATGCAATCTTTTGAAACCCTGCTGAACGAATCAGCGCAAGCACATGGGCATCTGTGTCCCGGACAGGTTGTCGGCGTCCGAATGGCCATTCTTGGCTGTCGCCTTATCGGCCTGTCCGTGCCCCTCGGAAAAGACAATCTAAAAAAATTGATTGTTTATGTGGAAATGGACCGCTGTACGGCCGACGCCGTGGCCCATGTCACCGGGGTCAGACTGGGGCGGCGCAGCCTCAAATTCATGGACTACGGCATCATGGCGGCCACTTTTGTTAATCTCGATTCCGGACAGGCCTTTCGGATCATTTCCACCGAGGATTCAAGGGATCTGGCTTCCGTCTATGTGCCTGACATATCGGAAAAAGGCAACCGTCAGCGCGAGGCTTACAAACGGATGCCCGACAGCGTGCTTTTCAAGGTTCAGAAGGTTCACGTCAAGCTGAATGAATACGATTTGCCCGGACCGACCCGATGCAAAAGCGTCTGCAGCCGCTGTGGCCAAGTTGTCCGCGACCGCCGCGAAGTCATCGTGGATGACAAACCGGTTTGCCGCCCCTGTTCCCAGCAAAGCTATTTTGACCACGCAAGGGAGGTTTGCTGGCCCGGTATGAACTGGTCTCCCCAATTGGAAGGCGACAATTCACCCGGCGAAGCGAGCGTGAAGCTTCACCCGGAGGAGATCCTCCGAGAGCATCATAACATCAACGATAGCCGAAAGAGAGATTGCCTTGATTACAAAAATTAACGTCGAAGACGCTGTGGGCACCCGCCTGGCCCATGATATTACGGAAATCCGTCCCGGTATATTCAAAGGGCCGGCTTTTCGAAAAGGCCACGAAGTCTGCCAAGAGGACATCTGTCATTTACAAAAGCTGGGGAAAAACCATCTTTATCTGATCGACTTGGAAATGGATGAGATTCACGAAAACCAAGCCGCCGCAATCCTGGCGCGTGCGCTGGCCGGCTCCGGGATCGAGTGGCAGGATTCGCCCAGGGAGGGCAAGATTTCCCTTTACGCCGCCATGGATGGGCTGCTTACGGTAGATACGACTTCATTGGCGGCTTTCAACATGATCGATGAAGTCATGTGCGCCACCCTGCATACCCACACCCTGGTCCGCAAAGGCGATCAGGTGGCCGCCACCCGCGCCATCCCGCTGGTGATGAAGCGTTCACAGGTGGAGCGAGCAGCCGCCATTGCGGCACAAAACGGCGGGATCATCTCCGTCAAAACCTTGCGGAAGGCCAAGGCGGGGATGGTGATCACCGGGAGTGAAGTCTTTCATGGCTTGGTCGAGGACAAATTCGCCCCGATACTCAGCGCCAAAATTCTTGAATTGGGATCTGCGGTGAGTGGTGTCGTCTTCGCGCCCGACGATGAGAATGTAATCGCCGGCGCCATCCGAAGCCACCTGGAAAAGGGATGTGACCTGCTGCTGCTCAGCGGCGGCATGAGTGTAGATCCGGACGACGTGACCCGCAAGGCCATCCGCATGGCCGGGGCGGAAGAAATCCATTATGGGGCCGCAGCGCTCCCCGGCGCCATGTTTCTGGCGGCTTATATCGGCGAAATACCGGTATTAGGGGTCCCGGCCTGTGGTTTGCATCACCGCATCACCATTCTGGATTTGATTTTGCCGCGAATTCTGGCGGGGGAACGCATCGGCAAAAAGGAACTGGCCTTTATCGGTCATGGCGGTTTGTGCAAGGATTGTCCGGCGTGTCATTACCCCCATTGCCCGTTCGGCAAAAACATTTAAAGGTACTGCCGGGTGTTCTCATCGGTGTCGTGGTTCGGGTGGTATATTTACCGGACCCGAAGCATTTCAAGCTGTTTGCCGCGGGGGTCCTGCTCTATATCGGCCTTCAGATAGCCAAGGAACTGTTGAAAAAAAGCGCAGGCAAGGCCGGTGCGGCCGACAGCGAAGCACGTTTCCAGGAGGCGGCCCATCTGTTTATCGGTTATATCTTGGCCGTTAAACGCACCCGCTGATTCGCTGATCCGAAAATTCCTGTTAGAAATACTGAAGGATATATTTTATCGATAGATAGACAATCAGCAGTCCGAGGATCAGCTTGATATATTTTTGGGGCACGAATTTCTGGCATCTGGCACCAAGATAAATGCCTAAAAAACCGCCTATTCCGAAAAGAAAACCCAGCAGGAAGTCGGGGGATGCCGATACTCCCTCTTTTACAGGAACAAAAGTGTAAAAGATCACCCCGAGAAGCGATGCCAGAAAGGTACCGATCAAGGCGGCGCCAGCCACCGTATAAACCGGAAGATGAAATACGGCCACACAAAACGGTGCAATGATGGCGCCGCCGCCGATTCCGTAAGCCCCGCTGATGACGCCGACAACCGTTGCAAGCGCCAACAGCCCGATGGTGCTGAATGAAAACCGTTGGCCCCAGAATTCATAGACCACCCTGGTTAGGGAAAGCGAAACGGTTTTTACCACCGCATCGGGCGGAAGTCCCGCGGAAATCCGCCTTGCCTGGGATTGCTGTATCTGTTTCACATGTTCACTGAACTTGTCGTCCAGGGCCTTCATCGCCTTTTTTCCGCGTTGGGCACGCGCCGTCATCTCATAAAGCAAACGGGCGCCGATATACATGAGGACGCAACCGACAAACAGCTTGAATGTCCGCGGATCAGGCAGATAATGAATGCGGACATAATATCCGATGAATACACCGGGCAAGGTGCCGAGGGAAATAATCCATGCCAGGGGCCAGGCCATTCGTCCTTCTTTTATATAGCGGTAGATTCCGCTTGGTATGGCCACAATATTGAAAATGAAATTGGTGCCGCTTACCGATGGCGATGTATAGTGTAAGAAACTGACCTGAAACGGAAGCAGCAGAAAAGCGCCCGACACCCCACCCATGGAGGTGAAGAAGGATACAACCATCGCCACCAACGGCGGCAAAAAGCCCCATGTTTTTACGCCTGAAACCGGGAAATACATGTAAAAATCCATAAGTGCCTTTCCCGAGCGGAGTGACTTGTTTAATGGTGTTCGCCATGGTGTCGACAATCACCACAATGCGCAAACGACGGCTCCAGGGACCAGATTTCGAAATCAGTGCAACCGATGGTTGCGAAGTGTTCACGCCAGCCCATCACGGTATCCAATAGTTGTTCTATAATCGCTCCGGCTTTTTCGCCGGACAAACCGAACCGGCCGGCCTGGCTTAGAGCGTTTCTTAGCGAGGCCTCCCGGCCGCGCTCGCCAACGGACATGGCAAGGGCAAACTCCGTACCCACGCCGGGACTTACAAGAGAGGGTATAATATCATAGGCCGGGGAAAGTTCCATCCCAGAATGATCAAAAAGGAACCCGTGGTTCCGGGGATGGTCGTCGGTATTGCGCACCAGAATGTTGAAGACCATGCGCCGGAACAATTCTTTGATACCATCGGCAGATGTATGGCGTCGCATGGTATCCGCAACAGCGCTGTAACTCCAACCCAAACGGTCGGCCTCATCCCATTGCATGAATGAAAGGGAGCTCACAAAGCCTATCCGCATCCAACCGCCTTTGCGTTTCTCCCGGTCAAAACGCCGGACCAGGAAAACATCCTTTTCTCCCACGGAATGCAGGCGCATGTCCGGCACCTGTATTCCGCATTTTCCGGCCAGCGTCATACAGGCGTATTCGATGCGGGGAATGTTCAGGGTGTCATTCCCGGCCGGGAACTTGGCGATCCACAAGGCATCTTGCCACTCAACCGTGCATTTGGGCCGGGCACCGCCCACACTGGTCCCCTGTCGCAAAAGGCGCAAAAGATGCGGGTGGACTTCCGCACCCGCTTCGATTTTGGAGGCGGTATCCAGGAGATCTTCCATCCGGTTGAAATGGGGCGGCTCAAGCGGTGGTTCCGGATCATCCGGATTCGCCCGGAAATCCAGATTGCCTACCCGGGTGGCGTTGGCAGCCAAAAGGAAATCCATTTCGGAAAGGGCTTCGGGGGGCACTTTTCGTTCCGCCGCAATGATCAGCCGTCCCCAGTAATCCGGGGAGGCATCCCGAAATACGCCGTATAAACCTCGATTGGTCAGGACTTCCCGGGGCGGCAGGCCGAGGGGCAGAGCCGCCGGGTCCACCGGCAGGGCGTTTTTACGTTCCATATACTTGCGGCCATAGGCGAACGACCCGATTCCCGGGGCGCGGTCATGGGTGAAGATACCGGCGGGCACAGCCTTTGTCTCGCCAGGCAGGTAAATAAAAACCGTGACTCGCTGTTGCGCCATGCTCAGAAGTCCAAATCATCACTGTTGCCGGAAGGCCGCACCCGTTTGGGTAGGCGCTGTCGTTCCCGGTAAATACCCACCTTGTCCTTTTCCGGATGGGCGATTTCCAGGAGATCTTTTTCACAGCCCAGCGCCCACAAGGCGGAGGCCAAAACCGCCAAAGAAACCCCCGCGTCGCCTTTTTCCAGGCGCGCCAAGGTTTTGCGGGTCACAAACATTCTGGCGGAAAGTTCCTCCAATGTCATATGACGCCGTTTCCGGGCGATCCGGAGATGGTCTCCCAGCCGTGAAAGGGTATCAGTCACTTCCGGGGGAAGACTGGCGGCGGAATGAGTTTTTTTGGTCATATATTACACCTTAAACAATTTTTGGTATAATATATAACACAATATCTCGTAATGTCAAGTCGTCGATCAAATCTAATGATTCCCATATTACATAGATGCCAGGAATGGACTAGAAATGAAATACACTCCAAGCAGGGCGATGGTCAGCCCGGCCCCCTTGCGGAACCATATCCCCGCGCCCTGCCAGGCGCTGCTTTCCGTGAGTCTGCGCACCAGGGCCGTGGAACTGCCGGCGATGACGATGGGCAGGCAGTGGCCCAATGCGAAGAGGAGCATCATCACCGATCCGGCCACGACTTTCTGCTGCACCGTGACAATGGCCAGGATCGGCGCGATGAAGCCGAAGGTGCAGGAGCCGGACAGAATTCCGTAGGCCAGACCAAGCCCGAAAGCGCCGAAAAGGCCCCGCAATTTGAGGCGGTACAGCAAGGACCCGGACATGGAGCATGCCTGGACCCCCAGCATGCCCAGGGCCACCCAGATGAGCACGGCCCCCACCGCCACCTGCAGCCAGACACCCACATCCCCGAACATCCGGCCCAGCAAAGTGCATACAATGCCGATGACGGCGATGGTGATGAACAGCCCCAGGGTGAAGGCCCCGGCGTACCAGGCGGCCCGCCGGGGGTTGACGGCGGTTTCCTGGCCGCCCACAAAGGCCACGATCAGGGGAATGGAGGCCAGGTGGCAGGGGCTGAACAGCACGCTGACCACCCCCCAAAGAAAAGCACCCAGGCCGGCGATGGCCGAACCGGCAATCATCCATTCATTGACGGTCAGAAAAAAACCATCGAACATGATCATATCCTCCGCTTGAACGTCAATTGCCGGCTGTCTTGGGCACACCCAGGTTTTCCAAGGCCGCCACGATGCTCTTTTTATCCAGGAACCCCACATGCCGGCTGACCTCCCGGCCGTTTTTGTCATAAAAGATCTGGGTGGGAATGCCCCGGATGCCGAAGCGTCGGGCCTGGTCCTTATTCTCCCAGACATCGATGAAAATGATAGAGGCCCGGCCTTGGTATTCGTTTTTCAGGTCCTCGATGATGGGAGCCATCATTTTGCAGGGAATGCATTTGGTCGCTCCCAGGTCCACCATGGTGACCAGGCCGGGGGTCGGGATCCCGGGGATTTCTCCCGGTTGCGAATCGCCGGCCGGGGCCGATACCGGCCCAAGGCAAGCCAGTAGTACTCCCATGTAAAACAACCAGTTTCTTTTCATCTTCGGTTTTTTCCTTTTCATCTTGCTCAGGGCTTGCAGGTTACATGACAAATTCCCGTGGGTGTTGCCACTGCATAGGGAAAATACCTGCGCTTGAACCATAGGGCCGCATTCACCAGGGTGATCAGCACCGGTACCTCCACCAGCGGACCGATGACAGCGGCAAAGGCCTGGCCCGAATCCAGGCCGAATACGGCCACGGCCACGGCTATGGCCAGTTCGAAGTTGTTGGAGGCGGCGGTAAAGGACAAGGTGGCGGACTGTTCGTAAGTGGCCCCGGCCTTCATGGAAAGCAGAAAGGAGGCGAAGAACATGATCACGAAATAGATGCACAGGGGAATGGCGATGCGCACCACATCCAGGGGCAGTTGGACGATATACTCCCCTTTGAGGGAAAACATCACCAGAATGGTGAACAAAAGGGCGATGAGGGTGATGGGGCTGATTTTAGGGATGAAGTGCTTCTCATAGCGTTCGACTCCCACGGTCTTCAGGCCGATCACCCGGGAAAGCAACCCCGCGATAAAGGGAATGCCCAGGTAAATAAAGACGCTTTCGGCGATCTGGCCGATGGAGATATTCACCTGCATCCCTTGCAGACCGATGAAACCCGGCAGTATGGTAATAAACAGGTAGGCGTAGACTGAAAAAAAGAGCACCTGGAATATGGAGTTGAAAGCCACCAGTCCCGCGCAATATTCACGATCGCCGGCAGCCAGATCGTTCCAGACGATCACCATGGCGATGCAACGCGCCAGGCCGATGAGGATCAGGCCCACCATGTATTCCTGGCGCCCGGATAGAAAGGCAATGGCCAGGAGGAACATCAGGATCGGCCCGATGATCCAGTTTTGCACCAGGGACAAGGCCAATACCCTGACATCGCGGAACACGAAAGCCAGTTTTTCATACTTCACCTTGGCCAGGGGCGGATACATCATCAGGATCAAACCCACGGCAATGGGGATGTTGGTGGTACCCATGGAAAAGCGGTTGATGAAATTTCTGACTTCCGGGAACAGGTAGCCGCCTCCCACACCGATGAACATGGCGAGGAAAATCCACAGGGTCAGAAAGCGGTCCAAAAAGCCTAATTTTTGAAGGGTCGAATCAGTCATAAGGCCTCCATTGCTACATGATGAAATTGAATACATAGCCCACTATCATGATCCCCAGGCCTACAACGCCGATGAAGGTGGCAATCAAGCGCGGTTTAAGAACTTTGCGTAAGATGATCATTTCCGGTAAAGACAGGGCGATGACCGACATCATGAAGGCCAGCACGGTTCCCAGGGCCGCGCCTTTTTCAAGCAGGGCCTGGACAATGGGGATGATGCCGGCGGCGTTGGAATACATGGGAATGCCCATCAGTACCGACAAGGGCACCGACCACCAGGCGGATTTTCCCATGAAGGCGGCCATGAACCCCTCGGGAACATAGCCATGGATGCCTGCGCCCACCGCGATCCCCAGCATGACATAGAGCCAGACCTTGCCGACAATGTCGCGTACAGCCTCAAATCCGTAGCGGATCCGCTCGGCCCAATTCTTGGGGCAGTCATCCAAATCGGTTTTCCCGGCCTGAATCTGATAAACCCATTCTTCTAAATGGCGTTCCATTTTCAAGCGGCCGATGGTCCATCCCGCGATGACGGCGATGGACAGCCCCGTCCCCAGATAGATCGCCGCAACCTTCCAGCCGAAAAGCCCGAAAAGCAGGACCAGAGCGATTTCATTCACCATGGGGGCTGAAATCAGAAAAGAAAAGGTCACGCCTAAAGGTACGCCCGTGGTTACGAAACCAAGAAAGAGCGGCACCGCCGAACAGGAACAAAACGGTGTGACGGTTCCCAGCAACGCCGCCAGTACATTGCCGGCTGATTCCCGTTTCCCGGCAAGAATGGCGCGGGTGCGCTCGGGGGTGAAGAAGGAGCGGACGATTCCGACCCCGAAAACCACAAGTGCCAGCAGCATGATGACTTTCGGGGTTTCAAACACGAAAAAAGTGACCGCGCTGCCCAGGCGGCTCGCGGGTGAAAAACCCATGACGCTGAACAGCCCCTTGGTAAAAAATCCCGCAAAAGCGGCAAGTTGCCGGTAAATCAACCACCAGATCACGATCAGAGCAATACTCCCTATGATGTATCTGGAGGAAGTTCCCCCCAAACCATCCACTACCGGCAAATTATATGGCTTACTCCTTGTGGAAATCATATTGCCGTTTTTTTCATCAATTGTTTTCAATTTGGGCTGTCCCTATTTTTTCAGCCATGCTTTGACATCGTCCTTGCTGGGGATTTTGCCCACGGACTTGACTTCGCCGTTCACCACCACCGCCGGGGTGCCGAAAACGCCGTAGCCGGCTATCTGCATCAGGTCGGTGACCTTCTCGACATTGGCGGTTACGCCGGCTTCGACCACCGCCTCCTTGACCACTTTTTCCGTCTGTCGGCATTTGGCGCAGCCGGGACCGAGAACTTTGATTTCCATTCCGAAACTCCTTTATTGGTTATTTTTCCACCCATAAATCGGATTTGCCATTTTGGGCGCCATTAATTCTAACTTCGTCATATAGTGATATAAAAAAGATAAAAATCATACCCCGCAAATGTTTTCACGCCGGATTTCCGGCAGCCGGGATACCAGCGTCTTGATTTCTTTCTCATCGTCAAGCCAATGCCGCAAATTGCCCAGCAAACTCGCGACATAAGGATTCCGGGAGCCATCAGCGACTCGGTAATTGACCCACAACCCCTCTTTGGTATAGTCGATCAAGCCGGCTTCTTCCAATATCCTCAAATGTTTGCTCGCGGTGGATTGGGCCAGCCCCAGGGCCGCTTGAATCTCGCAGACGCATAGGCTCCTGTGTTGCAGCAATTTGATTATCTTTACCCGGTTCGGGTCCGACAGGGCTTTCATGACCTTGATAAAATCCCTCATTATACCTCCATATCGTTTTATAGGAATATATTAGGAAGAATTTTTCTTGTCAACACAAACTTTATTCAAGAATATCGATCAAGTATTTTGCCTTGACAGAACTGTGGATAATTTCTATATTTCGAACTATGTCGAAGCAAAAAAACATAGATCTGGACGAAATGGCGGAAATTTTCAAGGCCCTTTCCAATCCCAACCGGCTCAGGATACTGAAGCAGCTCATGACCTGTTGCCGGCCCGGAACCAAGGGTTTGGTGGATGCCGACAGCAGTGCCCCGGTGGGCGAACTGGGCCGCAGTCTTGACATCGTCCCCTCCACCGTCTCCCATCACATCAAAGAACTGCGCCATGCCGGCCTGATCCGCACCCGGCGTGAGGGGCAGAAAATCGAATGCTGGCTGGACCCGGATGTGCTGAAAGCCATTCAGGCCTTTTTCTCCTTTTGAATTTCAGGCTGCCGGATACCGACTTGCATGTCGCCGAGGGTCAGAAATAGTATATCAACCCGGCCTTGATTTCCCCCAGGGGATTCAGCGAGCCGTATTCGGATTCCCGTGAGCCGATAAAAAGGTTGGCGCTCAGGCTCAGGGTCAGATTCTTGCGGAGATGATATTCAGCCATGGGTTGGGAAAAAAAACTGCCGTCCGAAAGATTGATCCGGGCCAGACCGGTTAAATCCAGGGAATTGAAAAGAGCGTCCTCCCAAAAAGTCCTGACGAAAAGGGAATGGCGGCTGAGGGGTTCCTGGGCTTCCTGGGACCACTTGCGCGTAATCCATAAAAGTCCCAGCATGCCGCGGCCCAAGGCATTGGTCTGGGGATTCTGAAGAAGGGTTTGGGCTTTTGCTCCGGTTGCGAACCAGCGGCACCAATCATCATGGGAAAAGCCGGCCTCATTGAAATGGTATTCCAGATAGGTTGTCCGTTTGACTTCTTCAGTATAGGAAAAGCCCAGGGCCAGTTGGTTCTGAAAATGGGACTCTTCATCAAAATGGACCAGCCCCGAGATTGAACGGGGGATGGTGCCGTCCTGGCGGGCCTCTTTCAAGGACTGGCCAAGGATGTCGGGTCTGTTGCTTCCGCTCCACTCCATGTAAACAATCAAGGCATCCCCGATTCCTTTGGTGAGATTGGCGCCCAGGTGGGAGCGGTTCTCATCATGGAAATAAAGAATTTCCGGATTAAAATCTTCAAAGGCATTCAAGCTGATCTTGGAAAAAAAACGGCTGCAATTGTTGGTCCGGTCCAGCCGCAGCCCATAGCTGCCGGCATCGGTCCACCAGTAATCCGGTTCATGATTTACTTCCGGGGCAAAGGCAAGGGTGAGGGCGCCTTTTTCCCAAATCCCCTGGCCGCGAACCATCAGTACGCCCAGGCGATTCTCCCGCAGAACATTGGGATCTTCGGAAACCCGGTAGGTCACGGCATTTTTCTTGAAATAATCCGTGGGATTGAAACCAAGGGCCACACCGTTTTTGAAATTGATCCTACCCAGATCAAAATACAAGAAGCCATAGGAATTGGCGGTAAGATATACTTCCTTCAGGTCGTTCTGCAGTCTACCGCCGGATAGCTCCCGATCGTCGTTCAGCAGATGGTTCAAACGATCAGCCAGCACCAAGGACAGATTGGGCAAAAAATCCATTTCCGCCCGCAAATCCAGGCTCAGGCGGTTGTCCCAGGCGGCAACGTCGCCGGACGGCTTTGGTACGGGAAGGTCATTGCGTTTGCATTTGACGGCCGCGGCTTCATCCAGATAAATCTTGACCCGGTACTTCTCAGGTGCGACAGCGCCGGCTTGCTCCGGAGTTTGGGAGAGCACATTGTCGGGAATCAACTCCAGGTCTTCATCCTGCTGGGCGCAGCGGCCCGCCGACGCATAAAATACCATGAAGATTGCCATGGCAAGCAGCAGGGGCAACCACCGTTTTGGAAAGCCGGTCCGGGCAGGGAACATTTTTATTCCCCCTTGAATCGCGGCAGATATTCTTTTTGAAACCAGTCCTCGGAGATGTCGCGAAACTGATAATCACTGTAGTTCATTTTGGTCACCAATTTGCTGTCCACCCCGTCGATAATAATCACTTCCGTGGGACGGATTTTGCCCAGTTGCGGTTGATACCCGCGGTAGTAGGCGATCTTGAGCAGCCGTTCGCTTTCGGAATAGAATTTGCCTTTTACGGGTTGATAGTTCTCCAGGTCCACCCAGTATTCAATACGGAAGTAGGTCACCGTGTCGTTGCGGGCCAGCATCCTGAGCTTATGGCATTTGCGCGGTTTCTTGTCCGCGTCGGTGATGGTTTCCTCACCATCTTTGGTTGCCTGGTAGTCTTTATGGAAATTAACCGTCACCACATCGCCGTTGGAAGCCTGGCCCATCAGGCGCTGCTGGGGCGAAAGGCGCACGCTGGACTTGGAGGCCGGATCATAAAACCACATGACGTTTCCATCCTTGAGCATCAGTTTGTTCTCATCCCGCAAGGGCTCCCGGAAGCGCACCAGACTGCGGTACTGGCCGCTGTTTTGATCTTCCTTGGAATAGACGCTCAACAGCATTTTCTCCCGCGGGCTGCCATCCCGGTATTCCACCAGGGTTACGGTCAGACTGAAAGGTTTGCCCGGGTTGCGCACCGCATCCGAGGCGGCCACGATTTCATCCGCGGTTGGGACCGGCTCGGCCAAGGCGGCAGCCGGAAGCATTGCCAGCAGGATCATCAGCAACAATGGTTTCAATTTTTCCTCCTTCCAGACATTAAACATGTCGAAGTGCGTCCACGATCACCATCTTGCCGGCCTTTCTCGCTGGAAAAACCGAGGAGAACACGGACAGCAGCACCAGTCCCAGCCAGCAGCCCGGCACCAGAAACGGGTTGATAAAGATCAGGATCGTCAGGGGCACCCGGTCCACATAATTGGGGGGAATCCAGGTGAGGCCGGAATTGTTGATGCCATAGGCGAGGACTACGGATGCCAGGACGCCGAAGGTGGCGCCCAGAACACCCAGGACCAGGCCCTCGGCGATGAACTGGCGCAGAATGCCGCCCCGCCGCAACCCCAGGGCGCGGATGGTGCCGATTTCATCCACCCGCTCCATGACGCTCATGGTCATGGTATTGATGATGGTAAACAGCACAATGAGGCCCATGATGACGGCGATAAAAGAAAAAAGGGCGGACAAGAAGGAGATGACTTGTTTGTACATGGGAACGATCAGGGTAAAATCCCTGATTTCCAGATCCAGCTTGTTTTTATCAAAAAGCTGTTGGAGTCTGACCTTGGCTAAGGCCATATCCTTTGTGTGCCGGAGCTGAACCACAATGCCGGTCACTTTTTTTTGGCCCTTGCCGTAGAGCAGGCGCTGAGCCAGGGAAATATGCATGGCCACATAATTATCATCCAGGGCTTTTACACCTTGGATCTCCGTATTGTTTACATACAGACTGACGACATTGGGAGCACCCCCGGCGGTTGCCGCCAGCAAATCCAGCTTGGGGCGTTTGTCGGCGGCCTCCTGCTCAGGGTTCAGATCATCGGATTCGCTGAGAAAGCTGAAATCCTCTTTTGCCTCAGCAGGCAAATCAGCCCCATTTGCTTCCGGCGGTTTTTCAGCGCAATTTTTTACGTTCAGTTCTTCGCACAGCAAAAGCATGCGGGCCATGCCTTCGCCGATGATGCCGGCTTCGGTGTCGCTGTCCGCCAGCACAATCCGTTCGAGGCGGGCTCTGGACCTTTTCATGCTGTAGTCGTTCCATTGCCGCATTTTTTTGTATTCCGAAGGTATATAGCCCAAGCCATAAAAGGTCTTGGAGACATCCTTCTTGAAATTTCCGGCAATGCCATAAAATCTGAGAATAGGCGTCATCATCAGCACGATATTTTTTAAATCGGGATCTGCATTGATCAATTGCATGATCTCCTGGTAACGGCTGATGCCGTAGACCGCCGGATTACCGGCGCCGTAATCAAAAAAGCCTTTGCGATAGATTTGCAGATGACCGTTGTCACGCACATAGTCGGACTGCATGCCGTAAATGATATTGGCCACATAGCCGCCGAACAAATGCACGGCAACGGCACTGACGCTGATGGCGAGAATGGTCATGAGGGATCTGCGGCTGTTGCGGAAAATGTTCCGGAAAGCAATGTGCAGGGTTTTCATGTTACAACTCCTTGTCTTGCATCAGCAGACCGTCCTGGATTTCAAACACCTTTTCCGCATGGGCCATGACCTGCCGGTCATGGGAGGAGAAGATAAAGGTGGTATGGTTTTCCGCCTGCATGGCATACATGAGGTCGATGATGCTTTGCCCGGTCTTGGAATCCAAATTTGCTGTGGGTTCGTCCGCCAATACCAGCTTCGGGCCTTTGACCAGCGCCCGGGCGATGGCCACTCGCTGGCGCTGCCCGCCGCTCAGCTCGTTGGGCCGATGATGCTTGTGGCTGGTAAGCCCCACGGCATCCAGCATCTTCAGGGTCAACTCCTTTCTTTCTTTAACCGGTTTTTTCATCAGTAACAGGGGGTATTCCACGTTTTCATAGGCCGACAGCACCGGGATCAGGTTGAAGTTCTGAAAGATGAATCCGATATTTTCCGCTCGGAAGTCCGAAGCCTGCTCATCGGTCAGGCAGGCGATATCCTGCCCGCAAACCTCCACCCGGCCGGCCGAGGGGATGTCGATGCAGCCCAACAGGTTCAGCAAGGTGGTTTTGCCGCTGCCGGAAGGGCCGATGATGACGTTGAATCTTTTGGTGGGAATTTGCAAACTGATGCCTTTGATGGCTTCCACTTCCACTTTCCCCATGAGATAGGTTTTCTTCACATCCGTAAGCCGCACCGCGAATTCGCTGTTGTTTCTCATAAAAAATCTCCTGCCGGTTTGATGCCCCGGCTTTTTGCCACAAACCGCCTGCCTTGATTGGGAAAATTCGGATAGAATTTCTAATGTCGATTTTTATTAGTACCATAGTTCTATTCTTGTCAAGTATTTTTAAATGCTCGAACCATTCTTTGGAATTTACGAAAACATTGACACATTAGTCCTGCTGGTCTAACTTGGAATTTCGTATGATTTGACAAGCAGACAGAGGAGATGATCCTGAAATGGCGATAAGAGCAAATCGGAGCGGAAAACAAACCAAGGAATGGATCTTACAAACCGCTGCACGGCTGTTTAATGAACACGGGACCCCGGCTGTTTCCACCAAACGGATTGCCAAGGAAATGGGCATCAGTCCGGGGAACCTATATTATCATTTCAAGAATAAAGAAGAAATCATCCGCTGTATCATGCAGGATCAAATCCAAGGCTATGCCGACACCCTGCGGAATGCCGGGCTCACCCCCTTGCAGAATTTTCTGCATAGTCTTAATACGGTAATGTCGGAATGGAATGAATATCCTTTTTTTAAAAAAGAACTTGTGCAGTTGCTGAAGCGGGATCCGGAACTCCGGCACCTTTATTTATCCAACAAGGAAAAAGCCCTTCAAACCGCCAGGTCGATTTTTGACAGCGTCGATCAGTCCCAGGTGTTCCGGGAACCCATGCTGCCGAACACCTTTGAAGCTTTGCTGACCATCACTTCCATCATTATGGAATATTGGCTGAATTATCTTGATATCCGTGAACAGTTCAACTGTAAGGACAGTCTGCTGAAAGGGTCGGCCTTGATCCTGGAGATCTGGCGGCCCTATTTGAACGAAAGCGCTCTGGCTGAAGCGAACCGCCATTTTAGCGGCAGCCCATGAAAGCCCGTTGCAATCATCAAGAAATGGGACCGCTTTCAGAATCTGAATGGGCCGGCAGCAGAATGGTAAAGGTCGTGCCTGTATCCACGACACTTTGGACATTGATGTCGCCGCCATGATCCTTGATGAACCCATAGCAGACGGAAAGCCCTAGGCCCACGCCCTTGACGCTTTCCTTGGTGGTGAAAAAGGCGTCGAAGATTTTGGGAAGGTTTTCCTCGCGGATGCCTACGCCGGTATCGCCGATCCGAATACGGATTTCTTTGCCATTGCGATCTGTTTCCACGGTCAGGACACCGCCGCTGGGCATGGCGTCCCGGGCATTGGCGATCAGATTGAGGAAGACCTGGCGGAGTTGATTCCTGGAAGCAAAGGCGATGCAAGGTTCCTGGCTGTAGCCGGTTTCAATGCTGATGTTGTTTTCGCTGAACTGTTTTTCATGCAGGAGCAGGATTTCGTCCAGGATGGTATTGATGTCCGTGGCTTGTTTGATTTCCTGATCCGGTTTGGAAAACGTCAGCATTTTCCGCAGCAGCTCGCTCAGACGGACGGTTTCGGACAAGGCCATGTCCAGGATTTTACGACGGCGGTTGCCGGGCTGAATCTCGGTTTTCATTAGTTCCAGGGTGTTCATGATGCCGTAAAGGGGGTTGTTGAGTTCATGGGCGATCTGGGAAGTCAAGCGCCCCATGGCGGATAATTTTTCTGCCTGGAGTAGTTGTTCTTGGGTCTGGCGCAGGCGGCGCTCCATGTCCAGACGTTCTTTCAAGTCCACAAAAATGCCCACTGTGGCCAGTTCCTTGCCGGTATCGTCGTACAATATGGCCGCGGAAAGATTGCCCTCCACGATTTTTCCATCCCTGCGCATATATACGATGGGATAGGACCGCAGCCGCCCGGCACGCTCGTGATCCGGCCGGCGCAGCATTTGCATGACCTTGCGGGCCATACCTTGGGGATAGATCTCGGTGATGTTCATTTTGCCGATGACATCTTCGGCTTTGTATCCCAAAATTTCTTCTGCGGCCCGGTTCCAGATCAGCATCTTGCCGCGCATGTCCGAGGCCATGATGGCATTG
Source organism: Desulfosudis oleivorans (assembly GCA_020723325.1). Lineage (GTDB taxonomy): Bacteria > Desulfobacterota > Desulfobacteria > Desulfobacterales > SURF-7 > DYJD01. The sequence goes on along the minus strand of DYJD01000002.1, from coordinate 21,737 downwards.
GGGGAGCTGTGGATGATCTTGTTTAAGAAGTCATTTACTTCCCGGATTTCCTTTTCCATCTGTTTGCGCTGGGTCTGGTCCACGATGATCCCTTCATAGCCGATCACCTGGCCGTGTTCATCGCAACGCACATGGCCGGTGAGTAAAACCGGCACAGGGCTGCCGTCTTTGCGCTTGAATTCAATCTCGTATTCCACCACATGCCCGTCTTTTTCGATGCGGTCCTGGAATTGCTTGCGGTCCTCCGGCCGCAGATAGAGATCCTGGACAATATTGATTTTCAGAAATTCTTCCTTGCAGGCATAGCCGAGCATCTTCAGCAAGGTCTGGTTGGCGTCCAGAAATTTGCCCTCCTTGGTGCTGATATACACGCCGCAGCCCACATGTTCAAAGAGGCGCTGATAGTTCTGTTCCGTGGCGATCAGCCTTTCGGTGCGCTTTTTCTCCTGGGTGATATCGCGATAAATGCTCAGCTTGAGAATTTCGCCGCTTTCTTTTTTCAAGGGCAGATTCATGATATCGTAAGTCTTGGCCAGCCAGGGGATGGACAGTTCGCGATGGAAGGCTTCCCCGGCGAAAACTCCTTCGGCCTTGCAATCAACACAGACCTGTTCGCTCCGGGCAATGACCGTATGGCATTTATTGCCGATGCCTTCACCGAATTCTTTGATCATGGCCGCATTCATATATTTGATGGTATAATTCCGATCAATGATATAAACGCCATCGGTCATGGCCTCGAAAATTGAAATCATATTCTTTAATTCATTGCGCATGGCTAGCGACCTTTCTTCCGGTCGATGGGATCGGGGAAAAAATCCTCCTGGTTACAAAACAGGATCAGTCTTATTTCAATGGGGGGATGTGTCTGCATCCCACTGGAACTGTCAATTATAAAAGGAAATTCAGATTGCAGCAGTATGGCCGATCCTCAGCCGGCTGTCAAGGTGGTTACATAATTTAATAGTGCTTGACTACATCCCATGGTTCTTATATGTTTCAACTACTGATTTTGAGCACATGCAGCCCTTATTCATACCCCCACTTGCCCATGAACACAATTTTTATGGAGATCATATGGCCGTCGATCAGCGGTTAAAGGATGAATATCCCGAGTTTACCATTACATATGCCAAAAGACCGAAATTCACCATCTCAGCCGGGATGGCAGCTTTTGCGCGACTGGTGAATGTGGAAATCCGGGTTGACCGCTTTTTAAATAAATTCAAATTCTTCTCAATAAAACGTAACTCAACGGTATATTTGCGCAAATTGACCGGCATCGCGGTGGAAGCCGCGGTATTATTATGTGTTGTCTGGCTTTTTTGCACTTTGATGCTGTATGTATCCCTCGTACTATGGCGTCTATATGCGCAAACCCATATGGGACAGCAATATTTGCAGATTTTCCCGCAACGGGCCGAGCTCATCAACGAGATTTTTGGATATCAGGCTTATTATCTGGCCGGTGATGCCACCCTTACAGCCTTTGTGATTTGCATAGGGGTGGGCGCCGTCGGTCGATTTTTGCACATCAACCGTTGTTTGTTTCATTCCAGGGGCCTGATCGGAAAAATTTTTTTCTGGGGTTTGGGATTGACAGGGTTGGTTGCATACTATCTGTACATGGAATACGGTTTTTCCAGTTGGGAAGCAATCGCCGTTGTTGCTGCTGTTCCGACCCTTTGTCTTTTTTCAAACTGTTATGAGTATGCGGATAGACTGCTGCCGGAATTGGGTGACGGGGTCCGACTGGCTTTGCCGTATGTAAAAAAGCTGAAAGACAATATTATCGCGGCGCTCAGATAACCACGGGGCCACCGGTCTTGATCAAACGGCGCTTAACCCGGTTTCCGGGCGCTGATGATGCCGTCCATTCTTTCCCCGCTTCTGATTTGGCGAATATTTGAAAATCCTGCGGCTTTCAAGGTTTCCTCAATCTCCGAAAAAGTATACGTATCACCGGCCGCGGTGGCCACCAGCATATTCAACGCGAAAACGGCGCCGGCCGGTGGAACCGTTCGGCTTTCTTCCATGATATGATCCCGGATTATAATGGTCCCGCCAGGCAAAAGGGCATGATAAATTTTACGATAAAGGGCCTGGTTTTGGGCCGGGCTGTTCTGGTGAATAATGGCGGAAAGAAGCGCAAGATCATATCCCTGGGGCAGCGGATCAGTGTAGAAATCGCCGGCAATCAGTTTTACCCGTGGGTGCATTCCGGCCTGGGTCAGGCGGGCCTCGGCCAAGGGGATGACCTGTTTGAGGTCGAAAATCGAGGCTGACATTTTCGGATTTTGATTCAGAAAAGCGATGGTGTAAGTCCCTGAAGCGCCACCGACATCCAGCAGATTGCGGTAAGGGGACAAATCCAGGTATTCCGCGATTTCCTCGGATAGTTTCCGGCCCACCACATGCATGGCGCCGATAAAGGCCTTTTGATTTACTTCCGATTTTTCGGAAATGGGGATGCTGTGGGAATTTTTGCCCAGGGAAACGGCCTGGGTGAGCTGGCTCCAACTGTCCCACAGTTCGTTCATGTGCAATACCATGGGCAACACCGTGTCCGGCTGATCTGCAGATAAAAAGAGGCCTTGGGGCGACAAACGGTAGCGACCGTCATTCTTGGTCAAAAGTCCGTAAACAACCAGGGCGTCCAGCAAGCGCGTGATGGCGCGGGTATTCAACCGGTTTCTTTCTGCAAGTTCGTCAACCGTATCGACCCCCCGATGTATCTGGGTAAAAAGATCCAATTCCGCACCGGTCAAGATGACCCGGCTTTTCATAAAACCCCGGACGGTTTCCAAAATATCCATTGGATTTTGCATGGCTTCCTCCAGATTGAGTATTATGGGCATAAATGTGGAAAAACATCCAATAAGATGTTTGCACTCGACTTCAAATCCGCTATACTGAACCAGCTTGGACTGAACCCTATCATCCACCGCATAACGATTCAAGAATAGAATGATCAGGCAGGAGTTGAGGCAATCTTCCAGTCCCCCGCAAAGGAATGATCCCATGAAAGTCCTTCTGATTTCGGCAAATACAGAGCAGATCAATGTGCCGGTCATGCCCCTCGGCCTTGCTTGTGTCAAACAGGCTGTGGAACAGGCCGGTCATCGGGTGTTGGTTTTAAATCTGATGAGTCCGACAGATACCCAAACCCGGCTTGACCCGGCCCTCTTGGAATTCCAGCCGGAAGTCATCGGCGTATCCGTGCGCAACATCGATGATCAATCCATGCGTCAGGCCCGTTTTTTACTGCCGGCGGTCAAGGAGGTGGTGGATATTTGCCGCAAAGCAACTGCCGCCCCGATTGTACTGGGAGGCGCAGGCTACAGCATCTTCCCCCAGGCGGCCCTTTTTTATCTGGGGGCGGATATAGGCATTCAGGGCGAAGGTGAAGGGGCCCTTGTGGAACTACTGACGCGTCTCGAAAAAAAACAAAACCTGGAAAAAATACCCGGCCTTTTTCTCCGGGACCAGCCAGGGCAGGTGCCGGATGCTTCCAATTGGAAAAAACCGGCCCAATATCCCCTGCCCATACCGGATTCCACCCTCACGGTCCATCCGGATTTCAAACCGGAATCCGTCTGGTTGCCGTTTCAAACCAGGCGGGGTTGCCCCATGGGGTGCAGTTATTGTTCCACCGCGGCTATTGAAGGTCGTCGGCTCAGAAAAAGACCTTTGGATGCGGTAATAAGTGCTTTGCAACGCTATGTGGCCGCCGGTTTTGATCAGTTTTTTATTACGGACAACACCTTCAATTTTCCCCTTTCCTACGCCAAGGCTTTCTGCCGGGAAATTATCCGCAGGGGCTTGAAGATCAAGTGGCAGGCGATTTTATATCCCCTTGGTGTGGACGCAGAACTGGTGGATTTGCTGGCCCGTTCCGGTTGCGTCCAGGTTTCTCTGGGATTTGAAAGCGGCGCTGCGGTTATATTGAAACAGATGAACAAGCGCTTTTCCCCCCGGACGGTGATGAAAATCTCGGAATTGCTCAAAGCCCGTGGAATCCGGCGCATGGGTTTTTTGCTTCTGGGCGGGCCTGGGGAAACCCGGGAAACGGTCATGGAAAGCCTGGCCTTTGCCGAAAAACTCGCCCCCGAGATGCTGCGCTTCACCGTGGGCATCCGCATTTATCCCCATACGGCCCTGGAGCGAACGGCCCGCTCCGAGAACCTGATCCTTCCGGAAGATGATTTGCTGCTGCCGCGCTTTTTTCTCCAAAAGGAATTATCCGAATGGCTGCCGGAAAAGGCGCTGGAATGGGCTAATATCCATCCCGACTGGATTTTCTCCTGAAAATATCCTTGCGACGCTCTGACCCGGCCGGCTCTATAACAGCAAATAGCCCTCGCTCCATCCGGCGGTTCTCAGCCGGGGGGCAGCACACTCGTGAATTCTTATATTCTTATACGTTTGACTTGACCTTTGCATGCGCTTATGGCTTATGAGCAGGGAGTTATATTGGGAGTGAGAAAGCTATGATACGTTTGACCAAGCAACAACAGGCGGCCGTGGAACACAGTGGCTCGCCCACCCTGGTCATTGCCGGCGCAGGCTCGGGCAAGACCAGGACTTTGGCGGCCAAAATCGCCCATCTCGTGACCCATGGATTTGATCCCGGCCGTATCCTTGCCATCACTTTTACCAACAAAGCGGCGGCTGAAATGAAAAGCCGGCTTGTGCATATGACCGACTTCCCGCCGTTGCGTTTTCCATGGGTGCGTACTTTTCACAGTGCTTGTTTTCAAATCCTCAAAGAACATTGCGAACGCCTGGGATACAAACGGCCGTTGCAGATTTATGCGGATTATCAGCAGCAAAAGACCCTGACGGAAATCCTGGTGAAACTGAATTACGACAAGAAGCAGGTCCGCTCCGTGCTGGGACAGATTTCAAATGCCAAGAATTCCGGTGATCCCGGCCGGTATTTTGACGGGGCCAGGCATTTGGCCCACCTGCCCCTTGGGGATATTTTTCGACAATATAAAAACGAGTTGCAAAACAGAAATGCAGTGGATTTTGACGATATCCTCTTCCTGGTGCGCAACCTATTGCGCGACCATGCCGAGGTGCGGGAACAATACCGCCGTTTTTTTCAGTTCATCCTGGTGGACGAATATCAGGATTCCAACAACCTGCAGGAGGAACTGACCCGCCTGTTGCTGGCTGACGGCAACCTTTTTTGTGTGGGCGACGACTGGCAGGCCATCTATGGATTCCGCGGCAGCAATGTCAAACATTTCCTGACCTTCAAGGACAATTACAAAGGGGCCAAAATTTTTAAACTAGAGGAAAACTTCCGGTCAATGGACGAAATCGTCCAACTCGCCAACAGCCTGATCGGGCACAATGCCAAACGAATGGAAAAAGCCTGTTTTTCAAGCAAAAGGGGCGGCCTGGTGGAAACCCACCATTTTTATAACGAGGATGAGGAAGCCGACTGGGTGGCCCGCAAAGTTGATTCCTTGCGCAGCATGGGGCTTGCCCTTGAGAAAATGGCGGTTTTGTACCGGACAAAATTCTGTTCCCTGGCATTTGAAAAAGCCTTTCGCAGTCATGGAATTCCCTATCGCATGATGGGTTCCAAGGGTTTTTTCGAGCGCAGGGAGATTCTTGATATAAATTGCTATCTGGCCGCGGCGGTTTTTCCAAAGGATGATGTCGCCTTTGAGCGCATTCTCAACACCCCTAAGCGTGGAATCGGGCCGGCCATGGTCACCAAAATCGGAAACAGCCGCATGGGCGATATGAGCCTTCAGGATGCTGCCCGGCAAGCGCTTGTGCACAAAATGCTTTCAAGTAAGGTCCATCAGGCCCTTTCCGGCCTGATCCAGATTATAGACGACATCCGCCTGCAGTCGCCCGGAGAAGCCATTCGCCATATCCTTGCGAAAAGCGACTATTTTGAGTATTTGAAGGGTTACAGCCAAGCCGATGCGGATTATACGGCCAGGGTGGAAAATATTGATGAGTTGATTTATACTGCATCCCGGAAAGATTCCATTGCGGATTATCTGGAGGAAGCCGCGCTGATTCGGGAGGACCGTGAAGATGACCCGGATGATCAAACCACCGGCGTCAATCTGTCCACCATCCATGCCAGCAAGGGGCTCGAATATTTTGCCGTCTTTATCACCGGCTGTGAAGAAGATCTTTTTCCCCACTGGCGATCCAAAACCAACGATTTGGATCTGCAGGAGGAAAGGCGCTTGATGTACGTGGCGCTGACCCGTGCTGAGAAATATCTTTATGTCAGTTGTTCGTCTTACCGCAGAGGGCAGCCCACCCAGAAAAGCAGGTTTTTGGAGGAAATTGAAGACGCACTATAAAAAAGAGGAGAGGGGCAATGCATGAAATCAGGGTGGATCTGGCAAAAAATCGATTGTATGTAACGGTGGGTAAAAAAGAAAGTCAGGATGAAATCCTAACCATTGTTGAAAAGATCACACAGGCCTGTAAAACGTTGAAACCTGGTTTTACTTGTTTGACGGATTTGCGTGAATATGAGGTCACGCCGGAGGAAGATGAGCAATACATCCTCAAGACCCAGAAAATCATGCTGGATGCCGGCATGAAAAAGGTCGTGCGTGTTCGAAAACAATTCGGCTCATTGGGGCATTTTCAGTTTGACAAGTATTCCGTCATGCTTGGATACCACGCGCGGAATGTGACTTCCGTTGAAGAAGCCGAGCAGATTCTAGATCTGGAAGACGGAAAAACGGAGAACCATGATGAGTAAACTGGCCGGCTTTCAGCGAAAGTATTTACGGTCGCTGGCCCATGATATGAAGCCCTGCGTCCATATCGGGCAGCGGGGTGTCACTGCGGCTGTTATTCAAACCATCAATGCTGCCTTGGATGCCCATGAGCTGATCAAGGTGAAGTATATCGAATGCAAGGAAAAAGAACGAAAAACGGCCATGGCGGATCAAATCACGGCAGAAGCGCTGTGTGAGATGGTCGGCATGATCGGACACACGGCGGTTTTTTTTCGAAGCCAAAAAGACCCTAAAAAAAGGAAAATCAGCATACCCCGACGAAGTCCTGAAAAATTGTGAATGGACTAGGCTTTGATGATAAATATGAAAATAAAACGACCATTGCAGGAAAACAAAGAATGGATGGTGGTCCTCAGGCGGTCACCAGTTCAAGGGCGTTCAGAACTTCCCTGGCTTCCTTGAAATCCGGCTCCAATTGGAGGGCTTTGGAAAAATGATTTTTGGCCTCTGCCGGGGCTTTCATTTCCAAATACAGACGACCGATATTATAATGAATATGGGATTCATTGGGATGGACTTTTAAGGCTTTGAGATAATTGTTGAGAGCCCTGTCCAGGTCGCCTTTTTTGCGGTACAGGACACCCAGACTGTTGTATACATTGATGGTATCCGGGCTGATTTGAAGAATTTCATTCAATATCTCTTCGGCATTTTCCACATTGTCCTTGCTCATGTAAATATCAGCCGCCTTTTGCAGGAATTTTTTGGCTTCTTCCGAATTCCCCAGATGTTGGTAGGCCCGCCCCATGGCCTCATAAGCTTTGGCATATAACCGATCCAACTGGGTGGCCTTGCGGAAAGCAGCAATGGCATCGCCGTATTTTTCCTGGGCGGTTTTGATATAGCCGATGTTGTAATAGTACTCGGCATTTTCTGTCTGCTTTGTCAGGTTTTCAAAAACCGCCAAGGCCTTTTCATATTGCTGGTTTTCGATCAACTCCATTCCGCTTTCAAGGCATTTTTTTGTATCCGGCGGAATTTCGTCTTTGGGCAGCTCGGCAAGCGCGGTGATTTTGTCCTTAATATTGTTCACATCAAAAGGACAGACCAAAAGACCGGTCACTCCGGATTGGCCGGCCTGAACCACCTTGACCTTGGTAAAGGCTGCATCTGTCAGGAAAAAAGGCAGGTTGAAAAATCGATCTTCCCCCCGGGCGATGCGCAGCAAGGCAAGACCGGTCATTTCAGGCATGTCCCAAGCGCAAATGACACACCCGAATTCACGGGTGCGCAACAGTGTCCAAGCATCGCTGGTACTTTGCGCTTTTTGAATGTCACGACAGCCGATGTATTTTAAAATGTCGGTCAGCTCCCTCAAGGCAATGGAGTTGGTATCGACCAGAAGAAAGGATTGTTTTTTCATTTATTGCGTTTAAATCAGATCTTGCCGTCGCCGGCAACACGTTGACGAAGAACAGAAGAACACTTAAAGGTCACCACCTTTCGTTTGGCCAGCATCATGTCATGGCCGGTGGCGGGGTTGCGGCCTTTTCTTTCAGATTTGTGCTTTACGCAGAATTTTCCAAAACCGCTGATGAGAACATCATCGCCGTTTTCCAGGGAGCGCTTGATGATCTCCAACAGCGATTCTACTAGTTCGGCGCTCTTTTTCCTGTGAAACCCGATTTGCTCTTGAATGGCATCAACAATTTGTTCTTTGGTAAGTGTCATAAGAGTGCTCCTTCGTTTTTCGTTAAACCAGGGCGCTTTGATTCCTATGGCTATAAATAAATTCAAATGTTTGTTTTGTCAACAAATAACTGTGAAATGAACGAATTTTAGATGAAGCCGTTTCCTTTTTTCGGCGCAACAGGTCATTGGGCCCACATTCGGGTCAGGGCATTGCTCAGCGCCACAAACTCACTCACAGCAAGGGTTTCCGCCCTTCTTTCGGGCGCGATTCCGGTTCGATCCAGCAGATCCAGGGCCTGGGCCGCGGTGATGCCGAGTTCGCTGCCGGTCAGGGCATTTTTCAGGGTTTTTCGCCTTTTTCCAAAGGCGGCCTTGATCAATCGAAAAAGCAGGGCCTCATCATCCGCCGGTTCAGGGATGACTTCTTTAAACCGGATTTCCAAAATGGAAGAATCCACTTTGGGTTTTGGAAAAAACTGATGGGCTTCGACCCGGGCCAAGGTTCTGATCGCGGCGCAGTACTGAAGCATGGCCGAAATGCGGCCGTATTCCTTGCCGCCATGGGTTGCAGCGATCCTTTGGGCAAGTTCTTTTTGGAACATGAGAACCGCCCGCTCCACCCAGCCGCGGTTTTGAATAAGCCGGACAACCACCTGGGAGGAGATATTATAGGGCAGATTCCCCATGACCACCAGTTTTCGACCGGCTTTTTCCGACAGGTCTTGCAGATTGAAGCGCAATATGTCGCCGTTCAGGACTGCAACGTTATTCAGCCCATGGCCGGCGATTTCTTCCTCCAGGATCCGAACCAACTCATAGTCTTTTTCAAGGGCGATCACTTGGGCGCCGGTAAGGGCGATGGGGATTGTCAGGGCGCCCAAGCCGGCTCCGATTTCAAGGATAGCATCATTGGGAGTTATTCCGGCTTGCTCCACAATTCTGCGGGCCGTGGCCGGTTCGCTCAGAAAATTCTGACCGAATTGTTTTTTGGCGGAAAGATCCCATTTCTTAAGAAGCAATCGAGGTCCGGTCATTATTTTTTCTCTCACATTTATTCATTTATTTGATTTCTAGCTGTTATACCGCCATATTCCGTAATATGCTATTCGGCTTCTTGACTTTTAACTGATATTTTACTATTTTTATATGAATAGTCAAACAGCAAATAATTTTTCATGATAACTACCTGATCAATCCCTAACCTTAGGAGGACGCCATGGCTAAAAAGGAAAAAGCCGTAAGTTTTGACGTAATGATGAAGGGGTTCCTGCAGAAATACAATATTTCTACCAAAAAAGACATTGAAAAGCTCATGACCCGCTTGGATAATATTGAGAAGCTGGTGAAAAAAGTCACGCGTATATCCACACGGGCAGGGCGGGCGGTTGAAGGCGGGCGGGCCGTCCGGGCAAGAAGCGGCGCAGGCTCATCAGCGGCCGATATCGCCCTTGGGGTGGTAAAAGATAGCAAAAAGGGCGCCGACTTTTCCGAAATTCAGGCAAAAACCGGCTTTCCGGATAAAAAATTGCGCAATATCATTTTCCGTTTGAACAGATTGGGAAAAATCAAAAGAAAAAGCCGCGGCATTTATATAGCCTCCTGACAGCAGTAATTGCATAATTTAGAATGAAGAGGGGACCAGCGACATGCTGAAAACAGGCGAGAAAATATTGGGATACGAGGTCCGGCAAGTTCAGGCCTTGCCTGAAATCAACGCGGTGTTTCACCGGCTTGCCCATGTGAAAACCGGGGCGCGACATATTCATATTCAAAGGGATGATCCGGAAAACACTTTTGCGGTGGCCTTTAAAACCGTACCGACGGATTCCACCGGTGTCGCCCATATTCTCGAGCATACCGTCCTGTGCGGCTCGCAGAAATTTCCCGTGCGTGACCCCTTTTTCGCCATGCTGAAAAGAAGTCTCAGCACTTTTATGAATGCTTTTACTTCTTCGGACTGGACCTTATACCCCTTTTCCACGCAAAATCGAAAAGATTACTACAACCTGATGAATGTCTACCTGGATGCCGCATTTTTCCCCCGCATTGATCCGCTCAGCTTTCAGCAGGAAGGACATCGACTGGAACTTGTATCGGATTCATCCGGCCGGCCGGAGCTTGTCTATAAAGGCATTGTATACAATGAAATGAAAGGGGCCATGTCTTCCCCGGACCAGGTCATGGTGCGCGGCATGATGAATGCCTTGTATCCGGAGACCACTTATCGATTCAATTCCGGCGGTGATCCGGCCGAGATTCCGGCCCTGACCCATTCCCAGTTGAAGACCTTTCACCAGCGTCACTACCATCCCAGCAATGCCTATTTTTATACTTACGGGAACTTCGAATTATCGGACAGCTTGGCCTATATAGAAGAAGCAATTTTGACCCGCTTTCAACCCATTGATCCTGAAACCCATGTCCTGTCCCAGCCCCGTTGGAAGTCATCCCGCGAAAAAACCTATACCTATGCCTTGGCCGAAAGCGAAGATCCCAAACGGAAATGCCAGGCCTGTGTTGCCTGGTTGACAGCCGATATCAAGGACTCCTTCGAGGTCCTGGTTCTGAAATTGCTGGAGCAGATCCTGCTAGGCAATTCCGCTTCGCCCCTGCGTAAGGCCCTGATTGATTCCGGACTCGGCACGGCCCTAAGTGACGGAACCGGCTTTGACGCCGATAACCGTGACACCATGTTTTCCTGCGGCCTCAAAGGAACGGCGGAAGACAGTGGTGAAAAAATACAGGGAATCATTTTTTCAGTTCTACAGGAGCTGGTGGACAAGGAGGTTGATCCGGAAATGATCGAATCCGCCATTCACCAAATCGAATTTCATCGCAAAGAAATCACCAACAGCCCCTATCCCTATGGCCTGCGTTTGCTGTTGACCTTGACCGGCGCATGGTTTCACGGCGGAGAGCCGCAAAAAGTTCTGCAGTTGGATGCGGATCTTCAAAAACTCCGGGAAGAACTCGAAAAAGGACGCTTTTTTGAAAACCGGATCGAAAGCTATTTCTTGAAGAACCAACATCGGGTGCTGCTGACCCTTTTGCCGGACCAGCAAAAAGCGGAAAGGGAAAAGGCCCAAGAGGCGGAAAAACTCAAAGCTGTTCAACAGGGTTTATCGCCGGAGGATCTGCAGGAACTGCAGGAGAACGCCGCAAGGTTGAAGCGCCTGCAGGAAGCACCCGAGGACGTATCCTGCCTGCCGACCCTGGCGCGTTCGGACATTCCCCCCGCGATCCAGATTACCAAGCCGCGGGAAAATCCGGAAGACTTGCCGGTGGTCTGCTATGATCAGCCCACTTCCGGCATTTTCTATTTTTCAGGAGTCGCCGGCATCGGGGCCTTGCCTGAACGTTTACTCCCCCTGGTGCCCTTTTTCTGTTCAGCCTTGCCGCGCATGGGTACCCGTAAGCGTCATTACACCGAGCTGGTGCGCTGGATCGATCGATACACGGGCGGCATCGGACTGGGGGCCCAGGCCCGCACCCGCTACAACGAAAGCGGCGACTGTCTGCCTTTTATTTCCTTGAACGGAAAATGTCTTTTGCGCAACATCCATAAGATGTTCGACATCACCAGCGAGCTGTTCACGGAATTCTCCTTTGCCGATCATACGCGTTTGAAGACACTTTTACTGGAATATCAAGCCGGCCTCGAATCCGCCGTGATTCAAAACGGCCACCGCCATTGCATGATGCTGGCGGCCCGTAATTTTTCCATGGCCGCGGCCCTGAACGAAACCTGGTACGGCGTTCACCAGTTGAAAGCCGTAAAGGAATGGACCGGGGCCATCAACAGCAACAAGGGGGAAGAATTACTCCAGGGGCTTGCCGCTGACCTGAACCGGATCGGTGAAATCCTTTTTCAGCGCGGCAACCTGAAGCTGGCCCTGGTGGGGGAAAGCGCGGCCTTGGGGCAGGCCCTTGCGCCTGCAAAACGGATTTACGAAAATGTCGGCGCGGCAGATGGAAATGGCTATTGCGAGCCGCAGCTCATTTTACCCGGCGAGGTTCCCCATGAGGGGTGGAGCACAGCCACGGCGGTTTCCTTTGTGGCGCGTACCCTTCCAACCATCCGCATGGGGCATGCCGATGCGCCGGCCCTTTCCGTCCTCAGCAAGATCATGCGCTCCATGTATCTGCATCGCGAGATCCGCGAAAAAGGCGGGGCCTACGGCGGCTATGCCCTGTACAATCCGGAAAGCGGTTTATTCAGTTTTGCTTCTTACCGGGACCCGCATATTCTGGAAACCGTGGCTGCCTTTGACGGCGCCGCCCGGTTTGTCTGTTCCGGCGCTTTTCAGGCCGAGGATGTCAAGGAAGCCATTCTGCAAGTGTGCTCGGAGATCGACAAGCCCGATACTCCGGCCGGCGCAGCCAAAAAGGCCTTTCAACGCGGGATTGTCGGGCTTACGGACGAGGGCCGGCTGGAATTTAAAAAAGGCTTGCTGGCACTGGAGAAGGATCAGATCGTGGCCACAGCACAAAAATATTTTTCCCGCAGTCTGGGGGATCAGGCCCTGGTGGTCATAGCCAGTGAGGAAAAATTAAAATCCGTCCATGAAAAAGGAAGCATTAAGGATTTGATGCTGTATCGGATCTAACCCCCATGGCAATCGCATGTAATATATTCTTATTTCTCGGGGTCGGTATCGGGATCGGTATCGAAAAATCAATTTCTTTTTTCAGTGAGGCGAATTTTTCTGTGGAAGCGGCTTCCAGCCGCGATTCGGCCGAAACGAAGATACAAACCTCACTCTTCTTCCAGCAAGCGCAACAAGGCGCCGGCAGCGGCTTTTGAAATCCCTGCTTTTTGGGCAATGGGCACGGTATGCCGGCCCAGAATTTTATAAAATTCCAGCAATAGGGGCGATAATTCCTGGATGGCAGCCATGTGCTTCTGAACGGTTTGGGCATCCCCCCGGGCAATGGGACCGGTCAAGGCCTTGGTAATTCCTACGGACTCAATGTTGGACAAGGTGCCCAGTATCAAGGGCCGTAGCACGGTAAAAGCCTCTTTTTCCGGTATGCCGGCGGCTTTGAGCAATTGAATCGCAATGGATTCAAGGGTGACAAGATAGTTGGAAGCCACCACCGCCGCGGCATGATACAGGGTTTTGGCCTCGGTCTTGATTTTATAGCACCTGGCACCCAGGTCTTCAGCCATCCGCTGCGCCAGGGTCAAGGCTTTTTTGTCGCCTTCGGTGGAAATGACGATGCCCTCAAACGGATTTTCCTTGGCGCTGGCGGTGGCAAAGCTTTGTAACGGATGCATGGAACCAATGGCCAGGCCGAGTTCCTTGGCCGGAGCCAGAATCGTTGAAGGCAGCGCGCCGCTGCAATGCAGGACCACGGCATTGTCTTTAAATCCATGTCGAGCGGCTATTTTTTGGCAGGTTTCTGCGATAGTGCCGTCCGGCGTGGTGATGAACACCACATCCGCCCCAGGCGTGGCTTTCCAAGGCACATCTGAAAAAAAATGGATTTGCGCAGCAGCCGCCGCTTTTCGGGCGGACTCAAGGGATTTACTGGCTGCGCCGGTCATGGGATAGCCCGCCGCTGTTAGATGGGCGGCCAGGGCTAAGCCCACTTTTCCGCAACCGACGACTGCAAATGACGGTTTCATATATGCTCCCTAACCAGCGCCGGTCTGGGCTTTTTTCTTGTCCATGGCGGCCAGGCGGTCTTTGGCCTTTTGGGCGTATTCGCTTTGCGGGTACTTATCCAGTATCTTTTGATAAAGCTGACGGGCATGATCATGGCTGTTTTGGATTTCTTCCAATTCAGCGGTCTCATACCATTCTTGGGCCTGGTTGCCGAAACATCCGAAAAAAGCGAAGGCCATTAAAAAAACGGCTATCCAGCAAAATCGTCTCATACGGGATCGTTATCCTCCTTTAGGAATAGCAATGTTTTTCATCCGGAAATTTTCCGGCGCACACTTCCGCTGCATAGGCTTTGACCGCTGCCCGGGCCTGTTCGCCGAGTTTGGCGTATTGCTTCACAAAGCGCGGAAGATGACGGTCATGCAGCCCCAGCAGGTCGTGCAGTACCAGAATCTGACCGTCGCAATCCGGACCGGCGCCGATGCCGATGGTGGGAATGGCAATGCTCTCAGTGATTTTTTTGGCAATGGGCGCGGGAATGCCTTCCAGCACCACGGAAAACGCCCCGGCCTCCTCCACTTCCCGGGCATCGGCCAGCAGGCGGGCCTCATCCCGCTGTACCTTGAAGCCGCCCATCTGGTGGATGGACTGGGGGGTGAGTCCGATGTGGGCCTGGACCGGGATGGAAGCCTGGGTGATGGCCTTGATCAGATGGCTGACGCCGGCGCCGCCTTCGATCTTGACCGCGGCGGCGCCGCCCTCCTTGAGAAAACGGCCGGCATTGTAAATGGCGTCTTCAGCGCTGGTCTGGTAGGAAAGAAAGGGCATGTCGCCGATGACCAGGGCGTTCTGCACGGCCCGGGCCGTAATGCGGGTGTGATAAATCATTTCGTCCATGGTCACCGGCAGGGTGCTGGTGCCGCCCTGAACCACCATCCCCAGGGAGTCGCCCACCAGCACAATGTGGACTCCGGATTCGTCCAGAATCTTGGCAAAGGGATAATCATAGGCGGTCAGGGCCACGATTTTTTCCCGGCCGCGTTTCATTTTATACAGCTCGGTCACGGTGATGGGATTGGGCATGACGCAAATCCTTGGATTAAATTGTCAATGGCACGACTTGGGCCGAAAGCGACGGCGTTTTGATTTAACTAATTATTATTACATATAAAAATACAATCACGAATCGGATCTGTCAAGTAAAACATTGATATTGACTTTCCATCTCGGCGTAAGTTAACATCCGTCGTTTATATCAACACCAAAGAAAACAGGTGGTTTGGAGAAAAATGATTCAGCTTATTCGCGGTTTTAAAGACATTTTGCCCACCGAGGCCGCTCTCTGGCAGCATATAGAGACAACCGCCCGTGGACTTTTCGAGGATTTTGGTTTCAGTGAAATCCGGCCGCCGGTCATGGAGCGTACGGAATTGTTCAAGCGCAGCATCGGCGAGGAAACCGATATTGTTGAAAAGGAAATGTATACTTTCCCGGATCGCGACGGCGACCTGATCACCTTGCGGCCGGAAGCCACGGCCTCCATTGTGCGGGCCTACATTCAACACAAACTGTATGCCGTGGACCCGGTACAGAAACTTTTCACCATCGGCCCCATGTTCCGGCGGGAAAGGCCCCAGAAGGGCCGCTACCGGCAGTTTTACCAGATCAATGCCGAGGTGTTCGGCCTGGATTCGCCCTGGATCGACGCCCAGCTCATTTTCCTTGCCAGCGTCCTTTTTCAAAGACTGGCGGTGCGGGATGTGGCCGTGCATGTGAATTCCCTGGGCTGCCCGGCCTGCCGTCCGGTGTTCCGCGAGAATTTAATCGCCTATCTGTCCGGCCGGCAGGAGCATTTGTGTGAAAACTGCCGGCGCCGCAGCACACGCAATCCCTTGCGGGTCCTGGATTGCAAGGTGCCGGCCTGCCGGGAGGCGGTTGCGGATGCGCCGGCCATCACGGACTACCTATGCGGGGAATGCCGCGTTCATTTTGAAACCGTGCAGACAGCTCTTGGTGATCAACAAGTCGCTTTTAAAATCGACAAACGTCTGGTGCGCGGTCTGGATTATTACAACCGCACCACCTTTGAAATCCTGGCCGGGGCCCTGGGTGCCCAAAATGCGGTGGCCGGCGGCGGTCGTTACAACGGTCTGGTGGAAATGCTCGGCGGGCCGCCCCAGCCCGGCATCGGTTTTGCCGTGGGCTTTGACCGCCTGGTGGAAATCACCCCATTGAAAGCCGCTGATTTTCAGAAACCGCCCGTGCTGTTTGTGGCGGCCCTGGGGGACCAAGCCATGGCTAAGGCCTATCCCTGGACCGCCGAGCTGAGTTTGTGCGGCATCCGCACCGAGCTGGATCTGACCGGTAAAAATCTAAAAGGCCTGATGAAGCGGGCCGACCGCCTGGGGGCGACCTATGTCATCATCCTGGGGGAAAACGAACTCGCCGCAGGCAAGGCCATGCTGCGGGATATGACCACCAAGGCCCAGCAGGAAATTGAGTTATCAAACGTGGTGACCGCGATTCAAGAAATAATCAAAGCAAAATCAGCCCCAAGGGAGTAAACCCGCGGCGGATCATCATCAGAATAAAGGAGAAAAGCATTGACGGATAAATTGGGAAGCATGCGGCGCACGCATCATTGCAACGACCTGCGAAGTGCGCATATTGACAGCGAAGTCGTCCTCATGGGCTGGGTTCAACGCCGCAGGGACCATGGCGGCGTGATTTTCATCGACCTGCGGGATCGCAACGGCATCACCCAGGTGGTCTTCAACCCGGAAATCGAGCCCGCGGCCCATGCCAAGGCCCATGACCTGCGCAGTGAATATGTCATCGGCATTCAAGGCCGGGTTTATGCCCGCCCGGCCGGGATGATCAATCCCAATTTGGAAACCGGTGAAATCGAGGTGTTGGTTTCAGAATTGCGCATCCTGAACAAGGCCCAGACCCCGCCTTTTCTCATCGAAGACTCGGTGGATGTGAACGAGAATATCCGGCTACAGCACCGTCATGTGGACTTGCGGCGGCCCCAGTTGCAGAAAAACCTCATCACCCGCCACCAGGTGGCGGCCACAGTGCGCCGGTACTTGAACGACAACGGTTTTCTCGATATCGAGACCCCGGTGCTCACCCGCAGCACGCCGGAAGGTGCCCGGGATTATCTCGTGCCTTCCCGGGTCAACCGCGGCCAGTTTTACGCCCTGCCCCAGTCCCCCCAGTTGTTCAAGCAATTGCTGATGATGGCCTGTTTCGACCGCTATTATCAGATTGTCCGCTGCTTTAGGGACGAGGACCTGCGGGCCGACCGCCAGCCGGAATTCACCCAGATCGATATGGAAATGTCCTTTGTGGGCGAGGAAGACGTCATGGGCCTTTCCGAAGGCCTGGTGGCCGCGGTTTTCAAAGAAACCCTGGGCATGGATCTTAAGCTGCCTTTCCAACGCTTATCCTATGACGAGGCCATGGACCGCTACGGCCTGGACAAGCCGGACCTGCGTTTCGGCCTGGAACTGAAAAACATTTCCGATATCGTGGCCGGTTCCGGGTTCAAGGTTTTCGCTGATGTGGTGGCCAAGGGCGGCATTGTCAAAGCCCTGAACGCCAAGGGCTGCGTTGAATTGTCCCGCAAGGAAATCGACGACCTCACGGCCTTTGCCGCCATCTATCGCGCCAAGGGTCTGGCCTGGATCAAGGTCCGGGAAGACGGCTGGCAATCCCCCATTGCCAAATTTTTCAGCCCAGAGGAAAAAGCGGCCCTCACCGAACGTATCCAGATGGAAATAGGCGACCTGGTGCTGTTCGTGGCTGACCAGGCCAAGATCACCAACGAGGCCCTGGGTCATCTGCGCAATCACCTGGCGGAAAAGCTGGGCTTAATCGACAAAAAGGAATTCCGCTTTGTGTGGGTGACCCGCTTCCCCATGTTCGAATATGATGAAACCGAAAAGCGCTACCAGGCCCTGCACCATCCCTTTACCGCGCCCCTGGAGGAAGATTATGACAAGCTGGAAAGCGATCCCCTGGCGGTCTATTCCCGGGCCTATGACCTGGTGCTCAACGGCTCTGAAATCGGCGGCGGCAGCATCCGCATCCACCAGCGTGACCTGCAGGAGCGCGTACTCAAGGCCCTGGGCATGGAAAAAGCCGACTATGAGAAGAAATTCGGCTTCCTGCTGTCGGCCCTGGATTCCGGGGCTCCCCCCCACGGCGGCCTGGCCTTTGGTTTTGACCGGCTGGTGATGCTCCTGTGCGGCCAGACCTCCATCCGGGACGTCATCGCCTTTCCCAAAACCCAGCGGGCCGCCTGCCTGCTCACGGATGCGCCCTCGGAAGCCGGCCGGGAACAATTGCTGGAACTGGCCCTGCGCGTGGTCAAGGATAACTGAATGAATATTCAGGCGCTTATGGATCAAAAAACTTGCTGAAAAAAACAAAGGTTTTCCCTTGACACTGCAACGATTATCGACTATTTAGATCACCTGTCATCTGATCCCCAGTAGCTCAGTCGGCAGAGCAGGTGGCTGTTAACCACCGTGTCCGCGGTTCGAGTCCGTGCTGGGGAGCCAAAAATAACAAGGCCTTAGAGAAAGCACACTCTAAGGCCTTTAATTTTTTCCAACCGTATTTCCAACCTTCACAGATAAAAGGGCATTCCGCCCCCTGATGAAACCTGAATCCGCCGTCCTGATTCCGACCGGCCCCGGTGTCGGTATCCCGTAACTGATCCACAAGACCGACCACAAGCGTATGATCCATTCCGTAGGAAGGTGGCACAGGATATCCAGCATGGCCCCAGGCTCAGGCCACAGTGTCAATATCGTTTCCGGAAATGCAAAAAACCCGGTCATTGCTGACCGGGTTACATGGTGCCGGACGTGGGGGGTGTCCGGCTTTAAGTAGGGGATTCGGCTATACAGTTTCTTATCTTGATGTGTCAAATGAAAAACTCGGCCGCCCCTTCTATAGTGACCGGGTTCCTGATCACCAACTGATGGATTCATGCCGTTACAAGGTAACGGTGCAGAATGAAAATACCATTATGCACTTTTGGGCCGTGGCTCTGAGTGGCAGAATGATAGCCGTAGTGTTGCACTTGGCTATTGACCCGAATTTCTGGTATTCCGGCACATTGAACGTTAAAATGTGCTGACATGAAGGGTAGCTGGATATTTCTTAGAAAATAAAAAAAATACAATCATGAAAAACTGTGCAAAGTGGCACGACCCTTCATGTCAGCACATTTTTTTGGTTATGTTTCCCTTATATGTTTTAAATTTCATTTCAAGGAATAGCCGCAAGAATGACAATCAAACGTTAAGTTTGGATTTTCTTTTTTACATTTTGGACAATGCCAGAATTTCTCAGGCTCTTCAAGGCCATACATTTGGACCTTTGTCTCACGTATATCCATTCCATGTTTAAAATAAAATTGTCTTAATCCAATCCCCAGAAAAAATAGCCCTGGAAACATCAATTTAGCGAAAAGCTTCCAATCATCATATAGATTCAAATTAGTAACTTGAAGTAGTATAATTTGTATAATCAAAGCGACAACAAATAAAGCTATCGCAATACGAATGTTCTTTTTACCCTTATTCTTAAGCTGACATTCAACTTTTGATACTATTTCTTCATCGACTGAATTCATTTTACCTTAATATTAAAGTTCTATAGAAAACATAACGACCATGCTTACCGGCGTGTGAGGAGCGGAGCGTAACACAAGTCCGCGTAAAGCTTGAGGTTATACAAAAAATATTAATCTGATGCTACTTCAACCATACAAATTCTTTTTAACTCTTCATCAACTAATACAGCTCTAACTGGAATATCACGTCTTCCAGTATATTGATCGTCAAGGTGCATCCAAGCAGAAGTGACTACTTCAAATCTCTTATATTTCTTTGGAAACTCTATAAGCTGATTATAAAAAGAGTAGTAGGTTAAAGGTTTTTTGCGGAAATCCTCATCCTCGGGTAAATATTTTGTAATTAAGCATATTTCTGGGTCATCTTTATCTTTATAAATCTCGTATATAGGAGAATCAATTTTCTCTGATTTTTCAAATGTTTCATCATCTTCTGGGGTATCAATTTTTTTATATTCATTCTTTGAATCATCAAATATTCTGAAATATGATGCTACAACATCAAAATCACCATACTCCGACATGTCTAATTTTAAATCATTTATTATTTTTATTAAGTGTTTAAGCATCTTTTTGCAAATTGTATAACATATATTATTATCGAGCTGGCTCGAATAGCCGACAAAATTTCTTTTCTACCGGTTTCTGATAAAAACGTAGAAAAATCCTAATTTGAAGGGCTGAAAATGAACACCGCTAAGGTGAGCACAGCTTGCCATAGTGCACCCAGACCCAACCCCTTAAAAATGGTGCACATTGCTTCTGCCATTGTGCACTTTTACCAGTCTGGCGATGCTGGTGTCAATCCGTTAATCCAGCCCGATTTCTAATCTTGAAAATGCTATTTTTCAGTTGGGAGGGCGGGAGAGAGACCCGCCCTTACCCGGTTAAGTTTTCCTATCCATTTCTTTGGGCCACAGATCGATAGAGTCCAGCTTCTGCAAGGAGCTGAAAAAAGCCATATTGGGACTTTGACAATAGCTCTTTATAAAAACTTATCGCCAGACCATGGTCGCCGCATTTTTCAGCTTCAGCCGCCTTCCTTTGAATAGCGTTTAAATCTTCAAATTGTGACCGCTTGCGTGAAATTGTATCAAAACTGCCGAAATGAAAATGCCGAAAAATCCAGTGAATACTTCGGTCTTGATTAATGCTGTAACCTCCCTAAATGGAAGAATGGATAAATAAAATGAGGAAGAAAGAAACATTTTATAAATATTTTTTTAAAGAAAACATTACATTTTGAAATTGGCGGTATTTATACATTTTCAGGTTGCTAGTGACATTCAAATCGCTGTTTGTCATTTGAAAACTCATTTGCGAAGTCCCTTTTTATGTCAGGTTTTATCTCGTAAATTACATCGCGGACTTCCCATAACTCAACAATTGATCGGCCTATATGTTTGATCATTTCCTTTTGCTTTAAAAGCGAAAGCGCTCTGATTTCGTTCGCGGCTTCCTCCATACATTCAAGGGCTTGCCCTAATAACAAATCGAGATGTTCAAATGTCGCCATAGTATTCCTGTAACGTGCGCTTTTGCAATCCCCTGGCGGAAGCGGTTGTTCGGTGTTTAAAATGTTATGGGTCTGCCTATTTCAATTGCTGTTTCGCAGAGGCGACCAAATACTTTAACGAATTCCTCAAGGTCTCGGTCCAATTCAGACTGCTGCTTCAATTCTGAAAGTTCCTTGAGCACAGTTCTTATGTCGGCAAGAGAAAGCGCGTCACCGCAATGTATACCACTGTAAAGGACCTTGCCCAGGAGCACGGTAGATTGTGGTGCAACCTGCTCGACCACTTCATATAGATGGCCCACCATGCAGGCATTGCCAATTCTGATGGATGTCAATTGCTGATCACATTCAGCATCAAGGTAAATTGTCGCATCCAGTCCCATGATCTTCTTCCGCCGAACGTATGCTTGAGGGGCTTTTGCGGAGCGGCAGCGTAGCAAAAGTCCCTCTCAAAGCAAATGTTGGGCCTTGGTTGTTAGAACACTGGTAAGCGCTCAAATAACCCCATCTTCACAGGCTCAAAAATCCGTGCCATGATC
>DYJD01000029.1 GCA_020723325.1 Desulfosudis oleivorans | reverse complement strand
AAACTCGATACCGATTCCGATACCGACCCCGACCCCGAGAGATTGGATGGCAGAGACAAAATCCAATCATTCACGAATCGCTTTGTTTTGGTGGGTAATAGCATTCGCTGGATGAAATGTTGGTAATGAATGGCTGCACATTCCGCGCCAAGTTTACATGCGATTCCCCTGGGATTGCGCAACACAAATATTGACTCATTTACTGGTATGTGCAAAACACATATCTGTGGTTGTCCAACAGTCGAATTCTTTTCAATTCTGAAAATAACCATTTGAATTTAAAATTAATGAGGAAACGCAATGGAACACGGAAAAATCACCGAATATATGGCCCATTTTTGCAAAGACACTTGCCCGGTGTGCGTCAAGGGCCGGGAAAAGGGTTCTGGAATTTTGTACAATATTACCAAATTGGAGGAAAATATCTGTCCGGCCTGCCGGGCCTATAAAAAGGTCTATGGTGTGCCGGCCCATGAAAAAGTCCCGGAGGAATAATCTATCCGGGCAGGAGCAAGCGACTCAGACCGGAAAATCTTCAACTCGAGCATAGGGAGGAAAAGCCCCATGAATCCTATTGGACCCGTAAACGCGCTTTACCCCATGCCCACAACCTTGGTGGGTGCAATGATAAACGGAAAACCCAATTTCCTGGCAGTGGCCCATGTGGGCATTTTGAATCACGGCACGCCCCAGTATCTTTCCATCGGTCTTGCCAAGATCCATTATACCAATGCGGGCATCCAGACCAACCGGAGTTTCAGTATCTGCCTGCCCTCCGAGGATCTCATGGTGCAGACCGACTATTGCGGCATCATGACCGGCAAGAATACGGACAAGGCCGCCCTGTTCGATCTTTTCTATGGTGAGTTGAAGACCGCGCCCATGATCCGGCAGTGCCTGGTGAATATGGAACTCAGGCTCCATGATGTCCTGGATTTCAACACCCATGACATTTTCATCGGAGAACTGGTTCAGACCTATGTCGATGACCGAGTGATGACCAACGGGAAAATCGATATTTCCAAACTACGGCCGTTGCTGTTTGATATGGCCAGTATGCAATACTGGTCTTTGGGCGCAGCCGTCGGTAAATGCTGGAATGTGGGCAAGGCTCTGAAAAAATAATTGAAACGATGTCATGTGGGTTGGGGCAAACTTGCAGCGGCTTTCTTTGCAAAAGGGGAAATGACGGAGTTTCATACTTGTTTGGGCGGTAAAATCGCGCCGTTTCTATATGGTGCCTTGGCGTTGATTCCCTTTGTTTGCGCAATTGTTCTACTAATTCAAAATCCGCGATTCATGACATCCATTCAGCTATGTGTTTTGATTATTTTGGTAGTACTCAGTTCTGTAACCCTTCGCAAAAAGTCCTGCGCCTGCTGCAAAATGAAATTGCTTTGTCCAGGCAGCGCCGCCGGATAGAGATGCTGATTTTTTTATTTGGCATTTCGACCCCATGCCGACAGCGACCCCGACTATGAAAACCAAATGCGATTGCCATTATTCCCCAACCGACCGCCTTGACACACACTTATTATATTTCTATAGTTCTATCATGATAATCTCAGAATTGCTTATGCAAAAAGCGACTATATAATAGAAGCCTGGGAGATTTTATGGAAATATTGGAAGCCATCCGCACCCGCAAGAGCATTCGGAAATTCACTCCCGAGCCGGTGTCCAAGGAGACCCTGCGGGCCATTCTGGAAATCGCCGTCCGGGCGCCTTCGGCGGAAAATACCCAGCCCTGGGAATTTGTAGTACTCACCGGATCTGTGCTGGACCAGGTTCGCAAGGCCAATGTTGAAAAGGTGAGAAATTTTGAACTGCCGCCCCAGGAAATGGAACACATTTTGGTGGAGCGGCCCAAGGACAGCATCTATCGCAAACGCCAGATCGAAATCGCCAAACAGCTTTTTCAATTGATGGACATCCCCCGGGAAGACAAGGCCAAGCGTGCGGACTGGATGGAAAGGGGCTTTCGCTATTTCGACGCGCCGGCCGCGATTATCATCGTTGCCGATCGGTCTTTGCCGATCCAGGGCACCTATCTGGATGTGGGTTCGGTGATGCAGAACATCTGCTTGGCCGCCTTGCATTTCGGCCTGCATACCTGTGCGGAAAACCAGGGGATAACCTATGCGGATGTCTTGCGGAAGTTTGCGCACATTCCGGACAGCAAAAGACTCATGGCGGCAGTAGCCATCGGCCATGCGGATTGGGATTTCCCTGCCAACCGCGTCCAGAGCACGCGCGAACCCATTGATAATGTAATTACCTGGCGCGGTTTTTGATGTTTTCCTGCCAGCAGTAATGAAAGGATTTTATTCCATGGAATTTAATGTCCGTCATGAAGGCTTGAAAAAATGGGTCCGGGAAGCGGCTGAGATCTGCAAGCCGGCAGCGATTGTATGGTGCGACGGCAGCCGGGCGGAGTATGATCGCCTCATGGCTGAAATGGTGGCCGGCGGCATGGCTGTGCCCCTCAAGAAAAGACCCAACAGTTTTTTATTCCGCTCAGATCCAAGCGACGTGGCCCGGGTGGAAGACCGGACTTTCATCAGCACGACAGATCCCCATGAGGCCGGACCCACCAACAACTGGATGGACCCAAAGGAACTCAAGACCATCATGCAGGATCTATACAAGGGCTGCATGCAAGGCCGCAGCATGTATGTCATTCCCTTTTCCATGGGGCCCATCAACTCACCCATCGCCAAGATCGGAATTCAAATAACGGACAGTCCGTATGTGGTCTGCAACATGCATATCATGACCCGGGTGAGCCGGCAGGTACTGGATGCATTGGGCAGCGACGGCGAATTCATTCCCTGCCTGCATTCCGTGGGCGCGCCCTTGTCCCCGGGTCAGCAGGATCTGAAATGGCCTTGTGCACCCATTGAACAGAAATTCATCAGCCATTTTCCGGAGGATAACCTGATCTGGTCCTATGGGTCGGGTTACGGCGGCAACGCCCTGCTGGGCAAGAAATGCCTGGCCTTGCGAATTGCTTCGGCCATGGCCCGCCGGGAAGGTTGGATGGCGGAGCATATGCTCATCCTGCGCCTGACCAATCCGGAAGGGCGGCAATATCACATTGCCGCGGCTTTCCCCTCGGCCTGCGGCAAGACCAACCTGGCCATGCTGACCCCCACCATCAAAGGCTGGAAATGCGAAACCATCGGTGATGATATTGCCTGGATGAAGATCAATCCCGACGGCAAACTGCATGCCATCAATCCCGAGGCCGGCTTTTTCGGGGTGGCGCCGGGCACTTCCTATGCTTCCAATCCCATGGCCATGGAAACCCTGAAGGAAAACTGCATTTTCACCAATTGCGTGCAGACTGATGACGGTGACATCTGGTGGGAGGGCCTGGACGGCGATCCGCCCGGCCACGGCATTGACTGGAAGGGCCGGGATTGGACCCCGGCCTCCAAGGAAACGGGCGCCCATGCCAACGCCCGTTTCACCGCGCCGGCCCGCCAATGCCCGGTGATCTGCGCCGACTGGGAAAAACCGGAGGGGGTAGCCATTGATATTTTCATTTTCGGCGGCCGGCGGGCCGGGGTGGTGCCGCTGGTCAACGAGGCCTTTGACTGGGATCACGGTGTTTTCCTGGGAGCCACGGCCTCTTCGGAAACCACGGCGGCCAACATCGGCGATATCGGCGCCTTGCGCCGCGATCCTTTTGCCATGAAACCTTTCTGCGGATACAACATGGCCGATTATTTCCGGCACTGGCTGGACATGGGGGACAAACTCGGCCCCCAAGCCCCCCGAATTTTTTACGTCAATTGGTTTCGTAAGAACACCGCCGGCAAATTCATGTGGACCGGTTACGGCGACAACTGCCGGGTGCTTAAATGGATGTGCGACCGGGTGGACGGCAAGGTGGGCGCCCGGAAAACCCCCATTGGTCTGCTGCCCCAGGAAAAGGATTTGGACCTGACGAATCTGCAGATCGCGCCGGAGAACTTGCGGGAACTGCTTGCCGTGGATTTGGCCGCCTGGCGGACTGAAATCCAAAGCCTGGAAGAGCATTTCGGTCAATTCAAGGAACGTCTGCCGGAACGCCTCGCCCGCCAGCTCCAGGAGCTGAAAGGGCGTCTTAACAGATAGTACAAAAACTCATTCCCATTGCTTCTGGGGATGCCCCTGCTTCGGAAGCGGATCACAGCATGCAAAAGAATATTCTGCTCGTGGAGGATCATCCGGTAACCCTTCAGTTGATGAAGAATTTTCTGGAAAAAGAGGGGCATCAGGTCATAACGGCCCCTGATGGGATTGAAGCCATCGAAATTCTGCGAAAGATCACGCCGGATATCATCTTCATGGATCTGATCATGCCCAAAATCAGCGGGGATGTGTTATGCAAGGCCGTGCGCAAGATGCCGCAACTGACCGGCTGCTATATCGTGATTATTTCCGCTGTGGTTGTTGAACAAGAATTCGAGCTCGCCAATATCGGTGCGGACGCTTTCATCGCCAAGGGCCCGTTCAACAAGATGACGGCGCACATCCGCAAAGCCGTTGAGCAATCCGAAAAGGAGCGGGAAACCGATTCCCCCAAACTGGTCATGGGGCTTGAAGATGTTCATCCCAGAAGAATCACCGACGAACTTCTTTCCCAGACCTTTCATCTTAGAGTAATTCTGGAAAGCATGTCGGAAGGGATTCTGGAATTGTATCGAGGCAAAATCATTTATGCCAGTTCAGCGGCGGTTGCCCAACTGGGGATAGCCCAGGAACGCCTGCTGGGCGCTTATTTGCCGGAATTGCTCGATCCTGGGGCCGGCGCAAAGGTCCGGCACCTAATGGAGATGCGGAACGAGAAGGAATTCGAGCTGGATGAAGACGATCCCCTGGAGATCAAGGGGCGACAACTGACCCTGCGCAAACAATTCCTCATTGGCGAACCGGACAGCGCCATCCTGCTGATCAAAGACGTCACGGAACGAAAACGCATGGAATCCATTGCCGAAGCTGCCAATCTCATGGACAATATCGGTTATATTTTTTCCAGCATCCGCCATGAGATCGGTAATCCCCTCAACTCCATTAAAATGGCTTTGACCGTGCTCAAGAAAAATCTTGCTGCCTATGACCGGCAAACCATATCCGAATTTGTGGAAAGGGGGCTGGCCGAGGTTGTGCGCATTGAATATCTGCTGAAAGCCCTGAAAAATTTCAGCCTGTTTGAGAGCCCCCAGGTACAGAAGCTGCGTTTGGACCAGTTCATGGAAAATTTCATAGAGCTCATAATCACGGATTTCAAAAGCAAGGGGATTCAAATTCAAAACTATATTGGGACGGAACCCTGGTTGGGGCTTGCCGATCCAAGGGCCTTGCATCAAGTGCTGTTGAATATTTTTACCAATGCAGCCGACGCAGTGGTCAGACGGGATAAACCGCAAATCGCCGTCCGTATGACAAAGCAGACCGGTTGGATCCAAATCAGTGTGGAGGACAATGGCTGCGGCATTTCCGAAGAAAATCGGGAAAAGCTTTTCAAGCCTTTTTTCACTTCCAAAGAGCATGGAACCGGACTGGGGTTGGTCATCGTCAAGAAGATGCTGGCCAAGATGAACTGTACCATCCATATGGAAAGCCAAAAGGACGTGGGCACGACTGTGTGCATCTCCATTCCTGAGGAATTGCAGAATGGCGCCGCGGTGGAATAAAAAGCTTTTGGTCATCGATGATGACAAGCTGTTTTGCGAGCTTGTATCCATTCAGTTCGCAAGTGCAGAAATCCAGGTGCTGTCCGCCCATACCGGCCGGGAGGGACGTCAAATCTGTGCCGAACAAAAAATCGACGTGGTCCTGCTGGATCAGAAGTTGCCGGATATGCTGGGGATTGAATTGTGCCGGCCCATTCTGGCCCATAACGACGCGGCCAAGATCATATTTATCACTGCTTACGCCAGCTTCGAACACGCGGTGAAAGCCATCAAGGCCGGGGCCCATGATTATTTGTCCAAGCCTTTTGAAAATGAGGAGCTGATTCTCGCCGTGGCAAAGGCCTTCCGCACCCTTGCCATGGAGCAGGCTGAGCAGATTCAAAACTACAACCGCAAGCAGGAGAATAGCGAGACCATTTTGATCGGTTCCGGCCCGGCTTTTGCCGAGATCCGGCAACTGATCCGTGTTTCGGCCGTGAGCAATGCCCCGGTCCTGATCACCGGCGCCACCGGCACCGGCAAGAACGTCATTGCCAAATCCATCCATTACATGGACCAGGGCCGGCACTCGGCCTTCATCGGTATCAATTGCGCAGCCCTGCCTGAAAATCTCATTGAAGCAGAATTGTTCGGCTATGAAAAGGGCGCCTTCACCGGTGCGTCCACGGCCGGCAAAGGGATCTTTGAAATGGCCGAAGGGGGCACCCTGTTCCTGGATGAGATCGGTGAAATACCCTTCCATCTCCAGTCCAAGCTCTTGGGTGTGCTGGATGAAAAAAAGGTGAGAAGAATCGGCGGCAATTCCATGCGGCCCATAGATGTGCGCATCATCGCCGCCACCAACAGCGACCTGGAAAAGGCGGTTGAGAGCAAACAATTCCGGAGCGATCTCTATTACCGCCTCAGTGTCATCCGGATTCATATTCCTCCTTTGAAGGAACGTCTGGAAGATATTCCGGAACTGATAAGTCATTTTATGCGCACCTTTTCCCCCACTCCGGAAATCCTGCTGGCAGAAGATGAGATTGCCAAGCTGCAATCCTACCACTGGCCCGGGAATGTGCGGGAACTTAAAAATATAATTGAACGGGCCGTGATTTTGCGATCCGACAATCACATCACTCCTTCCCGCTTGATCGGGCCCCAGTTAGGCCCACCTGTCGGCTGCGGGAGCGGTGATTTGGCGACATCACCTTTGATGACCCTGGAAGAAATGGAAAAAATCCACATCCGCAACACCTTGACCAGGCTTTCCCATAACCACACCCGCACTGCTGAAGCCTTGGGCGTTTCGCGCTCCACCTTAATGCGCAAGATGAAACAATATGACCTGCATTGACTGACCTGAAATGGGTCACTGACCCAAAATGAGCCAATCGCACCAAGTCGGTCTTGATCATCGGTTCGGCCGTCTCCCATTGTGGGAGCGGCTTCCAGCCGCGATTCGGCCAATTTAATTACATTTGTTTTTTCTCAATCTTCTCTTGTTCTCAGACACATTTCATTTGGAATGCGCGGACGCGTCCGCGCTTTAACAGCGACGACACGTCGCCGCACTCTAAAATATTACCTGGTTCCTCCTCGAAATTTGACTTCTCCAGGTCAACATCGCCCAGTGGTATATGTTTTGCTAATCTTTAAATCAACCATAACGCAGTTAAAGGACCATGGTAGGGCGGATATGAAGAATGTCCTGATTGTAGATGACGAAGAGCGCTTGCTCCTCAGCATGAAAGCCGGCCTGGACGCTTATAAGAATCTGTTCCGGGTGGTTACTGCCCTGAACGGCAAAGAAGCCTTGGATATTCTCAATCGAACCGAGATTCATCTGGTGGTTACCGACCTTAAAATGCCGGAAATGGACGGATTCGAACTGCTGGTACACCTGAACACCCATTTCCCTTTTATACCGTCCATTGTCATGACGGCCTTTAATACTCCGGAGATCGAGGAACGCCTGAAATACAGCAGTACCCTGCAAGTGCTGGAGAAACCGGTTGAATTCGACGTCCTGGCCGAAGCCATCAAGCAAACCTTGAATTGGGATATCAAAGGCGGAACCCTGACCGGTATATCCCTGCCCAATTTTTTACAGCTCATCACCATGGAACAGAAGACCTGTTTGTTGGAGGTCAGGAACGAGCGGGAAATAATGGGATTAATCTATTTTTACCAGGGGGAATTATTTGCGGCCGCATCCGGTGACATCAAGGGCGAAGAGGCTGTGTATCGCATGTTGGCCCTGGAGGATGTGCGCCTTCGGTTTAAAAGCCTGCCCAAAAAAAAGATCAGAAAATTGATTCAGACACCTCTCATGTCTGTCCTGATGGAAGGCATGCGCAGAAAGGATGCCCAGGCAGCCGGATCGGCTGTTGATGCAGGACATGAAACCCTGCCGGCTGCCCAGGCTCAGGAGGAATCACGGTTGCTGGAAGACAATAATAACGAAGATCAAACAGCGGAAATCAGCCTGATGGAGGAAGCCGATGGCCTTGATCTTCAGGAAACCACCGAAGACCGGAAAGGAGCAATGGATATGAAAGCAATTCAAGATGCCCTGGAAAAGTTGAAAGAAGTGGATGGGTTTATGGCTGTTGGTGTGTTTTCACCCAATGGTGAAATGGCGGCCCAGGTGAATTCGACCGGGGTTAAAATCGAGGAATTGGGCGCCCTGGCCAACGAGGTTTTGCTCAAAGCCCAAAAAGCCACGGAAATGATGCAGGTGGGGCGGGGTCAGATTGTGCATGTGGAAGCACCCAAGGCCCATGTGATCGCCCGCTGCCTGAACGAAGCCACGGATTTTTCGACAACTGCCGCCGGACGAGCCCATGTTCACATGGTCTTGATCCTTGCCAAGGAATGCAATCTGGCCATGGCCAAGATGAAATTGGGATCGGTGATTCAGGAGGTGGCGCCGGCCTTCCGCTAGGGGATAGGGGATTTGAGATTTGAGATTTGAAATTTGAAATTTGAAACTTGAGATATGATGGGGGCGGGGTAGCGTGTATTTACAAGGTCTGTACGGCATTGATTTGCATATCCATACATCCCGGTATTCGGCCTGCGCTGAATTGCTGAACGCGGCCTTGCTGAAGAGCAGAGTGCGACTTTGCGGTCTGCATGGGGCGGTGATAACGGAACACGATACCTTGTGGTCGCCTGCTGAAATTGCTGCCTTGGATCCGGAACTGGCCGAGATCCGGATCTACCGGGGGGTTGAAGTCAGCAGTGATGCCGGGCATTTTGTTGTCATCGGCCTGGATGATCTCAAAGGCATCCAGGCCGGCGTGCCCTTGGCTGATATGATCCGCAAGGCGGATCATGATCAGGCGGCCGTTATCCTGGTCCATCATCACCAGCAATATGCCAACACGCCCAGACCCATGGATGTCATGGCCATGCCCAGGGGCATTCACGCCATTGAAGTGGCCAGCATGCTTACCCGCGGCGGGCACGGGCAAGAGGCCCGGCGGATCGCGCACCTGAAGGGCTGGATGCCGGTGGCCGGCAGCGATGCCCACGCTTTGGAGCATGTCGGAGCCGCCTTTACGGTTTTTCCGGAAATACCGGCGGATGAAAAAGCATTGGCCCAGGCCATTCGTAGCGGCGCGGGCATACCGTTCCCAACCCATTAGATTGGAGCCGTTGTCAGTCCCATGTTGCTGTTCATGACCCTGGATCAGGCCCTGCAATTGATAGAGAATTCGTCGGTGCTGTTTGCCGAACAAGTCATTCCGGCCCAGGTGACCATCTCAGTGGATTCGCCCTATCGTCCTGAGTATGGCTGGCTGTTCACCTATGAGCGCGAAATCGCCCGGCGGCTTGAACCCTGGCTGGCGCCTTATCGCTACGAACTCATTGGTGAACAGGGTATCATCTGCGAAGCGCTATCCAATGCCTTTTGTCATGGTCATTTGAAAGACAAGTTCCGGCCCATTGAAATTACCTGTCAGGTGGGTCGTAAAGGCCTGGTGCTGCAAATCAAGGATCAGGGCAAGGGGTTTGATGTTCAGCGTCTGCATAGACAATATCAAGCGGGCAAAACCTATTATCAAATCGCCGGCAACGGCCTGCGGCATATGTTTCTTTCCAAAAATTTCGGTGTATTTTTCACCCATTCCGGCGCGGCCTTTCATCTGCTGCGCTGCTTTAATCAAGAGCAGGGCTTCTTGCGATTTTGGGAAAAAACAATGTGACCAGGGCAATCGCATGTAGTTTTTTTTCGGGGTTGGGGTCGGGATCGGTATCGGAAAAAATAATTTGGGGGACCCGTTATGAGTAAAACACGAAATAATATTTGACATATCAAATATTGATATGTATATATATTGCCATATCAAATATTTTTCGGAGGGGAAAATGATTTATAATGTGATCCGAAAACAGCCCAATTCCAAAAAATGTTTTGCCTGCGGAATAGAAAATGCCTTTGGATTGAATGCCTTTTTTTATGAACTTGAAAATAATGAACTGGTGGCGATCTTTAAAACCATGGAAGAGCACCAGAGTTATCCCGGCATCGTCCATGGCGGGATTGCTGCAACAATGCTGGATGAGACCATCGGGCGGACCTGCCTGGCCGCGTTTAATGGGGAAATATGGGGTGTCACCATGGAAATGACGGTCAAATATCTTAAGCCCATTCCCCTCATGGATGAAATCAGGGTGGTTGCCAGAATGACCAAAGAAGAGAAACGGATTTTTGAGGGAACGGGCGAAATTTTACTGAAGAATGGTGATGTCGCGGCCACCGGATTCGGTCGATATATGAAACTGCCGTTGGCAAAAATCACCGATATCGGTTCTGATGCTATCGGCTGGAAGGTAACTAATTCGGAAAATGACCCGGTTCAGATAGAAGTCTGAAGAATAGTGGAGAAGGTGAAAAACGTGAATCAGCCTTTGGACGATCGATTGATTTATATTGTTGCCAAGGCCCAGCAATGTCTGTTCGGCTATTTGAAGAAGGCCTTTGAAGCAGAGCGGCTCATGATCACACCGGTCCAGACCGGGATTTTGTTTTTGCTGAAGAAGAGCGATCTATCCATGACGGAATTGAGCAAGACCCTGGCCGTGGATAATTCAGCCATCACCGGCCTGGTGGACCGGCTGGAAAAAGCCGGTTTCGTATCACGTCTCACCAATCCGGATGATCGTCGCGCCTACCGTATTCATCTCACGGATCTGGGGCTGGATCAGATCAACCGGGCACGGGTGATCATAAAAAGAGTCAATGAGGAAATCAAAGCAGGATTTACTTTGGAAGAAGTGGAGACCTTTAAAAAAGTCTTGCACGCTTTTTTTACCAAATTCAAGTGAGGCGCCATGAAAGCCATGCTCCGACCCATAGAAAACAATGAGGGAACCCGCTGTTGCAAGTTTGAGGGAGTAGCCGATGTCGGCGCAAAGCTGCAAAGGGCAGGGTATATCTGCTCCAAGGAAATCGCCACGGTGGTTTATCTGGCCATGGTCACGCAAAAACCGATTTTGGTGGAAGGACCGGCCGGAGTGGGGAAGACCGAGCTGGCCAAGGCTGTGGCCAACAGTTTGAACCGTCGCATGATCCGGTTGCAATGCTATGAAGGGCTGGATGAAGCCAAGGCTCTCTATGAGTGGGAATACGGCAAACAACTCCTCTATACCCAGATCGTGAAGGATAAAATCAACGAAGTGATAAAGGACGCGGCCACGCTGACCGAGGCTCTGGACCGCATTGCCGGCGAGGAGGATGCTTTCTTTTCCGAACGCTTTATCCAACCCCGGCCATTGCTTCAGGCCCTGTACTCCGAAGAACCGGTGGTGCTGTTGATCGATGAGGTGGACAAGGCTGATCCGGAATTTGAAGCTTTTTTACTGGAAATCCTGAGCGATTTTCAGATTTCCATTCCCGAACTGGGCACCCGCAAAGCCGTGGAGATTCCCTTTGTGGTGCTGACTTCCAACAACTACCGGGATATCAGCGATGCCCTGAAACGGCGTTGCATTCACTTGTACATCGACTACCCGGATCAGGACCTGGAACTGAAAATCGTTCAACTGAAATATCCGGAGATCAGCCGACAATTGGCCCTTCAGGTGGTGGATGCTGTCCGCCATATTCGCAAGCTGGACATCAAAAAGAAACCCAGCATCTCCGAGACCCTGGATTGGGCCCATTCCCTGGTGGCCTTGCAGGTCAAAGACCTTTCTCCTGAGACCATGGCTGATACCTTGAACATGATCGTCAAATACAAGGCGGATATGGATCTTATCCGGCGCCAGGCAGGGCATTTGCTGAAGTGAGAGGCCGCCATGGTGAATCTGACCCTGAAATTCGTTGCCTTTGCCAGGGGTTCCGGACTGCGCATTTCCACCTCTGAGGTGTTGGATTGTCTGAATCATCTGGCCCTGGTGGATGTGCTGGATCAGGAGCAGTTCGCCATGACCCTGCGGACGAATTTTGTGAAAACATACCGGGACCAGCCCGCCTTTGATAGGCTATTCCGCCTTTTTTTCCATGAATTGCGGGATGCCGATACTTCCAAACATGCAGGCACCCTGAACGGGCATATTGAAGAGGCCCTGGCGGCCATGCAACAACAGATGCAACCAGGGGGATTGCCGCAACCCATTCGTGACTTTCTGCTGGATGACCCTCTTGGGTATTTGCAGGCCCTGCAGGCAGGCCGTGCTGAGCAAATGGGTCCGGGACAGGCCCTGGGTGGTAATATGGGCGGCCTGGTAAACAGACTCGCCATCATGCTGGCCCTGGATAATGCCCGCAGCGCCATGGCCCGTTATTTGTCCGAAAATAGAAATAGTATTCCCTGGGAAATCCGTGAAGACCTGAATGCCTATTTTACAGCCCGGTTGAGAAATGCCCGGGATTTGCTTTTTGAAAATCAGCCTGCCGTTGGTGCAGGTGTGCAGACCCGTATTTCCCAGGACCAGCGCCTGAATCAATTGAGCGGCAAGGCTTTTCAGGCATTGACTCCCAAGGAAATGCAGGAGTTGCGCGAGGTGATTCGCAAGCTGGCGGCCAAGCTGAAAGACACATTGAATCGCCGTAACGCCAAGCGCAGCCGGGGAATGCTGGATTTCAAGAAAACCGTGCGGCGCTCGGCCCAGTATTACGGCCTGCCCATGGAAGTGGTGTATAAAAAACGCATTCCCCATAAGAGCAAGCTGGTGGTCTTGTGCGATGTATCCGGCTCGGTTTGGTCAGCGGCCCGCTTCATGTTGAATATGCTGTATTCCCTGCAGGAATGTTTTACCAAGGTGCGCAGTTTTATTTTTGTGTCCGACCTTACCGAGATCACCGCCATCTTTGAACGCTATGAAGCGGATACTGCCATGGATAAAGTCCTGAGCGAGGCGGATATCGACTATCAGGCCGCCACCAATTACGGCCGGATGCTGCGTCTGTTCCAGGATCAGTATTTGGAGACCCTGAACAAGAAGACCACGGTGATCATCATCGGCGATGCCCGCTCCAATTACCAGGATCCGGAGGAAGGCATCCTCAAGGAGATCCGGGAAAAATCCCGCCGGCTGATCTGGCTGAATCCGGAGACCAAACAGTTTTGGTACTCCGGGGACAGCGAGGCGGCCACTTATCAACCCTATTGCCATGAATTCCGGCTGTGCCAAAACCTGGACCAGCTTCACGATTTTATAAAGGAGCTCGTATTATGACAAACTCTGCCACCATGCAAATATTGGATTGGTTACTGCAACAACAAAACAAACTTCAGGCCGGCCGCCACATGACTTTTGCCGAATGGAAGCGGAGCTATATTGAAAAGATCCAGGGCTGGCCGGTGCCGGCCGACAAAGCCGTCATCGGTGGTTTGCTGGCGGAACGGATGGCCTTTGCCTTTGCCGCCGGCTTCTGTGCCGCGGTTTTAAAACTGGTGCCGGCCCTGCCGCCGGATGTGATCACCTCCCTGTGTATTTCCGAAGAGGGCGGGGCCCATCCCCGGGGAATCCAGTCCCGGCTGACATTGACAGACCAAACCGAGGGCAACGAGCGTATCTGGTCGCTTTCCGGCGCCAAAAAATACATTACCTGCGCCCAGGAGGCGGATCTGTTGATAGTGGCGGCTTCCACCGGGATCACCGCCGATGGGAAGAACGATCTGCGCATGGTGCTGCTGAATGCCGGTGTCCGGGGCATTACCGTCAAGCCCATGGAAGAAGTTCACCTGGTGCCGGAGATCAGCCACTGCCGCCTGTTCCTGGACAATGTGCCTGTCAAGGATTCGGATTTTCTGCCAGGGGACGGGTATGTGGACTATATAAAACCCTTTCGCACCATCGAGGACCTGCACATGTGCCTTGCCATATTGGGATATTTATTGCGCATGGCCTGCCTGTATGACTGGCCCCGAGAGCTGCAAGCCCAATATATCGGTTTGATGACGGCCTTGCGCACCTTGGCCGTGGGCGATCCCAAAGCACCGGCGGTTCATATTGCCGTGGGCGGGGTTTTGGATTTGATCATGAAGTTGATCCAGGCCACAGAGCCCCATTGGCAGGCTGTGGATGACGATATTCGCAACGAATGGAACCGGGACAAGGCGCTCCTGTCCATGGCCGGCAATGCCCGCCGGCAGCGGGTTGCCACGGCCTGGGGGCGTTATGGGGCGTAGATGCGGGATAAAGATTCTACCGATCCGGCGAGAAATGATATGGGCTCTTTCTCGGAAAAGCCCTGAATGATGGTGAAGAGGAAGAACCATGTAATATTGTGGAGTGCGGCGACGTGTCGCCGCTATTAAAGCGCGGACGCGTCCGCGCATTCCAAATGAAATGTATCTGAGAACAAGAGAAGATTGAGAAAAAACAAATGTAATTCTTAAAATGCCTATTCGATGATAGAGAAACCTGGGACGGTATTAGTTTCAACAAACCCCGTGTGGTACATATCCATGAAGATCTCGAATCCCTGATCACCACATTTCACTTCGTAGCCATCAAGAATGTTACCGTACGGGCCTCTACCATAGCTACCCATTCGTTCATATATCGGTGTGGCCCCATCTTTGCAACGGAGCCGATTCAAATAAGCCCTTTCCCCTCTTGGCATATCGCAACGAACTGGATTCTCGAATGTGCCCAACGGCCGCCCTTGCTGCTCAACTCTCGAAGCCGATGCGCAGCTCATCAAGAAAATCACCAACGCTATGACCATTAGTCTTTTCATCACGCAGGCGCCTTCTCACATTTTGTAGCCATGGTCATTGTTTCGGCCCTCCTTATTTAGTGGGAGCGGCTTCCAGCCGCGATGCGGCCGAAACGATGATCAAGGTTTATTTTCAATGCCTAATGCACGAAGTCAAGAAATTGTTACGCCTTATCATAAAGATTGTGCATCATGTAAAGTAATTATCGTTAACTCAGGCGAGCAAAGAAAACGTAAATCAATTTGGCTCCAACCTATACCTGGATCTACGTACATCTGGCAGCCGTCTTCCTCAAAAAGCCCCATTGAATACTTTCTCATGGTTGGGGTTAGCTTATACACAGGTCCTATTAGCGGAAGCCTCACTTGGCCACCGTGAGTATGACCGACTAAAGATAAAGGAATTTTTTTCTGCTTTGCATTTTCAATTTTATCTGATTCTTCAATAAAATCTCCAGTCAAAAAAATAATGTCGGGTTTAATTTCCTCGTGTATATTTTCTTCCTCCTTTATATGGAGGTCACTTAAATGAGCAATTTTAAAATTACTGAGATTCTCAGGAAGGTTATCAATTTTAATAGGCTGAATCGTTGTTTTTAAGCCGCAACTAACTGTAGAAATAGTAAAAAGTAAAATATAAAAAACTATAGTTGATAGTTTGTATTTGGTTCCCTCTTTTATCATAAGTTTATCTCTTGAACCCTGTATAACGTATCAAGTCACTGGCGAGGATGGAGCGCAGCGGAATTCCCGTCCAATGCCGCGCCTTCGGTCATCTTTTTTATGGCTCTCAGATTTATTACTTTTCGATTTCCTGCAACCTTCCCCGTCTTTAAAAAGGCTGCTAATGCATCCAAATCGTTTCCATAATCTTTAGCAATGCTGTCTTTTGCTTCCCAAAGTTCTTTTAGTATTTCATCAACCATTTTTACCCCCATAATTTCTGCCCCAGGTCAGCTCAATCCTTATGGCTTATGAAACCATAATCATTTTAAGAATGTGAAAATCAAACCCACAGCCATGAGCCAATAACCAAAACGATAAAGATTTTCCATATTTTCTGATAGCCGCTTTGTTCCGAAACTGACCAAAAATCCTTTTCGAAAGAGGGATATTTTAGAAAGAAGGAATAAAATGAATCCGACGATACAAATGGCAAATGCATATGGCTTTGCGACTTCACCAGTAATAATATTACGGACGGTTATAAAGATGACAGGAATGACCAACAGAATTATAACCACTGCTTTTCCGAAAAAGCTTAGTTCATTCTCCGTAAAGGCTTTATTATTCCACATAGTCATAGAATTACTCCTAAATCATGCTTTAATACCATTTCACTTTCGCCGGCTGTTTGGCGTATAGTGTAAGAAGTTGTTGCGCATTTTACTAATAATTCACATCAATACCCTCGTAATCCCCATACCATAGATCAAAGAGTGGACCCGCCCTCCATCCTTCAATATCTGGTCTCGCATCAAGCCATGCAGTAATTCTCGCGAACTTTCTCTCGGGATCTTCAGATATTTTGCCAAGCTCTATAATGAGATCTACCTTATCATCTGAAAGAGCGCCACCACAATAGCATCCGTTGGCTTCGATTGCCTCAATTATGAAGGCATCATAGAACGCCTCGGCATCCATCTTTGTATTACGGGTTGCAATGAGTTGCCGGCCCCATTCTGCAAATTCCCCTATATGCTTTTTTTTGCGTAGTCTCTTCTTCATTTTCTTGAACGAACGTGCGCGTTCAGCGGCCCAGCGTAGCGGAGTCCATTGCAATGTTCGGTGACCATTCTCCATCAGTGTGAGCGAATGCCGTAAATCAGCATTGCGGCTTTTTGCGTCGGCGAATTTGCCTTGTTAGCCTAAATAAATCAAGCATTTTTATTATTGCGTTTGGAGCAGGCAACAACACTGCCCTCAGACGCCGAAAATACAGTGTTAGCCCCATTCCCTCCGGCAGTAAATAATGCCTATAGGTTTTTTCATGATTTACAAAGTTATGAATTTATCTCTGCAAAGAAAAGGAGGTCATTGTTTCTCGGTTATTTTGTTTTGCTTGCGCCAATAGAGGTACTCCAGGCGGATAATGTGATAGACCCGGTTGTCACGGTATTTGGGTTCATTGGACGAAATCCATATTATCACTGCCCAATATGTCCGCTCCGCTTTCAATCGTGTTGGGTGATCGTTCATGAAAATGAATCAGGTCATAAAAATGCGAACCGCCATCAATATCATTTCGCACATTGATGCCGTAGTTTTCAATTGTGGCAAAATAAGAATTGCCAATTGAAATGCTTGCTTTTTTTATGGAGTCAAAAAAATACCAATTTGGGGATCTGGATTTGAAT
This sequence comes from Desulfosudis oleivorans, assembly GCA_020723325.1. Taxonomy (GTDB): domain Bacteria; phylum Desulfobacterota; class Desulfobacteria; order Desulfobacterales; family SURF-7; genus DYJD01. Next base: position 76,890 of record DYJD01000029.1, on the reverse strand, counting down.
CGGCGGCCAAAGGGTCAAATGAAAAGATATATTCAACCTTATTGCCGGGTGAAAATATCCATGATAAGGGATCGCCGACTTGATCAACATCGGCTGTAAGCTTCCAAGTGATTGTTGCGCTTTCAGCTATATTTATTCAAGTTCCCCTTGTTCGTTCATTTTGAGAAGCCCCATCTTCACCAGGACCAGGGTGCCATAGAGATTGCGGATGGAAAAAGGGTGTTCGCCCCATTTTTGCCTGAAACTTGTTTGAGACAGTGTCCGATAGTCTCTAAAAATCGCGCCGACCCCACCAGCTTTATTGATCCTGGTCAGATATTCCATTTCATGTCTGTAGCTATCCCGGACGAGCGTGAGCATCCAATCCGGCAGTTTTTCCGGCAATACGGCACGTCGTAAAAGCTTTTCAAGGAGATAAATTCGTTTAATGTCACAGAAACTGCTCGTTACAAGGTCCTGAAAAAAAGCTTCGGTATCTTCCAGTTCTTTGTCGATTTCAGGCGTAAGTGAATGTTTACTTAGAAGGTTTCGCAATTCACGCTCCCGGGAAAGCGCCTTTGCCACGTTTTTGGCGCTATTGCCTGAATCCATAAGGCTGTTGAAATAAATATCGGCCTTTGTAAAAAGGACATTATTGGGTTTATTGCGCAGGTCGACTATCCTTGCCATGGGGCCGCATGGCGCATGGAACTTACCCTCAGTGCGAATGGTAGGGGCATGATTTATCTCTTGATTCCCTTTTTTGCCGTTTTTTTGAGTAAACAGGCCGGCAAACTCAACCGCTCGGAACAAGTGTTCATTGAGCAGACACTCGTCACGAACCGCAGCAATCTCAGCTCCGTAGGTTTTAGAAAATTCTTCGTGAAACTCAACCTGGTTAAACAGCTTCCGCAGCAAGTCTGATTGAAGGCGATGTGCTGTTCCGGTCTGCCCTTCAAGGAGCTGCAGACCATTTAGAAAAGTAATTGCCGCCGCTTTAGCGGACAATGTATTCAGGCTTGTCTTATATTCAGCCATCAGGTCATAACGGGGTAATGTGTTTAGTGTCATTTGAGTGGGCTCTATTCTGGCACGAGCAATGGCAAGAGATTTCAGAGCTAAATTAAAATCACTTTTTTCAGAGGCAACTTTCGCAGCAAGCAGGCTCCGATAGTGATCCTGTCCCAGCCAGTCGCTCATCAGTTTTGCAAAAAGAAAAGCTGCCGGATCATTGGCTCCAAACGCCACAAAATGTGAAAAGATGGTTTTATCCGGAAATATGCCGCTTCGTGACAGGGCGGACAGGGTATTCAGCCCATTGGCATAATGTGGGATATCCTGTTTCCCATCCAAAATACCCGCTTTGAACACATCCTCGAGTAAGTCGGTGTGCTTTTTGGCGATATTTCTGAGTGCCTGATCATCGTGAAGCATTCTGCCAGCACGCATCAGTTCATCAAGCGCGAGCAGTTCCGGCGGGGTTTTATCATTTCCCGGCCTGCGTTGGTCCCATCTGTTCAGCCCTGAAAGGGAAACTTTGGTTATTGTTTTTTGGAGATGTATAGCTGCCAGCTTCTTGTCTAACCCTGTCGCCAGCAAGGAGCTAAGCTCTTGCACATCAAATGGTGCTTGTTCCAGATAAGCGCCGTAAACCTCTTTTGCCTGAGCAGGTTCAAGTTTCCTCTGGCTTACAAGAAATTGTGCCGCCCCGGTCCGGATTGCCAGATCAGGCTGGTCTTTATAAAGATACCAGGCGGTCTGAACAAGCTTCTCCCGGCTTTTTTGTCCGAGAAGATACCTGTCAAAATAGCCCAGCATCTCAGCCGTTCTCTGCCGGCTCAGTACTATCATCTTATCAGTACCTGATTGTGCTGTAAAAACAGGCTGAAGATATCGGTTAAAACCTTGAACCGCTTCAGTTTCTCCAAGCAGTTCTATCATATCCTTGATAAATCCAGGAGAAAGCCCGTTTCTACCACCCTCGGTCACGGTATTCTCAAAGGAAAGGCCGCTGGGTATTTCATGGCGTGCCCGCACTTTTCCTTCAGTAAAATCCACCGACTTATGAGCCAATACTGTCCGCAGCAGGGTGATCCGCTGTTCAAGCGCGTCCTGTCCCTCGGAGTGCGCATCTATCAATTTTGCCATCCGAATGGCAATTTTACGTGCAGAGGTATTGTGTGTCCGGGAAGCCCGCTCCATTTCCAAGGGAACGGCAAGGTCGTAACGATCCTCAAGAAGCCCGGCAATAATATCGGAATATTTCAACGGCGGTGGAAAAATAGCGCTAATCCCCTTGGGGGGTGCCCAGAACAGAATAGCTTTTACCTTATCGGGTAACAGCTGTTTATCGGGGATTAAAGGTTTATCGGTAAGTTGTGCCATCCGTTTACGATTCAATCTAAGATACTCATCATGGCCGGCAAAATACGACAAGGGCATCAGATTACCGGGGGAGATCTCCACTGTTCCCGCCGACCTTTGCTCCAGGGTAGTAAGAAGATCGCCATATTCCGGAAGATATGCAGCCAGACGAAGCGGCCTTTTAAACTTAACTGGATAAATGGTGACCCGTTTTCGCAGATAAAGATCCAGCAAGGACTGTCGTTCACCTGGCGGGGTCATCAGAAGATGAAAAAGCAGATCGGCAAACGGGTCATCTTCGTTTAGCAGCCGCCGTTCAACGCTTAAAGGATGGTAGCGAACAATCATATCGTGGAGGATACGGTCTTCCCTGCCCATTACCCTGAAAGGTCCTGTGTATGGTGTATTCTCCCGCCAGAGAAGGATTGACGGAACTTTATCTTTTACTGCCAGTTGATGATCGCTCTTCGTATACAAATCATGGTCACCATCAAGTGTTTCACCATTTCGGGCAAGCGGCACAGCTATGCGGCAAAAATCGTTATCCAATTCAGGGAGATAATCAAGTACGATTTTTTCCAGCCCATAGAGTTCTCCTGTTTTGTATTCCTCCACGAGGGCAGTATCCATTGAAACTGTTTTAAACACCATCCATCTGCCGTCGAGCTTAACAGCAGGATCCATGTGCCCCATGATGGTACCATCGTATTTGAGAACGCTGCCGCGCACGGTTGCCAGCTCCAACTCCGGATGATAACGGCTGAAGTAGATTAACAGCTCCTCGGTTCCGGTTCGGCAGTTGTAAATATCATACCATATTGAATTGAACAGAGAGTGCCCCCGCTTCTCTTCATATATCTTGTCCTTGCGATAGGATAGAAGCAGGGAGACCGGCCAAGCATCAGGGCCTGCCTCATTCACCTCGCGCCTGACAGCCGCAAGTTTGCGGCCCAATAAATCTCGAACCTCATCATAGCTGAAATCCGGTTTTTGTTTCTGGTTCAAAAGTTGATCCTGCAGGCGAAAATAACTTAGTCGCAGCAACGCCTCTTCAAGGGGTATTTGATCCATGCGGCAATCTCTCAGGTCTTCGACCAGGGAACGATAAAAGAGACGTTTACGGAGATCCAGTTCCTCCCTGGTATAATCGGCCGGCTTGCTTCGCTTAAGAACATCCTGGTCGGGATCAATGGCCAACTCGTTCACGGCTGGAGGTATATAGGGTACAAAGTCAGGAGGATGCAGGGAAAAAGAGGAACGATTTGCATGGACGTTAAGCATCTTGCCCCGCAGGGTCGCAATCTCAGGCCCTAGCTTTTCCCTGGAAAAGACGGGTGATCCCCAGGAAAGCGGCAGCTCAGAAAAAAAAGGCACGGAGGCTGATGGAGACGACAACCGGGTTTTTGATGACGAAACAGTTCCTCCAGACGGATAGGGACGCAACGCTTCTTTTTTGTTCGGGGAATGAGAAATGTCGGGGAAAAGTGGTATATGTATTAAAAGCGCCAGCGCCACAAGATGAAGAACAACACTTAAAATCAGGCCTGTAATCTTGTCGGTGACGTTTGTTCTTTTGCGGTTCATTTTTCCCCCATAAATTTTCATTATAGAGGCTTAGCTTAAGGCTAAACTTTCGAAGGATAAGGATAAGACCTTGCTTTTTCTGAAGAATAATATAGGCGCAAGTTGATTGCGTGTCAACATTCTCTATGTGCGATATATGGTGGTAGTGTTTGGGAAGCTTGAACAAGCTGGATGGAAAAGGGTTAAGGACATGAGATAAATTTGAATCCATCGGTTGATGATCAGGACCCCTTGTTCCGGCCCCATGTGACCCGGTCAGCAATGGCCGGGTTTTTTATTGCGTGCTCGGCGGCGGCCTTGTCGGATTCAGGCAGGTCTGCCAAATTCCGACAAATTTCGTTAATCGTATCTTTATGAACACCAACAAATTCGGCAATTTCCTGTTGTGTATGGCACGCCATCCAAAGCTCGAATATCTTGCGGTTGACCCTTTTTTGCGTATTCCGAGCCATTCCTTTTTAGCAGAATAGCAAAAATAGCGGTAGCGACCGTCACCAAAATTATTTTTTTTTATATCCTAGAATATTGGACTTTAGCAGATTAGCGAAAATAGCGATAGCTGATTCCAAAAAGCTTGAAATTAATATCCTGTATCTTTACCCATGATTTAATTTTAAGACCTAGAAAAGTGGGGACAAAATGGGGAAAAATTCTCAAAAACTAAAAAAGGCTTACAACTGATTCGTTGTAAACCTTTTATTTTATTGGCGCGCCCGGAGGGATTCGAACCCCCGACCAACGGATTCGTAGAGTGATTGAAATTATTATAAAAAATTACAATCAAACAATAACAAACAATAATAACAAGAAAAATTGATTCATCGTTTTTTAATGCTGTTTGACTTTTTTTAATGTTTTTTGACATTATGGAGACCAAAATGGAGACCAAGTTTTAATTGATTCTCGCTTTCCGGGGATAGGGTAGCTCCCGACAAGGCCAGCTTTCCGGGCTGGCCTTCCCTGGATTTTTAACCGGAGCGCTACGGAGGCGCTACATGTCAAAAAGGGATGAAAAAGAATATTACAAATTATGGTGGAAATACCTTAGAAGGTTCGATGGATGGAATAATTTTTGTTTAATATTTTCAAAAATTATAGCATCAAGGGGTAACGATTTGATCAGAATTGATAGCCCCGATGCAATAGAACTGTTGGGATCAGATTCTTTCTTGGGTAATAGCTATCGGTTTGCCATCGGGGAAATAAATTGGGGGGAAAACTGTAAGAACGATATTGATTCCTTTTTTGATGAGTGGTGGGAAAAATATATAATCACTGGCAAAAGCATAGAAAAAGATTTGATCAAAAAAGATCATCCGGGTATTTACTCAATATCAGAATTTATAGAGAAATTTCAAACAAATAATGATCGTAACCCACCAGATGATTTTCTTGTAATTGATCCCTTTATCGCTGATTTTGATGAACTAAAAAAAAGGGTGTCTGAAATACGCCAAAAGAAGTCAAATCAGAATAATGCTTCGATGTTACAATTTTTCTTGTTAGTCAAAGCCGATCTTAAAAATAAAGCGTCGAAAATATTAAGGTCGAAAAATTCTGATGATAGTTTCTTGATATTAAACAAAAATCTTTTTTCATATGCAGTGATTTGTGGAATGGAAAATGAACTAAAAATCGATAGTCTAAATAGGATAAGAGTTGATGAGTTAAAGAGATATTTGGAAGTTTATGATCGGTTTATAAAAAAAATCAATATAAACGACATAATAAAAGAGATGGGAACTGAAGCTCAGCGGGAAGGCCTTCTTGAAAAAGATATGAAAAAATATGTTCACGATCAATTTCAATCCGATTACAAGAAAGCAAAAGCAATTATTGAAAATGTACGAAACGGAGTTTTTCCAGGTATTTATTGATTTTGCGTAAAATAATGGATTTCCCCTTATTTCCCGCTATCTTGAAATAAGAGAATTACCCTTATCTTCTGTAGTAATTTGAAATTTTTTTGATACCATTAGCCAGTAGTTAATACTACTGGCTTTTTTTATTTTAAAACAAAGGAGATTTATCAATGGAAGACGGCAAGTTTGATCAAAAAACGCCGAAACCGAGCAACGCACCTTCGCCGGAAATTATGGCTTTGAAGGGGGGACGGATTGTTTTCGCATCGGAGACCGATAACGGATGTCGCATATCGCCATTAGAGGTCAAATGGCTTACAGGGAATGATGTCCTATGTGCGCGTAACCCTCACGACAAATAAGATACAAACTTCACAAAGGAGACTTATCAATGCCCGATAACAACCAAAATATCGAGATAGCAAAAGAAGACGGCAAGTATAAAGTTGTCTACGAAAACATGGCGGAGTTATCCCAACGGACAAAACTTCCCGTTTCGTGGTGGTACCAACAAACACGCCAAAAAGGTCCGGACGCAGTCCCACACATAAAGGCGGGCAAATACAATCTGTTTATTCCCGATAAGGTCGACGCCTGGTTACAAAGAAATAAAAACAGATAAAATCCCCTGAACCCCTATGAAATCCATACTGGCCAAAGGTCTATATTGTCCTGGGTTAATATCATCCAGCCTGTTCATAGTGGCTGGATGGGGCGGAATGGTAGCGGGTCCTTCCTTGATCCTATGGGGATACGGTTTCAGCAAGCCCGGCTCTCGGCCGCAGTTAAAAATCCAGAATGGAACGGAAAACGGAAAGCCATTGAAAATACATGGCATTTTTTCGCGATATCGCAAAATCGCAGGCCCAAGGTTACAGGATGAATGATAATTCCGACAACAAAATTGTAAGCATTAAAGAAAAGGTCGAATCCAGGAAAAGAAAAGAGGACCAAGACTGCATAGGTTTGGGTGGAAATTGCGGCTCCCATCCGGAAAAAGAAACTGATGGAACAATTTCACCCAGCTTTGTGCGCTCATGTCTGTATAGTAATGAGCTTGGCGATGGAATGCTTTTTGCTGAATTGTATCGGGGAAAATTTGTCTACAATAAATCTTCCGGTGAATGGATGGTTTGGCAGGGTCATCACTGGGAAATAGATATCTTCGATAAAGCGTTAATAGCTGTTGAGGGCGTAGCGGATCTATATCAAAAAGAACGCAAAGCGGTTCGAAATGAGATCAATAGTCTTCCCGATGGTGATCCGCAAATAGGAACCTTAAAACAACTTGAAAAAGACCTCGGGCAGCGTGTTTATTCTTTGCGGGGATACAAGCGCCGTAGTGCCTGCCTTCTATGGGCGCACACTTGCCAGAATTCCTTATCTATATGCGGCGACTACATAGACCAAAAGCCCTACTTACTCCCCGTGAAAAATGGAGTCGTGAACCTCAAGACTGGGGATTGCAAAGACGGTAATCCATTGGACTACTTATTGAAGGCCAGCGAAATTGAATGGGCTGGAATTGATGCACCATGCCCTGTCTGGGAAAAAACTATCCATGAAATGTTTGATTCAGATGATAAACTTGTCCGTTTTTTTCAAATCGTGATTGGTATGGCGCTGATCGGCGTGGTACTTCAGGCCGTTTTGATTTTGTTATACGGAATCGGCCGCAACGGCAAGTCTCTCGTTACGAGATTCATTATGAAAGTTTTGGGGCCTCTTGCCGGCGTAGTCCCTTCAGAAATGCTTCTTGATCAAAAAACGCCGAAACCGAGCAACGCACCTTCGCCGGAAATTATGGCTTTGAAGGGGGAACGGATCATTTTCGCCTCAGAGACCGATAACGGATGCCGCATATCGCCATCAAAGGTCAAATGGTTTACAGGGAATGATGTTCTATGTGCGCGTAACCCTCACGACAAATACAATACGAACTTCATCCCATCACACACTCTATTTTTATTATCGAATTACAAGCCATCAGCTCCCCCTGACGACTTTGCATTCTGGGAGCGAATTCTTCTTATACCATTCGCTCTATCTTTTGTTGACCGAGAGCCTACTTCTCCCAATGAGCGAAGAGCGGACAAGGACCTACCCGAAAAATTGAAAGAAGAATATCCAGGAATTTTAGCATGGATGGTGAGGGGATGCCTTCTGTATCAGTTGGAGGGACTTACCCCACCCAATTCTGTAACAACGGCAACAGCGGAATATCAAAGGGAAGAAGACAGCCTCGCAGACTGGCTTGATGAGTGTTGTTTCGTCGATAAAGACGATATGTCAATACGGACATCAGCGTCTGAACTTATGACGTCTTTTGAGGCCTGGTGGGAAGAAAATATTTCAAAAAGAATTCCCAGTAAGAAGTGGTGGGGCAAGTTGATGACCAGGCGTTTTGAAAAAGTAAAAAATAATTCAATTTTTTATTTAGGAATCAGGCTATTGTGATAATATTGCAACGTGATATATGTTGGAGGATGGTTTTTCAATCCTCCCTATCCTCCTGTAAAAACGGGATCATATAACATATTAATTTTTAATAATAATGGTAAAAAAGTTGGGATAATGGGAGGGTTTTATATCTTTTATATAGTGTTTCTATATATATTTTTTTAAACTAGTTTTTTCTCGTTTAATAGAATTATCTTCCCGTAAATCCCGTAAGATAAAAATATAAATTAATTCAAATAATTGTTTAAGGGAGGATTTACAGGAGGATGGTTTTTTATCTATCCCGTAAATCCCGTAAAATAATCTTAAGTCGAATTTGCGGGAAGATGTTTTCCTTTGGATTGATGTGGGGGGGGCGCCAAGTGAAGCATAAAAAAACAAGGCCAAAAATGGACTCCATGCGGAATGATGTCCGGCTGACCTGTGGAAATTGTTCTTATTGGCATCCTGACCGGTTTTCCAAAATCCGGCCGGTCTGGGGCGTGTGTGGCTCACCTGGTGGAGTTCACAGAAGCAAATGGACATACGGCTGCGACGATTTTCAGCGTCCAATGGTGTGTACTGAAGGCGTTTTTATTGAGGGTTTGTTTGTCTTTTACAACAAATAGGAGGTGGCTGTGGACGATTCAAAGAAGAAGGCAGAAAAGAAACCAACTGGAAAAAGCCTGCTGAATCTCAAAGAGGCGGCGGAAATGTTAGGAGGAGTTGACCCTATGACCGTCCGGCGGATGATTAAAACCGGCCGTCTGCCTGGGGTGAAGATCCATATCAAGAGCGTTCGGGTTCGCCGGCAGGATATCGAAAAATACATTTCTGATGAAATTGTGCGCTGGCAGATAGAAAATGGGACATTGATAGACATTGATTGACAGGCTGGTTTTACTTTTTGTCTTGCCTGGTGCATTAAGTAGCAAAAAACCTGAAAGGGGGTTGAGATATGAAACCAGATAAGAACGAATCCAAACAAGATTTCTTGAAGCGGTGTACTGCTGCCAGGCAGGCGAACGGGGAGGATGCCCGCGGCGCCTTTGGTGCCTGTAGCTTGGATTGGTCCGTGGACAAAGGGCAGCGCGAGAAAATGACGCTTTCATCCGCTGTTTTGAAGCTTTCCAAGAAAGACGATGAGGCGACAAATAAAAAGCCAAGTTTTCTGATACTGGCTTATTCTGGCGCCCTGGTGGATTCCGGCTGGCAAAAACTGATTATTGCCGTTGCAGGTATGAGCGCCAAGGAAAAGATTCCGGTTTTGCGTGAACATAAGCGTGACCGGATTGTCGGCTTCGGTGATTCCTGGAAGGATAAAAATAATTTCTATGTGGGCGGCGAGTTTTCAACAGCCACGGCCGACGCTGCCGAAGTTCTAAAATTGGCGGAAGAAGGCTACCCATGGCAAGCGTCTATCGGCGTTTCTCCCAAAAAGGTGAAAGTTTTATCACCGACCGGTGAAGAAACCGTCAACGGTGTTTCTGTGAAGGGTCCGGCGGAAATTTGGCTTGAGTCCGAAGTCGGCGAGGTATCGTTTGTGTCCCTGGGGGCGGATAACCGAACCGCCGCCATCACCTTTTCAGAAACAGTGGTTGCTTGCAAATTTGTGACCGGTTTTGAATCCAATACGAGTCAACCATCGGGCAATACTGGTTTGTTGATGCCTGGAAAATTGAATACGGCTCCGAGCGATTTTATGGAGAAAGCCCGATCACTTGCCTTAAAAAGAAAATGCAGTTTGTCAAAGGCGCTGGAAGAGCTACGCAAGCGAGATCCAAGCGAATGGATGAACTATATCGCGGCGGCAAACGGTCTGCCACGTACCGAACCGCCATCACAAAAACACCCTTTTTTAAGGTTGGTGGACGATATCAAGGACCGGACGGATTTCCGTGGCTATGCTGCGATTTGGCAAGCGCGGCTTAAGAATCAAGAACTATATGAAAACTGGATTGCTTCAGTTCAAAAAGAAAGGAGGTAGTAGTTATGCCGGAGTTTACCCCGATATCTAAAGATGAGGTTCCAGCATATAATCTGATCCAAACCCTGGATAAGTGGGTTCCAGAATTTTTGGAAAGTGAAAAACTTATCGCCGAGATAGTGGCGCTGCGGGAAAAAAGGACACTGATAAAAAAATCCGATCCAACAGAAGAAGACGTGTTGGCGGCGGCAAAAGAAGACTACCAGGCTTATCGGCAGCAAAGAATAAGGCGTTTGTCAGACAGGCTTGCTGCCGGTCGTGGGCGGGCGCTGAAATTTTTCAGGCATGACGATATTCAACCTTTAGTTTTGTGGGATGAAATAGCAGAGGCCATAAAGGTCTTTTCCCCCTCATTGGCCGGAGGTGTTTCAGAAAAAATCAAAAAATCGCAGATCGGAAAAATAAACGATGATATCGAAAAAATCATTTCTCGGCTTCGGTCAAAAAACGATCCAAGATATTTTGTCATTGCCGACAATGGACAGGTGACAACAGACCGGCGCGGTGAATTTGTTTCGCGGTGGTTCAAAACACAACGGAAAATTTATGACAAGTGCAACGTTCGTGGGATTGCTCTTAAAAATTGCACCGACCAAGAACGGCGAGCTTATGGCCTTTTGGGAATCGATAAGGCCATCAATCGAGATTCGGATTTTTGTGCATACGACAAGTAAAAGAAAATATGCGCCCATGCTTGCAGTAACCCGAAAGGAGCTGCGGAAAAACCTCCTGTTTTCCCGCTGAAGCTAAAGGTGCGTTAAGAGGTGCGGCCATGCCCGCGAGACCGGAAACGGCTTGCAGGGGTCTTCATCCCCCCGTATTCGGGCTAAAGTTGCACCTCTTTTTACTCAACCAACCTGGAATAAGTGCCATGCATAAGCCACTTCAAAAAGAATTCAACTACTACAGAGAAAACTTCTCTACTCTTCTTGAGAAGTACAATGGGCGGTTTGTTGTAATCAAGGATTGCCGGGTAATCGGATCTTATACAGATGAGTGGGAGGCTATCACACAAACCACCAAAGAACATGAGCTTGGTACTTTTTTTGTCCAGTGTATTTACCCGGACTCAATCAATCAGGTTGAGCGTTTTAATTCCAGAGTGTCTTTCTCATAAAACATTTTCAACCGACCTGGGGGCCATCATGCGGAACATTCTTTGCCACAATTACGGTGAATGTCTTTCCATTGCGGCGGCCGATAATGTTGAAACCTGGGATTGCGCGGGGTGCCCGGATGAAAAGGCGACGGCCGACATCGTCACCGATTTGGATGGTGAGGCGCGGCTTTTATGCGCGGTATTTTATCCGAAAAATGACGAAGCAACCGGTGGGGATCACACACCTTAGCTTCCCCGGACTTCCGGACAGGCCGGAACGTCCGGGGTTTTCGAATTTTGAAAAATTTATGTTGACAATAACCGGCGGATCGATATGATTATTGCATCCTAAAATTACGTTACGAGGAGGCCGCTCGTAAAATGGCTTTTTTTGTTTTTATACTCCATAAAATAATCGCGCTTGGTAGCGGGTATCCGCAAGGACCCGGCGGCTTTAACGTAGCCGTAGGACTGCCAGGCGCTTTCTTTTTTGGAGGTGCCCACCATGACGGAATTCATTTGTGAACATGGCGAAGATTCAGAGCTGCTTTTTAAAAAATCCGATTATCCTTTCGGTTTTGAAGGCGACTATCTTTACTTCAACGAATTAACAAGAATCATGTTTGAGCCGTTCAAGGCTTTTACAGAGCTACTCTACAGCGGCGAACATGACGCCATCAGGCCGACCCTACAAGCCATCATGCGGGACCTGAAGGCCGGTCTGGATGAAATCAACGCCTATTTGGAAAACATCGGCGAAATTCAATTCCGGAGAGAGTGTTACGGAATTGACATTACCGCCATGTGTTTCATTCCAAAAATTTTTGATCCCAAAAAATGAATGAGGTGCCCGTATGAAAAAGACCTGTTGCAGATGCGGCGATAGCTTTGACCGCCGTCACGTTGTTTTTTGTTTTCGCGGCGATGAACTCAAGCCGGTTTGCCTATGGTGCTCAGGTTGCAAGCCAAACAGCACCAGGCCGAAACCGGCTGTTGTAATACCGTTTCCGGTCCATAGGACGGTTGCTGTAGCCGTTCGGATTGCTACAAGGTAACAAGACAAATGAAAACGGTTATGGAACTGGTTCAAGGCATGGGTATCGCCCTGCAGAAAGCATCCAGTGCCCGGGGCGGCGAATATCACGGGCCTTGCCCGGGCTGCGGCGGGAAAGATCGCTTTCATGTCTGGCCGGAACAGAATGATGGTGCCGGTTCCTACTGGTGCCGGAAATGCGGCAAAGGCGGCGATGTAATCCAGTTTCGGCGTGATTTTCTCGGCGAATCCTTCCGGGAGGCGGCCGGGGCTTCCGGTAAGGAGCCCGGCGAATATACCGGCGCATATCGGCGGCCGGAAAAGAAAAAACCGCCTGAGCGCAGGGAGTTCGTCCCGGAAACCTATTCAAGCCCTTGTGAAGTGTGGCGCAATAAGGCCGGGGTGTTTGTGGCCTGGGCAGTCAAACAATTACTTTCGAACGTTGAAATGATGCAATGGTTATCAGCGCGCGGCATCGGCCAGGCCACGGCGGAGCGCTTCCAGATCGGATACAATCCCGGCGAAAACGGCAAGGATTCATACCGTACTCGTGAATCGTGGGGACTTGATACCGTTCTGAAGGATGACGGCCAGAAAAAAAAGCTGTGGCTTCCACGGGGAATAGTGGTTCCTTTCTTTGTTGATGGCGTGATTCAGCGGATACGAATCAGGCGATTTGATGAAGGCGGGCCGAAATACTACGTCTTGCCCGGTTCCGGTATGGCCACCATGATCAACCGGCCGAAGAGCCGGGCCTTCGTGGTGGTTGAGACCGAGCTTGACGCCATCCTGCTTGATCAAGAGACCGGCGGGGTTTGTGGTTCCATCGGCCTTGGTTCGGCGACGACAAAGCCCGACTCGGCCGCCTTTAAGGCGCTGGCGAACTCCCTTTGCATTCTGAACGCACTGGACTTTGACCAGGCCGGCGCCGGCGCCTGGGGCTGGTGGAAAGACCATTTCGACCAGGCCGAACGGTGGCCGGTCCCTGACGGCAAAGATCCCGGTGAAGCCTTCGCGGCCGGGGTGGACCTAAAAAGCTGGATACTTGCCGGACTTCCGCCGGTGTTTTCGATCAATCTTAAATTTGACGGCGGGCCTACTGACGAGAAGCCGGTCGAAAAGATCCAGGTGGCGACGGGTACCGGGGAAAAACCTGTTGAAGATATGCCGGATGATGGTCCTTGTTCGGATCGCCATCCGGACTTGATAGCGTTTTATGAGTCTCTGAAGAAATACCCGGTCAAGATCCGGGCAACGGCCGAACGAACAACATTGATTGAAAATCAAGCCTGGTCGGCAAAGAATTGGGACATCAGCCGGGCAATTTCAAACATGCTGTATTTCAATCCTGTGGTTCTGGATTACCTGCATGACCACCCGGCGGACATCATCCACGGCGGCAACTTTTGGGATACACAAAAACACGAGGGAAAAGAAAGGAAATGATTATGGATGAGAAAACCTTGTATCTGTTTGATGGGAAAATATCGGATGTCATTGATCAATTGGAGGGGCTTCATGATCTTTTCAAAGGCGCTGTGGCTGATGGAGTCCAAATTTCAGGACCAGGTATGTGTGGCCTTTCCGGCATTTTAAGAAAAAATATCGATACTATTCAGGATGCAAGAGAGCTTTTAGATAAATCATCCAGATAGTTATACAAGGCGGCCGTCAATTAACGGCAGCGTTTGACATGTTTCACAATACCCATGATAGGCGACCGGAGCCGATAAGCCGGGGACCCTGCCCGGCTTCATGGGGAAATTCATCAGGGAGAAAGCGAGGGGCTTTTATGGCGTGCTTGACCAACACGAAAAAGAAGGGCCGATGGTGCATTGATTTTTATGATCAGAACGGCAAGAGGCGGCTGAAGGTGCTTCCACAAGGGGCGACGAAAACCGAGGCTAAAAAATGGCTACGCGAGATTGAGGAGCAAATTGAAAAACGGATTTACATTCCATCAAAAGATGCTCCGAGCTTCAAGAAGGTGGCCGGGGATTGGCTTGAACAGAAAAGGCATAATGTGAGGGCTTCGACTTGTGAGGGATATGAAGGACACTTGAGGAATCATTTTTTTGACATTGATCCGATCAAGATTAACCATATAACAACACAGACGGTTGAAAAATTTATAACCGAAAAGCTTTCAGTAGGTACAAAACGCGCAACGCTTAGAAAAATTTTGATAACATTTAACCAGGTGATGAATTATTCAGTCCGTCACCGGCTGATTGACTATAACCCAGTGAGGGAAGCCGAAAGACCCAAGGCGAGAAATATTGAAAAGCCCGAGTCTGATAAAATCCGGGTTCTATCGCCAATACAAATAAATTCTTTATTGTCCATCGTTTCAGATAGGAAATACTTTATTCTCTTCAAGCTGGCAGTTTTTACAGGAGCACGTGAAGGGGAATTGCTCGGCCTCAAATGGACGGATGTGCTTTGGGCGACGAATCAACTTTACATCAAGAGGACATTCAATAAAGGTGCCTGGTATGACCCTAAAACAAAAACATCAAGGCGTAAAATCGACCTAGGGCCGTCTGTTGTGTCCGATTTGAAAAAATGGCGGTTGGAATGTCCGCCAAGCGAGCTTGATTTGATTTTTCCAAATGAAGCCGGAAAACCTATGTGTCAGGCAAATATGATGCATCGTCATTTTCAACCGGCTTTAAAGGCCGCCGGAATCCCGAAATTACGGTTTCATGATCTGCGCCATACGTATGCAAGTCTTTTGATCGAACAGGGGGAAAACCTCAAATACATTCAAACACAATTGGGACATTCAAACCCGAGCGTTACCCTGAATACATATGCTCACCTTCTAAAACCGATTAATCAAGAAGCGGCCTGTCGGCTTGAAAAAATGGTTTTGGATTGCAATGGAGACCAAATGGAGACCAAAAGCAAAAAAGGGTTTACGGCGCTTAACGTAAACCCTTGATTTTATTGGCGCGCCCGGAGGGATTCGAACCCCCGACCAACGGATTCGTAGTCCGGCACTCTATCCATCTGAGCTACGGGCGCGCAAGGAATGGCCCAAAGAGTCATCTTACTTAATATAGATTGCGGGGTGTGTCAATGAGAAGTTCTCTTTTATTTGTGAAAAAAAATATGGTAAAGCGGTTTGCATGAATCATTTTGATTTTATGGGGCTCGCCTTGAAAGAGGCGTTAAAAGCCAGGGACATGGATGAAGTGCCGGTGGGTGCGGTATTGGTGGATGGGGATGGGAAAATTCTGGCAATGGAATATAACCGCACCATTTCCAGTTCAGATCCTACTGCCCATGCTGAAATCCTGGCTTTGCGTTCGGCAGCGAAAAAAATGGCCAATTACAGATTACCGGGAACTGTGCTGTATTCAACCATCGAGCCATGTCCCATGTGCATGGGTGCGATCATCCACGCCCGGGTGGCTTTGGTGGTTTTTGGCGCATTGGATTCCAAATGGGGGGCGGCCGGTTCCCTATACGATTTTTGTGCAGATACCCGCCTGAATCATCAGACTGCCCGATTGGCAGGTGTGCGGGCCGAGGAATGCCGGACCTTGCTGCAGGATTTTTTTCGAATGAAACGAAAATCTGTTGCATCTTCGGGCGGCATGACCTAAATAGTTTGGAATATTGATTGAAGGGTCGAATAAGACCACTGCCCGAAGCAGTGGTTGTTTCATGTAAGGAGCTTGCAAGTGGCAAATATCGTGATTGTGGGGACCCAATGGGGTGATGAGGGCAAGGGTAAAATAGTCGACTTGTTGGCTGAACATGCTGACTATGTGGTACGGTTTCAGGGCGGCAATAATGCCGGTCATACCATGGTGGTAGCCGGTGAACAATTCATCAGCCACTTGGTGCCATCCGGTATCTTACAGGGAAAAACCTGTTTCATCGGCAATGGGATGGTGGTGGACCCGGAAGTGTTGCTCGAAGAAATCGATTATCTTCAGAAAAAAGGGATCGCAGTCGGACCCAATAAATTACGGATCAGCGAAAGAGCCCATTTGATCATGCCATATCATAAGGCCATTGATTTGGCCCGCGAGCAAATGAAAGGCGCTCAGAAAATCGGTACCACTGGAAGGGGGATAGGCCCCTGCTATGAGGACAAGGTTGCCCGGCGGGGCTTGCGATTTATTGATCTGCTGGATCAGGATGAATTTCAGGAAAAACTAAAGGTTAATCTGGAGGAAAAGAATTTTTATTTACAGAATTTCTTGCAATCCAAACCTCTTGATCCCATGGAGATCATCCAGCAATATCAAAAGATGGCCGAACGTTTGGCCCCCTATGTGGATAATATCTCGGTGACCTTATACGACGGTATTCGTACTGGTCGCCGGGTCATGTTCGAGGGCGCCCAAGGCACCCATCTTGACATTGATCATGGTACCTATCCTTTTGTTACTTCCTCCAATACCGTATCGGGCAATGCAGCCTGTGGTGCCGGCATCGGCCCCAAAGAATTGAATGGGATTCTGGGTATTGTGAAAGCCTATACAACACGGGTAGGCTCAGGACCCTTTGTCACCGAGCTTTTTGATGAAATCGGCGACCGGATTCAAAAAAAGGGGGCTGAATTCGGCGCCACCACTGGGCGAAAGCGGCGTTGCGGCTGGCTGGACGTGGTCATGCTGCGCAATGCGAGCCGGCTGAACGGCTTGACCGGGCTGGTCATCACCAAGCTGGATGTTTTGGGCGGACTGGAAACATTGAAGATTTGCACCGGCTATGATTACAATGGAACGCGTTTGTCGGATTTTCCGAACAGCCTAAAAGTCTTGGCAGCCTGTAAGCCCATTTATGAAACCTTGCCGGGCTGGTCCGAGGACATCTCAGGCATCCGCAGCTATAAGGATCTGCCGGAATCCACCAGGGCGTATCTACAGCGCATCGAAGTGCTAACCGAAACACCTATTGATATAATTTCAGTGGGACCTGGTCGCGATGAGACCATGATATTGAAGAATCCGTTTACAACAAAGTGATGACCTAAAATTCAATTGGCCCACATGATGGTTTCCAGGTAATAGGTTGATGACGAGGAAAATGCACGTGAAGGCGCAGCCATGAGTGTGAAGCCTTTACCGGAGTAAGAGCATAGAGCCAAGGCAATCGCATCGGCGGCCGAGGGTCTCCCTGCTGGAGCTGAAACACCGACAACAGCATTTTTACCTGGGCCGCCTGGGAAGAGAGCTCCTCAGCGGCTGCGGAGCTTTGCTCGGAATTGGCAGTGTTTTGCTGGGTTACGCTGTCTATCTGGGATAATCCTAAATTGACCTCTTTTTTTTGCTGCTTATCAAAAGATATCTGCAACAACATCCGACGATCGTTTGCGGGCACCGGATTTTTCCAACACATTTCGAATGGTGGTGGCCAGGGTTCGTTGTTGAATGGGTTTCATGACCAGAGCCGCCACGCCCAAGGCCCGAGCTCGTTCAGGGGTGATGCGTCCGCTGAAGCCGGTGCATAGTATCACCGGCAATCCCGGATGAATTTGACGGATATGGCGCGCGAGCTCATCACCGGTCATTTGAGGCATGGTAACGTCGGAAATGATCAGATCATACTGACCGCCATTTGCGCGAATCGCTTCCAGGGCGTCAATGCTGCTGGTACGGGAGGATACCCGATAGCCCAGCTCTTCCAGCATTTCCTGCTCCATTTCAATAATCATCGGTTCGTCATCCACCAGCAGAATATGTTCGCTACCGGTAGGAATCGGCTCCTCACCCACAGAGGTTCCGGCAGACAAATCCGCTGTGGAAATAGGGAAGTAAATTGTAAAGGTGGTCCCTTGCCCCAATCCACTGTCGACTTTTATTCTGCCGCCGTGTGATTTCACAATGCCGTGAACCACCGATAATCCAAGGCCTGTTCCTTTGCCTTCCGGTTTTGTTGTGAAAAACGGATCGAAAATTTTGTCCATGATTTCGCGGGTCATGCCTTTGCCGGCATCACTTACCGTGAGCTGAACATAGCGACCACCCGGGAAATCAATCATTTCTTGGGCCGTTTCATGACTGAGATCCACTTCATTTAGTGTAACCATCATTCGACCGCCGGCATCCTCCATGGCATGATAGGCGTTGGTGCACAGATTCATGATAATCTGGTGGATTTGGGTAGTGTTTGCCATAATAGGGGAACAGTTTGCATCGATTTCCTGCTCAATATGAATATTTGCCGGTATGGAGGCGCGTAGTAATTTGAGGGCCTCTTTGACGACCAGGTGGGGCAGCAGGGGCTTCATTTCCTGTTCGCTTTGGCGGCTGAATGTCAAAATCTGCTGAACCAGTTCAACAGCCCGCGAAGTGGCTGCAAGGACGCGCTGCAGATATGTTTTTGATCGATTTTGCGTTTCGGGCATGAGTTGCATGGCCAGTTCGGTATAGCCGATGATCGGAGACAGAATATTGTTGAAATCGTGGGCAATGCCGCCGGCCAGAGTGCCGATGGACTCCATTCGCTGGGTTTGCAGGAGCTGGGTTTCAAGTTTGCGAGTCTCACTGACATCCCGTATAAAGCATAAAACCGCTGGTTCTTCCTCCCAGAACATTCCTATGACGGTCATTTGCAACCAAAGAGTGTTCTTTTCCTTGTCTATAACGCGAAAGGAATATGGATTGGACGGCTTTTTCCCTTGCAGGCATCTTGTCAAGCCTGCCAGCATGGCATTGCGATCATTGGAATGCAGAATATCGGCAATGCCGATTCCCGTCAGTTCTTCTTCAGTGTACCCCAGGATACGCAACGTACTTGGATTGGCGAATTTGATCCCGTCCTTTTGCAGGATGAATATGCCGTCATGGGCGTTTTCCACCAGCAGGCGGTATTTCTCCTCGGAGCGGCGTAAAATCTTCTCGTTGCGTTTCTGCTCGGTGATATCTGGAAAGACCATCACTCCGGCCACGATTTCCCCTTTTTCATCACGCACAGGAGCAGCATTGCCCAGCACCCATCTTTCTTCACCATCTTTTCGTCGGACGATAATCTCTGTGTTTTGAGTCGTTCGGCCTTCCTTTATCGCCTGGAGCAACGGTAATTCATCCGGTGAGGAAAGACGGCCATTGGGCTGGAAAGCCTGCCACTGATTCGGTCGCAAAGACCCAAGAATTTCAATGGCCGTGGAATTGGCCAGCCGGATTTTCAAATCCTTTGCATCAATGATAATGATGCCGGCCGGTGTCTGCTCAACTGCTGCTGAAAGCAGGGCTTGGGCCTGGCTCAATTCCTCCTCGGTTCGTCTACGTATGGCCACATCTTCCAGCAGTTCCTGATTCACCTTTTCAAGTTCACTGGTTTTTACCGCCAATTTCTCCAGCATTTGATTGAACACCTGGGCCAATCGGCCGATCTCATCCATCCGCTTCAAATTCAGGCGGGCGGAGGGATCGCCGCTGGTCGCTATGGAAAGCGCATGCCGGGTCAATTTTGTGATCGGGTTTAAAACCGCCCTTTCGGTCATCAGCAGCATGATCACGAGGGTAACAAAGGCAGCGGTCAAGATGGAATAAACCGCATATTGAACGGCTATGGTTCCTTTGGTTGAAATTTTTCTCGGAACCGTCACTTTAAAAAGAAAAGTGAATTGATCATGGATGTCCGGGAGAACTGTGAAAACATCCAGCGAATCCACAGCGGTGATTTCAATATGGTATCCGGACGTGTCGTGGACTTTTTTCAGAAGCTCCTGCTGGGCGGCGGTTGCCACCCTTTTTTGAATGGGAATGACTTGAAATTTCACCTGCGTCTGTTCGGCGAGAGTTGTTATCATGGACTGATCTATGAACTTGGCCATGATGACCGAACCGCGGATGGGACCTTCATGTTTGCTAGTGACAATGGGACGGGAGGAGATCAGCAATGGGCCTTTTTGTGTCATCATAAGGCCGGAAATGCCGATCTCCGCGAGCGGTTTGTTACCCACGTTATATGTTACTAATGGGTGTTGTTGAAGAAAGGCGTCTCGGCGGAATTCGCTTAAATCGATCCCTTCCTTTGTTTCAAGATCAAAAATTTCGCCCCAAACGACCTGGCCTTGTTCATCACACAGATAGATGAGATTCAGTCTGTTGTTGATAAAAGAATCAATCACCAGATTGGTTTTGATATAATCCTCAGAAGAGGTATGTATAAATTCATACGTATCATCCCAGGCGGCGTAATCGTGGCACACGCCATCCAGATGATAAATTTCCCTTTGAATGGATTGCACACAACGATTGGCGTCTTTGACGGCTTCATTGTTTTCCAGGTCTAGAAATGTCGGATATATGATGAACCGCTGGATTCCGAAATCCGCCAAGCCATAGAGCAAAAAAATGCCCATCAAAATGATTAAAATCTTGAATCGTAAGGATTTCAATTTTGTATCCTTACTACTCATTTGTTCTCCTCACTGACATGACCTGAAAAAACTCTTCAGCATTGACGAATGTACAGCCCGTTGCCATACCGCTCCAATCATCTTGCAAAAGACATGCTAAGTTTTTTTCGGTTTGTTTAAGCATTACATTCAACTATTTCCTTTTTTTAAAGAAGTCGCCGATGTGCGTTTTCGCACATCGGAAACGCTCCAACTGAGCGTTTCCGTGCATTTAATTCACCCCCCTCAGGATTCCAGACCTTGGGCGATTTTCTTGATTACATTGAATCTTTATAAAAGCGGTTCGTTTTTGCATGGGAAATGCATTCCAGGAATGACAGAATTCAGAAGTCGGAATTCAGAATAAAAAAGTCGCCATATAACTGTTCTGATTCCTGGCTCCTGAATTCTTTCTCTCGTCCATCCTTTTCCCAATGGTGACTCAGACCATGGCAAACATACTTTTGATCAACCAGGATCAGATGGATATGAATTTACTGCAGTTCATTTGCAAAGTAGAAAACTCCGTGCTTGTCATAGCCGAGACCGCTGAAGAAGCTTTGCAAAAAATGTCTGTGGAACGATTTAATCTGGTGGTTTGTGATTATCACTTGCCGAGAATGAACGGACTGGAATTTTTCAGGCGCATTGCCTTGGAAGGGTATGCTTCCATCAAGGTGCTGACATCGGTGGAAGTGACACCTGAACTGATCGATTTGGCATTTGAAATCGGGATTCATGAATGCCTTCGTAAGCCCTTGACCTTCAGTTGTCTAGAATCAATTTTTTCCTTAATTGAAACCAGATCAAAAGATTCAAGAAACACAGTGCAAGCCGTGATTGACCCAGTCAAATAAATTCAAGAATTGAAGGAAAAGAAAATATGGAAAACTATATTGACAGCGGCGGACGGCGCTTGGAAGCGGACAGGCGCAATACAGCTCCTGTGGAGCATTATCCGGAGAGGCGTTCCGGCGGTGATCGCAGAAGCGGCAAGGATCGCAGACGTACAAATAAGAAAAAGATAAACAGCGCCCATGTGGACACCCAGGATCCGTCCATGATGGAAAAATACCTGTGGCCGAGTCTTTCCAAGTTGATCAGTCAGAGAGCTGTCCAAAGCCATTTTTGATGCTTCCAGGGGGACACAGGTGCCTGAATAAGAAAAAACTGATTTCGCAAGTTCTTCTAAAAAAATCCCTGCTTGCTTTTTTCAGCTTCTGATTGTAATGAGCGGATACATATAGCAAGGTCGTCAAGTTCAACCCTCACGAAATTCGCGGATAGGAAACCATGCTGGATCGAACCGTCACCACCGTCATTGAATCAGAGCTGTGCACCGGATGCGGACTTTGCATCCAGGTCTGTCCCCGGGAAACCATCGCCCTTCAGGATCAAAAAGCCTGTGTGGTCGGATTGGAGTCGCTGAACTGCGGCCATTGCGCGGCAGCCTGCCCCACCGGTGCCGTGCGGGTCAACGGAATCGACCCGGCCATGGCGGAATTTCAAACTTTCAAGACCGATGGAAAATGGTTGCCCCACGGCCGTTATGATCTGGCCCAACTAGTCCTGCTGATGCAATCCCGGCGTTCCTGCCGCAATTTCAGCAACAAGCCCGTGGACAAAGGCATACTGGAAGACCTGGTGAAAATCGGGATTACGGCGCCCTCGGGCTCCAATTGCCAGCCTTGGCGTTTCACCCTCCTGCCGGATCGTCAGGCTGTGAATATTCTGGGCCGTAAAACAGCCGATTTCTATCAGCGCCTCAACCGCCTGGCGGAAAAGGCTTGGCTGCGGGCTCTCATGAACTTATTGGGCAAACCCAAATTGGAGCGTTATTATCAGAACTACTACCAGAGGGTGAAAGAAGGGCTGGCTGAATATGACGCCGGCGGCCGCGATATGCTGTTTCACGGCGCACCGGCCGCCATCATCGTGAGCGCGCAAAACGATGCCAGTTGTCCGGCCGAGGATGCCTTGCTGGCCACCCAGAATATTCTATTAGCCGCCCATGCCATGGGGCTGGGCACTTGTCTGATCGGTTTTGTCATTGAAGCCATGAAGCGCGAGCCGGCCATGGGCCGTCAGATCGGCCTGGACGAGGACGAGAAACCCTATGCCGCCATCGCCCTGGGATATCCGGAGGAAATTTTCCAGCGTGCCGCCGGAAGAAAAGCCACGGTCATCCGCTATTTCAACGGCTGAAATCGGTTATTTTTTTGCTCCCACACCAAAGCGTTTGCGATTGCGGTCGATTTCCAAGGCGGTTTTAAGGCCCTTGTCCCGCACCGCGTAGAATTTGAGCCCCAGGCGTCCCATGCTAAAAAATCGCTTGCCGTATTTTTTCAGCGCACCCTTGTCGATTTCAAAACCCAGCCCAGGCCGTTTGGAAGGAGTGAGGGTGCCGTTGACGTGCTGAAACGGCTCGGTCAGGAGACCGTCCCTTTTCGCCACGGTCCAGGAAGGCGGGTTGATAGGAAATTCCAAGGGTTTGGCATCGGCAAATCCGCCTGCCAACATCAGTTGCAGGTTGACGGCGAAACCGATGCCGTTGGTCCAGGTATGGGGTGTAAAGATCAGGCCGTGCTTCCGGCACAACCGGGCGACTTCCATGACCTGGCTAATGCCGCCGGCCATGATGGCGTCGGGCTGAAAAATATGGTAACAGCGGCGTTCGATCATCATTTTCAGCTCCGGCAGGCCTGATGAATGCAGCTCTGCGCCGCTGATGGGCACCTTGCTGTAAGCCGTGAGGGCCGCCTGGGACTCGTAATCGTCCATGGGCAGGGGTTCTTCGATCCAGGCAATTCCGAGATCAGCGCAGGCATCGGCGAAATATTTGGCCCGCCTAAGATCCCACAAAGGTGCGTCGTTCACGATGGTAACCCGCCAGGCCTGGTTCACATCCACGCCGATTTTAATCTTGTCACCCATGGCCTTGGCCACGGCTTCCACTTGTTCAATATCTTTTTTCACATCAAAATCATGGACCCGCAGCTTGACCCAGCGGAAACCTTCTTCATAGCGCTGCCGGACTTCTTCGATGCGCTCCTGGGGGCCTTTGACTTCGCCGGTGGAGGCATAGAGATCGATTTTTTGAAGGGTTCCGCCCAGGAGTTCATACACGGGCTTGCCGGCCGTTTTACCTTTGATGTCCCAAAAAGCCGGCTCGATCCAGTGGCAGCGCAAGCCGAGGTAGGATACTTCCCGCAGACGCTGGTGCATCAGGTCGAGATCGGCAGCGTCTTGATCAATAAGATAAGGCGCGATCAGTTCTCCCAGCCCCTTGCGCTCCCGGGCGATGGCCGGTCCGGCCGAGTAGCCTTCAATGCCGTCGGCAGTGGTGATGCGGATCAGATCAAAGCGGTTCTCCGTTTGGGGGTAACCGGGTATCCAGCTCGGGTAGAACGGGACATCCAGGGGGATGCGGACATGAAACAGTTCCACTTTAACAATTTTACTCATAATCTTCCTTTACTACGGCAGAACGTCTGAAACCAGATCCTTGGCCGGGTTGCTTTTAACGATCCAGCCGCTTTGCTGCTGAGCCGGTCGCAGGCGCGACCAGACATAGGCCATGAAAAGGCCGGTAATATACATCCAGATGCTGAACACTGCCGACGGCAGAGCCACGGAAGGCGGAAAGAACTGTACCGCGATGGTCATACCCAGGGTGGTGTTCTGGATGGCCATTTCAATGGCGATGGTGCGGGACTGTATTTCCGGAATGCGCAGAAATTTTGGAATGATGTATCCCAAGGCAAAGCCGAGAATATTGTGTAGCACTACAGCTATTCCCACCAGACCGATCATGCTCCAAATCTCGCTGCGATTCTTGTGGAGCACGAAAACGATGACAAACACCAGGAAGAGGATGGAAAAAATCTTATACGGTTTTTCAATGGCCTGGGAAAATTTGTAAAAAAAATGGCGCAAAGTCATACCGAGGCTGATGGGGACGGCGATGATCACCAAAACCATTTTCAGCATTTCCACAAAGGAGATGCTGATCTCGTTGCCCGGCACGTTCATCAAGGCTGAAAACAGGGAGAGGATCAAGGGGGTGAACAAGGGGCAGATCAAGGTGGAAAGGGTGGTGATGGTTATGGCCAGGGCAACGTCCCCTTTGGCCAGATAATTGATCAGGTTGGAGGTCGCGCCGCTGGGGCAGGAGCCCACCAGCATAACCCCCAGGGCCAGCTCGAATGGGAGCTTCAGCAGGAACACCACGCAGCAGGCGGCCAGGGGCATGATGACGAAATGTCCGAAACTTCCCAGCATCACCTGAAAAGGCGTCTCCAGGATGCGTCTGAAGTCTTTGAAAGTCAGGCCCAGCCCCATTCCCAGCATGATGATGGCGAGCATGACGGGTAATAACACCTTTTCCACGGCTCCAAACTGTAACATGGTTTTTCTCCTGTTGATTGGATGGGTAGTAAGAAAAATCGGTTATTTCATCTTGGGTTCCTGCATAAAAAGAAAGTTGATCAAAAAAAACAAACCAAATGGTATGTTTCGAGATGTCAAAATTGTCTCACAGTGTCAAGCATTATTATTGAGGGGGCGGTCAGGGGGGAATCACGGGGTGCTGGCAGGCGGGTTTCAGCATCAATTATGAATTAGGAATTACGAATTAGGAATTGTGGTATTCTATCAATTATTATTTTCATATAGTGTTTCTCCCAGGTCTTTGTGGGAGCGGCTTCCAGCCGCGATAGGGCCGAAGCAATGATCAAGGCCCGTATTTTGCTTTTCCGACGACCCCGATACCGATAGCGACCCCGACCCCGATAGTGGACATGATCAGCCTGGTTTCATAGCCTTTAAAAAACCAGCGAGTCGTGGCTGCTATACTTCTCCGCAATCATCCAACCTCTCGGGATCAGAATCGGTATCTATCTTTTTTTGCCATTAAATCTTTTTTCCGATCTCGACCCCCAACGGAAACGGTTTCTCTTTTCAGGCCAGCATTCCCCCGTCACAGATGAGACAGGTTCCGGTGGTATAGGAGGCGGCCTCGGAAGCTAGGTAGAGCACCGCTCCGGCCATTTCCGCCGGCATGGCAATGCGGCCCAGGGGAATCCTGGCAATCACTTCCTTTTCGATTTCCTTATTTTCGGTGATGATGCTGGAAAATTTGGTCTCGGTCATGCCTGGAAGCAGGGCATTGACCCGGATCTTATAAGCAGCCAATTCCTTGGCAAAGGCCTTGGTCTTGGCAATCAGGGCCGCCTTGGTGATGGAATAGATGCCCTGCATGGGCGCCGGCCGCACTCCGTTCACTGAAGACACGTTCACAATGCTGCCGCCTCTGGCCTGCATGAGTTTGGCGCCCAATTGGGTCATGAAAAAGGGGCCTTTGAGATTCACCTGGTTGGTTTTGTCCCAGGCCCATTCTTCGGCATTGAGCATTTCACCAAAATAGGGATTGGCCGCGGCATTGTTGATCAGGATGTCCAGGCGGCCGTGCCTGGCCTGAACCTCTGCCATCAGGATTTTGATCTGATCCAATTCGCCCATGTTGCAGGCAATGGCTTCGGCTTTGCCGCCGTGATGGATTATTTTTTCTACAACACTTTCCAATCCGGCGAGCTTGCGGCTCACCAGGATGCAGTGGGCACCGTTTTCTGCAAGGGTCAGGGCGATCTGCTCCCCGATTCCCCGGCTGGCCCCGGTGATCAGGGCGATCTTGTCGGTCAATGAAAATGAAAGCACACGATCCTCCTTATTATCCTTTGACAAAATCAGGGTCAGCATAGGCCGGTTGGGGGTAGGTATAAAATCCTTCACCGGACTGGATACCCAGTTTGCCCTGGTCCACATACATGCGCAAAAATTCGGCATTGGCCAGGGCCTTTTTGTCATTGCGCACCTTGGCCCAAAATTCCGTTATCTTATGGGCCGTGGCAAGTCCAATGGTGTCGATGATGCCAAAGGGCCCCATGGGCGCGCGCATCACCCCCATCCAGGCCCGGTCCACGTCTTCCACGGTCACAATGCCCCTTGAGGCCAGGGTCAGGGCAGATTCCAACAGGGCCATGAGCATGAAATTGTACACATAGCCGTTGTTTTCCTTATTCATTACAATGGGGATCTGGCCGATCTTTCTAGCAAACCCGGTCACCAGTTCCACGGTTTCCGGGGCAGTGCCGCCATGGGGCATCACATCCACGATGTTGGTGAGGCTGACCACATGGAAATGCAGGGCGCAGAATTTTTGCGGCCGGCCGGTGGCCTCGGCAAACATGGACGGAACCAGGGAGGAAGTATTGGTGGTGAAGATGGTTTCCGGAGGACACAGGGCGTTGAATTGTTGCAGCACCCTGCCTTTCAGCAGCGGGTCTTCGGGCACGGATTCACTGATCAACTGGATGCCCTCCGCTGCTTTTTGCGGGTTGCTGGAGTAACTGATTCTGGCCAGGGCCGCCGCGATTGCTTCCGGGGTGAATCGACCATACAGTGACATGGAATCCTTGCTTTTGCGGATGCGCCGGGCCGCCTTTTGCAGGATTTCCTCGGAAATGTCGTAAATGACCACTTCCAGGCCATGCAGGGCGCACAGATAACCGATCTGCTGCCCCATGGTCCCGCTGCCTAAAATGAGTACGCGCTTGATGTCGTCAGCTTTCATTTTTCTCCCCCACATGCTCTGCATTGATGCTTTTGTTGATTTCGTTCACGATTTTGCTTTGCTGCTCCATAAAGGCGCCCCTTATCTCATCAGCGACTTTGTTCTGGGGCACTTTCATATTCACAGGATTTTTCTTGCCCGTGTCCTGTAATTTCTCTTGCCTTTGACCCGATTTTTTTTGCATGGCTTCGGCTTCCCCCTTTCTCCCTTCACATTTCTCCCTTCACACTTCACACTTCCACCCTCCCCTTATTCCAAGGTCATTCCTGCCAGCTTTTTTACGATATTCTTGCGTTGCTGGATGTCATACTGGGAAGTGATGGCGATCTGCTCCATTACCGGTGAACCGCCGCCGTGGTAACTGGCGTAATTCAAACCGCCTGCCAGGTCGGATACGGTCATATCACTTAAATAGAGCCAGAATTTAATTTGATCCTCCACCTGCATTTTGGAATTGCGCTTCAGATATTTTTCCATGAACGGTTTGAGATCTGCGTTGATGAGATCCTGTTCAAAAGGGAAGGTGGCCGGCACGCCGCCGGCGATATCACACAGAATCTCCTGCTCATGAAAGACAGCCTCGCCAGTCAGACAACGGCCCACATTACAATAGATGGAATTGGGAATGCAGGAGCCGGGCCCATAGGGAACCTGGCCCATACCGGGAATATAGATCTCCGCTTTACCCATTTCCGAGGCGGTGAAACCGGCAGCATAACCCAATTCAGAGACCTGAATGATTTTTGCCAGTTTTTCTTTGACATGGGGGACCTTTTCAATGCCGTTGACTTCCGCTGCCAGGGCTGCCATGCCCAGGGCGATATCGCCGATAGCTGGTTTGCACCCGGAATAGCTGTGACGGTGAAAGAGGGCGAACAACAAGGCGCAGATACCGCCATGCTGATATTCGCCGCATAAGAAGACCCGCTCCCAGGGCACAAAGACATTATCAAAGATGACATAGGAGTCCGCAGCGCCGAAATTGAAACCCCGTTTGAAATGCTCGCGCTTGCGCATGTTGTGGGGATGGATCACCTGGGTGACGCCCTCATAATCCGCGGGCACGGCAAAGGCCACGGCATAATCTTTTTCCTCAGGGGAGAGAGAGCGGGTGGGCACCACGATGATTTCATCCGCCACCGAAGCCTGGGTGATGTGTACCTTGCAGCCCCTGACCACGATTCCGTCTTTCTTACGTTCCACCACATGCAGGTATTGGTCCGGATCCGGCTGCTGGGAAGGACGCAGCAGGCGATCGCCCTTGACATCGGTCTGGGCGCAGGCCCCCACCAGATCATTTTTCTGAAAATAGTCCAGCCAATTCAAGAAATGTTTGTGGTATTGGGTTTTGCCGCTGTTCATGCGATCGGCTTCATAGGAAACCGCATTGACGGCATTGAGGGAATCAACGCCCATACAGCGGCCGATGCAGTAGCCCACCTGGCGACACAAGGCGCGGGTCATGTCCTGTTTTTTGTGCAGATCATCCGTGGATTGGTGCACATGGCAGAAGCGGTTGATGAGCTCGCCGCTGAGATGGGATTTGGCCGTGCACAGTTCAGCGGTTTCCGGATTGCGGGCCGCATCAAAGGTATGCCCCAGCACTCCGATGCTTTGCTCCAAAACTTCATGGTCCCGACCGATTTTTTCGCCTTTATAATACACATTCCGGTTTTTTCGAAACAAATGCTCAATGTATTGTTGCTTGGTGCGCATGGCCGATTCCTTTGCAAATAGGTTGTTCACAATTTCCTAACAAACCAGGAGCAAATCCAAGACGTCCTGAACAAACAATTCCTGCTCATGCGGCTTGCTCCATCCTCTTGCCGGACAGATAGAGCCAGAAATGTGCCAGATTGATTTTTATTGTGACAACCACATGAATGTTAAGGATATATTGTTTTCGGCCGCGGGCTCTGGTGGTTGTTTTCCAAGCATTGGGGACGAAATATCAAACCCATGGACGATATTTCGACCCGGCGCTACAACCCTTTCTGGCTGCGTGGGTGAATGCCCAGGCGTTTCATCTTGGAATAGAGGGTGGAGGGTTTCAGGTGGAGCAGTTCTGCGGCGCCGGTTGGGCCTTTGATTTGCCAGCCGGTGCGTTGGAGGACAGAAAGGATATGCCGGCGTTCGGCGTCTTCAAAGGTCAGATCCTCCCGGGTGTCGAGCAGGGTGCTTTCCGGAGGATGCAGATGCAATATTTCCGTGCGGTTGGAGATCATGGCGTTTTCCACAACATTTTTCAATTCGCGGATATTGCCGGGCCAGGTATAGCCCATGATGGCGTCCAGGCCGCTTTTGGGAATGCTCTCCACCTTTCTGCCCATGGTTTTGCAAAAGGCTTTGACAAAGGCAAAAACCATAGCCGGAATGTCCTCCTTGCGTTCCCGCAAAGGCGGCACGGTAATGGGGTAGACGTTCAGGCGGTAGTAAAGATCCGACCGGAATTTCCCTTCCCGCACCATATGTGAAAGATCCCGGTTGGTGGCAGCCACAATGCGCACATCCACTTTGATGGATTTGGCGTTGCCCAGGCGCTCGAACTCGCCTTCATCCAGGACCCGCAGCAGTTTAGTCTGGAGGTCCAGGGGCAATTCACCGATTTCATCTAGGAAGAGGGTGGAGCCGTTGGCAATCTCAAAACGGCCGATTTTTTTGGTGACCGCGCCGGTAAAAGCGCCTTTTTCATGGCCGAACAGTTCGCTTTCCAATAGATTGGCCGGTAAAGTGGCGCAATTGACCTTTACCATGGTCTTGTTTTTGCGCGGACTTAGTTTATGCACCAGTTGGGCCAGGAGGGTCTTGCCAGTGCCGGTTTCCCCTAAAAGCAGTACGGTGGAATTGGTCTCGGCCACTTGCTCGATTTTACCTAGGACGTAGCGGATGGCCTGACTGCGGCCGATGACTTCTTCATAACGGCTCTGGCTGCTGATGGTTTCCCGTAAATATTGGTTTTCGGCTTTCAGCAGTTCCGAGAGTTCCTTGATTTTGGTGAAGGCTTTGTTTAATTTGATTTCCGTTTGCTTACGTTCCAGGGCATTGGAAAAAACCTGGGCCAACAGGCGCATCTGCCGGAGGGTCTGCTCGGTCCAGGTCTGAAAGGAACGGTAAGATTCAAAAATGATCACTCCCAGGACCGAGCCGCCCACTTTCAGGCTGACCCCCAAGCATGATTTCAAGCCGACCTTGGCCACATAGGCGCGTTCTTCTTCCCAATCAGCCGGGATTTCATCCGGAAGCCGCGCGAGATTCACCACCCGGCCGAGTCGTAATTCCCGGGTGACATGGGGGGCGATTTTGTTCAGCACCAGTCCGCGGTTTTCCTGCCATTTGTAAGCGGTATAGCCGTGCATGACCAGCAGGGAATCGCCGTCATCCTTGAATTCGCCGAAAACGCTTTGATCAATGTCCAGAAACTCCACAATGGCCTTGAGGGCATTGTTGATTTCCTTGTCAACCTCAGCCGCCGGCAGGTTGACGAATTTGGAAGAAATCTCAAACAACAATTGGTCAAAGGTCTCGAATTTTTCCATGGTATGGTTTTTCTTCATGTCAAATATTGCATTGTGAAAAAATAATAGTTGGAATAAAGGCAGATGTCAATATATATAACGAGCGTTCGTTTTTTTAGATTGAAACATAAGGATTAGTATTTTTCGTGACTTTCGTGTGTTTTTGTGGCTTTGATTTGTTATACTGAATTTGAGAAATAGGCCTTAATCATCATTCCGGCCGCATCGCAGATGGAAGCCGCTCCTACCGTGAAGGGATGACCGAAACGATGATCGCGGCTGAAAAAAACTTTTACAGTATCCTGAAAGATTTGATTCATGAACAGAATCACACCAGCGGTGGACAAACGCATCTTGATATTATTAGCCGGGTTGATGTGGATCGCCGTGGGTGCCATGCTGCTCAGGCTGGCCTATGTTTGGTTGGCGGCTGAACCTGTTCATTTCTTCCGGATATTTGCCGCCGCCGGCGTGGCTGCGGCCCTGCTCATTCATCATTTTGGATTCTTGCGGATCGTGGACAAAAATTTGGGACGGATCTTGCCCATGCAGGGCAAAAAATGCGTCTTTGCCTTTATGCCCTGGAAAAGCTATTTGTTGGTGGCCGGCATGGCGGCCATGGGCGCGGGCTTGCGCCATTCATCCCTTCCCAAGCCTTATCTTTCAGTGCTCTATATCGGCATCGGCCTGGCCCTGATCCTTTCAAGCATCCGCTATTTGCGGATTCTGTTAGGTCAATTAAAGGAACAAGGTCCATAATCAACTCTTGCTCTTACTCTTACTCTTACTCTTACTCTGCGATCATCCCTCCCCAACCGGCCGAATCCCGATATCCGCCAATTTTTTAATGACCACCTCGGGTTTCAGAGGCTTCAGGATATAGTCGTTGCAGCCGGCGGTAACACAGGACTTGACCATCTGCATTTCGCGGTTGCCGGTGGCCATGAAGATTTTGGCGCGCTTATTTTGCTCCAGCTTTTTTTCCGCTTCCATGCTTCGCAAGGATTTCAGCACGTCCAGGCCGCTTTTATCTTCCATGGAAATATCCAGCACCACAAGCTGGAAGACTTGATTCTCATTCAGTGCCTGCTGGAATTCGACTTCAGCGCTTGCGCCGCTTTCAGCGATCCGGCACTCACCGAATTTTATGAAAATTTTCTCCATGGCCTTACGACTGATCAGCTCATCATCAACAATCAAGATTTTCATTGCTCCCCCCCCGGGCTATTGGGTTTCATTGGGCTCGGACCCTGCGCCCAGGTCTTGCTGGATTTTCCGGGCGCAGATCTGAAATTCCTCACACGCGCGAACCAGGGCTACGAAAGTCGCCCCAGCCGAGTTTAAGTCTTTATTCTTACCCATCATTTCCAATTGATAGGCCAATTCCGTTGCGTGCGGGGCGGCAAAATAAAGCATGGCCCCTTTGAATTTGTGAGCACACCGATCCAATTTATCCGTATCAGCTGTGGTGATAGCTGTTTGAATATCTGTCAGCATGGATTGGGATTTGCCGAAAAAATCGCTGAAAGCATTGATGATGGCTTCCTTGTCGTTATCCCAGATTTCATTTAGCTCTTTTAAATCAATTGTTTCCGTAGATGTGGGCAGCAGCGGTGGCAGCACAAGTCCGGTTTCCTGCAAGGTGCCGAGTTCTGCTTGAAGTCGATGCTCCGGTTCGCGGGAATGCTTTTCCAGGGAATGAGGGACGTCAGTTTCATGCTCCGGCCGTGATCCCCATTTGTTGATGATGGCCAGCAGGGTGTCCCGCTTGAACGGCTTGGTGATGAAATCATCCATTCCTTTTTGCAGGCAATGCTCCCGATACCCCTTGATGGCATGAGCCGTGAGGGCGATGATGGGGGTCTGTTTTTTTCCATTGGTTTTTTCCAGCTCGCGAATGGCCTTGGTGGCCATATAACCGTCCATCACCGGCATTTGGATATCCATGAGAATCAAATCAAAAGTCCGGCGGCGACAGGCCTCCACGGCTTGTGCACCGTTATCGGCCACGGTTACGGCAAAGCCGGCCTTGGTCAGATGTCCCAGGGCCACCTTTTGATTGGTGGGGTAGTCTTCGGCCAGAAGCACTTGCAGGGGCTGCTGGGGCGGGGAAATTGCTGGCGAGGTTTCAGGGGCAATTGCAGCTTTCTGGGGCAGTTGCTTTTGGGCGGTTTTTTGAATCAATTTTTCAAGGTCCTTCAGTGTGACCGGCTTATATACTTGTTGCCAGATCAGGCCGATGTCCGCCCCGTTTTCCACCAGTCGGTTTTTGGGTGAAAGCAGGCCTAGAAGCGGTGATTTTTTTTGATCGGTTTTCAGGGCAGACAATAGCAGTTTTTTTTCATCGCCCTGCCAATAGTGATCGGCAATCAATACAAGCGGGAAGGGCTCACCCCGGGAATGTGCTTCTTCCAGTATTTTTACAGCCTGGTCCAGGGCATTGGCCGACATGGCTTCCACCCCCAGGGCAGTAAAATAGGAGGCAAGCACCCCCCGCACAGTGGGATTGGAGTCAAGGATCAGGGCTTGCAGCCGCTCCGGTGAAGAAATGCTTCTAACGGACGGGATCGGTGTTTGTTTGGTGAAGGGAATTTCAAACCAAAAAGTAGTGCCTTCACCTGTTGTGCTTTCCAATCCGATTTTACCGTCCATTAGTTCCACGAGCTGCTTGGAGATGGTCGTACCCAGACCGGTGCCGCCGTATTCACGAGTCGTGGAGCTGTCCACTTGGGAAAACATTTCAAAGACCTTGGCTTGTTTTTCTTCTGGAATGCCGATGCCCGTATCGCTGACGATGAAGCGCAGCACAGCGCGGTCAGGGGTTTCCTCCATCAGCTCGGCGGTAATTTTAATTTCCCCCTGGCTGGTGAATTTAACAGCGTTGCCGGCCAGATTTACCAGAATTTGTTTCAGGCGGTGGGGGTCGCCCAGCAAACGTGAGGGGCACTCAGGTGGCAGATAACTGATGAATTCCAAATCTTTCATCTGGGCGGATAAGGCCATGGCCTCACAGAATTCATCCATCACTTCCCGCAAATCAAAAGCCAGGGTTTCCAATTCCAACTTGCCGGCTTCGATCTTGGAAAAATCCAGGATATCGTTGATCAGCCCGAGTAAAGACTCGGCTTCTGTGAGAATGGTGCTGAGCAGGCCTTTCAAATTGGCGTTCACGCTGCTGTCCAGGGCGATTTCCGTCATTCCGATGATGCCGTTCAACGGCGTGCGGATTTCATGGCTCATATTGGCCAAAAAATCGCTTTTGGCTTGGCTGGCTGCCTCTGCTTCCTGGCGGGCTTTGATCAATTCTTTGTTGGTGATGCGCAATTCCGCGGTTTGTCGTTTGATTTCAGACTTGAGCCTCCTGGCATAATCAGACTGTTGCTTCTGATTTTCCTCCAGAATCTGGTAGTTCTTTTGCTGTAAAACCCGGAGCTGCCGGTTGAGCTGATTTTCTTTGGTTTGGATATGGATTCTTTCCTCTTGCAGGTTATCCAGGGTTTGAAAAAGCTCAACACTGAGGCGCACGGCCCTGGTCAGAAGATCCTCGGCCGCAATCACGGAGCCGGCGGGGAACAGCAAAAGGCTGACGTTCAACTCGGGAATGAAGAGAAGGCCTGGGGAAAAAGAGGGGTCACCAGGAACCCGGACCATGGTGGACGAATTTCGTGCTGTCTGGATAAGGTCCTTGTGCTGCGCCGGGATGACCATATCCGCCCCTTCATCACCATATGACTTTCCATCGGTGGTTATAATCCGAAAAGCAAAGCCTGGAAGTTGCGACCCGAGGAGTTTCAGAAAAGCCCTCAGCTCTTTTTCGGTCTTTTTTGTATCCTCGAATAAATCATCGATATCATTCATGGGCAGCTTCTTTAAGGTCAGAATCGATTTCATACAATTCTTTGGCCCTGGCTATTTCCTGGGGCAGATCATTGCTCAGAACCCGGTACTCTTCGATGGTTTCCCGGATATGCTCCTTGATGGAATCAGACAAGCTGTATTTCATACTTGGAAAAGCCGTCATGTTCAGCCTGGCCACCAGGTATTCCGCAATCTGTATGATCCCGGCCATGCTGGAGGGTGTGATGGCCTCGGTGTAGGTATGATGGCGCTTGATTCCATCCTGGATTTCCAATGAAAGCTTCCAATCCTGGGCAAGCAGATACCCGATTTTGCAATGGTCGGTACCGATGACGTCGTTTTCGTATTGAACAAATGAGCCATAGGACGACTGGTAATCCCGGACAATTCGGCTGAAAATTTCCGGCGCCACCTGATCTTCCACAATCATGCCCACATCATGGAGAATGCCGCATAAAAACGCATCCTCACCGTTTTTTCCGAAGATTCGTTCGGAAACCATCTGCCCGCAAATACTGACGGCCGCGCAATGCAGCCATAAGTTGCTCCTGGAAAAACCTTCTGTTTCATGGGTATTTCGGAAAATGGCTTTAACAGCCTCCAAAGCCACCATATTGCGCAGATTGTTCATGCCGATGAACAGCAACGCCTGTGAAATACTTTTCACTTTTTCCCGCAAGGCGTAATATGGGCTGTTCACCAGACGTAAAATCCGGATCACCAGGGTAGGGTCCATTTTAATGATTTCCTCAAACTCTTCCATAGAACATTTATCGTCCGAAATCATTTTAGACAAGCGCAGGGCGACGTGGGGAAGGGTTTTAATCGTGCGAAATTTGCTTAGAAAGGTTTCGGCAGTGGCCATATATCGGATCATCCTGTCATCATCGCTGGAAGCGGCTTTATAGGCTCCAAAGACGGATAAGTTTGTTATAGCTCCTCATATCGGCGCTGGTGGAACGGGATTCAATCTAGGACATGCAAAGACAAAAGATAAGGACCCTTTTTGATTTTTCTTAGGCCTTCAGTATAGGCCAGGGCGATTCGGAAGTCAATGAATATATGGATATTACCCAGGTTCTTGAGGGTCATATAATCAAGACGGTCACTGTCTATAGTCGGGGTCGGGATCGCTATCGGGATCGGAGTCCGAAAATAGAAAAAGATAGAATACCACAATTCCTAATTCGTAATTCCTAATTCTGAATTGAATCCATACTTGCCTTTTGGCAAGCATCATGGCAATAGGTATGAATCATAATCCCTTGCATTTCCAATCGCACGTTATTATTCGGAGTTCGATAAATGAAGAAAACGCGGGCAACCGTCTTGCTGATTATAGCCATGATGATTCTTCCGCCACTTTGTTCCGGTGAATCATACGATTTCCGCAAGAGCCGCTGGGGGGATTCCCGGACCCAGATCATCGCCGCCGAAGATCGGCAACCGGCTGCAACGGGTCCCCATTATCTGGCATTTGAAGCCAATCTGCTGGAAAAGGAAATGATCCTAAAATACATTTTTGCCGAGGATCGCCTGATCGGCGCCAAGTATGAACCGGCCCGGCCCCATATCATCGATCGGAAATATGTTCAAGATTTTGAAGACTTGAAAACCGTCCTGATCCAAAAATACGGTGAACCCAAGGAAGATCAAAAAATCTGGAAAGGTGGTGATTTTTTCCAAAAGGATCCCTCCCAATGGGGCTTTGCCGTCAGCACCGGCAAGCTGACTTGCCGATCTGCCTGGATAACGGACACAACCGAGATCGATCTGGTTCTGACCGGCGGGGATTTTAAGATTACCTGCCAAATCAATTACTGGAGTCGAAAGTTGAAACATTTAATGGCGCCGGTTTCCCCGGATATTCAAATGAAAAAGGAGATCAGCGACAGCGAGATGCAGGAGTCCATGGATCAAATGTAATTGCGGTCATATCAGAGGACGGTGATTTGAGAACGTTATATTTTTTCATTTTCTTCTGCCTGTTGTGCGCGTCCATGGGCACAGCCCAGACCATGGACGATCTGATCCTGATGACCGAGGAATTTCCTCCCTATAATTTTCGAGAAAAAGGCAAATTACAGGGTACTTCGGTTGACCTGATCGAATTGATTCTGCAGAAAATGAATTCAAAATTACGGCGGGAAGATATCCAGGTGTTGCCCTGGGCCAGAGCGTATAAGCATATATTGGAAAAGGAAAATACAGTTTTGTTCGTGATGACCAAAACCCGTGAACGCGAAAAGCTTTTCAAATGGGTGGGGCCCATATCCACAGCCCGCAATGTTCTGATTGCAAAAAAGAAAGCCGGCATTAAGATCGATTCCATCCAGGCGGCGAAAAAGTATCGAATCAGTGCTGTTCGAAACGATGCCGGAGCCCAGCTTGTGGTCAGCCAGACCGGATTGAGAATGGAGGATCTGGAAATCAACGCAAATGCCATTCAAAGCATTCAGATGTTGAATGCGGGCCGGACCGACCTCTTTGCCTATGATGAGAATGTCGCCTTTTGGTTAATCCATACCTATGGGTTGAGTCAGGAAAATTTTGAAACGGTTTTTGTAATTGAAGAAGGCCGGCATTATTTCGCTTTTCATCGCAATACACCGGATGAGCTCGTTGAAAAAATCCAGAAAGTCCTGGATGAGCTCAAAGCCCAGGGAGAATATGATCAAATCTTAAAGAAATATATAAAATAAGCGGGCTTAAAACACAGGTTGCTAGTAAGGCTTGCCGGCTTTATCCACCATGGGCACAAACCGCACTGGAATGATCTCCTTGGTGACAATTTCTCCTTTTTCCTTTTTCAACAATACCAATTGCTGGTCATAAGTCTCACCCACGGGAATGACCATGCGACCACCCTCGGCAAGCTGATCTTTCAAGGGCTGGGGAATATGGGTGGGAGCGCAGGTTACGATGACGGCATCAAAGGGACCATGCTCTAGCCAACCTTTGTAGCCATCACCGATTTTAACATGGATATTCTTATAGCCCAGTTCCTGGAGCAGTTTCTCCGCCCTGGTGCCCAGGGATTCCACGATTTCAATGGTGAAAACCTCAGCATAGAATTCCGCCAAAACAGCGGCCTGATAACCGGAACCTGTACCGATCTCCAGCACCCGTCCGGTTTTTCCCGAAGCCAGGGTTTCGGACATCAAGCCCACAATGTACGGCTGGGAGATGGTTTGGCCTTCACCGATGGGCAGGGGATAATCCTCATAGGCCTGCTGGCGATGTTCAGGGGCAACGAACAAATGCCGCTTCACCTTACGCATGGCGTCAAGTACTTTGGGATTCCCGACACCACGCCCCTGGATTTGCCGCTCGACCATTTTGTTGCGCAAATCGTCGAATAATTGCTCCGGTGGCGGATCACCATCGCTGCCGGCACAAGCGGGAAATGAAAACAGCAGTATGAGAAAAACAAGGAAAA
Source organism: Desulfosudis oleivorans (assembly GCA_020723325.1). GTDB lineage: Bacteria > Desulfobacterota > Desulfobacteria > Desulfobacterales > SURF-7 > DYJD01. The sequence continues at coordinate 38,735 of DYJD01000029.1, read as the reverse complement.
GAAGATGGCAAGAGCAGTTGAGGAATGCGTTCATGGCGTCACCTCCTGTTTGAATATAACATGGGCGCCGAACAAGTCAATCCATATATGAATGCAGATGGTTGTTCCCTGGAAGGGTGTATATTCCCGTTGACGTTGAAGAACTTTTCTGGCAGTTTGAAGCTTCAATCGCCATGGCTGCCGCTGCTGCCTGAACTTCAGGGCAGCGATTATTTTCTTTGCTTTGCAGGAAGCTGTTATGAAAATTCGAGTACTGCTGGTGGATGATGAAAAGGAAATCGTAAATGTCCTGGCAGAACGTCTGACATTGCGGGATTTTGAAGTGTCCAAGGCCTTCAGCGGGGATGAGGCCTTGCAGGTGCTGGAAGCCATCGGAATCGACGTGGTGATTTTGGATGTGATGCTGCCGGGGATGGATGGGCTTGCAACCCTGCGGGAAATCAAACGCAAAATTCCCCTGGTGGAAGTGATCATGCTTACCGGTCACGGCACCTTTGAAACCGCTGTAGAAGGCATGCGGCTTGGTGCTTTTGATTTTTTGATCAAGCCAGTGGACACGATAAATCTGATTGAGAAAATCGCCAAGGCCTATCGCCGCAAGAGCGAACAAGAGGACCGTATCCGCCATGCCGAGATCGATCGCATCATGGGGCCGGTGGGCAATCTTGCCGCGGGAATCGCCCATGAAATCAACAATCCTGTGGCCATTATGGTGGAGGAAGCGGGCTGGATCGACGATCTTATCAAGGATGGGGATTTCAACCAAAATGAAAATCTGGAGGAATTGAAACGCGCCTTGCTGAAAATCAAAACCCAAGGCGAGCGCTGCAAGGAAATCACTCAAAAGCTGTTGAGTTTTGCCCGGCAGGGCGATGCCCGGGTATTTGAGGTGCAAATCAACAATCTCATCGCAGAGTTGATCACCACCTACCGCCGTCGATTGCGCTCCGGCAATATCGGCATTGAAACCGAATTCCAACCCAACCTGCCGCCCATCCAGGCTTCGCCTTCTGAAGTACAGCAGGTGTTGCTGAACATCCTCAACAATGCCGTGGATGCCATCGGTACAGGCACCACTGCCGGCCTGATTCAAATCCGCACAAGGGTTCAGGAAAATTGGGCGGTGGTGGACATCACCGACAACGGCAAGGGCATCCCCGATTCCCAGCTTGAGAGGATTTTTGATCCTTTCTTCACCACCAAACCCGTGGGCAAGGGCACTGGATTGGGGCTGTCCATCTGCTATGGAATCGTCAAGAAGCTCGGCGGAGACATAAGCGTTGAAAGTCAAATGGGCCTGGGGACTACTTTCCATGTGCGCCTGCCCATACAACAAGGGGAATAGGCTATAGGCAGGGCAATCACATTTAAAGAAGTGACATATGATCGGGGTCGGGGTCGCTATCGGTATCGGGGTCGAGATGTAAAACACGATTTCCAGAATGCAAATTGTTGAATCGGGCTCAGGGTATGATAAAAAAAGATTCGATACCGATACCGATACCGAAAAAACTATATGCGATTCCCCTGAGGCTATAGGGGATGAGGATATAAATCAATTGTAACTGCTCGGCCTTCAGCCTATATCCTATCCGGCGATTCCGTCATGCGGTTGATGAGGGTCTTGGGCATGCGCGTGAGACCGCTCAGCAAAGACATGAACACGGCGGCCAGATAGGGAACGGATTGGATCAGTAGAAACAGAATCCAGACCAGATGATCCGGTGTTTCGGTCCGGTGCCCCCTGGCGATCACGGCCGCGGCCAGCCACAGGGCCGACATGACCAGGAATTCCTCCCGGGACGAGACCAGGGCCTGAATCAGGGCATTGGCCCCCACCATTTTGGGCGTGCGGAAAAACGGTTTGTTTTTAGTGACAAAGCCGTTGAGCACGGCCTTGGCAATGGTATGGGACAGGGACAGACCGGCTGCGGCCGCCGCCAGGGTCTGGGATACGGTGGCGGAAACCCGGTTGCGGTACAGAAAAAACATCTTGGCGGATTTAAAAATAAAGAGGGTCAGGGGCAGGACCGACAGGGTCAATAGGGGCGGATCCACCTGTTTGGGTGCGAGGATCATGGCCACGGACCAAAATACGGCCCCCAGGGTGAAGATCAGGTTGATGCTGTCGGCGATCCAGGGCAGCCAGCCGGCGATGAAGTGATAGCGCTGGCCCCAGGTAAGTTTGGTTTTTCCGAAACCGAGCAGGGACGCGGCATGGCGGCGCATAATCTGGATGGAACCGTAGGCCCAGCGAAAGCGTTGCTTCTTGAAATCGATATAGGTATCGGGCATGACCCCCCGGCCGTAGCTGCGGGGGATATATGTGGCTTCGTAGCCTTTTTCAAAGATGCGCAGGCCTAGCTCGGCATCCTCGGTGATGCACCATTCGGCCCAGCCGTTCACTTCTTCCAGCACCGTGCGCCGCACCATGGTCATGGTGCCGTGCTGGATGATGGCATTGCGCTCGTTGCGGGTGAGCATGCCGATGTAGAAAAAACCGCGGTATTCGGAATAACACATGGCCTTGAACAGGTTTTCACTTTCATCCCGGTAGTCCTGGGGGGCCTGGACAATGGCCATGCCGGGCCTGGCAAACTGGGGGGCCAGATCCCGCAACCAGTCAGGGGTAACCATGTAGTCGCTGTCAATAACAGCGATCACAGTCGCCGCGGGCGCGGTGTGGGCCAGGGCGAAATTGAGGGCCCCGGCCTTGAAACCGGCCAGGGGATCCACGTGAAAAAAGCGGAACCGCGGCCCCAGTTTCTGACAATGGGCTTCCACGGGTTGCCAGACCGCCGGGTCCTTGGTGTTGTTGTCGATCACCAGGACTTCAAACATAGGATAATCCGAGGCGGCCAGGGCGTTCAGGGTTTCCATGAGCATTTCCGGCGGCTCGTTGTAGGCCGGAACATGCACTGAAACCATGGGCAGCTCCCCATCCGGCACCTGGACAGGGGTGAAGGGCCGCCGCCTTCTCGCCACAAAAATGGCTTCGGCCCATTCATGGGCTTCGGCCAACAGCACCACCACCACGCCGATCAAGCCGATGGTCATGAGCAATCCCACCATGAGGGTGGAAAGGGTCATATATTGCTTGGTGAAGCTGTAGACGATCCAAACCGCGGGGGTGGAGGCGATGAAGGCGATGGTGGCCAGAAAACTGCGGCCACGGGTGGTGAGGGTTTGGCTGTCGATGAGCAGCAGGGCAAAGGTGATGATGGCGATGCCCACGGAAATGCTGGCCAGGATGCGCCATTCGGGAATATCCACCAGGGGTTCGGAAAAGGGGAATTTGGGCTGGCGATAGACATCGTATACCCCCCAGTAGGCCCCCACCGCGCCCTCGGAGCCTCGTTTCCAGGGCTGGTCAAAGGCCTCCATGACATAGTAAATGTATTTTTCCTTGGCCGCCCTGTCCAGAAAGCGACGCAGGAAGGCGGCCTGGTTGGACACCGAAGCCACGGCCGAATGACGGGTGCGGCCGTTGCTGGGCCAGCCGACTTCGGCGATGACGATGGGTTTGTCCGGAAATCTGGTTCTGAGAAGATTGATGTGATCAACGATATAGTCCACGGCCCGGTCCACGTCGATTCCTTCCCAGAAAGGCAGCATATGCACGGCCAGATAGTCCACATGCTGGGCCAGTTCCGGATATTTGATCCAGACATGCCAGGGTTCGGCGGTGCTGACCGGCATGGGCAGGGCTTCCCGGACCTGGTCCAGATATTCCACCAGTTGATCGATTTTTATTTCTTCCCGCAAAAGGGCCTCGTTGCCCACGATCACCCGCACCACATTGCGGTAGTTTTCCTTGGCGGTTTTGATCAGCTTGTCGATTTCCGCTTCGTTGTTTTCCGAATCCGCGTTGATCCAGGCCCCCAGAGCCACGTTGATGCCGTATTTGCGGGCCAGGGCCGGTATTTTTTCCAGTGGGCCTTCCAGAGTATAGGAACGTACGGCATTGGTCTTGCCGGCCAGCAAAGCCAGATCTGCCTCGATTTCAGCTTCGCTGGGCAAGATATGGTCAATGGAACTCTGGCCCTCCCGCAAGGGGGAAAAAGAGAAACCTTGAATGCGCTCGGGCCAGGGCGGTTCCTGCTCCGGCCGGTTCAAATAGCCCCAAAAGCTGATGGTGATCACCGCCACCGCCACTGCAATCAGAATATTGGCTCTGGTCATAGATTTCCTTTACTGGCTGATTTTCAAAACCATCCAAAATTTAGTACTCCCCACCGCGCACGATTCCACGAAATCCACCTTGAATCCAGCCTCGGCCGCCATGGCGGTCAAGCGTTCCCCAGACCGGTAAATGGGACGGCCCAGGCCTTCCAGGGCCCAGCGCAACGATTCCAGCCTGTGCTTCCAGGACAAGCCGGAACTGCCTGGAAAATCCGTGCGCACCAAGACAAAGCCGTCTTCTTTAATCTTTTTTTGAAGGCTTTGCAAGGTCAAGTACAAATCCGCATCGCTCAGATAATGGATTACGTCCAGCATCAGGACCAGGTCCAAGTTTTCAGAAATATCTGGCAGGGCCGGAGCCACGCCGATTTCCACCTTACATGTCGGACCCAGCACCTGTGCGGCGGCGGCGGCTTTTTGGGGATTTTTTTCCAAAGCGTAGATACGTATTCCGGGATAGAGGGCCTGGAGCCAGGCTGCCGGCGTTCCATAACCGCAACCGATATCCAGAATGGTCTGCGGGGATTGAATAAAATCCGCCAGGCGCGGAAACAGGGAATCATGGCGGCACCTCCAGCGGGCGGAAAGGCGTGCCGGGGCTTCCAGATGGCGGTAGCGGGCCATTACAGCCTTCCTATGCAGGGGGGAGCCCGGCAGGTGGATGATTTTGTCTGCAGGGATTGGGGCGAACAGACGCCGCAACAATGACGGAACGATGAAAACCGCGCCGATAAAGGAATAGCCGATTCCCAGGGCCAGGCACAAGCCGGCGTTTTTCAATAGGGCATGGTCGGACAGGGCCAGCACACCGAAGCCGGCAAAAGTGGTGGCAAAGGATAAAAAGACCGACATGTGCACAAGCCGCAGGGAAGGGTGGTCTTCATCCAAATAGCGCTGATAGGCCCGCACTAGATAAAGGGCGTAATCAGTACCCATGCCGATGACCACCACCGTGACCATGATAAAGGGAATGCCCAAGGGGACTCCGGCCAGATTCAGAGTGCCGAAGGTGCAGACCAGGGCAAAAACCGTGGGCAGGACGGCGATGGCGGTCAAACGCAGGTCAAAGAGATAGATCCAGGCCACCAGGATGGTGATCAAACCCACCAGCAGCCCCATTTTGATAAAGCCGGTCATGAAGGTATGACCCAGTTTTTTTGCGAAAAGGGCCGGATCAAACACCCGCGTGAGGCCGGTTTGGGAATAGCGGGTATAGAATTCCCCGGCGTCATAAGCCGGGCCAATGGAAAGCATGGTGAATTGCCGAAAGCCGCCTTTTTCACTTGACGGTGAAATGCCGAGCAGGCTGTGCAAGCCCTGGGGTATGGTCAAAACCTGGGGCCGGGGGGCTTGGAGCAGGCTCAAAAAGCCGTCAAAGGCGTTGGGTTGAAAACCAGACTGAACGGCGGCGGCCCGCATGTTCTTGCGCAGGTCTTCCATTCGTTCCTGATTCCAGAAATTTTTCCAGGCAATGAAATTGCGCTCGATTCCCTGGGGGCCGGGAAAAAGCAAGGAGGGAATGAAAGCCGGGGCAAGCCGGTTGCTTTTCGCATCCTGGTCCAGCAGGGCTGCCAGTTGATCGCCCTTTTGCTGCAATTCCTCCATGCTGTCACCTTCCATCAGCAGGTAGATGCGGTTGAAGATGTCCCCCCAGATGGCTTTGACCTGCTGTTCAGCAGCCAAGGTTTCCGGGCTGACGGTGTTCATGGCATTCAGATCGATGTGAAATTCAGGTTTGGCAAACAGCAGCATGACAATTCCAAAGGCGGAGGCCGCATAAAATCGATACTTGCCCTTGGATGAAATCAGGCGATGAATCAGTCCGTGGAGCGGCAGCAGGCCTTGGCGCTTTGCCGGCCCTAAGGTGGGAAACACCAGGGGAAAGAAAGCATGCACGCAAATATAGGTAAAGACCACCCCCAGAGCTGAGAATTCACCGATGTCGGCCAGGGCCGGGAACCCGCTGATGAACAGAAAAGCAAAGGAAAGGGCGGTGGTGAGCATGGCCAAAAGGCCCAGGGACCAGACTTCCCTGGTGGCTTCCATTCCTTTGGTCGCAAAGGGCCGATCCAGGAACAAGAGATAAGTTATGCCGTAGTCCACGGTAAAGGAAATGATGGCGCCGCCGAAACCGATGGCCAGGATGCTTACAGACGGATGCATCAGGGAGTAAATAATGAAGGCCAGCATGGTGCCGAGCATGGAAGGCAAAAGGGCCAAAAGGCCGATGAGCGGCCTTGGAAAGCCGAAAAACAGCAGCAGGGCGATGACAATGGTTGAAATGGTGACGGCTTTTTCCGTGTCCCGTTTGGTGATCTCTTCATTGTCCAGGGCCGCCCGGTAAGCACCCACAGGCGTGAGGGTGAAGCGCTCCCCGCCGGTTTCAAAAGCGCTGTTGACCTCCCGGCTGATTTGATCCAGGGCGGTTCGGATGGCGGCCGCGGATTTGGTATCGGTTCCGGAAGTCTTTAATTCCGCCACCAGCAGCAGGTTTTTTTCGTCGGCGGAGAAGAGCTTGCCGCGATAGATGGAAGCACCGGCGGCTGGCATGAGTCCGGACAGTTTGGCCATCAGACTGTTGGAAAAGCCAAGGGGATCATGGGTGATGAAGGCGCCCCGACCGATGCCTTCCAGGCTTTGAAGCTGTTCAATCGCCGCGGCAAGGGAGCTTTGGATATGATCCATTGACAGGAGCGGCTTGATTTTTTCTTCCAGTTCCTGTTCCGTGAAGAGCAGGGGCAGATTTTGGGAAATGTGCAACAGCAGGCCGGGGATTTGCTCCTGAAGCTCTGCCATGCCCACGCTTTTAAAAAGTCCGCTTTTTTCAAGGGCCTTTTCAATGTAGACTGCTCCTTCCACCAGCAAATCCTTGTCTGCTTTTACATGGCCCACATTGATGATCACCCGGTCCTGAATGGGCAGGTTCTGAATGACATGCCGGGCGTCGATTAAAACCGGGTCATTCTGGGGGAGATTCTTGACAATATCCGTATCAATGGAGAAATGCTTGACCTGGTATGCGAAAAGCCCGCCGAGGGTCGCGGCAATCACGATAATCAGCAGCCATCTGAATCGATTGGTGTTCATGGGAAATTCATATCCTGTTGCCATGGTATGGAAGATGCGGGCGGTTCACGATTATGGACATTCCGGCTTATCCAGGTCCAGCCTTTTCCGCGCGCTCTGAAAGGATTTCCCGGCCAGATATATCCCCAGCAGGGGGGCAATACGATGGAGGTACCAAATGAGCTTCCACCAGGCCGGGACAATGATGACCGCCTGGTTGCGAACCACGGCGTTGATTACTTTCGGGGCAAAAATTTCAGGCGACATGGGTTTCAGGAGTTCCATCATGGATGCGATTTTGTCCACAGGGGCGCGCATTAAAAATTTGCCGTATTTTCCGCCGGTAAGGATGGGGGTACGGACGACCCCCGGACAGAGAACGCTGACCCGCACACCATAAACGGCGGCTTCGGCCCGCAAGGACTTGGAGAGCCCCACCACCCCGTGCTTGGTGGCCGAATATGCCACAGTCAAGGGGGTCGGGCCAAGGCCCGCCATGGAGGCGGTGTTGATGATATGCCCGAAACCCTGCTCGATCATGGGACAGTAAACCGCTTGAATCCCGTTGACTACCCCGCGGAAGTTGACATTAATGATGCGATCCCAGTCTTCGATGGAAAAATGCCGCACCTCGCCGCCGATGCCGATGCCGGCATTGTTGAACATATAGTCGATGCGGCCTTCACGCTGGAGGGTTTGTTGAACCAGGGCCTGCACCATGGCAAATTGCACCACATCCAGTTCAAAAGCCTCGGCCCGGCCGCCGGCTTGACGGATTTGTGCCGCTGTTTCCTCAGCCAATTGCATTTGGAGATCGGCCAAGACCACACTACAGCCGCGTTTGGCCAGTTCCCCGCAAAGCGCCTTGCCGATGCCCGACGCCCCGCCGGTTACAATGGCGACCTTTTTCTGAAAATCGGATGAATGCTGTAAATCGTTCATTATCTCTCATTATCTCTCATTATTTTGTTTTCGACCCCGATCCCGATAGCGACCCCGACCCCGATCATGGACGGCAATCGTCTTGATACCATTAACCGTAAGAACCAGCGAGTTGGGATTATTATAGTTCTCCTCAATCATCCAACCTCTCGGGGTCGGAATCGGTATCGGTATCGGGATCGGTATCGAGTTTTTACCCTGTTGAATTTTTTTGCGCTCCCTCAACCCGCATCCCGTAACCCCTTTCAAACCAATCCCACCAGCATACGGGTTCCCACCACAATGAGCAAAACCGCAAACACGCGCTTAAGCTTGTCCACCGGCAAGCTGTGGGCCAGGCGTACTCCCAGGGGCGCGGTCAGGACGCTGGCGGCCACAATGCCGGCCAGGGCCGGGAGGTAGATATAACCCAGGGAAGGAACCGGTAACCCGGTCAGGTGCCAACCGTTGAAGATATATCCGACGGTCCCGGCCACGGCAATGGGAAAACCGATGGCAGCCGAGGTGCCGATGGCTTGGTGCACCGCCAGATTGCACCACAGCATGAACGGCACCGACAAAGTGCCGCCGCCGATGCCCACCAGGCTGGACACCAGGCCGATGACATTGCCGGCGCCGAACATGCCGGCGTTTCCAGGAAAGTCCCGGGAGGCCCGGGGCTTTCCATTCGTCAGCATTTGAAAGGCCACATAATACAGAAAGACCACAAAAAAGGCCTTAAGAAAATTGGTGGACAGGCGCGAGGCCACCCAGGAGCCCAGGAAAGTGCCGGTGAGAATTCCTGGAACAATGCGGCGTACCGCCGGCCAATGCACGGCGCCGCGTTTGTGATGGGCTGAAAAGCTGGACACGGCCGTGAACATGATGCTGGCCATGGAAGTCCCCAGGGCGATATGCATGACGGCTTGGGGGGCAACCGCCTGCCTGGACAGGCAAAACACCAGCATGGGCACGATAACCAGTCCGCCGCCGATACCCAACAGTCCGGCCAGAACTCCCGCAAGGGCGCCCACCAATAAATAGGTTGATAGTATGATTAACATGAAAAATTTTTTATAAGTTCTCTCTTTCTTTTATCCACTGGGAAATTCGCGGCCAAACCTCCACCTGGGCTTCCTTGCTCACCACCATGCCCACATGATCATAGTCCTTTGCAAAGCCGCCGGCTTTTCCCAGAACCAAAAAGGTTTTGTCTCTGCCGGCATAGCATTCGTGGAGGATTCGGCAACCTTCGGCCGGATCATTTTTATCATTGGCGGCGGCAAAGGTCAGCACCGGGATCCGGATGTCTTGCAGTCCTTCCCAGTAGGAGCGGCCGTTAGAATCGGTCCATTTTCCGAAGAGCTTTTTCCAGCGGATGGTTTCCAGGATGACTCCGGCCGGCTCGATCTCAGGCCCCAGGCCGAGTTTGGGGGCCGGCAGATGCCCCAGGATTTTCAGCAGCAAGGCAATGATCCAGGCCAGGGGCGGAATTTTGAGATAGCAGTCCCCCAGGCTGATCTGGCTGCCGAAGGTGACCATGCCGAGCATAAGGTTCTGGTCAAGGTGTTGCATGCCCAGGGCGGCGATAATGCACAAGCCGCCGAAGGAATGACCTATCCAGAAGACCGGTATCCCTGTAATCTGCTGCACATATTTCTGAACAGCCGGCAGGTCATGGCGGATCTGGTCCTCCACGGAAAAGCCCGAAAACGACGAACCTTTGGGGGACAGCCCGTGGCCCCGCAGTTCCGGAATCCAGACATCAAAGCCTTGCTCCCACAAATAGGCCCCCATGCCGATGCCTTTGGATGAAATCCAGAAACTGCGCATGCAGTAAGTCCCGTGTACCAGCACCACGGGAGTCGGCGGTGTGCTGCCGTTCCGGGGGCGAATGCGGCTCACAGCCAGTTCAATGTTGTCCTCGGTAAGGATACGGTGGACTTCCACTTGCACGCCGCCCAATTCCTGGTGCTCCGGCGGCGGGCCAGGGGGATTCAATATCGAGTTCATCCTGTTTTTCTCCCTGCTTGGCCTAAATTTCATGCCGCTTTTACGATGAACTCCCCGGCCTTGTCAAACCCATTATCCTTTTCTCTTTATGATTTCCGGATGGCTTTTGGAATAGACACGGCCATGAAAATTCCGGCCGAGAAAAAAACAAGACCGAAGATGGGCAGCATCCAGGTTTGCCACTTTAAGCCGGGTTCCAGAACACAGAATTCCGGATTGGCCGGATCATAATAAACGGTTACGGATTCACCTTGAGGATACCGGTTCACAATGCTGTTGGCATGGTCGGGCGAACCGGAGCTATAATCCCCGAAAGCCACTTGTCCGCCGTTATAAGCAAGATCGTTTGCCGTGAAGCTGTACAGGACTTTGGCACCATAGGTTCCGGAGCCTTTTTGACTGCGATGATATTCAACCGATGAGGATTGAATCATTCCCGGCGCCGTGGGCCAATTGCTGCTCGCCATGGCGTGTTGAATATCCTGCCAGCCAAAATACAGAACCATTGCGCCGCAGCCGATAAAGATCAAAGGGAAAATCCGGCTGAAAAAAAAGGCCATCCCCGGCGACATCGGCTGACTCGAACGAATTTTAAGCATCGCATCGCTCCATTGCATTTAAAAGTCGACACATCAATCCTTTTTTCCAGTGATTAAGGTCCGATCTGCTGCTACATTAGTGACTTCTATTTGAGCAAAACCAGTGGATGTGAGAATGTCGCCTATTTCTTTCGTGGAATAGCATTTACCTTCCGTCGAATGCATCAAAAGACAGGAATACTCTGCAACGGGAAGAGGACCGCTCTTGAATTGATTCAGATGGGCATCAAAGACGGCTATGAGACCGCCGGAAGCCAGACTCTTGAAGGAATTGGCCGCTAGTTTTATCACGGAATCTATACCCCAATCGTGAAAAGCGTTAGCAAACAGATGAACGTCATAACTAGTAGGAATTTCTTCAAACATGTTCCCAGCGACGACATTCACCCTGGACGACATGCTCTTTGATTCAATTGAGCGCGCGGCGGCGAGGTTCACAGGCGGTATTTCAAGGACAGTGGCAGCAAGGTGGTTATTCAGACGGGCGATGGCACAAGCGTATACGCCTGACCCACCGGCAATATCCAAGAGAGCGGCGTGCCGGCTGAGGTTGAGCCTCTCGGCAAGCCTTTGGGCAAGAAAGGCGCCGCGGCTATCCATGGCCGCGGTAAAGGAATCGGCAAACGCCTGGTCCTGCATGCTTTTCATCCAATCTTGGCCCTCTTTCTTGCTTGACCATCCAGCAGGCTTTCCGGTTTGGAGGACCTCACGGAATTCCATGCATTGAGGACGGTTCTTGAGAGAATTATAATAAGGCACCAGACTGTTGGGGCTGTTGCTGACAAGGTATGTGGCAGCGATGTCTGTCAACCCATATCTATCCTCACGCGTTTCAATCAATTCCATGGACACAAGAAGCGACACCAGGACATCCGCCGGCCGCGACTGGATTCGCATCTTGTCGCAGATTTCATCAAACGTCTTGGGACCTTCGTTCAGGAATGTGAAGAAATCGAAGTAGGCGATCGCGCATACCAGCAAATCCGACGCATAAATCGAGTCTCTATATCTGAGCAGGCGACTCGGGTCGTTATGTAGCGGGTGGTCTTTCATGTTTCCTTTCCTTCGGTCCAACATGAACCTGAGGCAACGCGCAGGGTCATACACCCTTTGCTAATGGTATTTTGTTAAAATTACATAATAATTCGGAAATGCCATCACCCTACGCGCTGCCTCAAGCCATTGGTTATGTGTAGTTTTGCTTTTTTAAATCGCCTTAACTTTTGTGGCGCATGGACCTTTTTTACCCTTTCCGACTTCAAATTCAACTTTTTGACCTTCGTTTAAGGTGGCATACCCACTACCGCTTTGTATTTCCGAATGATGTACAAACAAATCTTTACCACCATCATCTGGAGTTATAAAACCGTAACCTTTATCAGCGTTAAACCATTTTACTGTTCCTTTACTCATTTTGTTTTCTACCTTTATCGTTGTTGGTTAAATTTAATAAATGAATCAAAGATGTTTGAATTCATTTGTGAATTATATCTACTACGGTTCTGCTGTGGTGTCGGGTCTTGGTAGGGGATACCGGCAAACATCACACCATAAATGAATCCCCCAAACACAATCAGCACACCGCCAGCGATTAGAAACAATGGCCAGAATTTCAACGGCCACTCCAAACACGACAGGTCTCTCTCTGAATATCGGTTGATGGATAGTCTCGACACGTCGCCGATCGCGCTTCATATATGCTGCATGAATAGGAACCATCTATAATTTTCAGGAAGATACAATCTCCGTTCTCTTGAAATTTCATAAAACGCTTCTCCCCGTTTTTATCAATATTTTCTGTAAATTCTTCCGAGGTCAGTCCCGTGAAGTTTTCAAGCTTCTTGATATCGGCTTGAGCCAGCAGAATAAAGGCGAAATTCCTGCAACATGTTCCACAACAGTTGCATACATGCGCTGTTGACAATTTGGCTTTTTTATCAAATTCCAATAGAACCTACTTTCTTTGAGCTAGCACATTTAGATATGCAGCGAACCGGGTTTGTCGGGAAGCAGCCCATATAAATACTGCATTGCAGACTGCCAAGGTCGTGGACCGGTCAAGGCAACCAGGTTCGTCTGTATCATCGTTTTGTTGGACAGAGCCACCGCTCGGTATTGGCGCTATGGGAATTCAATGCACTACCATCAGGATTAAAGCGGGTCCCTTTGTGTGATAATGCTTTTTTCCGGATACCGAGTTCCAAGTTTTTTCGATTCCGGTGGCATCCTGTCCCAAAAAATTTACAATCTCCACAATTTAAAGCTGAATTTAGCAACAGCTCGCCGCCTACGTCAAGCAGATATATTCCGAATGACGAGATCATGCGGCCAACCGCTCTGTGAAATGGTGTATCGGCGAATCGCTTGCATGCGCAACCATGGGGATAGGTTGAGGATGACGGAACGAATCAGACGTTTGCCGCAAAACGGGCAAAGTTCAGAATGATCCTTTAATGGAGATGGCTTTTATCAATATAGGCAAACATAATGTGCCTGCTTTCTTGCGAAAGGTAGCCAATGATATCTGAAATCGTGCCATTTCGGGCGGCTGCTCTTACCACGATCCTGCCGTTGGGTAATTTATCAACTTCGATAAAAGTCCCAACCACCGTCACTCCCGCATAGGCGGGAGTCCAGAACTACTCTAAAACCTGGATTCCCGCCTGCACGGGAATGACGGAAAAAAGTGTTTTACGACATACAAATGCATCAATATTCGATTGGGCACTATTTGGAGATATTTGATTTTGTCTTGATTTGAACAACAAAAATGAACTATATGATAATAAATTATGGTTCAATTTGGAGGCTTCAATGAAATCAATAACTATACACGGCATTGATAATGATCTTGATAAAAAGATCGCAGAAAAGTCAAAAGAATATGGATTAAGTCAAAACCGTACAGTGAAATATATACTTCAAAGTACATTACTGGCAGATCAAAAAGCAGCAAAAAAAAAGGCCTTCTCCGATTTATTTGGAAAATGGACATCACAAGAAAAGGCCGAATTTGAGAACAGAATCAAGGATTTTGAAAAGATCGATGAATCGGATTGGAAAAAATGAAGAAAATTCTGCTAGATACAAATGCTTATACTGCATTTATGTATGGCGACCAAATCGTTTTTGATTATATCATTGAATCAGAAAAGATATTTGTATCAACAATAATGGCAGGAGAACTCTTCGCTGGATTTATTGGAGGCAAAAAATATCTTGAAAATGTCCGTGAGTTGAAACAATTTCTTCAAAAGGATGGGGTTATAACATTAGATGTAACAATAGAAACTTCAGAAATATTTGGTGAAATAAAAGCAGAACTCAGCAAGAAAGGGAAAATGATCCCAATAAATGACATTTGGATAGCAGCGCATGCAATCGAGACCGGCTCCAAATTGATCACATATGATGTACATTTCAAAAACATTAATGGCCTAAGAATTTGGGAAGAATTAAGATAAAGGATCAAGGGAAATCATCTAATGCTTGAAGCCTTTGGTCGCGACAGTCGAATTGAAAACTATCAAGACAAGCGTCCTATTGGCCTGTATAGTTGGGGTTTGCATTGGGCTCAAACCCAATCGCATCATGCAATTGAATTCAGTGAGGACAGAAAATGCAACGGAAAGACTTACCGGAATTCTACATGGGTTACTCAACTTAAGCCGTAAAATTTATAGCGGCAGAAATTTTCCGCTCTTCACAGGGGAATGGTCGATCCCCTTGGAAATGACCAGCTTTTCACCGATTTTTTTTCCGGCGGAATAGGCCGAGGAATCAATGCGTGATCCGCGCCTGAAGGCGCGCAACCGGTTGTAGCGCTCGCCCATGTAAGTCTTGAGCCTTTCGTCTTCCAGAACGATCAGACTCCGGTCTTGAACAGTTTCTGTGTAGTCTTGCAGGGTCTTGACTTTCCGACTGTCCAGGGTTTTCCGGAAGCCGTCCACGATTCCGAGGGAAAAACCTGATCGGTCCCTTGTTACCGTTGAATTGTGTTGCCGGTATTGATTCCATTGGGAGGCGATGTACTGCAACAGGTAGTCAAAAACATAACCGGCAATGCGCACATTGGGCAGGGTGCCGGAAACTTCCGGTACGCGGCCCATTTTGCCTTTTTCCAGTACATAGGCAGACACCCAGACCACCTGAACAAAATAATGGGCTTCCAGCAGGGCGGTGATGCCGACCGTGTGGGCACTGTGGCGCAGGGCCGGTTTCCCCAGAAAAAGGCTCACAAAGTTCCGGGTCTCGTCGTTAGTAAGGATATCGAGATTGTATTTGATGATCAGGGCATTGGCCTTGGCCGCGGCCTGGGCCGACTCATGGGGGTTGGCGGATTCGGCCAGTTGCATTAAAAGCCGGACTTTGCGGATCAGACGGTCGTGGGGCGTTGCATCCGGGCTTGTGTCCTGTAGGAGGCGGTCACGACCCAGGCGGGTGGTGGCCCGGGGATCGGCGCGGAGGATTTCGCAGGCCCGGCGGAAAAGCGGGCCATGGGAGGTTTCCTGGTCCGCCCCTGGGAAAGTGGCGGCAAGCTGATGGGCCACTTCATGGCGCAGCACTTCCACAAGGGAACCCCAGTCCGCCTGGAGGACAAAGGCCCTGGAAAAGGACATGAGGTGATCCGCCGAGATCCAGGAGGCCAGTGGGTGCGCACCACTGGTGAGCCGGAAGGCCGGCAGACGCAGCCGGCTCCGGTATTCCCCTGGCAGGTCCTGGTGAATGGCCTGCCATTCCAGCCGCAGGCCTTTGAGGATGGAATTTTCCAGGTGCTCCTGGATGGCGGCTGAAATGGGTCTTTCCATGGCCTCCCGATCGGCGAACAGCGCTTATCTCCCCAGGAAATCCAAGGTGATGTTCAGCATCCGGCGGATGGGTTCAGCCGCGCCCCAAAGCAGTTGATCACCCACGGTATAGGCGGTCATGAATTCCGGGCCCATATTGAGCTTGCGGATGCGGCCGATGGGCACGGTCAGAGTGCCGGTAACGGCTGCCGGTGTAAGGGCCTGAAGGACTTCGGCCTTGGTATTGGGCACCACTTTCACCCAGGGGTTGGCATTGGCCAACATGTCGGTGATATCCGCAAGGGGGATATCCCGGTTCAGCTTGACGGTAAGGGCCTGGCTGTGGCAGCGCATGGCGCCGATGCGGACGCAGATTCCATCAATGGGAATAGGGGTTTTGGTATTGAGGATTTTGTTGGTTTCCGCAAGACCTTTCCACTCCTCCCGGGTCTGGCCGTTTTCCATGGCGCTGTCGATCCACGGAATCACGCTGCCGGCCAGGGGCGCGCCGAAATTGTCCGTGGGAAAATCCTGGCGGCGCATGGTGGTGATCACCCGGCGATCCAGATCGGCAATGGCCGAGGCCGGATTGTCCAGCAGATCCTTGGAGACCCGGCCGATCACCGCCATCTGGTCCACCAACTCGCGCATATTCTTGGCGCCGGCGCCGGAGGCGGCCTGGTAGGTCATGGAGGTCATCCATTGGATATGGCCTTTTTGGAACAAACCGCCCATGGCCATGAGCATCAGGCTGACCGTGCAGTTGCCGCCGATATAGTCTTTCAAACCATCAGAGAGGGCCTGGTCGATGACGTTGCGGTTCACCGGGTCGAGGACGATGACGCTGTCCTTGGCCATGCGCAGGGCCGAGGCGGCATCGATCCAATAGCCTTTCCAGCCGGCTTGCCTGAGCTTGGGGTGGACCTCCTTGGTATAGTCGCTGCCCTGGCAGGTGACGATGATATCCATTTGCTTAAGGGTGGCGGTGTCAAAGGCATCCTTGAGGGGCGGGGTTGGAAGACCGATTTCCGGGCCCGGTGCCCCCACCTGGGAGGTGGTGAAAAAGAGCGGTTCAAAGCCCTTGAAATCCTTTTCCGCATTCATGCGGTCCATCAATACCGACCCGACCATACCGCGCCAACCGATAAAAGCTACCTTGATCATGTGTTTTCTCCCCGATATTCTTTAAACGAATCATGGCGCCGAATTGCGGAGCCATGGCATTCCTGATCTCCGGATGGGTCCGGATTTTGTTTGGAAGGCCGAAACTATAGGCGAAATCCGGCGGCCTGTCAATTATAAAACCACCTGGGAATCGGTTTTCTGCTAGTCAATCGCATTCGGATCTGCAAAAAGATTATCCCAATATTTATCTATCTGCTCTACTATTGCCTGGACAACGGTCTTGCCGATGCGGTCGAAGAGCGGCTTGCCGAATTCCTCCTCCAGTAAGCGGATCTGGGCCGAGACGGTTGACTGGGCGTAATGCAGGGTTTCCGCGGCTTTGTTAAAACCCAGCAATTGGGCCACGGTGAAAAACGTTTTTAATTGGCGCTATTTCATGCCGACCTCATCGTTCAATTTTTTCGATAATTACCATCGAATTAAATCGTTGGACACGTAAATTTCGATCGGTTATGTATTACCCAGCTTGGGCATGCCTCTCAACCCGTAGTATTAAAATACCAAGATAAATGGAGGAGAAAAAAATGAGCAAACAAGAAACCGCTGTTGCGGATTTTATGAACGGATACCGTTGCTCCCAGGCGGTATTGGCGGCCTTTGCCCCGGATTACAATATGGACCCGGATCTGGCCCGCACGATTTCCATCGGCCTGGCCGGCGGTTCCGGAGTGGGCGGGGAATGCGGCGCGGTCAGCGGCGCTTATTTGGTGATCGGACTGAAATACGGCTTTGCCCATCCCGGCGACCCGGAACGGTTTCAAAAAGTGATGGGAAAAGTCAAAACCTTTGTGCAGGCTTTTCAAGCCTTGCACGGCAAGATCAATTGCCCGGAGCTGATCGGTCTCGACCTGTTTTCGGCCGAGGGTTATAAGCAATTTGTCGAGAAAAATATCAAGGCGGATTTCTGCAAAGGTTATGTCGCGAATACGATCAATATCCTTGAAAGAATTCTGTCGGATTGATGGGATCTTCTGTTGGGGCGGTTCGCGAACCGCCCCTACGGTGATGGATATCCACCCGCCCCAACCATAATCACCCGCCAAGATAGGCGCTCTTGACCTGGGGATTCTGGGCGATTTCCCGGGCATCGCCTTGCAGCACGATCTGGCCGGTGGAAAGCACGTAGGCGCGGTGGGCATATTGCAGGGCCATGTGGGCGTTTTGTTCCACCAGTAAAATAGCGATGCCGTCTTCCTTGTTGAGCTTCTCGATGATCTGGAAGATCAGGTCCACCAGCACCGGCGCAAGTCCCATGGAAGGCTCGTCCAGGAGCAGAATTTTGGGGTTCAAGATCAGACCCCGGGCAATGGCCAGCATTTGCTGCTCGCCGCCGGAAAGAGTGCCGCCTTTTTGATCCAGCCTTTCTTTCAGCAAGGGAAACAGGTGGAAGACGTATTCCATGCGGCGCTGCACCAGGGGCTGGTCATTGATGATAAACGCCCCGACCCCGAGGTTCTCGCGCACTGTTAGTCGCGGGAAAATACCGCGGCCTTCAGGCACATGGCCGACGCCGGCCTTGACAATATCATGGGGCGGCAGCTTTGTGATGTTCTGTCCGCGCAACAAAATTTTGCCCTGCCTGGCGCGCACAAGGCCGGAGATGGTCCGTAAGGTTGTGCTCTTGCCCGCGCCGTTGGCGCCGATTAGGGTGACGATTTCACCGGCCTTGACTTCCAGGGAAATGCCTTTGAGGGCATGGATATGTCCGTAATAGGAATCGATATTTTCGATGGAAAGCAGGGTTGCGCCGGCATCCGGGGCAGGGGATTTTTCCAACTGAATGGGCCGGCGCGCCTCCGACTCTTTGTTCGTCAAGGCCGCCGCAGCGCCGCTGCCCAGGTAGGCTTCGATGACCCGCGTGTTCGACTGGATCTCATGGGGCGCGCCCTCGGCGATTTTTTCACCATAATCAATTACGGTGATCCGGTCGGAAATCCCCATCACCACTTTCATGTCATGTTCGATGAGCAGAATGGTGATGCCGAGCTGATCACGCAGTTTTTGGAAGAGGATCATGGCTTCGCAGGATTCCTGGGGATTCATGCCGGCGGTGGGTTCATCCAGGAGCAGCAGTTTGGGGTCGGCGGCCAGGGAACGGGCGATTTCCAGGCGGCGCTGGACGCCGTACGGCAGGCTTGAGGCCAACTCGTCCCCCACGCCGGTGAGCCCCATGAAGGCCATCAGCTCGGCGGCCCTGGCATGGGCCTGCTCCTCTTCCAGTTTGAACTTCCGGGAGCGCAGGAGCACGTTGGGCATATCCTGGAAAAGCCGCGTGTGCATCCCCACCAAAATGTTTTCCATGACGGTCATGTTGGCAAACAAGCGGATGTTTTGAAAAGTGCGCGCAATGGAGAACTTGGCGATTTGATCCGGCCGTAAACCCACCAGGGAATGGCCCTGGCAAACAATGTGGCCTTCATCCGGCCGGTACAGGCCGGTGAGGGTGTTGAAAAAGGTGGTTTTGCCGGCGCCGTTGGGGCCGATGATGCTGACAATGGCGCCGGCTTCCACGGTAAGATCAAGTTTGTTCACGGCCAGCAGGCCGCCGAATCGTTTGGTCACTCCCCGGGCTTCAAGCAGCGCCATGATCCGCCTCCGCTGCCGTGGAAGAAGGGGTTATCGGCTTTTTTTTATCTTTGCTACGGGTGGAAAGCTCGCGCTTGCGCCGGGCTGCCGGAATCAAGCCGGCCGGGCGGTAGATCATCATCAGGATCAGAATGATACCGAACAGCATGCGCTGATACTTGGCCGGGTCCAACTGGGTGGAGAGGTTTTTCCAGGCAAAATCGATGATGGGGATGACCGCCTCGCTTTGGCGCAATTGGCTGAGGTACAGGGAAAGCCCTTGCAGAACCTGCAGGTTTAAGATGATGACCACCGCCGCTCCCAGGATCACGCCCGGGATACTGCCGATGCCGCCCAGGATCACCATGGTCAGCACACCGATGGATTGCATGAAGGAAAAGGATTCGGGGCTGACAAAGGTGCGGTTGGCGGCAAACATGACGCCCATGATACCCGCAAAGGAGGCGCCCACGGCAAAGGCCGTGAGTTTCATGCGCGTCAAGGGAATGCCCATGGAGACCGCCGCGGTTTCATCCTCGCGGATGGCGGTGAGGGCCCGGCCGATTTTTGAATCATCCAATCGTCGCACCACGATGATGACAAAAATGATGACCAAAAGGGCCAACAAATAAAAAAACAAATTGTAAAATTCGCCTTGGCTGACATCCCGCCCCACCAGGGGATCCATGAGCACCCGCAGGGAATTGAGGAGCCCTTCCGGCAGGGTGGGCCGCTGAATGGGTGTGATGCCCTGGGGGCCGTTGGTGATGTTGAGGGGTTTATCTAGATTGTTGGCCAGCACCCGGATGACTTCACCGAACCCCAGGGTCACCACGGCAAGATAGTCGCCGCGCAGGCGTAATACCGGCAAGCCCAGCAGGATGCCGGTGAGGGCCGCCACCACAATGCCGAGAAAGGCGAACAGGTAGAACATATCGGCGGGCAGGAAGAAAGGCGTGCCGGAGGGGGCTGTCCCAGGGATTTCAGCCAGCAGAAACATTTGCTGGGAGCCGAAAAAGGCCCAGAGATAAGCGCCCACCGCATAAAAAGCCACATAACCCAGGTCCAGCAGACCGGCAAAGCCCACCACCACATTCAAGCCCAAGGCCAGGGCCGCGAAAACGCTGATCTGAAAAATAACTTCCAGATAGAAAATGTTGCGGATGCCGATGATGGGCACGATGATCAACAGCGCCACGGCGGTGATGGCCAGCTTGAAGCCGCCGTGCATTTGCAGCTTGTAAATGACAAAAGCCGACGAAAGTAGAAAAAAGAAGGAGGCCATATTCAAGGGATTAAAATAAACAAGGAGAGTGCCCAGCGCCAGGTAGACCGATGCAAGAAAATAAGGCCTTTTGCCCTGGTTCAGGAAGTTGTTTACAATTGATGAGGCAGAAGCCTTGCCGGATTTGATGGCGGCCATTTGATCCTCCTAAGCCTTTTGGCCCACTTGCTCGCCCAGCAGGCCGGAGGGACGGAAAATGAGCACGATGATCAGAATGGCAAAGGCCAGAATGTCTTTATATTCAGCGCCGGCCGCGCCCATGGTGAAAATATAGAGGTAGGACCCGGCAAAGGTTTCCAGCAAACCCAGCACCAGACCGCCCAACAACGCGCCGGTGAGATTGCCGATGCCCCCCAGCACGGCGGCTGTAAAGGCCTTCAGGCCCGGGAAAAAACCCACAAAGGGATCGATGCGGGTGAATTTCAGGGCGTACAATACGCCGGCCGCGCCGCCCAGGGCCCCGCCGATGAGAAAAGTGACCACCACACAAAGATTGATATTGATGCCCATCAGGCTGGCCGAAGCCCGGTCCTGGGCCACGGCGCGGATGGCGGTGCCGATTTTGGTGGCGTTTACGATGTAATTCAGGAGCATCAACATCACCACCGCGGCGATGATGACAATGATGGACTTGAATTGGATGTTCAGCTCCAGGGTGGTGCCGGCGATATCAAAATTCGAAATCAGCAAACGCTTGTCAAAGTTGCCGAAGGTGGGGAAAATGCGGTGAAACTGGCCGGTGGTCAGGCTTTCCACCAGCCGGATCAGATCCTGCAAGAAAAAGGAAACGCCGATGGCGGAGATGAGCGGCACCAGCCGCGGCGCTCCGCGCAGGGGGCGGTAGGCCACGATTTCCATCAAGACCGCTGTGCCGCCGGCAGCGACCATCCCCACCAGGATGGCGATGATCAGAAAACCATAGGCGGCCCAAAGTGAAATTCCGGTAAAAACACCGGCATTGTTCATTGCGATCAGGACTTCAACGCCCACAAAGGCGCCGATGGCAAAGATTTCACTGTGGGCGAAATTGATGAATTCCAACACACCGTAAACCATGGTGTAGCCCAAGGCAATGGCGGCATAGACAAAGCCCAAGGTGATGCCGTCAATCAGGACCTGGGGAAGGTTCTTCAGGGTCAGGGTCAGGATGTCCACCTGGTAATGGCTGAGGGCATACTCGTTCACGGCTGTACCCCGCAGGACCAGGGCGACCAGCAGGATCAACAGCGAAAGCACTACGCTGCTGGCTGCGGAAAACGAGATGATTTGTCCCAGGGGACGGATCAATTCACGAATGGAAGGATTTTGGTAAAAGCGGCGTATGGGGACGGCAATCATTCAGGGCTTCCGGAAGTCATCGGTAATGGTTAGTAATCAATTGGCAGTCTACCTGCATTTTTTCCACCACCCGCTTCGCAGTACACGAAGGACACGAAGTGTTTGTTAGCATACCGAAGTATCAGAATTTTTTTCTTCGTGCCCTTCGTGGTGAAAACAATTTTATTCTGTATCAGCTAAAGTCCCCATCCGCATCATTTAGGCGGGGCAATATCAAGGGTCTTGTCAATTTTATTGTCGTTCCATTTGGCCGGATCCGGCGAAATGACTTGGATCACGAAATATTTGGCCACGGTCAGGTCGCCTTTTTCGTTGAAATTGATCTTGCCCGTGATTCCATTAAAGTCCTTGAGCTTGCGGACGGCGGCGGCCACATCCTTGCGGGCGGGAAGCTTGTTGCCAGCGGCTTTGGCAGCCTCTTCAATGCCTTTCAGGCAGATGGCCATGGAGTCATAGCCCTGGGCCGCAAAGGGTCTGGGATCGGCGCCGTATTTGGCCTTGAAATCCGTCTGGAATTTGGCGGTGCCGGGATAGAGTTTGGCCGGACCGGCCACGGTGGTGTAGTATAGCCCGCCGCCTTCCAAAAGGGCCGGGCCGCCGATGCTGACGGCCTCGGGGGAGTCATAGCCGTCGTCGCTGATGAACATGCCTTTATAGCCTTTTTCCCGGGCCTGCTTGAAGAAAACCGAAGCTTGGTCGTAAATGCCGCCGAAAAAGATCACATCCGACTTGGCCGCTATCACCGGCGCTAGGATGGCGTCGAAATTGGCCTTTTCTTCGGTGCCTTCAAAGCCCTGGACCTTCATACCGAGTTTTTTGGCTTCCTGCTGGAAGAAAGTGGCGATACCCTGGCCGTAGGCGGTTTTGTCATGGAGTACATAAGCGCTCTTCATGCCCTTGGAATGGACGAATTGGGCGGCCACAACCCCTTGCACATCATCCCGGCCCACGATTCTGCTGACTTCCGCATAACCGCGATCGGTGACTTTGGGATTGGTGTTGGCCGGCGACACATTGGCCAGGTTGGCGGAATGATAATTTTCAGAAGAGGGGATCTGCACGCCGGAATTGTAATGCCCGACCACTGCCAGAATGGTGGGATCCGCTACGATGTTTTTCGAATTGGCCACGCCGTTGTCCGGGTTGGCCTGGTCATCGTAAGGCGCGAGTTCAACCTTGAAGCCCATTTTTTCAAGAGGGGCCTTGAGTTGCTCCAAGGCCAGCTCGGCGCCGTTTTTGATATCCACGCCGATGGCCGATTGCCCGCCGGAAAGGGGTGACTGGGTGGCGATCTTGATGGTCCCGCCTTGTGCCAGTACGGCAACCGGAATCAATGCAACAGCCAACAACAATACTACAGTAAGCGTTTTTTTCATCATGGCGCTTTCCCCTCCTTTTGATGGTTAAAAGTTCAAATTGTGCAACGGTGTATTGGTTTATCTGTTTGGGTTGAAATGGCGTCGGACTTATAATTAGTCCTAATGTATTTCAAAAAGGGGCAGATATGTCAAGACAATATCCAGGGTAATCGCACATGGTTTTTTTCGGGGTCGGGGTCGGTATCGGGATCGGTATCGAATTGAATTTTTTTTGCCTTGATCATCGTTGCGGTCATCCTCCATCGTGGGAGCGGCTTCCAGCCGCGATAATGCATACAGATGAAAAAACTCGATACCGATACCGATACCGACCCCGACCCCGACCCCGAGAAGATGGATGGCAGAGACAAAACCCAAGCATTCACGAATCGCTTTGTTTCTGTGGGCAATAGTTTTCGCTAAATGAAATATTGGTAATTAATGGCCGCACGTTCCGCGCCAAGTTTGCATGGGATTCCCCTGCCAGGATCTGGGCTTGCATTCGAATTAACGGCCTAGTATATTAAAGACCATTCCGATCTACTTCAACGGATCACAAAAAGAAGCGACCGATGAAGAGCGCAACCGTCGGATATGGCCTGATCTAGACCCAAAAAGTTTCAGCCTTCAGTCTATTTGCCTACACTACAGAGGAAGCCAAAAATGAAAAAATACTTTATATTGTTCGGGCTGGTTTGGAGCATCTTGCTGGCCGGTTGTCATTGCACATCACAAAAGGCGCTTCCCGGCATTGTTTACTCAGCCGATGGCGTACCCATCAATTACAATGTTTATGGGAGCGGGGACACGGCCCTGGTGTTCATCCACGGCTGGAGTTGCGACAGCCGTTACTGGAGCCGGCAGGTGGATTATTATGCAAAGAAGTATCTGGTGGTCACCCTGGATCTGGCCGGACACGGGCATTCGGGTTTGAACCGCAAGGCCTATACCATGGCGGCCTATGGTGCGGATGTGCAGGAGGAATTAGACGGTGTTATGCAAGCCTTTGAAGCCGATTTTATGAAGGGCATTAAAGGTTTTGTGGGCACGATGTTCGTGGCCGACACCGATCCCAAGCTGCGGCAATGGATTTTAGACGATGTGGCTTGCGCGCCGGATTTTGTTGCCAAGGAAAGCCTGAAGGAATTTTTCGGGTTGTATGTTCAGGGCAAGGCCCACGAAGTATTCGAGGCAGTGCGGATTCCGGTTTATTGCATCAATACCGATCTCTGGCCTACCAATTCAGAGGCTAATCAGCGTCACATGACCGGTTATGAATTGATCATCATGCCCGGCCTGGGGCATTTCCCCATGCTGGAAGCGCCTGACAAGTTCAACCCGACCCTGGACAAAGTATTGGAAAAGGCCTTGCGGACTCCGGCTGGATGATTTTTTCTATTAACCATAGCCCCATAGACAATTAAGGAGGACAGCATGCAAAAGGAGAAAAAAGTCCGTGTTGTACTGTTGGTGTTGTTTGTCGGAATGCTGGCGACCCCTGTAACCATTATGGCCGCTTCGGGAAAGATTTCATGCGATCCGGCGGATATGGCCAAAATGAGCCCGCCGGAGCGTAAGCGGGCGGAAATGATCTGCGCCAAAATGGCCGAGAGAAAGGTCAAGGACGAGAAACAACAGGCGGAGCGCGATGAACGCTTCGACAAGTTCGTCAAAGGCCATAAAGCTATGGAGCAGGTCTGCAATGACCACCAAAAACGTCTGCCCACCAACAGCGAAAAACGGGGCGACAAAATCATCTGGACCTATATGACCAAAACCACCAATGCGATTTTTAGTGAATGCGAAGAATTCGTGTTCAAGAACAATGGGGATGACCTGGTCTCAACCCGAAAATACAGATGTGAATAAGCCTGAACTTCCAAAAGGCTTGATGCATTCGTAAAAAGTCGCAAAAACACCTTTTCCCGTCATTCCCGCGCAGGCAATAATCCGGTTTTTTCGAGTAGCTCTGGACTCCCGCCTGCGCGGGAGTGACAGCGGTTGGGATTTCTTACGAGGCTATTAAGGCTTACTCTCTCAATAGGTCATGAACATCATTTCGGACGTCGCTGCTCGGTGGGAGCGGCTTCCAGCCGCGATACGGCCGAAACGATGATCAAGGCCCTCCCGTATCTCACAGTCCGCAACCCGTAACGCATATCCCGATCTCATTTCCCCTGCCACCACCTGAAAATGCGGAAGTCCTCGATCATGCGCGGCTCTTTTTTCAAAAAGGCCATGGGTGGGACCACGTTCAGTTCCTTGATGTCCCGGGCCGTGGTGGAGCGCGCCAGGGAATTCAGGTTGGCCAGCATGGTGGCGGACATGCGCGCCCGGGTGTCGGCATCGGCGGTCGCGCTGTGGGGGGTGAAGATGAAGCGCAGATCCGGTCTTTCCGCAGTGATCTCGCGGAACTCGTCCAGGGTCTCGGCCGGCAGGGGTTCGTCCTCGTAAACATCCAGAGCCAGGTGGATGGCGATGTCCTTGTTTTTCAGAAGGCGAATCAGGGCCGCGGTATCGATGACCCCGCCCCGGGCCGTGTTGACTAGAAGAGCATGGGGACGCATGAGTTGCAGAAGATGTTCACCCACAAAGTGCTGGGTGCTTTCATCCAGCGGAATGTGGATGGAGATGATGTCGGCGGTCTTGAAAAGCTGTTCCACGTCCTCGTAATAAGTCAGGTTCGGAAAGCGCTCTTCCATTTCCATGCTCTGGAAAATATCGTGGTAGGCGATGTGGATACCCCAGGGCGCCACCCGCTGGACCACTTCCCGGCCGATTTGACCCAGGCCGAGAATGCCGTAGGTAAGGTTCTCGGTGTTTTTACCGATGTGGCGGTCCAGGTCCCATTTATCAGCCGGAGTCCATTTGCCGTTCCACAAATAGTTGCTGAGCCCCACGATATTGCGCAGGTTGGCCAGGATCAGGGACACGGTATAGTCGGCAATGGTGCCGGCCAGGACGCCGGGGGTGTTGGTGACGACTATGGCCGGGTGAAGATGGATATGGTTCCAACCCACATTGCTGGTGCTGACGGCCTTGACACTTTGAATGGAAACGATCTCCTCGGTGATGCGGTGGCCCAGGTGGCAGCCGATGAAATCGACCTCCTTTTCCGTCACGGTCTGGACGATTTCTTCCGTGCTGGGAAAGCGGCTTTCCGCCACAATGACTTCGGCCGCGGTGTTGAGATTGCTCCAGACTTTATTAATCATGAATTTGTATTTCACGGAGACCTTGGGATTGTCAGCGATCTCCCGAAACACAGGGGAAGCCAAGTATACAACGGGAGTGGTTGCGCTCATGATTATCCTCCTTACATTTTCCGCTCAGGCCAATCCTTGATTACCCGATTTTGGGCGTCCATGATTTTGATGGTCACAATGTGATCGCCGTCCAGGCGATGGGTGGCGCAACTGATTCAGGGGTCGTAGGCGCGCACCGCCATTTCAATCCGGTTGAGGATGCCTTCGGTTACATTGCCGTTTTGGATCAAGGCCCGGGCCGCCTGTTTGACGCTCAGGTTCATGGGCCCGAGATTGTGGGTGGTCCCCACAATGAGATTGGCCCTGGTGATCAGGCCGTTCTGGTCCGTGGAATAGTCGTGGATCAGGGTTCCCCGTGGGGCTTCCACGCAGCCCACGCCCCGGCCGGCCTGGGGTTCAAAGGGTGCGCGCACATCAGGATCGGTGATGGTTGGATCACTCAGGATCTCGATGGCGCGTTCGCCGGCGTAAACCCCTTCGATGAGCCGGGCATAGTGGTAGAGCAGGGTGGCCTGGGCCGGCCGGCCGAATAGGGAGCGGAATTCCTCCAGCTCGGCCTGGGCCTTGGGGGTGGCCATATGGTCGGCCACGTTGATGCGCGCCAGGGTGTTGGCCCGGTAAATGCCCTTGGGATGGTCCACATCCAGGTCAAAGCCTTCATTCCAGCAACGGGCGTAAGGGAACTTGCCGTAGGAATAGGGTACTACCTGCTCGCCCAGATAGTCCGCGTAATCCTGGGCATCGAAGTCCGTATAACTGCCGTCGGCTTTCATCAGGCGGATTTTGCCGTCGTAAAGGTTATGGCCGCCCTTTTCATCCACGGTGCCGATGAACCCGGTGGTGATGACCCCCAGGGTCTTGATGGCGTCCATGTATTTGGGGAACACGTTCTTTTTGGCAAAGTCCAGGGTGAACTGGGAGAAGTCCAATACCTGTTTCATTTTTTCCAGGATCTCGCGGCGCTCCTCCTCCAGCATGGGTTTGGAAAAGCCGCCGGGCACGCCGGCCACGGGGTGAATGGTCTTGCGGGAGAACTTGTCCAGAATCATCTTGACCATGTAACGGGTCTTGATCACCTGCTGGGCCAGTTCCGGATTGGCCTTGGCAATGCCCACCACATTGCGCACGGAATAATCGGCATCGGGTCCGATGACGAAATCCGGCGCCGCCAGGAAGTAGAAGTTCAGCAGTTTGTCTTCGGCATGGGCAATGGTCTGCATCAGCTCCCGCAGCTTATGGCCGGCCGGGGGCGGGGTGACGCCGAAGCAGCGGTCCACGGCCTTGTTGGAGGCCAAGTGGTGCATCCAGGGGCAGATGCCGCAGATCCGGCAGACAATGTCCGGGAGTTCCTCGGCCGGTTTGCCTTCCACGAATTTCTCGAATCCCCGCAGGGACATGTAGTTCACGCGGGCATCCTTATAATTGCCCGCATCGTCCAGCCAGATGTTGATGGCGGCGTGGCCCTCGATGCGGGTAATCGGTTGAATGGTGATGGTTTGGGTCATATCAACTCGATCTCCTTTCCTGGAATACCGGTTTGAGCAAGGCGTGGGCCCCTGAAAACCGCAGCAGCAGGGGCCGGTTGGGGATGGATTTCAGGTCAATGCCGTTGGAGGCCAGGGCATTGAGCATATCCAGCAGTTGGTTGCCGTCATGGCGTACCGGGCCGGAGCAGCCGCGGCAGGGCACCCGGGCTGAAACACAGCGCGGTGTAATGCCGTCGCCGCCGCAACCGGCGCGGGTGACCGGGCCCATGCACAGGAACCCCTGTTCCAGCAAACAGCGCATCTTGTCCAGGGGTTCGCCCGGGGCCCCGTATTCCGGCGCCGTGAGGAAGCGCCGCACTTTTTTCAGCTCGCCCTTGCCTTTGCGTACGGTGGGGCAGGTGTCGCACACGCTCTTGTCCGGCACGGAAAGGGGCTTGCCTTGCACCAGGGCCACCAGGGCCGAAAAGATAATATCCGGATGGGGCGGACAGCCCGGTAACTGGATGTCCACCTTGATTTTTTCATCCAGGGCATAGCAGGCATCCAGAAGCGCGGGCAGACCCTCGGACGGGTAGGCATCCGGCCGGTCGGTGGTTTCGGTGGAATAGGCGCGTTCCTTGATTTCATCCACTGTGTACGTGTTGGCCAGGGAGGGGATGCCGCCGTGGGTGGCGCAGGTCCCCAGGGCGATAATGAGATTGCATTTTTTGCGCATTTCCAGGGCCACCTCCAGGTGTTCCTCGTTGCGGATGCCGCCGCTGATGATGCCCACATCCGCTTCGGGCAGGGACAGATGCTTCTGATCCCCGCGCTGGCCGTAATATTTGCTGTCCACCAAGGCCGGGAGGTGCACAATGTCCGCCACCGCCAGAATGTCGAGCAGACGCTCGCCCATGTCGATGATGGAAATTTCACATCCGGAGCATGAATTCAACCATTCACTTGCAACTCGGACACCCATGATCGGTTCCTCCTTAATCAGCTTTTTATTTTTACTCCTTTTTTCCCCAAATTCCGCCTGTTTTGCTGGGCGCTGCGTCTTTTCCGGGCCGACAGGGTACGCACCAGGGCCAGGGCCTGGGTGGCGAAGCCGGGATTGTCCTTGACGCTGAACTCCTCCAGGGCGCCGGCGCCCTTGGCATCGGCAAAGGCGGCCCGGCCCTGGGTCGAACGGGTGATGACCGTGGTCCAGCCTTCCTCGGCCCCTAGGCCGCCAAAGGAAATGTCGGCGAATTCCGAGGAGTAGTCCTGGCAAAAGCTGCAGGCGAAACGCCGGATACTGAGCAATTGTTCCATGGAAATGTGTTTGGCCTCGCCGTTCTTGAGATGGACCTTCAAGTCCTCCTTGATGTTTATTTTGCGGACATCCTTCCAGTCGAAGCCGCCGGATTCGGCCAGGGCGCGGCGCTCCACCTCCCCGAACAGGAAATTCCCGGAGCAGAACAGGCCCAGGCAGAATTTGATGCTTTCCGAAGGAATCAGGCCCAAGGTCTGCATGCGGCGCACGGATTTGATCTGGCAGGGGGTACCCACCAGGGCCACACGCTTCAGGCCTTTTTTCATGACCGGATCAAATCCCTCAATGGTGGAAAAGGTCATGTACTGATCGCTGAAATTCTTCATGCCATGGGAGGTGTCGAAGAAGAATCCGGCGGCCTCTTTGATCTCCTCAGTGGAGGTGGCCAAATAGGGCCGACGCTGAAAGGGACCGGTTTGTTTGGTGACGATGGCGCCGTCGATGCGGCCGCGTTCCAGGAGATGCAGAAGCAGGCCGGTGACCACGCCGCCGTCGGTGGCATTCTTGCGTACGGCCGCGTCGGTGGAGCTGGCCACAGTGGTTTCGATGATGCGGCCCATGGGCGCGGTCCAGCCGCAGCGTTCCTTGGTTTCAGCTTCCAGCTCGTCCACTTCCGGGCAGATGGCATGGCACAGGCCGCATTCCACGCATTTCTCGATCTCGCTGTAAAGAGGCTTGCCGTCCTTGTCCAGATCAAGGGCGCCGTAGTTCACGGCGCTGCAGAATGTGACGCAGCCGCCGCAGCGGTGGCACAGGCCCGGTTTTTGTACTTCCTGAATCAGGTCGAAGAAGGTTTTCATACCCGCTCCTTTCCGGTTATGTCCGCTTGATGGATGTTCACAGGCCCACCTGCATGAGCTCCGGGCCGAGATAGGCCCGCTCGTTTTCGCCCAGGACCCCCATGGCCAGACAGATGATGGTCCACAAGTGGACCGTGTGGTAGTCGCCGTTAAAGTGTTCGTTCAGATCATGGATCTGGGAATGGCAGTTGTGGCAGGGGGCCACACAGTAAGCCGCGCCGGTGGCCGCGATCTGGTCGAATTTGATCTTGCCGAAACTGCGGCGGGCCTCGGGATAGCCGCCTTGCAGGGCGCCGCCGCCCCCGCCGCAACAGTAGTTATTGGAGCGGTTGGGGGTCATGTCCACGAAGTTCTCCTCGCCCACTGCTTTCTTGATGACAAAGCGCAGGTCTTCGGCATAGGCATCGCCGTAGGTTTTGCGCACTTGGTTGCAGGGATCCTGGGCCGTGAACTTGACCTTCAGGTCCCGGTTCCAGTCGGAATTGAACCTGAGCCTGCCCTCACGGATCCATTGGGCGTAAAGTTGCACGATGGTGGTGATCTCGAATTTGTGGGGGATGTTGAATTTTTTCAGTCCGACCCGGACTGCAAAAAGTTCATGCCCTCACTCGGTGTTGACCCAGTACTTGCATCCCAGGTCGTCCACGGCTTTGGCCTTGATGCGCACGATGCGCTCCCAGTTTTCATCGTCGGCCATGAACATGCAGTAGTTTTCGGCGGCCCAGCCCTTGGTGGAATAAGTCCAGTCCGCGCCCACAAAACTCATAATCTTCCACAGGGGCACCATTTCGTCCGGCTCGGTGACCGGCTCCCGGGAGTTCTGGTTCAGGAAGAATTCGGCCCCGGCCTTGTTGATGGGCGCCGTCAGGTTTTCCCAGCCGGGTTGATTGGCCCGGACTTCTTCCAGCACATCCTCCACCACCATTCGGAAATCCTCCTCCTTGGCGCCCATGGCGCTGCAGCTCTCGCTGGTGAGGGCCATGTCGCAGGAGGAGCGGATGCCCTTGGGGCGGGCTTCCCGGGGCCAGCTCTTGCGGGCATGGTATACGAGCTGGGGGATGTCGATTTTCATGGGGCAGACATAGATGCAGCGCCAGCATAGGGTGCAGTTCCAAACCCATTCGCTTTTCAGGATCTGCTCATCCAGGCCCATGACGGCCATGCGCAGGAACCTCCTGGGGTCCATGTCCGCCAGGCCGGTGGCCGGGCAGCCCGAGGCGCATGCCCCGCAGGTCAGGCAGGCATTGAGATTGCCGCCGTCGGGCAGCAACTGCATGACCTTGTCCTTGAAAATGCTTTTGCTCTCTTTTCCGATCTTAACAGGCTGGGTGGTCATGGCGGCTCACCTCCCTTGGGCTTGGGCGCGCGCTTCCGGCGCGGCGGATTTAAGGCGTTGCTTGGGGCCGGGCCCAAGACTGCGGATCTTTTCCGTGAAACGGGTCACCACCTCGGCAAAGCGGGGGGCCTCGGCGGAGGAAACCCATTCCACGGTAAAACGTTCCGGGTGGATGCCCTGGAGTTCCAGGACCATTTTGGCGGCTTCACTGCGGTTGACGGCTTTGAGATTACCTTCCAGGTAATGGCATTCCCCGAGATGTCAGCCCATCAAGATGACCCCATCCGCCCCGTGGTTGAAGGCGGTCAGGATGATATCCGGGTGGACCATGCCGGAGCACATCACCCGCACGGCGCGCATGTTGGGCGGGTACTGCAAGCGCCCGACACCGGCCAGGTCCCCGCCGGCATAGGCGCACCAGTTGCAGAGAAAACCCAGGATGACCGGTTCGAATTTTTCTGTCATGGCCTACTCCTTATTGAGATACTCGTTATGGTTGCCCTTGTCCTGTCTTCGACCTGCCGGTTAAACTCGGCGTCGGGGTCGGTATCGGGGTCGCAATCGCAATCGGGACCGATTGGTTTTCTTTGTACCTGATAGTAGTTCGATCAAGACATAAGAATTCCCGGCCATCGGTAAGGCTTTTTCGACCCCGATACCGATAGCGACCCCGACCCCGAGGGAACGACTTGTGTTGGGCGGTTGAGGATGCATCAAGCAACATCCTCCAAAGCCGCGATAACCTGGGCCCGCAATTGGTCCATGGTGAAGCCGTGCACGTAAACCCCGCCCTTGGGGCAGGTGGCCGAGCACAGGCCGCAGCCTTTGCACAGGGCCTTGTCGCTGGCCATGCGGAGATGGGTGCGGCCGTCCCCGGCCTGGTAATCCGTGAGGGTCAAAGCCCGATAGGGGCAGACATCCAGGCACAAAGCGCAGCCGTCGCATTTGTCCGTGACAAAGGACTTGATGGCGTCCAGGGTCATTTCCGTCTGGGACAGAATCACCGCGGCCCGGGCCGCGGCAGCCTTGGCCTGGGCAATGGTCTCGTTGAGGGGTTTGGGGTAATTGCACAGTCCGGCCACAAACAGGCCGTCCACGGCCATGTCCACCGGCCGCAGCTTGGGATGGGCCTCGTTGAGAAAGCCGTCGGCGTTGGCCGCGCACTTGTACAGCTCCACCAGATCCTTTGAATCATTGGCCTCCATGGCGGCGGCCAGCACCAGCCGGTCGGTGGTGATGCTCACCGGCAGGCGCAGGATGGGATCGAAGACTTCCACGGTAAGGTCCGCGCCTTCCCGGCCCACCAGGGGTTTTTGTTCAGGGGTATAGTGGATGAAGATCACTCCCAGGTCCCGGGCCTTCCGGTACAGGTCCTCGCGTTCGCCGTAGGTGCGGATGTCGCGGTAGAGAACGTAGACATTCATCTGCGGGTTGAGGTCCTTGAGATGGATGGCGGCCTTGACGGAATGGGTGCAGCAGATGCGGCTGCAATAGGGCCGGCGTTCATCCCGGGAGCCGACACACTGGATGAATACCGTGGTTTTGGCTTTTTTCAGCCCGGCGGAATCATCCCGCATCAGGGCGTCCAGCTCCAGATGGGTGACCACCCGGGGGTCCTCACCGTACAGATATTCCGCGGGCGTGGTTTCCCGGCCGCCCACAGCCAGCACGGCCACGCCATAGGTCAAGTCCCGGGAAGCGCCGTTCACCTGAATTTCACTGGTGAAACTGCCCACCGAGCCCTTGGCGCTTGTCAGGCGAGCGTTTTTCAGCACCTCGATGGCCGGATGGGACTCCACCCGTCCGATGAGTTTTTCCAGGAAGGGCCGGATATATTCGCCCTGGTCCGTGGTGTTCACTTTCCAGGCATTGCCGCCCAGTTGATCGGATTTTTCCAGCAGCACCGTCTGAAAATTCTGGTCTGCCAGGCTCAGGGCCGCCTGCATGCCGGCCACACCGCCGCCGATGACCAGGGCTTTGGGGACCACGCTGACCTTGGTTCTTTCAATGGGCACGCTCAGGGCCGCCTTGGCCACGGCCATGCGCACCTGGTCCTTGGCCTTGCGGGTGGCCATTTCCGGTTCGCGCTGGTGCACCCAGGCGTTCTGGTTGCGGATGTTGGCCATTTCCACCAGATAGGGGTTGAGGCCGGTCTCCTGGAGGGTTTCCTGGAACAGGGTTTCGTGGGTGCGCGGGGTGCAAGCGGCGATGACGATGCGGTTCAGGGAATGTTCCATGATTTTTTTGGCCATCATTTCCTGGGTGTCGGCCGAGCAACTGAAGAGGTTGTTCTCCACCAGGGCCACATGGGGCAGGGTGCGGGCATAGCGGGCCACCTCGTCCACGTTGATGATGCCGGCGATGTTGATGCCGCAAGAACAGACGAACACGCCGACGCGCACCTCCTGGCCCTCGATGCCGCGTTCGGCCGGATAGGTCTTGCTTCTGGTCAGGTCGCCGCGGGCGTGAATCAGGGCCGTGGCTGCTTCCTGGGCCGCGCTGGAGGCCTCGGTCACGGCCCGGGGAATTGCCTTGGGGGTCTGAAAGGCACCGGCCACATAGATCCCCGGCCGGTTGGTGCAGGCCGGGGAGAAGTCCGAGGTCTTGGCAAAGCGGTACTGGTTGAGGTTCAGTTGGAAAAGATCCGAAAGGCGCTTCCCGTCCGCTGTGGGTTCAAGGCCGATGGAGAGCACGGCCAGGTCGAAGTTCTCGATCATGATCTTTCCGTCTTCGCAGGCATAGCGCATGGTGACGCCGCAATTGTCCTTGCCGGCCTCGATGGTGTGGGGCCGGGCCTTGATGAAACGCACGCCCTTGGCTTTGGCATCCTCGTAAAACCGGTCAAAGTCCTTGCCGTGGCTGCGGATGTCCATGTAGAAGATGGTTTGTCGGACTCCATCCCCGGATGTGTGTTCGGCGGTGACCAGGGCTTCCTTGATGGCGTACATGCAGCACACGCTGGAACAGTAGCCGTTTTCGCAGCGGTTGGTGCTGCGCGAGCCCACGCATTGGATCCAGGCGATGCTACGGGGCTCCTTATGATCCGAGGGCCGCACCAGATGCCCCATGCACGGCCCACTGGAGGATAGCAGGCGCTCGTATTCCAGGCTGGTGACCACGTCCGGTATCTTGCGGTAGCCGTAGAAGTCGAAACCGGAAGGGTCAAAGGGCTTGAAACCAGGGGAAAGGATCACGGCGCCCACCTGCAGGTCGATGATTTGCTCCTGGTCCTCGAAATTGATGGCCGAGGTGGGGCAGAATTTCTCACAGGCCTTGCACTTGCCCCGGGTGAGATAGATGCAGGTCTCGCCGTCAATGGCGTATTTAAGGGGCACGGCCTGGCCGTATTTGATATAGGCCGAGGTGCGCTGGTTCAAGCCCAGGTTGAATTCGTCATCCACCTTGCGGGGGCATTTCTGGGCGCACAAGCCGCAGGCGATGCATTTTTCCATGTCGATGTAACGGGGATGTTGTTTGACCTTGACCGAGAAGTTTCCGATTTCGCCGGAAACATCCACGACTTCCGATAAGGTCAGGAGATTGACGTTCAAATGCCGGCCGACCTCGACCAGTTTGGGCGAGATGATTCACATGGCGCAGTCGTTGGTGGGGAAGGTTTTGTCAAGCTGGGCCATGGCTCCGCCGATCCCGGCGGTTTTTTCCACCAGGTGAACATAATAGCCGGAGTTGGCCAGGTCCAGCGTCGCCTGCATGCCGGCGATGCCGCCACCCACCACCAATACCGATCCAATGGGCTTTGCTGACATAGGCACCTCTTTGGGCTTGGGATGAAAGGTTGGGGTGATGGCGTCATCACCCGTGGGAGAAGCCGGTCCGATCTCGATCAGCTCCTGGAGAATATTTTCGGAAATGCCGTGTTCCCGGCAGAAAATCAGGAACAGGTTTTTGTCGATGAGGTATTTCTTGCCGACCGTGGCCGTGGCCTGGAGTTTGCCGGAATTGATCCAGTTGGTGATGGTATTGCGATGCACCCCCAGCTTCTGGGCCAGTCGACCGACACGGATTGCCACCTGCATGCAAACCTCCGTCTGGTTGGGTGTTCAGCCGATCTCCGCCATGATCCGCGCGCACATGCGCGGTACAGCCGCTTGAACCGGCTCTGAAAGTCCCACCGTGACCTCATCGGGCAGGGTGGAGACTTGGACCACGAATACCTTTACCGCCATGGGGCTTTCCTCTTTCAATTCCTTGAGCATGTTGGTGGTGGGAAACTGGTGCAAAGAGAAGTCGCTGATTTTTTCCGGCTGGATCTCGTCAATGTCGATTTCCCGGATCTCACCGGCACCGTATCCTGGAGTGCTGGCGGCGTCGACGATGATCATTTTGTTGGGCTTGCGGGGGGACAGTAATACGTCGAAGAGGAGGTCCCGGATGGAGGTTCCGCAGTCAATGGCGGCCACGGATTCCGGTATTTTATAATTGCTTTCCAGATGCTGGATCACTGCCGGTCCAAAGCCGTCATCCCCGATGAGGGGATTGCCGCAACCCAAAACCAGACAGTCATAGTCAAATATCGGCTTCAGCATATTGTGCCATTTATGCCAAGTCAATGCGGTCTGTCAAGAAAAATTATGCAATTTGTGCAAAAAGGCTCGGGAAACAGGATGCGGGATGCAGTGAAACTATTTTACTTTAAAATGTTTTCATATTAACAAGTTGAAGGACGAAGAAAAACATCACCTTTATCAAAATTTGAATTGTAGCATAATCCAACGGCTTGCCCATCAAACGATTTACTGGCTGCAGCATAGTCATAAATAATTCAGAAATTGATGCATATCATATTGCTGTAGCAGCGGTGAATGGGATGGATTATCTTCTTACCTGGAACTGTAAACACATTGCTAATGCGGTGATTCGCCCTAAAATCGAGTGGGTTTGCCGCAATCATGGCTTTGAGCCACCAGTTATATGCACACCTCAAGAGCTGATGGAGGATTAATGCTATGTGGCAAGATCCAAATCGTAAAAGAAACCCGAGAATTAAGAAAACAATATGCATCCTAATTCAAAGAAGACCCTGATGCCATCTTTGAAGATATTCTAAAACGCCAAGAGGAAACAAAACGGAATCGGTATCACATTTCCCGCACGTAGACCAAAGATAGAAAAAAATGTAGCATAATCAATCATTCAAGATCATAAGGGCGCATCTCGGGGATTATCAAAAACAGTATAAGCTCCATCCGGACCATCCTGTGCAACAAGCGCATCATCCTGACAATCCTGTTCCGATCCGTATCCTCGACCCTGCTCGCCTTCGGCAGGAATCCTGAAAACGGCCTTTGCGGAATCATCGGCTTCATTGCCGTGCTGCATACTTGGGACCAGCAGCTGAACGACCATTTTCATCTTCACTGCCTGGTTTCCGGCCGGGGCTCTGTCCGGAAATGGCAAACGCTGGATTGCCTGCTGCCCCCATGGGTATCTGTTCCCGGAAAAAGTGCTGTCCATTGTGTTCCGGGCGAAATTCATGGTGCTTCTGCAAGGGGCTTATGCGGGGAACAAGCTGCGGCTTCCAGAAGAAACCGAAAAACTGGGAACCCGGCAGGGGTTCAGGGAAAGCAAAGGGGTCAACTCTTGAATCTTGACAGTTGTTTTGCTTGATGCTGCATGAAGGATAAGGAATGGAAAGCATCGTAAATAAATTATGTTAAAATTAAATATGTTGTTTCATTGAGACTGTACCGGAGGGCGATTGAATTGGGATGCTCGCAATGGTGTTTTTTTGTCACTCAGCAAACAAAGATTCGTAATCCTCCAGTTTCTCGTTGATTCCCATGGACAGCATTTTTGCCATAGAATGCAGCATCGTAAAAGCGTTCCTGTCAGCATCCTTTTCGGTAACGTCACGAAGGCGCTCTACTATCCCCTCATCCACCAAAGCAACTTTTTCAATATATTCGTCTAACAGCTTCAGTTCCATATCGACAGGGTTGCCCCTTTTTTGTTTAAAATATTGTCCCAGAAGGTAATAAGCTGCAGTTCTTGTAACAGTTTCTTCAAGGGAAGCGAAGGGAAGATGAAACCGGGCCATGGGTTTGAAAAAGCCCATAATGGGACATGTGCTGGTAGCATTTATGAGACCATAAACTGAGAAAAGACCTGTCTGGACATCTGTTTTTCTTACATACATACGCTCAGGCACTTGACAGGTCACCTCGCATTTATCGTAGGAAGCGTGGTGTTTGAATGTTTCTACCAAACGTACAATATTGGTGGCGATGGGGCAATAGGGTGATTGATCTTCAGTCAAAGTACAACACTTGCATTGTCTGAATGAAAGTCGAGCCCAATACGGAATTTTATCGGGTATCGGCACCTGATTGGTCATGGTTTCAGGATCAATTTTGATGACATAATCCGTACAGTCATGATTGCCAAATCTGAATTTGTATTCAACCTGATACATGTACGCAACCTCTCTTTTTATCCTTTAATATGCAAATTCAATATCTTGGATTCGACTTTCGATGATTATCTCAAAACAATTCACCAGGTGTCAATGTTTGGCCGTTTTTTCCCGGTGCGGGATTGAACAGGCGGCAATTTAAAAATAGAAAAATAGGGACAAATGATACACTATGGTCAAGTATAAATTTATTATTCAAAAGGTAATTTTCAAAATTTTCCATAGCCAACCTAACAGTTTTCAAGATTTAGGCCGAATCGTCCTAACACATAAAATTTCAATAAAATCTGAACAAGGCGGGGAATGCTTTTATTATGGAAATGAATAAAGATGTTGAAGAATTCTAAATATTTTTCTAAATATTATATTCGAAATCGAAATTCAAACGTTAAATGCGTTTTGGGACCTTTTCGCGGGAAATTTTTCGAAATATAGAATCCGCCTAACGAATAAGGATAGATCGTGAGCGCGAAGCGATCCACGATCTTATCCTGTGGTTGGACGAGCCCGCCGACGAGCCGAAGATTAGAAAAACACTAACAAAGTATTGCTCAAGTAACACTGCTGACGCGGATTGTATTTTAAGTGGGATGGAAAGCAAGTTGGGTATTTCAACTTGCTTTGGCCGTTACGATGAAGGTGGGTTTTGGGGCTGTGATCAATTTCGAGAAAAAGCTCTCAAAAAATAAAACCAAAATAAGCAAAACGCCTTAACCTTTGGTTGGTGTGGGACCGCTGGGGAACGCGGCCCCACAACCAAACCGTGTGTGCCGGGCATGGCACAGAACTAGTAGGGTGAAAGTCCCTGCACCAGGTA
>DYJD01000028.1 GCA_020723325.1 Desulfosudis oleivorans | reverse complement strand
GTTTTTGTTACCCATCCCTCAGTCTGATGGCCAAATCCATCGGCGTGTCGGTCCGGCAGATCAGTCGGGTTTTGAACGGCCTGGTGGAAAAAGGGTTCATCCAGAGGAAAACACCCAATGACAGTGAAAAAGGCCTGTACATGTCCACTTGTTATTCTTTCTTGTGGCATGCCAGCTTTGATGATGCGGTATTGGTGGATCAGGGCAGTTCATCGGATAAAATGTCCAAGCCTGTGGGCACTTCAAGTGACTATGATATGAATAACGCCCCCCCTCCTGTCATCGGTATTAGGCCCCCTTCTGACATGGATGCCATTCAGGCCCCTGGCCGGAACATGCATGTCAGTACCCCTCCTGACGCAGATGTCATACCCCCTCCTGTCATCAACGTCACCCACCCTCCTGACACCTGTGTCAGGCACCCTTCTGTCATGGATGGCACACGAAATGGATCATATATAAAAGAAAATATAGAAGTGGATCATATGAAAAGGAAAGGGGAAGGGAATCCCTTAGGATTCCCTTCCCCTTTTTCTAGGAAAACCCCCTCCCAGCCCCTGACGGCTTTTGAAAAAGAAAAATCCGCCCTGCTGGAGCGATATTCCGACTCCCAACGGATCACCATCGAACTCGGGATCGCCGGCCTCAAAAGAACCCGTGCCAGCGGAATCATTCCGGATGAGGTTCTCCTTGGCGAGCTGCGGCGATGGAATGAAATACCTGTGGAGCATGTCATCCAGGGGATTCGCTTGTATGTCGGCAGGGGATGCTATCTGCGCAAAAAGAATGAGCACTATCTCTGGGGCATTATCCGGAATCTCTGCCGTTCGGCATCTAAAGAGGAATTCGACCCGTCGTACGAGCCCGAACCATTGCCCGTTCAAGACGTCGAGGCCTTCACCAACTGTCTGGAATGGCTCCAGGAAACCACCGGAGAAAAGTATGAATGGAGGTTGTCATGACCCGATCATCCAACGGCTGTGAGAACAATTTTTCAATCATGGAGAGGGATGCGGAAACCCGCAGCCCGGCACCGAAAAACCGTCAGCATGTAATGGAAAACTTTGTGAAAGACTTGGAACCTGTCATCAAAGCCATCATTCGGCGCTATCAGCCCCATATCCGGGGGTACGAATTTGAGGATTTGATGCAGGAAGGCTATGCCGCGGCCCTGGTGGCGGCCAAAGTCTGGAAACCCGAGCCCGGCAAGGCCGGTATCAAGCCCTGGGTATGGCTCATGATCAAATATAACTTCAACAGATTATCCCAAAAGACCCCACGCCATGAGGTCTTTTTCGAGGATCTCGACATGGAGATCGGCCCGGAGGAATACGAACAGGATCAGCTTGCCGCGGAGCGATCCGCCGAGGAAGACCGTGAAGAAATCATCGCAATGCTGTTTCGTTCCCTGCCGAAATACAGAAACTACCTTGAGGCCGTGCTGGAGGAAAGCCTGATCAATGCTGCAGCAGCCAGGAATCTTGGGCTCTCCAGGCAACGGATAAACCAGTTGCAAAACGAGATCCGCAAAGTATTTACGGATTTTCGAGATTCTGATTGTTGAGGCTTTGGCACTTTAAAATTTATCAATTTCAACGATATATGACAACAGAGGACGCCAAATGGCAAAGAAAAACTGTGCCCAAAATGTGCCCATCAAGCGGCTTTACTCCATCAAGGAACTGGTTAAGGAGATAGGGGCTACGGAATGGTTCTGGCGGAGCCAGATCTGGGAAGGTCATCTGCCGTTTGTTCAAGTGGGGAGAAAGATGTTCATTGATCGGCAGGATATCGAGGTGTTTATTCAAAAATATAAATTAACCAATGGGTTTTAATACAAAGCACAAGACCGTCTCCATGCCGATTAGAAAAGAAAATAAACCTTGAATCCAATTAACAATCATGGGATATACAGGCGTTAGAAAAGCCACAGGCTTTTTCAACGCCATCTTGTGCCCGTCAAGGCGAGATGGAGGTGAATTATGGGAAGTTTGTATCAACGAGGAGAGGTTTGGTGGATTAAGTATTACCGCAATGGCAAGGCCTACCGTGAAAGTTCCAACAGCACCAAAAAAATGGTGGCAAAAAAGCTTCTGGAAAGAAGGGAGGGTGAAATTGCCCAAGGCAAGACCCCAGGCATTCAGTTTGAAAAAATCAAATTCGATGAATTGGCAGAGGAATTTTTGATCGATTATCGAATCAATAGAAAGAAGACCCTCGTAAGAGCCGAACAAAGCGTCAAACATCTTAGCACTGAATTTCAAGGGATTCAAATACCGAACATTACGACACCTCGAATTCAGAGCTATATATCGAATCGGATGCGTTGGAAATGTAGAGAATGTAAAAATGAATTTCACATCGGTGGAGAATTAAAATGTACAATGTGTGGAAGCAGCAATCTTGAGAAGGGAGCTTCCAACGCAACGATTAATCGCGAACTGGCAGCGCTAAGGAGAATTCTCAACCTTGGAGCAAAGCAAACACCGCCGAAAGTAGGCCGAGTCCCGTATATACCGATGCTCAAAGAGAATAACATCCGCAAAGGATTTTTTGAACACGGTGAATACCTATCATTACACGAGGCTCTACCCGACTATCTGAAACCATTTGTTTGTTTTGGTTATAAGACCGGTTGGCGGGACCAGGAAATTGCGGCTCTAACCTGGAGCAGCGTTGACCTCAAGAATGGTATTGTATCCCTGAAAGTCGGGGAAACAAAAAATAATGAGGCTCGGACTGTATACATTGATGATGATCTTCGATCTGTGCTTCAAAGACAATGGGAGTCGCGAAAGCATTCAAACCGACTCATACCTTATGTATTCCCAAATCAAAAAGGCACTGGTCCGATCGTTAATTTTCGAAGAGCCTGGAATATCGCCTGTAGGATGACAGGGCTTGGATACGGATATAAATTGAGTGTGAAATATGTTCAAGAATGGCAAGAAAAACTGCCGGCCGGTCCCATATTTCATGACTTTCGCCGTACCGCTGTAAGGAACATGGTTCGATCCGGTATTCCGGAAAGAGTGGCGATGTTGATTTCTGGTCACAAAACCAGATCGGTATTTGACCGTTACAATATTGTCAGCGATGCGGATTTGAGGCTTGCTGCCCAAAAGCAGGCAGCCTACTTAAAAACACAGATGGGCACAATTTTGGGCACAATTGCTGATTTTGGACAAAAAAATAGGCTGGCTAAAATAGCCAACCCATTGTAATCATTGGCGCGCCTGAAGGGATTCGAACCCCTGGCCTACGGATTAGAAGTCCGTTGCTCTATCCA
This sequence comes from Desulfosudis oleivorans, assembly GCA_020723325.1. Lineage (GTDB taxonomy): Bacteria > Desulfobacterota > Desulfobacteria > Desulfobacterales > SURF-7 > DYJD01. The sequence goes on along the minus strand of DYJD01000028.1, from coordinate 93,498 downwards.
GCTGAGCTACAGGCGCTGGAATGAAAGTGCTATTTCGTATCATATGAAATGCGGGCTTGTCCATAAAAAATAATCACCGGTCGTTGCAAAAAAATGTAAAATATTATCATGGATAAATCAAGGGATATGGAAAAAGACGAAAATAAGCAGGAAAATCGCAACCACCGAACAGCGGAACAAAACAAGAAAAAAAACGGGGTGCCTTACGACAGCAGCCTGGTAAAATTCGACCCGCTCCAGCGCTATCTGTCGGAAATCAGCCGGTATCGACTGCTTTCACGGGATGAAGAGCAGGCCCTTGGCCGCAAAGTTCAGGAAGACGGCGATATGGACGCCGCCTATACGCTGGTTACCGCCAATTTAAGACTGGTGGTGAAAATCGCCCTTGAATTTCAACGCGTCTGGATGCAGAATCTCTTGGATCTCATCCAGGAGGGCAATATTGGACTGATGCAGGCGGTTAAAAAATTCGACCCATATAAGAATGTAAAATTCTCTTACTATGCTTCCTTCTGGATCAAGGCCTATATTCTCAAATTCATCATGGACAACTGGCGCCTGGTGAAAATCGGCACCACCCAAGGGCAGCGCAAGCTTTTTTTCAAACTGAAAAAAGAAAAACAGAAACTTATCGACCAGGGTTTTGATCCAAAGCCCAAACTCCTTTCCCAGCGTTTAGGCGTGACGGAAAGGGAGATCGTCGATATGGATCAACGCCTGGACGGTTGGGACGTTTCCCTGGACGCCCCTCTCAAGGAGGACTCGGATACGGAACGTATCGAATTCCTGAGCACGGCTTCTGATTCGGCCGAGGATAAAATGGCCAAGAAAGAAATCGAGACCCTGCTGCACAATAAAGTCGAAGATTTTAAAAAAACCTTAACCAAGAGAGAGCTTGAGATCTTCGACATCCGCATCTTTTCCGACAGTCCGGTAACCCTGCAGGAAATCGGCGATCAATACGGAATCTCCCGTGAGCGGGTTCGCCAGGTTGAAAAAAACATCATGAAAAAAATGAAGGATTTTTTTAAACGGGAAATTCCCGACTTTGAAGCCTACACCATCGGCACCGATTAATAATCACTTTATTTGGAATTCCTAAATGCGTTTTTTCATAACGAAAATTACCAATTATTTTATTGTTGCCGGACTTGCATGCGGCCTCTGGTCCTTTTTCGGATGCAGCCATTGGGTTCAGCCCCAGGAGCCGGATGCCGCCGTTTCCACACCCATAGTTACTGCCAACGGCGTAAACGGCGGCTCCGGCAATAGCTACTATTTTTATTCCATTTCCCAACTGCAAAAAAAACAGGGGAACTTGGATCAAGCCTTGCAATCTCTGCAGACCGCCATCCGACTTGATCCTGAAGCATTGTTCCTCAAAAAAGAAATGGCCCTGCTCTATCTCCAGAAAGGGGACCCGGAAAAAGCCGGCACAATCATCCAGCAGATTCTGAAAAAAAATCCCGATCATGTGGAAGCCCTGATCATGCAGGGCAGCCTTGAGCAAAATAAACGCAATAATAAAGCGGCCCAAGAAGCTTATGAACGGGTCCTTGCCAATGATCCAAGCCAAAAAAGCATCTATCTACTCCTGGGTTCCATGTACATGGAAGAAGAGAAATATAGCGAGGCCGCCCAGGTTTATCAAAAACTGGTAAAAAAATTCCCGGATGCCTATTTCGGCTATTATTTTCTCGGCAAGATATACAAACAAAAAGGGGATTATACTTCCGCGGAAAAGCATTTTCTCAAAACCCTGGATCTGGAGCCCAAACTGATCGAAATCAGATTTGAGCTTATCGAATTATATGAAAAAGAAATATATCCGGTTGTGAAGGCCGATGATTTTGAAACATTGGTGGTTAAAAAGAGCGATAGCATTCAACGAATTGCTGAGCAGCGCTACAACCGGTTTTCATCCGTGATTGAGAAGGCGGTGCTGGCTGTGAATCCGGCGCTGGTTTCATTGGATAAGCTGCCGGACGGTTTCCGCTTGCGCGTTCCCAAACCCGAACTTGTCAAACAACACGAAAAGGCTTTGGCGGCCATCAGTAAGCTCACCCAAATGTATAAAAACGTGCTGGAATTCACCCCGGAGAATGATCGGGCCGCCATCGAGTTCGGTCTGTTCTATGCGAAAATCGGCCTCATGGATGAAGCTGCTGAATTTTTCAAGCAGGTGGCTGAAAAAAGCCGCACAGATCAAAGCATTGCCGACAACATTGGATTTTTGTTTTTTGATCAAAAAAAATACGAGGATGCTGCCATCGTTCTGAACGGAATGCTCAAGGCTGTTCCGGAAAGCTCGGATCTGAACTACCTGACTGGTGCAGTCTTTGTCCAGATCCATCAATCGGACAAGGCTGTCAAGCATTTTTTACGAGTGGGCCCGGAATCGAATTTCTATGAAAATGCCGTGATCAACGTGGCCTATATTTATCAGAATCAAAAAGAAATTCAAAGAGCCATCCAGTATTTGGAACAAGCTGTAAAGCAAAAGCCGACCATAACCGAGTTCTATCTCTATCTTGGCGCCTTTTACGAGGAAGCGGATAATTACACTCAGGCCGAATCGATCTTGAAAGCCGGCCTGGAAGTCAATCCAAACAATACGCGGCTTCTTTTCCGCCTGGGGGTTGTTTATGACAAATGGAATAAAAAAGAGGCTTCCGTCCAACAGATGCAAAAGGTAATCCAATTGGACCCGGACGATGCCCATGCCTTGAATTACCTTGGCTATACATTTCTGGAACTCAATCAAAATCTCGAAGAAGCGGAGCAATTAATCCGCAAAGCTCTTGAATTGTTACCGGAAGACGGTTATATCACCGACAGTCTCGGCTGGCTCTATTTCAAACAGGGAAACTATGCCAAAGCCGTTGAAATTTTAGAGAAGGCTGCAAGTCTGGTTGCTGATGATCCCATCATTCTTGAACATCTCGGGGATGCTTATCTCAAAACGGAAAAGCCCCAGCGGGCCCTGGAATTTTACCGCAGAGCCCTGGCCTCGACCAAAAAAAAGGATGCTGCCGCACTTGAAATCAAAATTCAGGAAATTTCCAGACTTTCCGGCCGATAAAGCAGTTTCTGTAATACTGTTAACCTGTTTTGTATCCATCGCCGCAGGATGGTTCCTGGGTTGTGCAAACTTTATTCCTCCCCAGGACTCGCCGCTTGCAATTGAAGAACTTGCCGAAGTCAAGGATCTGACAGATCAAGTCCAAGGCCGGAATGCGACCCTTAAAACCTTCAAGGGCCTTGGCCGGATGGAATGGCTGGCCGACAATACCGTTCAACATGCCCGTCTGGCTTGGGCGGGCGAACTTCCCAATAAGATTCGCCTGGAAATTTTGGACATTGCCGGCCGACCGGCCCTGACTATATCCACAGACGGTGAGCAATTGTATTTTTTTTCCCATTCAGACCAGCGTTTTGAAAAAACCGGGGCCCTTGGTATGGACCTGCAAGAATTTATTTCCATTGCCGTTTCCCTCGAGGATATCGTTCAATTGCTGGCCGGTCGCTTGCCCTTTGCCTTGAATCCGGATGAAATCAGGGTTGCGAGGCATTCAAGCGCGCAACTCAGTCTGCTGGTTCATTCCGGCTGGATCGGGGAGCGCCGGCGGGTGGATTTGAATCCGGCCGATGCAACCATCCAGGCCTTTGAACGCTTTCAACCCATGGGCGCTTTGTTGTACCGGGCTGAATTTGAAGGCTATAACCGCATAGACGATTTCCTGATTCCAAACCGGATTGCGCTTTTCGCAGACAATGGTTCTTTTTGCAAACTAAAGGTGGAGCGCTATTGGGCCAATGCCCCCGTGTCTTCGGATCTCTTTACCATGGCGCCGCCGAAACCGTAATATCGTAAACCGATGAATCACTACCTGAACATAAACGAACTGACAAGCAGTCTAAAAACAAATCTCGATCTTCGCGAGACCCAAGTCTTGAGCAAATCGGCGACCCTCAGCCGCAATGGTTGCCGCAGGCAGCCGGAAAACCGCCTTGAATCCGGCTACCGCCAGGATTTTGCCGTTGACGGAGACCGGATCATGCATTCCCTGGCTTATACCCGCTATATTGATAAGACCCAGGTTTTCTACCTGGTGAAAAACGACCATATCACCCATCGGGTGCTGCATGTCCAACTGGTATCCAAGGCGGCCCGCACCATCGGACGGTTTTTAGGCCTGAACGAAGACCTGATCGAGGCCATTGCCCTGGGCCATGATATCGGCCATCCGCCCTTTGGCCATGAGGGTGAAAGCTTTTTGTCCAAATTATGTCTTAGGGAAAACATCGGGCATTTCCACCACAATGTGCAAAGCGTACGGTTCATGGAACAGGTTGAACGCAAAGGCCTGGGCTGGAACCTTTGCCTGCAGACCCTGGATGGAATCCTGTGCCATGACGGCGAAACCCACAACCGGCGTTTGGAGCCACAATGGGACAAGTCCTTTGCAGCCCTGGATCAGGAGATATTAGATAAAACCACCCATTCGGAAATCACCCTCATGCCCATGACCCTGGAAGGCTGTGTGGTGCGCATGGCCGATACCATCAGCTATATCGGCCGCGACATCGAGGACGCCATTCGCCTGGGACTGATCAAGCGTGAGGATTTGCCCAAGGAGGCAACGGATCGACTCGGCAATACCAACGGCACCATTGTATATCGTCTGGTGACGGACATTATCGCCAACAGTCATGGACAAGCCTATCTGGCCTTCAGCCCCGAGATCTCCCAGGCCTTGAAAAGCTTGAAAAAATTCAATTACGAACGGATTTACCTCAATCCCAAAATCAAGAAAGAATCAAAGACCATCGGGCGCCTTTATGAATTCCTGTTTGATTCCTATCTTGCGGACATCCAAAAGAAAAATCTTACTTCGGTCATTTATACCCATTTTCTTGATAAAATGGCCCCGGCCTATCTGGATCACCATGGCCCGGCTGAGATTGTGCGGGATTTCATTGCCGGCATGACCGACCGCTATTTTCTATCCCAATGCCCGGAATCCATGCGGCCGGTGATGATGGAGAATGCGTATTAAACTTTTTGATGCGGGATGCGGGATGGGTGCTCAAGGAAAAAAAAACCGGCATGAAATTTGAACAGCGAACCTACCGCCGGGCTTTCAAGCAAGATCGCCTGGTGGGTTTTCAGGTGATTGTCAAGGAAACCGATCTGCATGTTCAGGCAGAAAAAAACCTTTACGAGCTCACCTTGGAGCTTGTTTTGGAGTACCGCGGCTACCTGGAGGCTTTCATCCGGCAGCATCCGGATTTTGCCACAGCCATGATCCCCTGGCTTTATAACCAGCCGGCCCCCAATATCGTCCAGGCCATGATCAGCGCAGCCTTGTCCGCCCATGTGGGTCCCATGGCGGCAGTGGCCGGGGCTGTGGCGGAAAGCGTGGGTACGGCCTTGCTGGCCCATTCCTCGGAAGTGATTATTGAAAACGGCGGGGATATCTTTATGAAGGTCAACAGGCCCGCCCTGGTGGGCGTATATGCAGGCAGGTCACCTTTGAGCATGAAAATCGGCCTGCGCCTGCCGGCCCGCGGGACGTCCTTCGGAGTTTGTACTTCCTCCGGGACCGTGGGGCATTCCATCAGTTTTGGTTCCGCGGATGCAGTTTGTGTGATATCCTCCTCCTGCTCCCTGGCAGATGCGGCGGCAACAGCCATCGGCAACCAGGTAAACAGCGTCCTTGATATCGGGCCTGCCATTGATTGGGGTTGCAAGATCGCGGGGGTTGAAGGTATTTTGATTGTTAAAGACGACAAGATCGGCGCCTGGGGCGACCTGGAAGTGGCCCCCCTTTCCAGCCGAAGCGGTTGAAGGGGTTTGAATTACATTTCAAAGGAGACTGTTCATGGGAATCATCAAAGTGATTGTGATCCTGATTCTAGTAATTTTTGCAGGTATCGGCGCCTATCAAAACCGCGATTTTCTGCTTGAAACCGAGAGTCTCTCCTTCCATGTGATGGGTTTTCATAAGGAAACCCCTAAATTGCACATCGGCCTGATGTTTTCGGTCTGTTTTTTTTCCGGCATGCTCCTGGCTTTTTTTTTCAGTCTGCTGTCAAGATACAAAGCCGGCCGCACAATTAAATTCCTGAATCAGGTTAAAAATGAGCAAGCCAAAAAAATCGCCGAACTGGAAGCCGGCCTCCCCGGCCGGCAGTCCGCACCTTTGCCCCCATCCGGAACCAAAACCACCGAATTAAAATAACCTGTTCCATGGACAAGAAAATGGAAAACAAATCAGAGCCGAATAAGACGGGACTATTGGTTCGCGGCCACGGCTTCGACCTTGTTTTCCTTTAAATATGTTTTCACACGCTTATCAATCCCCACCAACTGCCGCACATAATCATAAGGAAATTCCCGCTCGGCATTGCGCTTGATCATGACCAGTTCCTGGGCCGGAATTTTGTCGTGCTTGTATTTGAGTACCTGAAAATAGGCCCTGGTCTGGGTGTCCAGGGTGTTCTTGGCAAGCTGATCGTTTTCCGGATAACGTTTCTCGGCATTTTCTTTGATTTTCATTAATATGTTTTCAGGTACTTTCTGGGACGGCACCGTATAATGGTCGGCGTTTTTGACATACTCGGCCAGGGCACCTGAAGCCGGCAACACTGAAAAAATCAGGGCCAGGCATAAAAATAACTTCATTTTTTTCTGTTTCATTTCTCCTCCATTAAATGAATTATCCTTTCCGGACCGGCCGGAAACACATTTAAGTACCTTCCTGAACCGCTCATAGCACAAAAACCTTTCAAAACTCAAGGTAAGATACAGAGGATTTCTGGTGTTGACAGATTCTTTGGACATTGTATATTGCCAGATAACATACGTGCAAATTTGATCCAGGCCGGCATCGGGGTTGACGACGGAAGCTAATGACGGAAACAGTGAATAGAAAAATGACCCCCATGGTCCGTCAGTATCTTGCCATCAAGGAAAAATACGCGGACGCCATCCTCTTTTACCGCATGGGGGATTTTTATGAAATGTTTTTTGAGGACGCCCTCACTGCATCCAAAATTCTTGAAATAACACTTACTTCCCGGAATAAAAACGATGAGGAAGCCATCCCCATGTGCGGGATTCCTGTACGGGCGATCAATAACTACATCGGCCGCTTGATCGATCAGGGCCATAAGGTGGCCATCTGCGAACAAGTGGAAGATCCGGCCCTGGCCAAAGGCATCGTCAAGCGTGAGGTGGTGCGGGTCATCACCCCTGGCATGATCATCGACAATGAATTCCTGGAAGAGAAATCCAACAATTTCATCCTGGCGGTGAACCGCAACCACCGCGCCATGGGCATTGCCTGCCTGGATATTTCCACTGGTTCGTTTCGCGTGGCCGAATCCGACAGCCTGGAAGCAGTTGTGGAGGAATGCCGGCGCATCAAACCCAGCGAGCTGATCCTGCCGGAAACCTACCGTACGGAAACGGAAATGACTCCGCTGGTCCGCGCTTTTCCGGACCGCTTGATCTCCTTTGTGGATGACAAAACCTTTGCCGCGGCCGCGGCGCGCAATCTCCTCGCGGAGCAGTTCAAAACCCGCAGTCTTGAAGGCTTCGGCTGCGAGCATGCAGAAGCAGCCCTGGGCGCGGCCGGGGCTTTGCTGGCCTATGTGCGCGAGACCCAGAAACAAAAAACAGAACATATCCTCGGTTTAGAGACTTATTCCCTGGATCAGTATCTGCAATTGGATGAAACCAGTTGTCGCAATCTGGAATTGCTGGACAACCTGCGCAGCGGCAGCCGGCGGGGCACCTTGCTGGACATCATCGACCAAACCCTTACAGCCATGGGCGGCCGCCTGCTGAAGCACTGGTTGCGTTATCCCCTGCTGAACAAGGAGGAAATTTCCGCGCGGCTGACGGCTGTGGCCGAGATGCAGCAGCAGGTGGAGCTTCGTTATACCCTGCGGGAGCAATTGAAGGGCATCCATGATCTGGAGCGGCTGGCGGGCAAAATCACCTTGGGTCGCGCCAATGCCAGGGACATGCTGGCCCTAAAGTCCTCCCTGCTGAAGCTTCCGGATCTTTTTTCAAGCCTCGCCCCTCTTTCATCCCCCTTGTTTATTGTGCAGATGCCCGATGATCCCCTATACTGGAGCGAACTTGAGGCCCTGGCCGATCTGATCCAAGCCGCCATCCGGGAGGATGCCCCGCCCACCATCAATGAGGGCGGCATCATCAAATTCGGATTCAATCCCGAGCTGGATGAACTCATCCAGATCAGCACCGACGGGAAAAGCTGGCTGGTCAAACTGGAAGCGGAAGAAAAACAAAAAACCGGCATCAATTCTCTGAAAGTGAAATACAACCGGGTTTTCGGGTACTATATTGAAATCCCCAAAAGCCAATCGGAATCCGTACCGGCCCATTATGTCCGCAAACAAACCGTGGTCAATGCAGAGCGCTATATCACCGATGAATTAAAAGCTTTTGAAACCAAAGTGCTCCATGCCCAGGAGCAGATGGCGGAAATGGAGTACGGCCTGTTCAATCAAATCAGGGGCCGGGTGATCGCGAACAATCGACGCATCCTGAAAATCGCCGCCTTCATCGCCCGCCTGGATTGCCTGACCGGTCTTGCGGAACTAGCCGACCAGAACGGCTATGTCAAACCGGAGATCACAGAAGACGGTTGCCTCGATATCAAAGAAGGCCGCCATCCGGTGGTGGAAAAACTGATCACCGGCGAACGTTATATTCCCAATTCCATCCGCCTGGACAATGAGGAGCATCAGATCCTGATCATCACCGGCCCCAATATGGCCGGCAAATCCACGGTTCTGCGTCAGACGGCGCTCATGGTGATAATGGCCCAGATAGGTTCCTTTGTGCCGGCCGCAGCCGCCTCCTTGAGTGTCATTGACCGGATTTTCACCCGGGTGGGCGCCCTGGACAATCTCTCCTCAGGCCAAAGCACTTTCATGGTGGAAATGGAGGAAACCGCCAATATCATGAACAACGCCGGCCCCCGCAGCCTGGTGATAATGGATGAAATCGGCCGCGGCACCAGCACCTTTGACGGCCTGAGCATTGCCTGGGCCGTGGCCGAGTATCTGCACGATCTGAATGGTGTAGGCGTTAAAACCCTTTTCGCCACCCATTACCATGAGTTGACCGAACTCAGCCGCACCAAAAAACGGATCAAAAATTTTCATATTGCCGTTAAAGAATGGAACGATGAAATCATTTTTCTGCGCAAGCTGGCAGCAGGCAGCACCAACCGCAGCTACGGCATACAAGTGGCGCGACTGGCCGGCATTCCGGACAGCATCATTAAAAGGGCTAAAAAAGTGCTGGCCCGCATTGAAAACGGCGAGCCGATCCTGTCCCCACGATTGGAAAGGCCCAGTCCAAGTGCCGCCGCACCAAAACAAATTCAGCTTCAGCTTTTTCGAAAACCGGAAGAGCTCATTGTAGAGATTTTACAGCAGCTCAATATTTCGACCATGACTCCCATTGAGGCGATCAATCAGTTGAATGACTTGAAACAGAAAGCAGACTCGATTCTGAATTGAAGGGGATGAAGCCGGTATTGCGATATACAATCATTGCAGCTCTTATAGTCGTGCTTTTCTTTTCACCTACGGCAGCGGCAGCCCCCGACTCCGGCCAAACCGCATTCATGACCGCGGAAAAAGCCTATACAGCTTTATTTGGCAATGCCGAGCGACAAAAATACAGAGACAATTGGCTGGAATGCATTGAGAAGTATCGAAATGTGCTGAACGCCGCACAGGACAGCCGAATGATTGCAACGGCCCTGTACAAAACCGGCCTGCTGTATAAAGGTCTGTATCGCTATTCCCGGCTTCAAACCGACATCAAAGAAGCCCAGGGCGCCTTTGAACGCCTCATACGACAATATCCCGACAGCAAATACCGTTCAAAGGCCATGGAAGAAATGAAAAAGATCAGTCCGGAGACAGCCGTCCAGGCCCAAGCAACCCAGGTCCCTTACCATAAAAAATCAAATGCGGCTTTAAAGAAAAAGCCGCAGAATCCAGCCTCGCCGGCCCAGTCCGAAGAAGCCCAAACTGCCGAAAATCAACCCAGCGTGCCCACCGGTCCCACCATAGTGACGGATTTCCGCTTTTGGTCCAATCCCAATTATACCCGGGTAGTCATTGATACGGACAAGGAAACCACTTTTTCCCACCAACTGCTGGATAAAAATATTTCCCTGAAAAAGCCCAAACGGCTCTTTATCGATCTGGATCAAAGCAAACTCTCCAAGCAATTGAGCAAGCTGGTGCCCATTGACGACAATCTGCTGGAAAATATCAGGGCCGCCCAAAATACCCTGGACACAGTCCGGGTGGTGATCGACATCAAATCCTTTGACAACTATAAAGTCTTTTCCCTCAAGAATCCATTCCGGATCGTGATCGATGTCTGGGGCAAAGGCGGCGCGGCCCTGGCCCGTTCAACCCCTCCCCCGCCGCCGCCTGCAGCGGCATCATCGTCGAGCCCGCCGGCTCATCCCCCTTCCACTGCTTCAGCGCCTGCGCCGGTTGCTTCTGAGCCGCCGGCATTACCGGCCAAAGCCGATGAAAAGCCCGTGGTGGGCGCCATAGCCAAACAACTGGCCCTGGGGGTTCGGCGCATCGTGATTGATCCGGGCCATGGGGGCAAGGATCACGGCGCGCCCGGTTGCGTGGACGGTGTCAGCGAAAAGGATATCGTGCTTCAGCTTGCCAAAAAGCTGGCAGCCAGAATTCGGGCCGAGTTGAATTGCGAAGTGATTCTGACCCGCAACAAGGATACCTTTTTGACCTTGGAAGAGCGCACCGCCATTGCCAACACCCAGAATGCCGATCTTTTTATTTCCCTGCACACCAACGCCTCCAAGGATCAACGCGCCTACGGCATTGAAACCTATTTTTTGAACCTGGCCACGGATGATGACGCCATTCGGGTGGCCGCGGCGGAAAATGCCACTTCCACCAAGAACATCAGCGATCTGCAATCCATTCTCCTGGATCTCATGCAGAATGCAAAAATCAATGAATCCACGCGTCTGGCCACACGGGTACAGGAATATATGTACACCGGCTTGCGCAACAACTACGGCAAGACCAAAAACAAAGGCGTCAAACAAGCGCCTTTTTATGTCCTCCTGGGCGCCCAAATGCCGGCCATTCTCATCGAGACCGGCTTTGTCAGCCACCCGCGGGAATGCAAATTCTTAATCGACCCCCGCTACCAGGATCGTCTAAGCGATTCCATTGTGGGCGGCATCCGCCACTATATCCGGGAAACCAATCCCACGGCCTTCATGGACAAAAAGCCGGGAGGACGATCAAAAGGGTAAAGGTGGTATTAACTAAATAAAGCGAATATCCAACAAGGAACCGCGGAATTACGAGGGCAGGATTCATTATTTTCTATTTTTTAGCTTATTATTGTCGCTTCTTTAGATGCGATTTTACTAGTTATCGAGCATTGTTGGAGAAAGCATTCATTCTGTAAGGCGCTTCAAAGAGTAGAGCCCTTTCAAACCGGAGATGGGTTTGGGTTTTTTCTCCTTGGTGGATTGGAATAGATCCTTGACGCGCGAGTATTGCTGCCGCACAAAGTCCTTGGAGCCGATGATACCGGAATCGGTAAAATACCGTGTGCGATGAAGAAACCGGTCCGTGCGGGTGAAACGGTAGCCTTTTTTCCGCTCCTTTTCCACGGTTTTCTGCACTATGCCTTTTTTCTTTCCACCCGTTTTGATGGCGCCGGCTTCGTACAAGAATTTTCGATAAAGGCGCAAACGTTCCTTGGCTTCCAGCACACCTAATTCTTTCAGGCCGAAATCCAGGGAAAGAAAGTCCCCCTTGTTTTTCTGTTGAGCATGGTAGCCGATGGAATTCCAGCGGTAATCCTCGGGTTTGGCCACCAGCCCGGCCCGCACCGGGTTGAGGTCGATATAGGCCAGACAGTTGATCAGGGTCTCGCCCTTCTCCACAATCAGGCTTTTGAAGCGGTCACCCCAGAAAAAGCCACGCCGGCCATGGCGTTTGTTGTAATAGCGCGAGAAAGTCTGCTTCAGTTCTTTGCCGAATTCGGAGAGGCTGGTCCATAAAATAAATCCGGCTGAGTCGCCGAATCAGATCCGCCAGAAAATCCTTTTCCACATCCCCCAACGGGAATCCGTCCAGGACGGTTCTGGACATGATATGATATACCGTCGGTTCATTGTGCAGAAGCTTAATTCATTTACTGCGACAGCTTTTTCTGGTATGCGTTTCCTGGTTTTAGTTGTTGTTATTTTTTCGGATTGTGGAAGGACACTATCGAGTGAAAACAAAAACAATAATCGATTTGTTATGGACAGACCGCTTATTGCGGAACATTCTTCTGTCAGGAATTTTATTAGTAGCAGTAACTTTATTTTTTATAAGGATTGACGTAATTTACTTCCAACGAGTCGATCTCGCAAGAATAATTAGTCACAATAACAATAAGATATATTACTTATACCTGGCTATATGCCTTTCCTTTTTTTTTCTGATAAATAAGCTGTCCCATGGATTTAATACTGGAAAACCAGGCTTTTTATTCATTATTGTTGTGAGTTTATCAATAAAAATTTGGTGGTTCTATAACTTCCCCCTGTCTCATTATTATGATATGAATTCAATTATAGCCTTTGCCAAGGAACTTGCGGCTGGCTCTAAAAATGTTTTTGCGGAAAACAGCTACCTCCGTTTATACCCCCATCAGATACCAATCACGGTTTTTTATTCATTTTTTGTCAACTGTTTTCCTTTCGAGCTGACGCGTACCGCCCAATTTCTAAATATTGTTAATATGCTGCTGATTCAAATACTAATTGCTTTCATTGTTTGGGAGCTGGCGGGCTTGAGAAAAGCAAAACAGTCATTAATAATATCTACCGCTTTCTTGCCGTTCAGTCTTTATATCGTCCATGCATACAGTGATATTCCGGCAACAATGTTGTATTTGCTTTCAACGCTTTTCTATATCCTATACAAAAAAAACAAGCATGTCATTTTTCTGTCCGTTTTTTTTCTATCATTCGCGGTTGCAAACCTTTTAAGACCAATAGGTTTAATTTTTTGCATAGCCATAGTACTCAATATCTTAATGGAACAAAAAACCGATCCAATTGTATTGAAAAAAAATTTTTACTTTATTGTTTTTTTACTACTAATGATGCATTTTCCTGCATTCATACTAAAGGGCTGGATAAAAAATCAAGGTTACGTTGAATCAATCGAGGCCTTGGATGGATTAGGGAAGGTGTATATAGTTGCAATGGGTCTAAATAAAGGGCAGGATGGGCAGACACCTGGTTTTTTCTACCCGTATGTGGAATTAAAATTCAAAGGAGACAAAGAAGCATTTAATAAAGAGATGAAAAATGAAATTTTTCATTTAATAAATAATTTTGCTCCAATGTCATATTTGAAGCATTTATATTGCAAACTCCTTTTTCAATTTGGGGACGGAAAATTCGAGACAGATACGATAAACAATATCAATGTTAATCTTGTTCATTCGCCGGCACGGTTTTCCTATGCAACAGCATTTCAGTCCTTGTTGCAGAGACAGTCTATCATTGCAGGGATGTTGACTAATTACATGCAAGCATTCTGGCATGCCCTGCTTGTATATTTGGTCGTTACTATATGGCGGCGAAGCAATAGCAATATGTTCAGAGAGGCAAGAATTATTGTTTTGTTTATTTTAGGTAACGCGGCGTATTTTCTGATAGGAGAAACCAGCCCGCATTACAGTTTTATTGTTCTACCCCATATCATAGTATTACTATGCGCAACAGGACCGGCAAGGGATTGTCAATTGACTACATAGCCATCATTGCATACAAATCGCAAGGGGTAAGAGGGGGGCACCCAATGCCCGTATGGCCAAAATATCATTTAGCTAATTTACATTGCCAAATCAATCTGTTGTGATGAAAAGCATGGCAAAAAACCATCCGTTTAGTAGAAAAAGGGGGGCAGGCCTAATGCGCGCTTTGACCGGAAGAAAGTTTTGCGATTGTGAAATAGTGTCTAGACCCCAGCCGCTGGATGGAAGCCCTGATGAAATCATTATTAAAAAAACAAGCCAAAAAAACCCAAATTGAAGAGGGCGTCCGGTGTTACTATTCTCGAAAATAAATGAGCTTTTTATCGGCTAAGGTCAAATGATGATGACAGAACCTATGCCTTTGGTAGATACAAATATGGCATTATTTTAACAACCGACCAACGACCAAGGAGAACTTCATGAGGCGATCCAATGTCCAAAGCATGTTGTTCATTACCGTGGTTTCTCTCGGCTTGTGGTGTTCGATATCAACAGGCGACGACTCGCAAAGCGAGAAGTCGTGGCCTTTGGAGACTCACACGAAGAAGATCGGACGGCCGGCAGGGGTAACTCCATCAGGTCTTCTCCCACGCCCCGTTTTGCTCGTAGAAGCAGTCCAGCGGGATGAACTTTGGGATCAAAAGAGCCGGACGAATTACTACATCTACGACACTGAAAAGCCGGAACAAGGTTTTCAGCAGACATTCTCTGGTCCCGATGAGGAGCAATATTGCCATTTTGAAACCCCACTGTTCGGCGGATGGGGCGTGGCAAGTGGACACATAAACGCACGACAGAGACCCACTGGTAATTGCCTGTTTTGGTTCAATCCAATGACTGGAACCATAGGTCCGAAAATCGCTGAAAGTCCTTACGCATTTTGGCGATCAGGAACAGAACTTCGTTTTCTCACCCGAGGCGGATTGAACCGTTTCGATGTCAAGTCAGGGACGCTGACCCATTTCAGATGGGAATTCGAGCCAACCTGTTTCATTGATAAAGGCGAATCGATGCTTGGCTCGGTGAATGTGAAGGGTGTCAACCACGTGGCGAAAGTTGATATGACAAAGGGAATCATCACTCTGATTTGCCCTTTTCCTCCAGGCTTACCGCTGAAGACAGATGGCTTCTGGAGAGGCAATGGTGTCCATCCAGCAGGTCCCAGCGCCAAAGATGGACTTTATCTGATTTCTGAGAATTCTTTGTGGTATAAACCATGCGGCGACAACTGGAAGCAAGTCGTCGAAGGCGTTAATGTCGAGAAGATTTTCGGAGGATGGGGGCCTCATCTTCCCGTTGCTTACATCGGAGAGGGCCGCTTCGCAGTAGCCCGTACGGTCGAAGGGTCGGAATATGAGGATAAGGTATCCAAAATGCCGCGCGCTCTTTCTGTGACCATGCTCATTGAAGCCAAGACCGGCAAGATTCTGAAAGAAACTGAACCTGTCACCTACGATACAAACCCTGAATTGAATATCCCAGAAACATGGTGGTCGGAAGAAGCTCGTCAAAAACGTCAGTCGCTGGATGCAGACGAACGAAAAAAAGCTATGACCGTTCTCTTCAGCGACGCGGAGAACGGAAAAGTTGTTGTCTTTGGCAAAGGGAAACAGTATCGCACTGCTGAAAAAGATAAGAAACGCGTTTCCAGTGATGGTCGCTATATGGTTGTGTATCGCGATTGGAGCGAAAACAAGAATCCTCCCGCTACCCTGAGTTTCCACATTCTGGATGGCAAAGAGGAAAAAATCAGGGTTTGTAGAATCACAACGCCCACAAAGACGCTTTTCGTGCTTCACTTGGGGTGGGAAATGCTCTGTGATTCCGATCCGCCCGCAAATGATATCGAGCAATACCTCCCATCTGATCCTGATCCATTTTACACGCCGATTTGGTGAAAAAAGCGAATATCTAATGCCAAACAAGGAACCACAGAGTGATAAAGAAAGGAGTAAATTCCGAAATTAGAATTACTTAAGGTTTGACAAAAATATCCAGTTGTTTTAAGCCACAGGATATTCTGAAACTCTAAATCGAAAAAGCGGAGGTTCCCATGGCATATGAATTGATCCTTTATAAAATTGAAAACGGGGTGGCCTACATTACTTTCAATCGACCCAAGGCCCTGAATGCCCTGAATAGTGATCTGCTCAACGAATTGTTAAAGGCCCTGGATGAAATCGACGGCGATGAAAACATCCGGGTTTTGGTTCTCACCGGCGCCGGCGAAAAGGCTTTTGTGGCCGGGGCGGATATATCTGAACTGGCAACTTTCAATGCCCTGCAGGCCAAAAAGTTTTCCGAAAAAGGGCATCAGGTCATCGGCAAGCTTCAGGCCCTGTCCATTCCGGTGATCGCCGCTGTGAACGGATTTGCCCTGGGAGGCGGCAGCGAGATCGCCCTGGCTTGTGATTTCATCTATGCCTCGGAAAACGCCCGTTTTGGCTTGCCGGAAATCAACCTCGGCCTTATTCCAGGATTCGGCGGCACCCAGCGCCTGCCGCGCCTGGTGGGAAAGAACCGGGCCAAGGAGATGATTTTCACCGGCAAAATGTTGACGGCCAAGGACGCCCTTGAAATCGGCCTGGTGAACCGGGTTGTGGCCCCGGAAACGTTGCTGGAGGAAACCACGAAAACAGCCCTGGTAATGGCAGCCAAGGGCAAAGTATCCTTGCGCGCCGCCAAATACGCCGTCAACAAAGGCATGGATGTGGACCTTGAGACCGGTTGCCGGATTGAAATCGATGCCTTTGCCCTGACCATGGCCAGCGCCGACGCCAAGGAAGGCACCACAGCCTTCCTGGAAAAACGACCGGCTCAATTCAAAGGCTGTTTGAATGAATAAATTTTTGTAACTACTCAGGTAAATAGACCGAAGGCTGAAGGCTGAAGGCTTTTGGTCGAAAGAATTTAGGAGTACCTAAAATGATTTTCAACATCGAATATGAAACCATGCCCCGGGAGGCCCTGGAATCCATTCAATTGCGCCGTCTTCAGGCCACCCTTGAAAGAGCCTATGCAACCGTTCCTTTTTACCGGGAACGGTTGCAGGCGGCCGGTATCACGCCGGCCAACATCAAGACCCTTGAGGATCTCCAGGCCATTCCATTCACAACCAAGCAGGATCTGCGGGACAATTACCCCTTTGGCATGTTTGCCGTCCCCATGACTAATGTGGTGCGCATTCATGCTTCTTCCGGCACCACCGGCCAACCCACAGTGGTGGGCTATACGGCCCGGGATATCGGCACCTGGGCCGAGCTCATGGCCCGTTCCCTTTCCGCCGGCGGCGCAACCCGTGAGGATATCATTCACAACGCCTACGGCTACGGTTTGTTTACCGGCGGTCTGGGGGTTCATTACGGTGCGGAGAAATTGGGAGCCTCCATCATCCCGGTATCCGGCGGCAATACCAAACGCCAGGTCATCATCATGAAAGACTTCGGTCCCACCATCCTTACGGCCACACCCTCCTATGCCCTGCATCTGGCAGAGGTGGCCATTGAAATGGGGGTTTCCTTTCAGAATCTCAAATTCAAATACGGGATTTTCGGTGCCGAACCCTGGTCTGAAACCATGCGCCGGGAAATCGAAAACAAGCTGCACCTGAGCGCCGTGGACATTTACGGTTTGAGTGAAGTCATCGGTCCGGGAGTCGCCATTGAATGCCATGAAGCCAAAAAAGGCCTGCATATTTTCGAGGACCATTTCATCCCTGAAATCATTGATCCTTCAACCGGCAAGGTTCTGCCCTACGGTGAAACCGGCGAGTTGGTCTTCACTTCCCTGACCAAGGAGGCCTTTCCGGTCATCCGTTATCGCACCCGGGACATCTCCTGCTTGAATCCCGAGCCCTGCATTTGCGGCCGGACCCATGTGCGCATGCAACGGGTCAGCGGCCGCACCGACGATATGCTCATCATCCGGGGGGTGAACGTCTTCCCATCCCAGATCGAAAGCGTGCTCATGAACGTGGACGAAGTGGAGCCCCATTACCAACTGTTGGTGGACCGCAAGGATAATCTGGATATTCTCACTGTCCGGGTGGAAGTCGGGGAGCGGCTCTTCTCCGACGAAGTCAAAAAATTGCAGTCCCTGGAAGCCAAAATCGAAAAAGACATCAAGGAATATTTGGGGGTTTCGGCCAAGGTCAAACTGGTGGAGCCCAAAACCATTGCCCGCAGCGAAGGCAAGGCCGTACGGGTAATCGACAATCGCAAAATCTGAGATGCCGGTCATAAATGACCGCCATATCCCATTTTCCATTCAGGCGGATATCTGATCGCCTAGGAGGACAAGATGCGTTTGGAACAAATTTCGGTTTTTTTAGAAAATAAATCAGGACGAATCGCCGATGTCACTGCTGTACTGGCCCAGGCCGGTATCAATATCCGCGCCCTGTCCCTGGCCGATACTTCAGACTTCGGCATTCTGCGCCTGATCGTGGACAATACTCCCAAAGCCGAAGCGGCCCTGAAAAAAAATCAACTCACCGTGGGAAAAACCGATGTGGTGGCTGTGGAGGTGGAAGATCAGCCGGGCGGACTGCACCGGATCATGGATATTCTGTGCAAGGCCGACATCAACGTGGAATATATGTATGCCTGTATCAATCCGGATACCCGTGACAAAGCCGTCATGATCTTTCGCTTTGAGGAGCTGGAGGCTGCGGCGCGGTTGCTGGAAAAAAACGGCATCGGCATCATTCAGGGAGACAGAATCAATACCCTCTTGAAATGAATTGACGGGGGGACGGTTCGCGTAGGGGCGGTTCGCGAACCGCCCTTACAAATTGGTTCGCGAACCGCCCTTACAAATGCACAATTCTCCTTGACATGATCCATTCAAATATGTATTTATAGGCTCTTTTTAATATCATAATTTCACTTTGAATAAGGAGCGAGAAGGACTTGGCTAATCACAAATCGGAGCTTAAAAGAGCAAAACAAAACGAGACTCGGCGCTTGCGCAACAAAACAGTAAAAACCAATACACGCACCATTACTAAAAAAGTCCGGCAGGCGACGGCGGAGAAAGCCGCGGAAAAGGCTGTTGAGGATCTCAACATGGCCAAATCCATTATCGACAAGGCTGCTAAAAAAGGCGTGCTGCATCGCAAAACAGCCTCCAGAAAAATTTCCCGTTTGTCCAAGCTCGTGAATTCGATCTCCTGAAATATCCCTAAAAAGCGATCCTTCGGCTTGCCGGTTTGCGGCAAGCCGATTCCTTCCGATCGGTACAGGTCTAGAAATCAGCGGTCATTTGCTGAAATATTTTTTCAGCAAAACGCTTGGCGACTTCTCTCATCTTTTCTTTTTTATTGTTCTCCGGATCACCGGTGATCAGATAGGTACCCATTACGGTTATCCCTTGGCTTTCCCAAAGGGTTTTACCGTCCCTACCCGTGAGTTTGACGTAGCCGGTGACGGTGACGCGCATTTCCGTTGTGGTCTGCAGGGTGGTCCGGGCCGCGCTGTCCACCCGCAGGGATTGAATCCCGCCGCTGATGATAGCCTCGGCCTGCCCGTCCTCCACCAGTTCGGCCATATTGCTGCGGGTGAATTCATAAATCAAGGCATTGGTTAATAAATGCTCCAGCCCGCTTTCCGCCGTGCGATTGGAAAACATGTGAACGCTGACCCGTTTCACCGCCCCCGGCAGTTTCCCGCCCTGCACGAATCGATATCCGCAGGCCGGTGCCAGCAGCCCCAACAACCCGCAAATCCAGACAATCGCCCTGAAACGCATCTTTAGTTTACGCCACCACGATATTGACCAGCTTTTTCTGAACCACGATCACTTTTTTCAGAGTTTTTCCGCTGGTGAATTTTTGAACCTGACTGTCACCCAGGGCCCGCTCTTTTATGGCGGCTTCATCGGCATCGGCCTGGATGGAAAATTTGCCCCGCAGCTTGCCGTTCACCTGCACCACCACCAGGAGCTCATCCGCCACCAGGGCCGCCTCATCATGGGTGGGCCAGGTTACGTCGATGATACTTGGGGTATTGCCCAGGGCCGCCCACAGTTCCTCGGTAAAATGGGGTACAATGGGCGACAGTAACAGCACCACGGATTCCATGGCCAGACGCATCACCGCCGGCCCGTTTTCCAGATGGTCGAACTTGTCCACGCCGTACAAAACATTCACCAGTTCCATGACTGCGCTGATGGCGGTATTGAAGTGAAAGCGGCTGTCGATATCGTTGGTGACCCTTTGAATGGTCAGGTGGGTTTTCTGAAAAACCTCCTTGAGCTTGCCGTCCAGGGTCTCGAGCTGGCCGGTATAGGGTTTGACATCGGCAATGAAAGGCAAACAGGTGGCTCCCAGACGCCAGACCCGGTTTAAAAAACGGTAACTGCCGTCCACCCCCTGCTCGCTCCATTCCAGATCCCTTTCCGGCGGCGCGGCAAACAGGCAAAACAGGCGGGTGGTGTCCGCACCGTACATGTCCAGGAGGGTATTGGGATCAATGACGTTCTTCTTGGACTTGGACATTTTTTCCACGCGGCCCACCGTCACCGGGCTTTCACACTTGCAGCACACGGTCCGGCCCTCCCGCTCCTCGGCCTCTTCCGGAAACAGAAAGCCATGCTGGGGGCAGGCAAGGGTTTCCTTGCAGACCATGCCCTGGGTCAAAAGACGGGTAAAGGGCTCCTTGAAGTCCACCAGGCCGAAATACTGCAACACCCTTGTGAAATAGCGGGAATACAGCAGGTGCAGGATGGCATGCTCCACCCCGCCGATGTATTGATCCACCGGCATCCAGTATTTCACCGCAGCCTGGTCGAAAATGCCCTCATGATGGTCCGGGCTGCAGTAGCGCTCAAAATACCAGGAGGATTCCATGAAGGTGTCCATGGTGTCCGTATCACGCCGGGCTTCCGGATCACCGCAGGCCGGGCAGACCGCTTTCCGGAAGGCCTCCAGAACCGGTAAAGGCGAATGCCCGCCCTCCAGCAGGCCGGCATCTTCCGGCAGCAGAATGGGCAGATCCTTTTCCGGAACCGGCACGATCCCGCATTTGGCGCAATGGATCATGGGGATAGGCGCCCCCCAATAGCGCTGGCGGGAGATACCCCAATCCCGCAGGCGGAAACTCACCGTCTTGCGGCCCAGGCCTTTTTTCTCCAAATCCAGGGCAATGGCATCCTGGGCGGCCTTGTTGGGCATGCCGTTGAAAGCCCCGGAATTCACCAGGCGGCCTTCACCGACGTAAGCCGCGGTCATGTCCGCGGCAATCAACTCAGTGTCTTCCGGCTGGATGACCACCACACAGTCCAAGCCGTATTTGCGGGCAAATTCAAAATCCCGCTGGTCGTGGGCCGGCACGGACATCACCGCGCCGGTGCCGTATTCCATCAGGGCGAAATTGGCGGTATAAATGGGCATTTTCCAGCCGGTCATGGGATTGATGCAATAAGCGCCGATGAACACCCCTTCTTTTTCATAGCCTTCCACTGCCTTGCTGGAGCGATCCTGCAAGGACATTTTTTCCACAAAGCGGTTCACAGCCTCGGCCTGTTCCTTGCCCTTTGAAAGCACCGGCACCAGGGGGTGTTCCGGGGCCAGGCACATGAAGGTGGCGCCGAAAACCGTGTCTGGCCGTGTGGTGAACACCGGGATTTGCTCCATGGAGTCGGCAACGGCAAAACGGATTTCCGCCCCGATGCTCTTGCCGATCCAGTTCTTCTGCATGGTGGTGACTTTTTCCGGCCAGCCGGGAAGTTCATCGCAATGGACCAAAAGATCTTCGGCAAAATCCGTGATTTTCAAAAACCACTGTTCCAGCTTTTTCTGACGGACGGCTTGGCCGCAACGCCAGCACATGCCGGCCTCCACTTGTTCGTTGGCCAGCACCGTCTGGCATGAATCGCACCAGTTCACGAAGGATTCCTTGCGGTAGGCCATCTTTTTCTTGAACATCTGGATGAACAGCCACTGCTCCCAGCGGTAATATTCCGGCCGGCAGGTGGCGATTTCCCGGTCCCAGTCATAGCTGAAACCCATGCGTTTCAATTGTTTGCGCATTACGGCGATGTTTTCGTAGGTCCATTTGGCCGGATGGGTCTGGTTGGCAATGGCCGCATTCTCCGCCGGCATGCCGAAAGCATCCCAGCCCATGGGATGCAGCACATTGAAGCCCCGCATACGTTTGTAACGGGCCACCACGTCACCGATGGTGTAATTGCGCACATGTCC
This sequence comes from Desulfosudis oleivorans, assembly GCA_020723325.1. Taxonomy (GTDB): domain Bacteria; phylum Desulfobacterota; class Desulfobacteria; order Desulfobacterales; family SURF-7; genus DYJD01. Next base: position 71,425 of record DYJD01000028.1, on the reverse strand, counting down.
CATATGGATTTTACCGGACGGATAGGGAAACATCTCCAGCAGATAATATTTTTCCTTTTGGGGTTCTTCCCAGACCTTGAAAAGCTTGGTTTTATCCCAATAGGCCTGCCATTTGGCCTCAATGGATTTCGGCTCGTAACGTTCTTCCATGCTTTTTTATCCTTTTTCGCGCAGCCGTCTGCTGGGAACGCTTAACGTTGCTCCTGACGGGTTATTCTTCCATGAATCGGGAAAACCAATTCGGAACTCTAAAATCAACTGACTGCATCTTATGCCACCAACCTTCTTAAAATGCAAGCTGTGGGGCAACCATTATCCTTTTGTTTGTTCCTTGATAATCTCCCCCAAAATACGGATACCCGCTTCCATTTTTTCGTTCCAGGGGTGGCCGCAACTGAGCCGGATGCAGTTGCGGTATTTGCCGGTGCCGGAGCACATCACCCCCGGGGTTATAAAGATCTTGTTTGCCTTGGCCAGTTCAAACACCTTCATTCCGTCCACGCCTTTATCCAGTTCCACCCATAACACAAAACCGCCCTTGGGCGCGCTGATCTTGGTCTGCTCCGGAAAATAGCGCGCCACGGCTCTGGCTGTATCAGCCACCTGGTTTTTCACGGCGCTGCGCAATTTGCGCAAATGCCTATCATAGGCCCCTTCTTTTAAAAATTCAGCGACAATCATCTGATTCAATTTGGAGGTGGTCATGGAAGTATTGATCTTGAGGCGCTTGACCTGGGGCAGAAATCGTCCCGGCAGGGTCCAGCCGACGCGCAAATCCGGCGCAAGGGTCTTGGAAAATGAGGAGCAATAGAGCACAAGACCCTTCTGATCAAAGGACTTCATGGTCTTGGGGCGGGCCGCGCCGAAATACAGGTCGCCGTAAATGTCGTCTTCGATGATGGGTATATTTTTGCGGGCCATCAGGGCCACCAGCTCCTGTTTGGCTTCCGTCGGCATTTCAAAACCCAAGGGATTCTGGAAATTGGCATTGAGAATGCAAGCGCTGATCCGGTTCTGTTCCACGGCCTTGCGCACCGAGGGCAGGTCTATGCCGGTTTTGGCATCCGCCGGCAATTCCAGGGCATACATATTCAGGTCCTCAATCAACTGCAAATAGCAGACAAAGGTGGGCGATTCCACCAGCACCGTGTCCCCGGGCCTGGAAACGGCCCGCAGGCAGAGCTGGATGGCGTCCATGCATCCGGCGGTAACCAGAATTTCCTCCGCGTTCACCGGCTGTTGAAAACCGATGGCCCGTTTGGCAATAGTGCGCCGAAGCGGACCGAATCCGGCCGGCGGGCCATAGCTCAATTCCCGGCTCCGAATATATTTACTGCTGACGGCGCGGATGGCGCCGGCCAGGGCTTTGATGGGCAGCAGTTCCGGTGCGGCCACGGCTGTTCCCAGGGGCAGCATGTCCGGATCACCCACGGATTCCAGGATGAATTCCACCAGGGCATTCATGGACACCTTCTGGGGTTTTGCCGCCACCCGTTTCATTTTGGGCAAAGGCAGGATATCTTCCATAAAGGGCTTCACATAAAAACCGGATTTGTGCCGGGCTTCCACCATGCCGCGTTTTTCCAATTCCATGTAGGCATTGTACACTGTGGCCAGACTCAAGCCGGTGCGGGCATGCAGGTCCCGCAGGGAAGGCAGTTTCTCGCCGGCCTTGAGGCCGCCCTGCTCAATCCGCTCCACGAATTCATCCGCCAGTTTGAGATAGCGAAAGCCCATCTCCTTTCCTCCAATCTGTTATGCTTTTTTATATCTTTTTCTGTATCTGTAATTTTCTACCGGTTTTGCTATGCTTTTACAAACAAAAAAATCAAGCAAAGGGGGATATCAACATGGACTACCACCAACTACTGGCTGACCGAACCTGTAATATGAACGTCAACGTACTCCGGGAAATTCTGAAAACCGCAGCCCAACCCGGCTTGATCTCCATGGCCGGCGGTGTCCCGGCACCGGAAAGCTTCCCCCTTGCCATTATGACCGATCTGGCTGCCGCGGCATTGCGCAAATACGGCGCCGAAGCCTTGCAATACGGACCCTCGGAAGGTTTCAGGCCGTTGCAGGAAGCCCTGGCCCGACTGCTGCGAACCAAACAAATTGCGGCAACGCCGGAGGATATCCTGATCTCCAGCGGTTCCCAGGGCGCCCTGGATGCCCTGGCCAAAATCATGATCTCCCGGGGCGACAAGGTGGCGGTGGAATCTCCCACCTATTTGGGAGCCCTGCACGCTTTCAATCCATACCGGCCGGAATACGTGCAATTGCCCGCAGACGAGCACGGCCCGACTCCGGAAGGCATGAAACGCCTGGTGAAAAGCCACAAGGTGAAGTTCATCTACCTGGTGCCCACTTTTCAAAACCCCACGGGCAAAACCATTCCCTTGTGGCGCAGAAAACAAATCGCCGAAGTGATCCAAGGCAGCGACACCCTGCTGATCGAGGACGATCCATACAGCGCCTTGCGTTATCAGGGGGAGGAAGTTCCTGCCATCAAAACCCTTGCGCCGGACCATGTGATCTATCTCGGCACCTTGTCCAAGGTCCTGGCGCCCGGGTTGCGGGTGGGCTTTTGTCTTGCCCCGCCCATACTGCAAAAATGGCTGGTCATCGCCAAACAAGGCATTGATTTGCATACCGGCTCCTTCAGCCAGGCTTTGGCCGCCGAATATATCGCCGGCGGCTATCTGGACCGGCATTTGCCGAAAATCGTCGCCCTGTATACGCCCCGGTGCAAGGCCATGTTGGCGGCCATTGCTGCCTACTTCCCACCCGGTTTCAACTGGTCCAGACCCGAGGGCGGCATGTTTCTGTGGGTCAGCGGCCCCAGGGGCCTGGATATGGAAGCCTTGTATGCCGAAGCCTTGCAGGCCAAAATCGCTTTTGTGCCGGGCCGCTATTTTCATATCCGCGCGGGAGAAGGCCGGGAAACCATGCGCCTCAATTTCACCATGTATCCGGAGGACGCCATTGACAAAGCCGTGCGGATTCTAGGCGGACTACTGAAAAACAGCTTGAAATCAAAAGGCCGGGGACATGGCTTTTCATTTGAACCCAGACATGAAATAGTCTATTGATGATTCTCATCTCGCCCAAATCTTGAACTAAAGGAAATATCCATGGCAAATTTACAAGCATTTCGCTGCACCGTTTGCGGCTATGTACATCGCGGAGAAGCGGCCCCGCCGGAATGCCCGGTTTGCGGTTCCCCCCGCGAGCGTTTTGAACCATACACGGACCCGACCGCTGCTGAACCGAGTTTCCAGGCCGCCCAATGGGTCTGCCTTTCATGCGGCTTCACCCACAAAGGCCAATCGCCTCCGGATCATTGCCCTGTTTGCGGCTCCCCCGACAAACAGTTTGAAGCCGTTGCCGATATCAAGACAGCTTCCATTATTTCCGCTGCTAAAAGCCGGATCATTGTGGTCGGCGCTGGAATTGCCGGCCTAGCCGCCGTGGAGTCCATCCGCAATACAGCGCCAGAAACTGAAATCACCTTGTTCACCAAAGAAACCGCCCTGCCCTATTATCGCCTCAACCTGACCCGCTTTCTGGCCGGGGAAATCCTTGAAAATCAGCTTCCCATCCATCCCCGGGACTGGTACACCCAAAACCGCATCAACCTGGTGCAGGCAGCCGAAATCACGGATCTTCTGCTTTCCAAAAAGCAGGTGAAGCTCAAAAACGGCGGGCGGCATGCCTATGATCACCTGGTGCTTACCGCCGGAGCCCATGCCTTCATGCCGCCCCTGCCCGGAGCACGCATGGCAGGTGTGACGGCCTTGCGAACCCTGGAGGATGCCCGCCTGATTCTTGCCGAGGCCGGAAACGCCCGACGCATCGTGGTCATCGGCGGCGGCATATTGGGTCTGGAAGCAGCCGGTGCGCTGGCGAAAAAGACCGAAGTGATCCTGCTGGAGAGCTTTCATCGTTTGATGCCCCGGCAACTGGATCAAACCGCTGCTGACCTGCTGCAAAACTATTTGGGCAGCATCGGTATCCAAGTGCGCACCGGCATCACGATCCAGGAACTCGTCGGTGACGAAAGGGTTGCGGGCGTTGTTTTGAAGGGAGGGGAATTGATTGCCGCGGATCTGGTCATCATCGCCGCCGGTGTCCGCTCCAACAGTTATCTGGCGCGACTGGCCGGCCTGCGGGTGGATGGCGGGGTGGTGGTAAACGACCAAATGCAGACCTCGGATCCGAATGTCTATGCCGCCGGCGATATTGCCGAGCACCGGGGTGTTCTTTACGGGTTGTGGAACGCAGCCCAATACCAGGGCAGCATCGCCGGCTTGAATGCGGCCGGTCAAACCATTGAATTCGGCGGAATCCCCAGATCCAACAGTCTTAAAGTGCTAGGGGTGGATCTCCTCAGCATCGGCAAGTTCGAACCCCAAGACGGCAGTGATTTGGTTATTGCCGGGGAAAAAGACGGCAAATACAGTCGTTTCGTTTTCCGGGACTCCCATCTGATAGGCTGCATTCTCTTCGGCGACACCACCATGGGCACTGAAATAAAACATGCCATTGAAAACAGACAAGACTTTTCAAGACTCCTTACCCAATCTCTTACTGCGGCTGATATCCATTCCGCTATCGTCCGCTGAAGGGATTTCCCTATTCACGAAACTGCAATTGACAAACCATCCGGCCTCCTTTATTCTCTTAAAATCTGAAGGCCTATTTTCAGAAATTTCCTACCAGCACATACTCGCTAAGGAGTTTCTATGCCGGAAAAAAATGCACCGGCTTCCTTTTCAACGCTTATGCGTATCCGTACCCGTCTGTTCTTAACCCTGGGGGTACTGTTTATTTTAGGCGGCGCTCTTGCCATTATAGTCGTGAATCGCAGCATGAAACATTTTGCCCTGGATGAAGCCAAAGCCAAAGCCTTGATCATGCTGGACCGCAACCTGGCCATCCACACCTATTTTACACATCAGTTGAAACCCTTGCTCTTCAAAACCCTTGATCCGCTGAAACCCGCCGGTTATTTCGAGCCCATATGGATGTCATCCACCTATGCTGTGCGGGAAATCGACCAGTATTGCAAAGCCCTATCGGACAAAAACTATTATTACAAGGAGTGCGCCATAAATGCCCGCAGCCCGGGGAATGAGGCCGATGAATATGAAAAAACTTTCATTCAAAAGCTGAACGGTAATCCCGATTTTCAGGAGGCGACCACAGTCCGCTCCATTGCTGGACAAACGTTTCTTCAAGTCCTTCGACGCGGCGAAACCATGGAGAATTCCTGTCTTCGTTGCCATAGCCGTCCTGAATCCGCACCTACTGGAATGGTGGACCGATATGGTGATCAACGAAGCTTCAATCGCATGGAAGGCGAAGTGGTTTCTGCCATATCCATCAAAATTCCTCTGTCCGAAGCCTTCACCAACGCGGACCGGCTATCGGTTTACCTGTCCATTGTATTTGCCCTGGTACTGGCAGTAATGTTCGCTGCCGTGGGCTGGACCAGCCACCAATGGATTTTCAGCCCCCTTCAAACTCTTTGTAACAAAGCCTCACAAATTGCCATAGAACCGGCCCACCTGGGGGAAACCATATCCATGCCCCAGGGTCGCGAGTTGGCTGAATTGACTACAACTTTCAACACCATGTCCAAAAATCTAAGCATAGAAAGACAGAATCTCGAATCCCGGGTTATAGAACGAACCGCTGAATTGACCAAGGTCAATGCTAAACTCGAATTTGAAACTGCCGAGCGTGCCAAGGTGATTGCCGAACTGCAGACCGCCCTTGCTGAAATCAAAAAACTTCAGGGGATTTTACCCATTTGCTCTGTGTGTAAAAAAATTCGGGATGAGGCCGGACTTTGGCGCTGGATGGAGGAATATATCCAAGACCGTTCGGAAGCCAAATTCAGCCACAGCATCTGCCCGGTCTGCGCCAAAACCCATTACCCGGATATGAAAATTTATGAGGATGAATAGAACGCATAATTCGTTTTCATTCTCTATGCCTTCATGATAATCTCGTTTCCCATGAAATTTGGAATGTTCACAAAATGGTTTAACTGGACTTCCGCCCGATTGCGTTCCACCCGTCATTGGCCATGGATATTGATGGCCATGATCATCGTACTGTCCGAGCTTTTCACCCTGATCCTGGACATCATCAACAGCCAGATCTGGTGGGGGCGCATCGACAGGGATCTGCTTCTCATCGGCTCAGTTGATGCTTTTTTCGTTTCCGGCATTGTCGGTTTCATAACAGTCTTTTTAATCCGGCAGACCTTCAGCCTTGAAAATGTAAACCGCAGACTTCAAGAGCAAATCGAGCAACTGAACCGTGCCGAACAGCAGCGCCGCGAACTGGAAGAACGCCTGGTGCGGGCCCGCAAGATGGAGGTGGTGGGCACCCTGGCGGGCGGGGTGGCCCATGATTTGAACAATATTCTCAGCGGCGTGGTGAGCTATCCGGATTTCCTGCTGATGCAAATCCCGGAAGACAGTGAATTGCGCCCGGCCTTGCTGACCATCAAATCATCGGGTGAACGGGCCGCGGCCGTGGTCAATGATCTGTTGGCTTTGGCCCGCCGGGGGCTGGTATCCACCTCCATGCTCGATCTGAATGAAATCATCATTCAATATGAAAAAAGTCTTGAATTTCAAAAACTGCAATCCCATCACCCGGACATATTCATGACCATCAACCTGGCTCCCCGCCTCATGTCCGTAAAGGGCTCGGCTGTCCATCTGGGGAAAATACTCATGAATCTGGTCACCAATGCCTTTGAAGCCATGCATACGTCGGGTGCGGTCAATGTGAGCACAGAAAATATCAGCTTGACGCGGCTGTTAAAGGGTTATGAAGTGATTCCGGCCGGGGATTATGTGGTGATCAGCGTCGCCGACAAGGGGCCCGGCATTGATTCCCGTCATTTGGAGAATATTTTCGAGCCCTTCTATACCAAAAAAGCCATGGGCCGCAGCGGAACCGGCCTGGGTTTGGCAGTGGTCTGGGGCACGGTCAAGGATCACGACGGCTATATCGACGTTTCCAGCAACAATGAAACCGGAACCGTTTTCCGGATCTATCTGCCTGCCGGTAATCAAGCCGTACCGTCAAAATCCCCGGCGGTTTCCTTGGAAACCTGGCGCTCCAAAGGGGAAACCATACTTGTTGTGGACGACATCGAAGAACAGCGCCATCTGGCCAAAGCTATTTTGAGCCAATTGGGCTATACGGTTTATACTGCCGACAGCGGCCGGGAGGCTGTGGAATTCATCAAAAACAACCGCGTCGATCTCGTGATTCTGGATATGATCATGGAGCCGGGCATCGACGGCCTCGAAACCTATCGGCAGATCAGGGCACTTCGGCCAGGCCAAAAGGCCATTATTGCCAGCGGCTTTTCAGAAACCGAGCGGGTGGCCCAGGCCCTGTCCCTGGGTGTGGGCGCTTATGTGAGAAAACCCTACCTGGTCGCCAAACTCGGCCAGGCGGTGCGCCGGGAGTTGGATCGCGATTCCGGCAACAAAACCCAGGATCAGTAATCTTGATAAAATGAATCCGACTATGGCCGACGGCCGCGGCTGATAAGGGCAAGCATGGGAATCACCGAGACTCAAGCCAAATCCATTTTGCGCAAGCATAAGCGCATCGACTCCTGGTTTCTGAGCCGCTACAATATGAATTTATACCGGGGATGTGTGCACGGCTGCGCCTATTGCGACGGGAGATCGGAAAACTACTACGTGGAAGGCGATTTTGACCAGGACATCCAGGTGAAGATCAATGCCCCGGAGGTATTGACACGGGAACTCGACCCGGCCCGGAAACGCACGCCGTTCAAACCCGGTTTTATCATGCTGGGCGGAGGTGTAAGCGACAGTTACCAACCCCTGGAAACCCATTATCAGATCACCCGCAAGATCCTGGAGCGAATTTCCCAGCATTCTTTCCCGGTGCATATTTTGACCAAATCAACCCTGATAAAAAGAGACTTGGATCTGATCCGGGCCATCAACCAAAAGACCAGGGCCATGGTCAGCTTCAGTTTCTCATCCGTGGACGCGGAAATTTCCGCCCGCTTTGAACCCCATGTCCCGCCGCCGCTGGAGCGCCTGGCGGTGCTGGCCGATTTCAAAAAACAAGGCATCGCCTGCGGCATGGTGCTGATGCCGGTACTCCCCTTTCTCACCGATACACCCGGCCAGATTGCCGCTGCCGTGCAAAAAGGAGCTGAAGCCGGTGTCGACTTCATCCTTTTCGGCGGTATGACCATGAAGTCCGGGAAGCAAAAAGCACATTTTTTCAAAAGCCTGCAAAACCACTTCCCAAAGCTTGCTGTGGAATGCGAGATGATTTATCGAGATGACAAATGGGGCCGCGCTGTATCGGAATACCATCACCACATCCATGCTGTTTTTTTTGAGATCATGAAACGGTTCAAAATCCCCAAACGGATTCCGCCCAGGCTTTTTCGGGATTTCCTGGATGAAAACGACCGGGTAATGGTGATACTGGAACATCTGGATTACTTGTTTAAAGCCGGAAATCAGCCCAATCCATACGGCTATGCCGCCTATTCAATTTCCCAAATCAACACACCACTCTCGGAAATGCGCAATAAGCTCCATCAGATCAAGGGGGTCGGAGGCAAGACCGCTGATCTGATAAAAGAAATTTTGGATACGGGAACTTGCGGATATTATGAATGTCTAATATGAAACATCAGATCGATACCATTTGGCAATGGACGAATCAAAACAAACACCTGGACTAAATAATCGTGACCCGCTATTCTGATTGAGTGGTTTTGATATAAGAGTCGCCCAAATATTCCGTAAGAATTCTATCGTACAATCCTGATGCTTTGATCTTTTGTAATCCGGAGTCGAATTTGTCCGCAAAACTTTTACCGTTGGATGTTTTTTTGGAGAAAAGAATGTAGTATTCGTTTACTTCAACCGCCTTGGGGTGATGGGTGAACAACTTGGCTTCCTCTTTTGAAAACAAATTGGAAATCAAATTATAACCGACCGTTTTGGAAGTTTCATACGCATCGATCCGACCGACCAGCATCTTTTTGAAATTCAAATCCTCACGGGTTACACGTTCTGCTTTCAAGCCGTTTTCTTTATAAATTTTTTCTTGTTTAAAACTTAGTGTCACTCCCAGTGTATATTTTTTCAGGTCTTCCATGGTGTTCCAGTCGAAGGGTTTACTCTTGAGATGAAAAAATACTCCCTCATCTCTTATCAATGAGATGTTGTGGTAATAGAATTCTTTTTCACGTTCTTCGGTTTTGTTCCACGGAAAAGTGCCGTCATGTCTTCCCTCGAGGACACTGTTATAGCTTCTTTTCCATGGAAAATAATCATAATGCACATCGATCCCTTCTGCTTTGAAAGCTTCCGTCACTACTTCTTCCAACAATTTATTTTTATTATCCTTTTCGGAGGTATAGGGCTCCCAATCCCCTATGGCGAGCTTTACGGTTTCATTTGCCGCCGCATTAGAGCAGATGATGAAAATGGATAAAAACAGCCAAGCCGCTTTTTTCATTTCATTCCTCCCAATATGCTCATTTTATCGGACTGAGTTATATTGTATGGGGTATGGAGAGTATGGATAGTATGGAAAGTGTTTTTCCTTCATGGGTTATTTTACAATCAATAAAGGAAAAAGTAAATCATTTACAGAGGGTAGATCAGAGGAATTGCATGTAGCTTTTTGCCGGGTCGATAAAGATTGAAATCAAAGGCTATACTTCTGCCGACCGAAGAATAAAGAATGTCATGTGTGCTTTGGGTTCGTCTCTTTTCTCCAACCTCTCGGGGTCGAAATCGTTATCGGTATTGAGTTTTTATCGACCCCGATACCGATAGCGACCCTATCCCCGAAAAAACCAAATCGATCCCCCTGGGCGTCCGATCTCCTCATCAAGGTGTCACAATCGCAAAGGTCTTCTCCGGCTTGTCGAACAGGGCAAAGAACCTTACCAGATCGATGATGTTTCCATCCAGGGAGAGAGAGTCCGAGAACAAAGCATCTTTAATCTTGACCGAACCCAGGGCCATGTCCAGATACAGATCATGGGTCAGCTTTACACTAGCATCGGCCTGGGGGTCCGGTGCGCCCTTGCGATGGTGCAGCACGGCGTTTTCAATATTAAGCACATGGGTCTCAGCCAGGTCCGTAAAAATGAAATTCACCGTCATTTGTACACCGTCGGCCTTGGGACCATTCAAACGGGTGGCCATGGCATCAAAAAACCGTTCCAGCGGCGCCTGTTTCAACAACTCCCTGGAGCGGGACAAGTCAAAACCGTTTTCAGGCCCGCCGTGGCGCAGTTCAAACGCACCGGTCAGATACACATCCCGCCAGGGACCGGATTCAGATTGATAGCCGAGTTGGTCGTAGGTAGAAGCCAACAAAGCCCTTGCCGCCGTATTTGCCGGGTCGGCAAAAACCAGTTTATTAACTATTTCTGCCACCCAGCGATAATCCCCCTTTTCAAAGGAGGCCCTGGCTTTTGACAGCACGGCTTCAGCCCCGCCCATGTATTCAATGTAGCGCTGAGCTGCTTCCACCGGCGGCAAAGGATTTAAGTTCGCGGGATTGCCGTCGAACCAACCATAGTAGTATTGATAGACCGCCCGTGCATTGTGCCGCAGGGTGCCGTAGTACTCCCGACTGGAGAAGACCCCGCGCAAGGATGCCGGCATCTGCAACTGATCGGCGATTTCAAGGGGGGTATAACCGGAATGGGCCAATCGCAGCGTCTGGTCATGGATAAACTTATACGTATCCCGCTGTTGCTTCAAAAAAGTGACGATGCGTTCATTGCCCCAGATGGGCCAGTGATGGGTGCCGAAATAGATCTCCGCCCGGCCGAAAAGCTGGAGAGCCTCATCGATATAATTGCTCCAGGCCAAAGCATTGCGGACTTTGGCCCCCCGCAGTGTATACAGATTGTGCATCTGGCGGGAGACCATCTCCGCGCCGCAGAAGGCTTTCTTTTCCGGCAGATAAAATGTGAACTCGGCCGGGGCCTCGGATTCAGGCACGGACTGAAAAATAAAGGTTACGCCGTCAATAATCATTTCTTGTGGGGTTCCATCCACCAGATCAGTGGGATTCAAAATGCCCACTTTACCCATGGCCGGTTGTTTACCCAGCCCGGAATCAACGTGACCACGGACCGAACGGGCCAGTTCTCGGCCGTACATATAATCCGCCCGCCGAATCATGGTGGGACCTGCCAGGATATTCTCACTGGTGGCTTCAAGCATGAAACCTTTGGGCGCGATGATGCGCACATGCCGGGCAGTAGTTTCTTCCGGCGTCAGGATGCCCAGGACACCGCCGAAATGATCCACATGGCTGTGGGTAAAAATCACCGCAGAAACGGATCTGTCTCCCAAATGGCGGCGGGCCAGGGCCAGGGCTTGGGCTGCGGTTTCCCTAGTGGTCAGGGGATCCACAACAATCCAACCCGTGTTTCCTTGGATCAGGGTCAAGTTGGCCAGATCAAAACCGCGCAATTGATAGATGCCTTCGGTGACTTCGAACAAACCATGGATGTTGTTCAATTGAGCCTGGCGCCATAAACTCGGGTTAACCGAGGCCGGTGCCGGTCCCTGAATGAAAGCATAGGCCTTCTGATCAAAAACCACCTCCGCTTCATTCTTCACCACCAGGGGATTTTCACCGGCGATGAAGCCGCGCCGGGCGTCATTAAAATCCTGCTGATCATGGAAAGGCAAATCCCCAAGAACAGCAGCATTGGCTTGAATGGTTTCCGGTGTCGGTGCGGTATGTCCTTGCTCATCGGCGTCGACTCCGGGCTTGAGGTGTTTGCCGCTGCAAGCCCAAAGAAGGATCATTGCCAAACATGAAAGCATCCACATGGTTCGTTTTTTCTTCATACAATCCTCCAAACGATCCGCCGTTCTTGCCTGCCGGCGGCTCGGATATAATTGCGGAAATTGTAGTCAAATGTGTACAAAAGTCAAGAAAAAAATCCGCTTCTACTGGAAATGAAGCAAGGGGGCCTTGATCATCGGTTCGGCCGAATCGCGGCTGGAAGCCGCTCCCACAATGGGGAATGGTCGAAACGATGATCAAGACTTGCAAAGGGGCATCATGGTCGGGGAATGGGTTGTACCCAGCGGTTTTGATCCCCCCGGTAAAACCATTTGTCCGGGAAACCGTAGCGTTTCACAAAGGAGGGATTGGCCGCCCATTGGATCAGGTCTTCATAGGCCTTGTGGATTTTGCGGAAGGATTCACTGCTTCCCCCCAGGTCCGGATGATGGATTTTGGCCTGATTACGGTAGGCCGTACGAATGACTTTTTCGGTCTGAGGGGCGTCAAGGTCCGCCTTGCCGAGTTTGAGATAAACCAAGGCCGCGCCTTGAATAGTGGGAATTTTTATTTCCACGGGCTGCACGGAACCAATGCCTTTTTTCCTTTGGCCGGCTATGGCAAATAATTGCTGGGAGGCAATATAGTTTTTATTGGAGCGCTTTTTCTCAGCCCACCAGACATTGCCGAGAATATCCGCCATGGTGCTGAAATCATCCGCCGGGGTCTTGCCCGGTGTGCGTGGATACATGAAACTGAACAATTCCTTGGAACCAAAGGGCATCACATCCAGGACAACAATTTTACCTGTAAAATAAAACGTGGCAAAACAGATATTCAAAGTCTTCAACAAGCCGGTGCGCAAGGAAAGCTTGTATCGCAACCGTTGACGGCATTGGATGGAACAATACCTGCGCCGGTTGCGCATGTTTTCAAGAGTGCCGCAGGACAGGCAGACCGCCGGTTTGTCGGTTCGATCCGACGGAGAACGTATTCGGTTTTGATCTATCATGCCGGATCTTTAATGGATAACCACACAAATATCAAGAATGATTCCTTTCTCCGGATTTAATCTGTCGGCCATTGCCCATGGGTTTGATTCCCTACCCCCATGTTTTCAGAGCTTGTGATGCAACAAAATAAGCACTTGAAACCGATTGCATCGTAGCATAATATAAAAAGAAATATTCCACTGCTTTCATCACGACGTCAACGATAATTCGGATTGAGCTCATCGTAAAAAATGAGTTCACCAAATTGAATCCCAGGCCTTGATCTTCATTTCGGCCGTATCGCGGCTGGAAGCCGCTCCCACTGTGAAGGGATGGCCGAAACAATGACCAAGGCTGAATCCCACATGGAAAACGTTATGTTGATACCCACCAGTATGGTAATGCTGAATTGTTGGAACATATTTTTTGTGGTGATAGTTGCCGTGGGCATATTTATCGTGATTATTTTATGGAACCGACGCTTGCGAAGAGAAATCCAAAAACTCGCCGACAGCAATGAATCATTAAAAAAAATAAAAGCACTGCAGGAATTGATTCTTCAAAACAGCATGATCGGCATTATTTTTTCAAGGAATCGTTTATATGAATGGACCAATTTCCGGTTGGCCCAAATGATGGGATATTCCATGGAAGCTCTCATGGGCGCTTCCTCCAAGATCATGTATAAGAATGAAGCCGACTATCAAAACCTGGGCGAAACCGCCTATCCGATTTTGGCCGACGGGAAAACCTTTGAGACCACAATGGAATTAAAGCGCAAAGACGGCAGCCTATTTTGGTGCCGCATGGTGGGCAAAGCGGTTGATCCTTCAAAGCCCTTGGATGGTTCCATTTGGCTTTATGACGATATTTCCGATTTGGTCAAGGTGGAAACGGAAATGAAAAAGGCCAAGGAGGAAGCGGAAATCGCCAATAAAGCCAAGAGTGATTTTCTGGCGCGCATGAGCCATGAAATCCGCACCCCCCTGAATGCGGTCATCGGCATGTCCCATCTGCTGCGAAAAACAGCCCTTTCCGATATGCAAGCGGACTATTTGAATAAGATTCAATCGTCTTCCCATTCCCTGCTCACCATCATCAATGAGATCCTCGATTTTTCCAAAATTGAGACCGGCCGTTTGACCATGCAGAAGTCCAATTTCACCGTCAACAGCATATTGATGAACCTTGCGGATATGTTTCATGCCAAAGCCGAAGAAAAAGGCCTGGAACTGATTTTCAGCATAACTGAAAATTTCCCCGTGACCCTCATTGGGGATGCCCGGCGTCTGGAACAGGTTCTCACCAACCTCTTAAGCAATGCCATAAAATTCACCGATAAAGGGGAAATCGTGCTGGCTGCCGAGGTATTGGAGCAGAAGGACCAAGCCGCTATCTTGCAATTTTCAGTCCAGGACACCGGCATCGGGATCAGCGCGGAAAAAATCGATGCGATCTTCAATGCTTTTTCCCAGGCAGATGGTTCCAGCACAAGAAAGTACGGCGGGTCCGGACTAGGGCTCGCCATTTGCAAGGGTCTTGTGGAAATCATGAATGGATCGATTTCCGTGACGAGCAATCCCGGGCAAGGCAGTACCTTTATGTTTACCGCGGAATTCAATTGTCCCTGCAAAAAAAAGGAGCCCCATCCGCCCTTGCCCACGGCAATCTCAAACCTGCATGTACTGGTGGTGGATGACAATCCCGTGGTTCAGCAGGTTCTGCTGAGGATATTGACCCATTTTTCCATATCGGCCAAATCCCTTGCCTCCGGAGCCGCCGCCTTGGCTGAACTGGAACAAGCCGCTAGCCGAAAGCATGAAAAACCCTATGACCTGGTCATCATGGATTGGAATATGCCCGGCATGGACGGAATTCAAACCGCCACGCTCATCAAAAAAAAATTGGATCTGGAGCTGGTTCCCAAAATCATCATGATGGCGTCTTTTGACAGAAAAACCGTACTCCAGCAAGCGGAAGAAGCCGGGATCGACGGCTTCTTGGTGAAACCGGTAACGCCATCCCAATTGCTCGACACGGTTATGTCGCTTTTTGGCAACCAATTTTCAAACACAAAACACATTCTCACCAAACCGGAAGAGCGCCCTGTTAAATCCTCCAATGTCGCTGCGGCCCGCGTGCTGCTGGTGGAAGACAACGAAATGAACCAGGAAGTGGCCCAGAAACTCCTTGAACATGCAGGCTTCCTGGTCACGGTGGCCAATAACGGAAAAGAAGCCTTAGGGCTGCTGGAAACCCTTCCCATTGATGCCGTGCTGATGGATCTGGAGATGCCGGAAATGGACGGTTACACCTGTACGCGCTGGATTCGGGAATCCTTGGGAATGCGGGACCTGCCCATCATTGCCATGACCGCCCATGCCATTGACAGCGAACGGGAGAAATGTCTGAAACTAGGCATGAATGATTTCATCACCAAACCCTTTGAGCCCCATGATCTTTTTTCAATCCTTGGACGCTGGATCAAAACCGAACGACTGCCGGAACTAGCAACAGGCAAGGCGGATCAAAACGCAATACCCCCTGCCATGGATGCGTCGGCCTTACCGGATATTGAAGGAATCAATGCTTCAGCAGGCCTGCTGCACTGCAACGGCAACGCCGATTTCTTTCGGAAATTGCTTAGCAAATTTTACAATAATAATCTGGATACGGCGGATAAAATTCGCACCGCCATGAATGCCGGCGATGCGGAACAATCCCGCCGGCTGGCGCATTCACTAAAAGGCGTGGCCGGGAATATCGGGGCCGAAGCTGTTTTTCAACAGGCCGGCGTTCTGGAAACCGGTCTTCGAAATCAAGAGCCGGCCGCAAACAACCTTCGGCTGGACGCCCTTGACCAAGCCCTGTCGCAGGTTTTGGAAGCCATTAAGACTTCAGGTGTAATGGAATCACCCAGCCCGGCAGTGGCTGTGAAAAACCGGCAACCAAGTCCGGGCTTTTGCCTGGATGCTGTCAAGCAAGCTTTTCTGCAACTGCAAGGGTATTTAAAAGACGACAATGTCAAGGCCGGCCAATGCGCGGAAACCATCGGACCGTACCTTTCGGACGAGCTGGAAATCCTGCCGAAATTCCGGGACCTGCAAGCCCATATCGGACGCTATGACTATGAAAATGCCTTGAAAATATTGCATGAGCTTGCGCAGATAATGAACATTCCCCTTGACGAGGCATCATGAAGACAGAACAGTTTTCCATCTTAATCGTGGATGATATGCCTGAAATGATCGATTCGCTGGGTGAAATCCTGAAAGACTACCATGTGCGGGCCGCCACCAACGGCGAGCGGGCCCTGAAAATCGCCGCCGGCCCAAACCCGCCGGATTTGATTCTGCTGGATATTATCATGCCCCTGCTGGACGGCTATGAAGTCTGCCGCCGCTTGAAAGCGGATGGCAAAACCAAGCACATCCCCATTATATTTGTCAGCAGCCTGAGTGAAGAAAGTGACGAAGCCAAAGGATTGTCCCTGGGCGCCCTGGACTATATCCGCAAACCCTTTAAACCGAGCCTGGTCAAGGCGCGTGTGCGCAATCATCTTGAACTGAAATACCACCAGGATAAACTCGAAAGCCTGGTCAAGGAACGCACCCAGGAAATCGTGATGCGCCTGGTTTTGGCCACCGAATCCCGGGATCTTGTCACCGGCATGCATGTCCGCCGTATCCGCGAGTATACGGCCCTATTGGCCCTGCGCGACGGATTACCGGTGGAAGAAGCGGAAATGCTCGGCATGGCCAGCACCATGCACGATATCGGCAAGATCGGTATACCGGATGACATTCTGCGCAAACAATCCCGTCTGGATGAAGATGAACTGCGGATAATGAGAACCCATCCCCAGCTCGGCGAGCGTAATCTTCTGGGGAGCAGTTCCAAACTCATGGAAACGGCGCGGATCATCGCCCTGACCCATCATGAATGCTGGGACGGCAGCGGCTATCCTTTGGGCTTGAGCGGAACCGAAATCCCCTATGCCGGCCGCATTGTACACATCGTCGATGTATTCGATGCCCTGACATCCTACCGGCCTTACAAAGCCCCCCTTTCATTGCTGGATGCCTTTGAGCTCATTCTCAAGGGAAAGGGCACCCAGTTTGATCCCCACCTGACGGAGCTGTTCTTTGATTGCAAAAACGAAGTTGAAACCATCTACCGCAAATATCCGGACAGCCAGTCAAGCGAAATCGAATACAATTGATTCGCGCCCCATCATATTTGAGCCAAAGCGCTTTTGATTTCCTCCAGCACAACGCCGCTGTTTCCTTCCATCAGGGCCGCCAATCCCTCCCGCGCCTTCTGACCGCCGATCCGGCCCAGGGCCCAGGCCGCCATGGCCAGCACGCGCTCATCCGCTTCCCTTGTGAATACTTGCAGTAAATTTTCTACGTACATGGGATCACGGGTGTTTCCCATGGCCCGGGCTGTATTCATTTTCCAGCGCCAGATATCGTCGGCGGACATATAGAACATATGCGGCCAGATATGGGTCTCAAAATAGGGTTTGTCCATGCGGAGGAGTTTTGACAGATTAAAATGTTCGGCCTTGGCCGCTGCTTTTTCGTTCATGGCCAGATCCTTGGCCAGCCAGCCGGCGTTGCGCGGGCAGACATTCTGGCAGCGGTCGCAGCCGTAGATATAGTTGCCCATGGGTTCGCGCAATTCCTTGGGAGTCAGCCCCTGGCCGAAATAGGAAAGGAAGGAAATACATTTGCGGGGGTCGATGGTACCATTGCCTTTGAGGGCCCGGGTGGGACAGGCGGCGATGCAGGAGTTGCGACACCACTCCGGACAGCCCATGGCGATGGTGGGATTGTCCGGCGCGAATTCCCGATCGATGACCACGGCGATGGGCAGCACCCAGGAACTTTGCCTGGCCACCCGGCTGGAATAAAACAGGCAGTTCTTACCGAAAGTGCCCATGCCGGCCCGGGCCGCGGCCATGCGATGGGGCAGGTTGAAGGGCACCTGGGATTCAATCCCGTTCTCCCGGAGAAAAGCCCGGAAGGCCTTGATGCGCCGGCTCAACCCATCTTTGGTGACCCGGTCGTCATCCAGATAACAGCGCCCGAAATGTCCCTCCAGAACCCGGGGATAGGCTTTGCGGAAATATACTTCCATGAGCACGATGACGCTTCTGGCCGTGGGCATGATGGCTTTGGGCGCCGTGCCTTTTAACAATGCCAGGCCGGCGGCTTCGGCCCAGCCGTATTCTTCTTTTCTGGCTTCCAGAAATTCCCGGTGGGTGTCAAAGGGCTCCGCAGTGGTGAAACCCACGTCCTCAAAACCGTTGGCATGGGCCGCAGCGATGATATCTGCTTTGGTGATCATGATTCCCTTCCTTTCGTGCATTGTCTATAGTTTCCCCCGCTCCCTGGCCATGGCCATATACATATCCAGATGGGTTTCCGGCGGCAGGTAAAGCTCCGCCTCATCTTTCTTCACCAGTCGGGCCGCCTCAGTGGGGCATTTGGAGGCGCACAAACCGCAACCGATGCAGCGGTCCGGATCAATCATGGCCTTATCAGCTTCCATTCGGACGGCTTCCATCTGACAACGCTCCACACAAAGCTCGCAACCGCTGCAGGCCTCGGCATCCACCACCGCAAAATAATTGCTGTGCACCGATTGGGCCGGCTTGGGTTGCATTTTCAGGGATTGCAGCATGCCGCAGCAGTCTCCGCAGCAACTGCACAAGGCCCCGGCTTTCCGGGCATTGACCGGCTGCAGCACCAGACCGGCCTCATCGCTCTGCCGCGTGATTTCAAGAGCCTCTTCCACGGAAATTTCGCGGCCGAGTTTATTTTCAATATAGTAGTCGGCTGAAGCGCCGAACATCATGCAGTTCTGCAAGGGCTTGGAGCAATTCTTAT
Source organism: Desulfosudis oleivorans (assembly GCA_020723325.1). Taxonomy (GTDB): domain Bacteria; phylum Desulfobacterota; class Desulfobacteria; order Desulfobacterales; family SURF-7; genus DYJD01. Next base: position 52,683 of record DYJD01000028.1, on the reverse strand, counting down.
CGGTGACACTGCGCACCAGGGTCCGGCAGACACAATCAGCCACGGCAATGCGTTTCTGCTTTTTCAAAATTTCCACCACATCTTCATAAGGCGCCACCGGCCATTTGGCAACCAGTGAGCGGTTCACCGGTATCGGCCGTTGATGGGTGGTTTTGGTGGACTGTAAGGATTTAAGAAAGCCCTCCTTGCCGTAAACAGCCATGTCTTTTGCAAGATTGCGGTCGTTGGCGAACCGCTTCAGGCTGAATTCCATGATGCCCACCAGAAAGGGCACGATGACGTACTTGACCTCGTCCTGCTTGCGGATGCGAAACAGTTGGCCTTTTTGAGCCATGGCTTCCATCTGCTGCGCCAATATCGCAACGTCCCGGCCCAGACGCTGGGCCGCTTCCTGGGGTGTTTCCGGAAAAGGATTCAAGGATAGATACAATTCCGCTTCATCTTCGGTAAAAAGCTGTTTCAACAATTTGATTTCCGTACCCCGGGCTGTGGCTGGAAAGCCGGTGGACAGGTCATCTAGACGCTCGCGCAATTGTTGGTAAACATCGGCCATTGATTTTTTCCTTTCATGGTTTTCGGTATTAGTCCCATGGTTAAGAGTACCATTTTCCGGATTCTGCACCTTTATGATTCCATTATGACGAAATTGTGGTACCTGTCAATAAAAATCGAGCGCTCGCTCTATTTTATAATAAAGATACTTGAAGGCGGACACAGGTTTCAGTATGGTTGGATCAATGAACATGAACTATTGATTTCACATTTGGAAGGAAGGATGAAGGATGGCCTTTTTTCAATTACCCTCGGCCGCGGCAACCCGCCGTATAGTCTTGAACCAAGTTTTCCTTCGCTTGGCGGATATGGCCGATCAAAACCCTTACCTAGTGAAAGCCAGAAAAAAATGCCGGGTGCTCAAGGATATTGCCTACTGTCCGGACGGCGCTGCCGCCCATCGGCTGGATGTCTATCTGCCGGAAACAACCGAAACGACCCTACCCATCATTTTCTACATCCACGGCGGCGGTTTTACCATGTGCTCCAAGGAGACCCACCGGGGTTGCGCCTTGATATATGCCCGCAACGGTTTTGTGGTGTTTATGATCAACTACCGTCTGGCCCCGAGATATCAATATCCGGCGGCCTTTGAAGATGTCTGCCGGGCCTTTTGCTGGGTAGTGGAGAATGCGGCTGCTTACGGCGGTGATCCCAGACGCATGGTGATTGCCGGCGAATCCGCCGGCGGCAACCTGGGATTGGCCCTGACCCTGGCTACCTGCTATGAACGACCGGAGCCGCCGGCCCAATTGGTGTGGGATACAGCCGTTACACCGGCGGCCCTGAAATGCATCGCCGGATATCTTGAGGTCAGCCGGCCGCAACGCTTGGCAACTCGTCATCGGCAAGGCATGCTAAGAAAAACCGCTGTTCAGATCGCCCGGGATGTTTCCAGGGCCTATCTCGGCCGTGACTACCGTGCTTCCAGCGCCTCCCCTACCCTGGCCGATCCCCTCCTGGTTCTCGAAACCGCCGGGCAGCCCCGGCGTCCTTTCCCGCCGGTATTTGCAGCCGTTGGTACGTCCGACATCCTGCTGACAGATACGGAAAGATTGGAAAACGCCTTAACCGCCAAAGGCGCAATCGTGAAAGCTTACTATTATCCGGGCGAACCCCATGTGTTTCATTTCATGTTCTGGCGTAAAAACGCGCGCCGGTATTGGCGCGATGCTTTCGTTTTTCTGAATCACGTAAACTGATCCGTTTGCAGTTGTATCAAGTCCGAAATAGAAGATGTAATCTCCGGAGGGCAACGTGGAGTTCAAAACTTCGTACATTTCGGCGATGCCAAAAACAGCCCCCTGATAGGCAATTTTAAGTCCAGAAGTCCAACCCTCATTTTGAACAATGGAGAATCTGAAACATAGCCCAAGCTGGTTGCATATACGAAACCATGTCAAGTTTACATGCGATTCCCCTGAACAAGCCCTATTGAATGTTGACACATGAACGCTGTTCTTATAAGCTGTCTTTGAAAAAAATTACATCCTCTACCCCAGAAAACATTAAAACGGCCCCAAATAATGAGCTTTCAATCAAAAGAAACACCAGCGGACGCATCTGCATTAAAATGGATTTCCCTTTCCATTCGGACCGAAACTGGGACTCATGAATTACAGCTTTATCTGGACCCCACTCAGTATACCCAAAAGATTTTATGGGACCATTTAAACCATGGCCAATTGTATGAAATGGAAACCCTGGAATGCATAGCGCGAATATTAAAGCCCGGCGATTTATTTATAGACGTGGGCGCCCATATCGGTTTTATTTCCCTCATGGCTTCAAAATGGGTGGGCAACCAAGGCAAGGTGATTGCCCTAGAACCGGAAGCCTCAAATGCAGCGCGCTTTATGGAAAACATTCGTTTGAACAAGATTGACAATATCGATTTGCTTCCAATGGCTGCTGGTTCAGAAGATAAAGAAGTTGATTTTTTTCAACTCTGACAACGATGGCGGGCATGCCTTATGGGACGTGGCCCTTCACCCTTTTAATGAAAAATCCCGGCAGGAGAAACAACTCCGTAAAATCCGCTTGGCAACCCTGGATGGAATCATTATGGGTCAGGCCCCGCGCCGGCCAAAATTAATCAAAATCGATACTGAAGGTGCGGAATTGAGTGTGCTACGAGGGACCGCCCGCAGCTTGTCGAGTTTGCAAATCCCATATGTCATTTGCGAGATAAACCGGTTCGGATTGAACCAGATGGGGAGCCCTGACGTGGATATCCCCTGGTTCCCAAGCCCCAGCTTGGGAACCCATTGCCCGGAACGCCCCGTTTCCAATAAAAATAGAAACCACTCAGTCGAATCGCGGCTGGAAGCCGCTCCCACAATGGAGGATGGGCAAAAGACGGAGTTGTATATGGAAAATCTGAAAATCAGCCCGCATATCGGGAATGAGGCCAAAATTTATATACGGGATCTGGCCCAATTGCGCATAACCGTATTCCGGGAATTCCCCTATCTGTATGACGGAACGCTGGAATATGAAGAAAAATATCTGAAAGCTTATACGGATTCACCGGAAAGCATTGTCGTGATCGCTTTTGACGGGGATAGGGTGGTGGGCGCGTCCACCGGTATTCCCATGGAAAATGCCGATCCGGGATTTCAGAAACCTTTCATTGACAAGGGCTTTGATCCCAGGCGTATCTTTTATTTTGGGGAATCGGTGCTCTTAAAAGAATATCGGGGAAAAGGTCATTATGTCTTTTTCTTCAAGGAAAGAGAGAATTATGCAAAAAGGCTGGGCCGGTTCGATTGGGTGACGTTCTGCGCTGTGGTTCGGCCGGATCACCATCCCCGCAAACCGGAAGGTTATAAATCCTTGGATGGGTACTGGGAAAAACAGGGGTTCACCAAGCGCGATGATTTAATCTGCCATTTCCCTTGGCAGGAAATCGACGAAATTGCGGAAACGCCCAAACCAATGGTTTTTTGGATTAAATCTTTGAAGAAAGGTGCGCCTTGACCAGCTCACAAAAAGATCGACCGTCTATAATAAAAGTAGCTGCTGCCCAATATCCCATTGATCAAATTGCCTCCTTTTTATATTATGAAGATAAAATAACAAAATGGGTGGGTGAAGCAGCGGCCGCGGAAGCAAAACTCCTGGTATTCCCGGAATACAGCGGATGGGAATTGGTTTCCCTGTTCCCGGAGGAGAAGGATTTGGCCAGCCAAATGGAAAACCTGCAAACCTTTCTGCAGAAATATATCCGGCTTTTCAGCAGCGTTTCCCAACAATTTGGGTTACACATCCTTGCCGGAACGTTCCCTGTGAAGGTTGAGAGCGGAACATACCGAAACCGCGCTTATTTCTTCGGACCAAATGGGAGCATGGTCTATCAGGACAAATTAATCATGACCCGCTTTGAAAAAGAAAAATTGGGTTTTATTCAAGGGGACCACCAGATCAAAATTATCCGAACCGAATTCGGCTCCATCGGCATCAATATCTGCTATGATGTGGAATTCCCTTTCATTGCCCGAAAGCAAGCTCTGGCCGGAGCCGAAATTCTTCTTGTTCCCAGTTGTACGGACAGCCTGGCCGGATACTCGAGGGTCCGCGTGGGCTGCCGGGCAAGAGCCCTTGAAAATCAATTTTTTGTCGTCCAGTCCACTACCGTTGGAACTGCACCCTGGACAGAAGCCCTTGATGAAAATGTCGGTTCTGCTTCGATCTTTTTCACGCCGGAAAACAGCGTTATTCAAAATGGAGTCCTTGCCGGCGGAAATCTGAATGAACCCGGCTGGGTTTATGCAGATGTCGATCTCTCTTTAATCCGGCAGGTACGTTCCCAGGGCCAGACCCTGAACCACCTTGATTGGGAATTGCATGAAAAACTCTGTGACCGCGTCATTACTGAGTATCCCACGAATCAATAATCCCCACAATCCAAATTGAAAGGAGCGTTTACACGGTGCTATTAATGGAAATCATTGATCAAGCCTTTCTGGCCCCCACAGCGGTGATCGACAGCGATCACCCGGATATCATCACTTTTGCGCAAAAGACCATTGAGGGAATTTCTCAAACCGATCCGGTAGCCAAGGCCGTCAAGCTTTTTTACGCCGTGCGCGACGAAATCTACTATGATCCCTACTACCCTTTTTATCTTCCCGAGCATTATCAAGCCAGCCGGGTGTTGAAAAGCGGCAAGGGTTATTGCGTCAGCAAGGCCGTGCTGCTGTGCGCCCTGGGCCGGGCCTGTGCTGTTCCGTCCCGCATCGGTTTCGCCACGGTCACCAACCATATTGCCACCCGGCAGCTCGTGGAGACCCTGGGCTCCAACATTTTCGTCTATCACGGCTTTACCGAATTTTACCTGAACGGCAAATGGGTCAAGGCCACGCCCACCTTCAACATCGAACTCTGCCGCCGCCATAATGTGCCGCCCCTGGAATTCAACGGCCATGCGGATTCCATTTTTCATGCCTATGATTGCAACAACAACCGTTACATGGAATACCTGGAATTTCACGGTTCCTTTGCCGATTTGCCGTTGGACGAAATTATAGTAAACTGGCGACGGGTCTACGGCGCAGACCGCGTCGAACAGTGGATCCACATGTTTGAACAAGCCCGGGGCACTGCGGAACGAAATATCATGGCAGAGGATGTCTTACAGGAATAAGCATATATCGCTCATATCCTTTTCAAACCCATAATGGCGCGCGCCTCTGCCGGTGTGGCCGGCTCCCGGCCCAGGGCCCGGGCCACACCCACGGCCCATTCCACCAACTCGGCATTGTCTCTGGCCATTTCGCCGTCAGGCATGCGGGTGTTATCCTCCAGCCCAACCCGCATGTGGCCGCCCATGAGACAGGACTGCATGCAGGCTTTGAACTGATCCCTGGCAATACCGCAAGTGGTGAAATTCGATTCCGGCGGCAGGGCATGCACCAGGGTGGTAAAAGCATCCGGTCGGAATTTCTGGCCCCCGGCCACCCCCCAGACAAAATTGAAGTTCACCGGCCCGGAGAAAAAACCCTGGCGGGCGATCAATAAAAAATTATCCAGGCCGCCGATATCATAGACTTCCACTTCGGGTTTGACCTGATTGGCCTCCATGGTCTTGCCGAAATCCTGAAGCATGGTAAAGGTGTTGGTGAAAACAAAATCCACGGCCACCATTCCGGATTTGCGATCCACGATGCTGAAATTCATGGTATTGGTGTTCAGCGAAGCCATTTCCGGACGGATGGCGGCGATCTGGGCAATGCGCTGCTCCGGTGTGGCCAGTGGCCCGACTGCCGAGCTTAAATTGACAATGATGTCCGGTACCCGCTCTTTGATGGCATCGTGGGTGGCGCGGATGCGCTCCACATCATGGGTGGCCATGCCGTCCTCACCCCGGGCATGGATATGCACCATGGCTGCCCCGGCTTGAAAGGCCTTGTGGGCTTCCTCGGCGAACTCCATGGGTGTATACGGCACCGCCGGATTATTGTGTTTGAAAGTGCCGGCTCCGGACAGGGCCGCTGTGATGATGACTTTGTCGGACATTTCTGTTACTTCCTTTCCTGGAGAATTAAATCGCCCCAAAGGCGTTCATTTTTTTTAGAAAACCGAGCATATCCAGATAGCGCTGATCTCTTTCCGCCGTGATCTCGGCCTCACTGCGGCCGTCATAGTCATAAAAGCCCTTGGCGGTCTTGGCTCCCAGATGACCTTTGGCCACCTTGTCGGCGATCAGCGGGATAGTAAACCCGTTGCTTTTACTGATGTCGTTGACCAGATCCAGGCCGGTGAAATCCAGGGATTGGACCACCCCCACCACCGGTAGACGGATGCCCAGGCTGGTCTTTACCGCCAGATCGATTTCTTCCGGTGTGGCCCAGTTATTGGAAAGCATCTCAAAGACCGCCATGGAAATTTAGTTCTGAATCCGGTTGACGATGAAGGAAGGCACAAAGCGCTGCATGACCACCGGTTCCTTGCCCACGGAAAGGAGCAGGCGTCGGGTGAGTTCCACCACCTCCGGCCGGGTCTGCGGTCCAGGGCATACTTCCACCAGGGGAATGATCTGGGCCGGTGCAAAAAAATGCGTGGCGATCAGGCCACCGGCCATGCCGGGGTCCACCAGATTGAACACATCCAAACCGGAAGTATTGGAAGCAAACAAGGTCGTGGGAGGGCAAAGACGCTGCAATTCCCCGAACACCGTCCGCTTGATCTCGGCGTTTTCCGCCACGGCTTCCACCACAAAATCAGCCGCAGCCGCAGCCGGCATGAGATCCGTGGAAAACCGGATGCGCGCCAGCACTTCCCTACCCTGCTTTTTCGGCATGACTCCCTTCTTTTCCAGAATGTTCAGGCTGTTCTGAATCAAGTTGAGGGCCCGCTCCAGGGCCGCCTGCTTAAGATCCACCAGCCATACGGAATACCCTGCCTGGGCAAAAACCTGGGCAATGCCGTGACCCATGAGCCCGGCGCCCACTACTGTGATTGTTTTGATAGAATTCATCTCCATTGCTTTATTTCCTTTGCTTTTCCTGTAGCCATTTTCGGAAAATTTCATCTTCGGCTGTGTGGCGTTCACGGGTGGACCGCTCTGTGGGCTGCTCCCTACGGTCCAGAATGGTCCAGACCGGAAAGGATTCCACTGGCGGGCAGCCCGACACATGCAGGCATTTGCCGCCGGCTTTTTCGATTTTTTTCTTGAGGGCCAGGGTGCAGTCCCCATGCAGAATCAGTTCGTCGCCGGGTTGAACACCTTCGGGAACTTTGGCATGGCGGCCCAGCACAATGTGCAGCCCCTTGTTTTTATCATAGGCTTCAAGGGCCTTGAGCCGTTCCATGGTGAAGGCCACCAGCCCCTGACAGGTACTGCAGGCCATTTTCACATGGAAGCGGTATTCCGGCCAGGCATTGAAGCCCTGCAAATAGGGCAGGTAGAGCTCTTTTTTTACTTCCGCAAAATCGGCACCACGGATTTCGATGCGTTCCTCCTGGAAATTACCCAGCCCTTTTTCCCGGGCCGCGGCAAAATACTCCACCCGGTCCACATCCAGCCCCACCAGTCTGCAAGCCGTGGCGTCCAGGGCCACCATGTCGGCGCTGGCCAACACCGCCCCGAATTCCACCGGTGTGCCGGAATGGGGTCCGAACCCTTCCATGGGGCGAATCATGTCGGCGATGGTGAGGTCTGGTTTGAACACATCGCCAAGATCCATCATGGCCGAGGCCAGGTTGGTGGTGTGCATAATGAAATGGTGGATGTCCTGCACTACTCCTTTCAGATTTTTTAAGGCGCAGGAAAACACCATGCTCACATGGGATTTGAATATGGGCACATTGATCATGTGATCCGCTTCCAGAAGAAAACGGGGCAGTTCCACGGAAGTGATGGAAGAAGTGGGATGCTCGATTTCCTTTTTCACCAGGTCCTTGTCCTGCTTGATGTCACGAATTTCATCGACCCCGGCCTCCTCGGCCGCCTGTTTGATACCGCTGGATTCAAGGCAGGTCATGGTATCGCAGCCGATGGCCGAGCTTTCCGCCAGAATGATCTTTCTGGGATTTGCCAGCCGGACTTCCCGGATCACGGCCCGCACCACTTCCGGGCTGGTGTTGATGGCGGTTTCCGGCGCGCCTTCATGGCCGGCATTGGGCTTGATCACCACCACGGAACCTTTTTTCACAAAGCGCCGGATGCCGCCCAGATTCTCAAGCGCTTGATGCACGAGTTGATCGGCATCGCTTCCTTTGGCAATGGCTACAATGGATGGTTGCATGTTTTCTCCTTGGTATTTCGTTGGCAACCGATTCTGTTCTTGATCGGGGTCGGGGTCGCTATCGGTATCGGGGTCGCCCATTAAAAAAACCATCGCTGAATTTTCGATACCGATTCCGATACCGATACCGACCCCGATTGAAGTTTAATCAAAGAAATAAGCCGCTATTACGCAATCGGACATTCCATCAACTCGGCTACCGGCCAGCGCGAAAGCACCTCACAACCATCCTGGGTGACAAGCAGATTCTCCTCCAGCCGCACCCCGTCCCTGCCGCCCTTGTGCCCGGCATAGGTTTCCAGGGCGATAACCATGCCTGACTTCAAAGTCACCGGCGGCAGACCGTAGGCCTTGCGCAAAGGGCTGATCATGGGCGCGTCATGCAGGCCGAGTCCGATGCCGTGGCCGCACACATAGGGCATAACTTCTTCCCAGGAATCATAGCCCCAGTATTCCGGGGAATCGGGCCACTGCGCCAGAATGTCGTAATCCGTGACCCCGTCCCGCACCACGGCAATGGCCCGGTACAACATGTCGTGGCATTCGGCATAGAGTTCCTTTTGCTTTGTGGTGGCCTTGCCGCAACAGAAAGTACGGTAAACGCAGGATTTGTAGCCCTGGTAGGAGTTCCCGTCCACATCGATGTAGATGAGATCCCCGGGCCGCACGGGTTTGTCGGAAAAAGACCAGCCATAGGGATTGGTATTGAAACCAGAACAGCACACCAGATCCTCGGTGTGGTCGGCACCTTCTTGATAAAGGGCCTTGATGCCGATGCCCACCAGGTCGCATTCGCGGATGCCGGGCCGGATGGCTGCGGCTATGGCGGCAAAAGCGCTTTCCGCATTGGCGCAGGTGATGCGCATGAGTTCCACCTCATCCGCGGTCTTGAGCATGCGTGCTCTGTCCATGAAGGGTTTACCATGGACGGTTTGGATGCCGGACCGACGGAAAGCCCGGTCCAGCAACAGACCACAGGTGCTGCCGTCGATTGCGAGGGGTTCCTTCTCCACGCCGTGTTCCGCCATCAGACGGGCGATGGTGTTCACAAAGACCAGAATGGAAATGTCGTCCACATCGGCGGCGTTGAATTTGAAGGCTGAAATGGTGGGCTGCACCCGGCCCTGCATCCAGGGCATACGGCGCTCGACTTCCCGGGGGGTGCCGCCGCCGAACAGGATGGGCTCGCCGTTGCGCGGAATGAACACACATTGGGTTTCCGAAGGCCGCATGGGAGTTGTAACATAATACGAAGTCAGATAGCGGATATTGGCCTCGTCCCAGGTCACCAGGGCCCCCAGGCCGCCGGCCTGGATCTGATCCTTGGCCCGTTGCAACCGCTCTCTTCTCAAGCGTTCATAATTGATGCGTTCCTCATAATCCACTGCGTATTTTCCCAGCGCCATGATTTTGTCCCCCTTTGGTTGATCGTTTAAGATGGGGCCATCATACGGAGCTTGTTGAAAAACAGCTATGACGGACTGTGCCAAGAAAGGAACTATCAGCGCCAAAAAAAATAAAAAAGAAATTCGAATATCGAAATACGAAACAAATCCGAATGATCAAAATTCAAAACAAACAGTTCTGCCTGACCAGCCGGTTACCAATCGTTATTTTATATTCTTACGATAGTTGCTTGGAGAAAACCCTGACCAGCGTTTAAAGGCCCGGGTAAAGCTGTGGCGATCGGAAAAACCGAGCTTCTCGCTGATTTCTTCAATGTTCTCACGATTGGATTGAAGGGCCTTGGCAGCCAGTTGGAAGCGGATCTGATCGCGCAGGTCCGCCAGGCTGAGGCCCTGCTCCGCCAGTCTGCGCTGCAAGGTGCGGGTGCTCATGTTCAATGCCCGGGCCACCTGGGCAACCGGGGCATTCAGCAATTCGTTTTGCCTGGTCAGGACCCGTCGGACATTTTCCTCGATTCCACCCTGGAGCGGGGATTCGGCCGACTGACGTTTTACGACTTTACCAGCCTGTCGCCGGATTTCCGGAAAAGCACCCGGCAAGGGAATATCCATGAGGGTTCGATCATAGATCAAAGAGTTATCCTCCGCGCCCAGTTCCACCGGGCAATTGAAAAAGGCTTCATACAACGGCGCGATGGACAAACGGCCATGACGGAATCGAACCTTCCGCGGCGCATATTTTTGTTTGAGGAGGCGATCTGCGGTGGTCTTTACGGCGGAAAAAACCATTTCCGCATAACGGCGCTCATCTTCATCCGAAAGCCGTTCGTCCGGTTGAAGGGTGAGAACAGCTTCCGTTGCGGTTTCCTGTAGATCCAGAACCAGCAAGGATGAAATCAATTGCTGCATATGCCGGGTGGCGGCAAAGGCTTCCCGCAGGGTGGGGGCGGACATGAGATAGGTTTTCAAATGGGGCAGGTACTCGAAATCAAAATCCTCGCCGGATCGCAGCCCGATGGCCGGAAATTGGGCCGCCTCTTCAAGGGCCTGGACCACGGCGTGGACTTTGGTGAGATCAATGGTGGCTTGGGAGATGTCGTCCCAGTCCATGTGGATATCGAAACGTTTCAGTATCCCCCGGATATCCACCCCGAGTTTCAAGGCTGTATTGATGATTCCGGGCAGCACAATGGCGGAGGTTTTCAGGTCGGTCATCATCCACTGCTTTTAGTTGAATCATTTATCCTTGTAAGCATCCCGGCTTTGCTCCTGCTGGGCATCGCGGCTGTAGCCGCAAGCCTGGGAGGGGTCCTGCACTAGCATGCGGGCGTGTTGCTTATCAATACTGTCCGAAGGCTTGATCTCGGGATAGGTTTGTAATTCAGTCAGTATCTTTTTGCCTTCCGCCACAGCTTCCGGTTTGTCCTTTTTCTGGCCGTAACACATCAGACTGATGGCCATCTCCTTGGCATATTCGATCCGCTTGGGTTCCCGTTGAACTGCTTTGCGCTGATAGGCCACGGAATTTTCCAGATCACCGCAGGCGCCGAACATCTGCTTGAATGGAAAAACACACAGCCATTCCGGCACCACGCGGTAGAATTGCCCCAAAGCCGTGTAGATGTCCCCCTGTGCATTGGCGCTGCCCTTTTCCGAACGGTATTCGGGCTTCATCTTCTCCGCCTTCAGCAAAACCGTTTCCAGATCATCCACTTCCGCCAGGGATTTCAAAATACCCTGGGTGGTTCCCCGCCGGCCCATGGCCACGCCTTTCCAGAACAGGCAGTTGCCGTCAGTTTCGTCCTTAGCCGCGCCGGTATCCGCCAGCTCCTCCATGGCCCGATAGCGTTTGATCAGGGCTTCCTTATCCGGTTTCTTCTCCCGGGGAATGGCTTCAATACGGTCATATTCGTTCCGGATCTTGCGCCAGTAAATTTCGGACCGTTCCGGACAGGCTTTCATGGCCTGGTCCAGAAACCGATCGCTGCCGTCATAATGATAAGCCGCCCAGGCCTGTTCGGCTTTAACAATCAATTCATTACAAGCAGAATCATCTGCCTGTGCCGGAGCGGCAAGCATCAGCATAAGCATTATGAAAAATAGATCAAACCCGCTTCGCATTCTTCCCCCTTTGGCGTATATCAGCAGAATTCATCGCCCCAATGGACGGGTTTGGTTTTGTCATGATTGGAGTCTCTATGCAAGTTGAAATTATGCGAAAGGATTCTCATAAAAACCATTGACTTTAATTATACGCGGTATATACTGATATATATCATTGCCGATTTACGAGGACTGATCAAGATCAATGGAAACCACCGCAAAAATTTTTAAAAATGGTCGCTCCCAGGCTGTTCGCTTGCCCAAAGAATTTCGCTTTACCGGCGACAAAATCAAAATTAGTAAAATTGGAAAAAAAATAATTCTGGAACCCATTGAAAAAACAGAGTGGCCGCGTGGCTTTTGGGCGAAATTTTCGACAGATTCAGAATTTGAAATTCCGCCTCCCCTGCCCACAACCAAAATTGATTTAGACGACTGACAGGATCTCTTTTCGTGTTTATGCTGGATACGAATATCGTCAGCTACTGGATGCGTGGTGATGAAAAAGTCATTCAGCATTTGAAACAGTACCGGCCGTGCGATCTGTGCATATCAACGATAACGCTGGCTGAAATTCTATACGGAATTGAAAGATCGGAATCCAAAAAACGCCAAAGAATAAAAAAATTGGAAAGCATTTGTTCGCAACTGGATGTTCTTCCATTTGATGAATCCGCAGCCAAGAAATACGGGTTGATCCGGTCTGCTCTGGAAAAAAAAGGAGCTCCCATCAGCGAGCGGGACCTTCAGATTGCCTCCATCGCCATGGCCAACAATCTGGTATTGGTCACACACAACACGAAAGAATTTCATAGGATTCAAGGACTGAGAGTTGAGGATTGGGCTGCATAACAAGTTATCGAAACCATTCGGGCGCAGGCATACAAAGCTGCATCTGAGAGATGGGACGGCAAGATGCCGTCCTCAATCTTACCTCAGGGAAGCAATATCCTTTTCGGATTGGATCAGGCGGCAGTCAAAAAGTAAAAAGTAATTCTTTTTTGCAGGATTCATTTGATGGGCCTATCATGATAGGCTTTCAGCCGTTCATGCAGCCAGTCCCCGGCCGGAACCGTACGGCCGTCCTTGAATTTGATGGCATAGGGTTCACCGGACATGGAAGACTTGGAAGCGATCCGGTCGATGAACATTTCCGCTGTCCATTGGGATTGATCCGGGGCAAACCAACTGTCCATGGCCTTCTCCAGCTTCATTTTCAAATGAGCCGCAGCTTCCGCAGGTGGATACTCTAACCCGTTGCGGATGAACACCCCATCCAACCTGGCCACTTCCTGCAAGAGATATTGAATCTTCCGCTCTTCCTCCTTCCAATCGCACCTTGCGCTTGATGCAAAGAGGAAGAGCAGACAGAATAAAACGATGGCTGCATGAATGCTTTTCAAAAGAACTCCCCTGAAAATTATTTCATGGCCCGGATGCGCACTTCGATCTCCGGCTGATCCTTGAGCAAACGGATAAGTTGATTCGTGTCAGTTTCACCGAAATGATACGGATATAGAATTTTCGGCTTGAAAGACAAGGCAGCGGCGGCGGTCATTTCCGGGGTCATGGTGTAGGGCAGGTTCATGGGCAAGAAGGCGATATCGATGTTCCGAAGGTTCTTCATCTCCGGTATGTTTTCCGTGTCTCCGGCCACATAGACCCGCTTGCCGCCCAAGGTGAGGACATAACCGTTGCCGCTGCCCTTGGGATGAAATGGATTTTTGCCGTCCCGCAGGTGAATGATGTTGTAGGCCGGCACCGCTTCAATGGGAATTCCCTGGATGGTCTGCTGATCGCCGTTTTTCATGAGCGTACCGCCGGTCACTTGCTTGGCGGCAGCTTCATTTAATACCAGGGTAGTTTTTTCCGTGCGCACCTTGGCCAAGGCATTGGAGTCCAGGTGATCGAAATGCTCATGGGTGATCAATACCAGATCCGCCTTGGGCAATTGGCCGAAGTCCGCCAATTGCCCAAAAGGATCCACATGGATGGTCCGGCCATCAAACTGAAACATCAGAGTGCCGTGGCCGATGAAGGTAATTTTCAAGTCGCCGGTGGTGGTCTGGATGACATCTGTCTCAAATTTTGCATGAACCGCGCCGGCCATACCGGAAACCATAACAAAGCAGATTAATAGACAACCGATGGTTTTCATACCGGGACCTCCTTTCACACTTTTCGTTTTACTGACAGTTGGGCAAGTATTTTATTGAAAAACTTCGTGAACTTCGCTTACTTCAGCGAAGCGGGTGGTTAAATATATTTTTGCATACTTCCCTGAGAAAAGGTGCATTAGCAATTATTTATTTTTGCAGAATTCCCATTGCTTTTTTCATTGCGTTTACTTCATTTGTTTTTACCACATCATCAAAAAATTTAACAAGTTGTTCTTCTGAAAAATCTGCGCTTTTTTCTTTGAATTGTTCACTTAATGAAATTATTTCTTTGCATTTAGCATTATAAGTATTTGCTTCTATGCTATTTGTTGGGCTCGCTTGAAAAAGGATTCTGTATCCAATGATTTTTGTTATCCCCATAATACAACTATTACTAAGCCTTTCTCCTAATATCTTAAGACTATTCGCTCGCTGTGGATTGTCACAGTTCTTATCAATTTGATCACCGAGTTTTTTAAATACATATGGCCTTACTCCGGTTATCGCGATTTTAATACCGATATCCATAGCCAGAAATTTCGGATAGTTCAAGAATTTTGAGGTCGCAACAGAGTGTTCGATAAATTTATGGGTATACACTCGAAAATCCGGCTTTTTTTCTGCCATTTCTAGAGATCTTTTTGCTTCAGCATAGTTGTTGTTTAAAAAAAAATAGTAGGCTTGAAAATAATGAGGAAGTGAATTGTCAGGATCGACAAGCTTAAACAATATGATTTGTTCATCTATGCCCGGAAAATCCGATATATTTTTCTTAATTTTCTCATCACTGTTATAATCAGAAAGGATACCAGCTATGAATACCGCATGCACTTCTGGTTTATCGCGATATTTTTGAGTTGCCTTCCAAAGTGGGTGCATATCTCCATCATGAAACGATTTTATTGCCAATGAAATATCAAAGCGATAATCCATTTGTTGATATAGTTTTTTTACTTCCTTTACTGTGTAATTTTTCGCTTCTTCTAAATCCTCACAATTCACTTCCGATTTGTAACACTTTTTTATCTCATTATATGTTGGTGGATGTGATACTTTTGAAAAAGCGGTTCCCGGCATTAAGAAAATTAGTAATACTGTGCTAAAAATCTCTTTCATAGCTTTAAGAACCCTTTGCTCATCTCTTCTAAAAATGTCTGCCAAGGGACCACGCTAATACCATTGATCTGGAATGGATGTTCCCCGCGATAGACGACAAAAAGCGGGACTGTGGGATTATCGTTGCGAAAGGATCGTAGTCCGGAAAAATCATTGCCGCTGACTTCCATTGTAGATTTAATTTCATAGGCGCCGATCAACTGACCATGTCGCTCCAACACCAAGTCTACTTCTGCACCCGTATTGGTGCGCCAGAAAAACACCCGTGTTTCCGAACCGGCATAGTGCAAATGGCGATTAAGTTCGAGAACAAGAAGCTGTTCAAAAAGACGCCCGGCCAAACGTGGATCAGGGGGAGCGGTTAAGCGTCGATTGAGGGCATTGGTCACACCAGTATCAAAAAAATAGAACTTCGGGTGGGCCACCATCCGTTTGCGCGCACTCTTCATCCAGGGTTGGAGTCGAAAACCGATAAGGGTGTCTTCGAGAATTTCATAATAGGACTGCACGGTCCGCACAGGCAATCGACAATCTCTGGCAAGGCTGGAAAAGTTGAGAAGTTCGCCGGAAGCTGCAGCGGCAATTTCCAAAAAGCGGTAAAAACCTCCTAAATTACGAACCAATCCCTCCATCTGGATTTCTTCACGCAGATAGGTTTCGGTATAGGTATTGAGGGTATCCTGTTTTTCCGCATCGGATTGAGAAAAGAGCGGGGGAAGGCTTCCAAAGCGCAAAGCCTCATCCAGCTTGAAGCTCTCACCCAATTCCATACATGTAAGTGGGAATAGGAACCTCTGGACTGCTCTTCCGGCCAACAGGTTAGCTCCACCGCGCTTGAGCTTGCGAGCGCTGGAACCCAGCAGGATGAACTGCCGGTCAGAATATTTTTCCATTAGGGCATGCACTTCATTCAAGAGTTCCGGGATCCGCTGTACCTCATCGATGATGAACCTGCGGGTATTTTCCCTTCTGATCTTTTCGGCCGCATCCAGCCGATATTGGGACGGCTGTTTGGCATAGCGGCTGTATTCCTCTCCATGAAGGAGATTCACCGTCCAAGCATCCTCGCTGAACCTGGCTTGGATCAGAGATGTTTTTCCGGTCTGACGAGGACCGAAAAGAAAAAAGGAGCGCTTATCGGGAAGATTTACAATTCGTGTAAACATGATGCAAAAATGTAAAGTAATTTTGCATCAAAGTCAAGGTTCAAAAATTGGAATCTCTGGAGCAGGACCTATTTCAGCGGCAGTCCCAGGGAAAAAGCCTGATCAATTCGCCGTTGGGCTTCCTTTTCCGCAATCCGGTTGCGAAAGCGTTCCTGCTGATTGAGTACGGCCTTGTAGTACCGGATGGCTTCTTGTCGCAGGCCCCGAAGGTCTTCGATCATGCCCTTCAGCAATAAAATTTGAGGCGAAAGGGCGGCGGTTATCTCCGGTGCGGCTGTGGATTCTATTTCGGCGAGGGTGGTTGTCGATGTCTGTATTCGGCCTTTGTAGATATCGATTTCAGATACAAGCAGCCGGGCTCCGTTAAGAACCCAGTCATCATAATTCAGCCGGCCGGCCCGGACCTTGTTCAGGATGGACTGGGTCAGGGTATAGGCCTCTTCATATTTTCCATTGAGCAGCAACAGGCGCGCCTGCTGCAATGCGATGGTCGGGTTGTCGGGAAAACGTTGGACCAGTTCTGTTGATAAAGCCAGGGCCGCACTTGTCTTGCCGGGCTCCAGAAAGGCATAAATATTGGCCAGCAAGTGGGTGGCGCCCCAATGGTGCAATCGGCTGTTTTGCCGGGCCCGTTCCAGGGCAATGATGCCTGCGTCGCTGGCGCCTTGGGGAATGAACCAAAGAAAATTAAACATGCGCAAAAGCCGCGGCAGACGCCCGGCAAAATAGACATAGGCCCCGTAGGGAAACTGAATATCTTCACACACCATGGAAGCCTCCGCAGCTTGCTTGTCCTGTAACGGGGCGCTGCAGCGGGAAAGATGCATGGCTTTTTCCAGATATTTTCGGCCGGTTTCACCCTTGACGCCGCCGGCGTAAAGCCTGCCCCGGTGGGCATCCATCCGGCCCAGATAGGTATAGGCAAGTCCTAAATAATGCAGGGCCTCAGGGTCGTCGGCCTGCTTTTCCAGGCGTTTCTGGGACAAGGCCATGGCCCGCTCCAGCAACACTTGAATTTGATTGTCAAAGCGCGGGTTATTGGGGTCCAGACTGTTCTTCCAGAACAGGACCGAAGCCTGGTAAAATGCGCCGGCCGGATGATCCGGCGCAGCATCTTCCAGATCCTTGAAAACCGAAAAAGCCTTGTCGTAATCACCGGCATAATTGATTTCAATGCCCCTTAACAGTTGGGCCTCCATGTCCCCCGGTGGGGACTCTGCCGCCACTATCTGTCCGGACAGCATGATCCATAAGCAGATTAAGACCAAGCCGGTCCACGGAATAGATGGTCCAAGCATATTTCTAAAGGTTTTCATGATTCCCAGGCTCCTTTGCGCAAGATTTGACTTGCTTGAGTTGGTCGAACAATTTTCCCAATTCCCCTTTCAATGTTCGGTATTGGGCCATACTCATACCGGTATTGCAGATCAAGGTTTCCGGAATGCTGTAAGCCGATGCTTTCATGGCCGCGCCGGTGTCGGTTAAACGGATCATAACCCTGCGCTCATCTTCCAGGGAGCGACTCCGTTGAATCAATTCCTGTTTTTCCAAACGCTTCAATAATGGAGTGAGTGTTCCGGAATCCAGGTGCAGGCGGGTGCCGATTTCACCCACTGAAAGGTCTCCATGTTCCCACAACACCAGCATCACCAGGTATTGGGGATAAGTGATGCCGAGCTTATCCAGCAAGGGTCGGTATAACCCGGCGATCATGCGGGAAGCGGCATAAAGTAAAAAACAAAGCTGATTGTCCAGACGCAGCAGTTCATCGCGGTTCATCGGCCTTCTCCGGCAGCATTCATAAATCCATCACCGCGCTTCCGCAAACCGCGCACGGATGGCTTCAATGCGTTTTCGATTGACCCCCAAATCAGAATAACCGACCCGGGAGGCGGAACGAACTTGGATGTCCCCTTCAGCGGTGATAAGAAATTCCACATCGTCCACAAATCGAAAAATCAACGAGGTGAATTCCACATGGAGATAGCGTTCCTCTTCCGTGACGATGCGCGTTCTTTTAAAAGAAGTCACCACGGTTTTCAAGCGTGCCAAGGCGGTCTTGTAATCGCCGGAGTATCGGATGGGTTCGATATAATGATCCGTGTCCTTCACATCGCTGATAACGCAATTGGGCTTATTGGGACAAGGATTCAGGCGGCCTTTGTGAACGCCGATATTTTTGGGCTGGGTCCCGGCACAGCCCGCCAATATCATGGTGCAAACAGTTAAAAAAAATGGTCTATTCATTTACATCAATCCTTTCTACATTTATTCCGGCCGGAAAAACCATCAAGCCGTTTTATATCGTATCCAAATTAATTGTGTACAATATTATTTTAAAACATCAAATGTCAAGTCAATAATTGTAAACTTATCTTTTGTTTTGGACGCACAATTATATTATGATGGGCCTATGCCAAAATTTGCATATGCAGTTATCCGGCTGGGACTTTATTCACCCCTTGACCCTTTGGAAAGACTGTTTGTAAAACGCCATGGCCGAATTTTCACGCTTGTTTTTCTGGAATGGGATTGCCCTGTTTATCGGCAGTTTGAAGGACAACAGCCGGCATCAGCATCATGCCATCCAGCTCTGCCTGGCCCTGGATGAACCCTTCCACCTGACGCTGGAATCCGAATCCGGGGCATACAGCGCCACCCTGCTTGCTTCAGATATCCCCCATCAATTTTACGGCGCCTATGGCCGTCATATCCTCTTGCTGATCGAACCGGAATCCGCCCCAGGGGCCTACTTGACCAACATCTTCCTGGCCCAAGCACCCATGGCCGACCTTGGAACGCGCATTGATCCACGGCAGGTAAACCCGGCCTTTTCCGTATCGGCCAAGGGGCAGTTGAACTGCGACCTGGCAAAACAAGCTTATGTTCAGATCCTGTCTTCCTTGGGATTTGTAAAGAGCACACCGCTATCCATGGATGGCCGGATCCAAAAAGCCCTGAAACTGATGGAGGAAATGGAAACCAAAATCCTTTCCGCCAAGCTCCTGGCCGCTGAACTCGCCCTTTCCGAAACCCGCCTGATTCATCTTTTCAAGGAGAACATCGGCATCCCCATGCGCCCGTATTTGCGCTGGTTGCGATTGATTCAGGCTGTGAAAATCATCTTATCCGGCGTCTCTTTCACCGAGGCGGCCCATGCCGCGGGTTTTGCCGACTCAGCCCATCTCAGCCGCACCTTCCGTTTGATGTTCGGTTTTGCGCCCTCAGATATTTTCAAAAATGACCAGTTCGTTCAAGCGATCTTCTGTCCTGCCTGATAAATTTTGAGCATCTTGCCGGCATTTCGGGAATAATGTGAATGCTGGCTTGGAATTTAAACAAAAACTGTCAGGAGGATTAGACAATGAAGAACTACCTTCAAGAAACACCAATTCTGGATTTTCATCAACCGGTTTTCAACAAGCTGATCAAAGGAAGAGACTGGACGGAACGAGACCTGTTTGCCAAAATCCAGGCCGTATATGATTTTGTTCAAAATGAAATCGTTTTTGGATACAATGAATCCGATGATAGCCGCGCCTCCCGCATCCTGCAGGATGGTTACGGCCAATGCAACACCAAAACCTCTTTAGCCATGGCCCTGTTCCGAAAACTCAAAATTCCCTGCCGGTTTCATGGTTTTATGGTGGATAAATCCGTTCAACGCGGAGTGGTCGACGGGCTATTGTATCAACTGGCTCCACAGCAAATCATCCATAGTTGGACGGAAATCCATTTTAAGAACCGCTGGATCAATCTGGAGGGCTTCATCCTGGACAGACCCTATCTGCGCAGTGTCCAGCAGCGCTTCCAAAACATCAAAGGGGCTTTCTGCGGATATGGAGTGGCTGCTGACAATCTTCACAACCCGCCGGTTGCCTGGCAGGGTGATCATACTTATATCCAGAACCGGAGCATCGTTCAGGATTTGGGCATCTTTGATGCACCGGATGATTTCTATCAGCAATATGGCACCAATTTAACAGGCGTGCGCCGGTTTCTGTTCCAATATCTCGTCCGTCACCTTATGAACAGGAATGTTGGGTGTATACGCGCTTCCGGAAAGGAAACAATATACACAAAAATCTAATCAGCAGCAATCTCGGACCATGTGCAACCGGGGAATTCGCTTTCATCCGCAGGAGTCAACGTGTATGGTTTCATTTTGTTCTGCCGGATTGGGAGGAATTGCCTTTTAAGAAATACGATTTTTGATTGGCGCGATGACGGATTTTTTGATTCACGCCTTCCAGATAAAGGTCAACTAGCAAAACAGCCAAAAAAGATATACCCAAGGCAATAAAGGAAAAATGGTAGAAAATTCGTTTCATCGGACTCATCTCCTTAACGGAATTAATAAAACAACTCTCCTCCTCCTCATCCGCATCAGACCCTTGGCTGTCCTGATAATGAAAGACGCCGCCGCCGTCGGTACCGGCGTAAATGTTGGACGGCGCGCCGGGATCAACAGCCAGAATATTCACGGATAAATTGGTGAGACCGTTATTAAGCGCAGTCCAACTGCTGCCGCTGTCACGGCTTTTAAATACGCCCCCGTTTTCGGTTCCGGCATAGATGATGGCCGGTGTATCCGGATTGAGCGCAATGGCTGTCAACATGGTGCTGGTCAGTCCATTGTTGACGGCGCTCCAAGTGTTGCCGCTGTCCGTACTTTTGAATACACCGCCGAAAGTTCCGAGATACAGGCTGGCCGGTGTTTTCGGATCAATGGTCAGGGCCGTCACATTTTTGTTGGTCAGGCTGCCGCTGCCCACGGAAATCCAATTGGAACCGCTGTCGCTGCTCTTATATACTCCGCTTCCCGAGGTCCCTATGTATAAAGTACTGGGTGTGCCCGGATCAATTACCAGGGCTGTAACCGTAGGACGATTCAAACCAGCATTGGCTTCCAGCCAAGTCCGGCCTGCGTCGCTGCTCTTGAATACGCCGTTGGCATGGGTGCCGGCATAGAGAATGGCGGGTGTCTTTGGATCAATGGCTAAAACTTCCACATATTTATTGGTCAGGCCGCTGGCCACCGAGCTCCAGGTGGCGCCGCCGTCGCTGCTCTTGAAGACCTCCCCGGATTCGGAACCGGCATACACAATCGTTGGTGTAACCGGATCCACTGCCAACGTGTTCAGGCGCGAATGGGTAAAAGTAGCGCCGGCGGCGGACCAGGTCCCGCCCTGATTCAAGCTCTTGGATACGGCGCCGCTGGTGGATGCGGCATAAATCGTGCCGGTGGTTTTGGGATCAATTGCCAAGGCGCTGATGAATGTATTGGTGATTCCATTATAGGCAGGTTCCCAATCATCACCGCCATTGGTGCTTTTGTAAACACCGATTTGACCGACTCCGGCGTAAAGAAAGGTTGGGTTGTTCGGGTCAATACCCAAGGCTTTGATGGCAGTGCCGGAAAAGTCCGTTCCGATGGCGAGCCAACTGTCGCCGGCTGCCGTGCTCTTGAACAATCCGCCTTCAGAACCGGCATACAATATCGCCGGGTTGACCGGATCCATGGCCAGTACATTAATATTTGTATTGGCAAGGCCGTTGTTGACCGCCACCCAGTTCCCTCCGCTGTCCGTGCTTTTAAAGACACCGCCCGCGGAACCGGCATACACTATTGTGGGACTGGCCGGATCAATAAGCAGGGCATTCACATCGGTATTGGTAAGGCCGTTATTTGCCGCGGTCCAGATGGCGCCGGCATTGCCGCTGATAAAAACCCCGCCGTTTGCACCGGCATATACGATATTGACATTAAACCGGCTGATGGCCAGCGTCTTCACATAGGTGCTGGTAAGGCCATTGTTGACTGGCGCCCAGCTTCCGCCGTTATTGAGGCTTTTGTAAATACCATTGCTGGTACCGGCGTATACAATGGATGTGCTGGAAGGATTCACGGCCAGGGCCGACACGCTCGCGTTGGCAAGACCCGCGGTCATGGCAGTCCAATTGGCACCCTCATCCACGCTTCTGAATACACCGGTGCTGGTGCCGGCGTATAGAATAGCGGGATTGACCGGATCAATGGCCAGGGCATTGACATTTATATTGGTGAGGCCGTTGTTCACGGAATTCCAATCAGCACCGCTGTTGCTGCTTGTAAAGATACCAGCACCGGTGCCGGCATAAATGACGGCAGGGCTTTTGGGATGGACGACCATTGCGCGAACGTCGCCTCCGGGTGGTCCATTGGCGGTCCATTGATCCTTGCCGGCCAGGGAAAAATCCGGGAAAAAAATCACACTCAGCAACAAACACATAACAAACAGCAAGCCATTGGACTTCATTTGCTTCATCAGGGTTCCCTCAGGCAGCATGGCCGATAAAATGAAATTATCTATTATGAATAAAATGAAATACTTTATTTAGAATTCGGTTGTTGTCGTCACTCGATTCCGGAAAGTCGGCCCTGAATTTAGCAGATCGATACTTTTTAAGGCAACACCTATTTTTTTCCATTGCCAAAAATTAATACCCATGCCATATCCTTCTTTCAACTTTTTTCTGAAAATGAAAAGATATGGAAAGACCATGTTGAAGCCGGATGACAATGCCCTCCGTCCTGATATATCCCAACTGCGCATCGCTCCGCAGGATAAGGAAGCACGGCCCGCGGGCAAATGGGTCTTTTTCATCAGCGGGGCAGTAGTTCTTCTGATTGCGGCAGGAGTTTTCCTTTATTTTTTCCAAGAACCCGTGGCGACAATCAAGGCGGCTGTAGCCGAGGGGATTGAGCCGGGTCGGGAACATACGATCTTAAACGCCAGCGGTTATGTAACCCCCCGCAGGCGGGCCACCATTGCGGCAAAAATCACGGGACAAATCGTCGAAATGCGTGTGGAAGAAGGTATGCGCGTTGAAAAAGGGGAAGTGCTGGCCCGCTTTGACGATGTGAATATCAAAGCCATGATCAGGACCCTGGAAGCGGAAGTGGAAGCAGCGGAAGCTGCCATTGCCGAGATCAACGTCAATTTGAGAAACGCGGAAAGGAACCTATCGCGCAGCCAGAGTTTACACCAAACCGGGATCATCACCGCCAAGGACCTGGATGATGCCAAAACCCTGTTTGATGGAACCGCCGCCAAGCTCAAGCTGGCCCAGAAGCAGATCGAGGTTTCACGCAACCGCCTGGCGGAAATGAAACAGGAGCTTGCCAATTATACCATTACCGCTCCGTTTGCCGGCATCGTGGTTTCCAAAGATGCCCAGGTGGGTGAAATCGTATCCCCTGTTTCCGCCGGTGGCGGGTTTACGCGCACGGGCATCGCCACCATCGTGGACATGGAATCCCTTGAAATCGAGGTGGATATCAATGAATCCTTCATTGCCAAGGTTAAAATCGGCCAAAAGGTAACAGCCATACTGGATGCCTATCCGGACTGGCGCATACCGGCCCGGGTGCGCACCATTATTCCCTCGGCGGACCGTCAAAAAGCCACGGTCAAGGTGCGCATTGCCTTTGAAGCCCTTTCCCCCAAGATCCTGCCGGATATGGGGGTGAAGGTCGCCTTTATGGAAGCGGCAGCAGAGCCGCAAATCAATGGGAATTCCGTGCGCATCCCCCTTGAGGCCGTGCGCCGGGATGGAGCCCAATCAGTGGTCTTCATTTACAAAAACAACCGCTTGGAAAGCCGTGCGGTCAAGAGCGGCCCCAGCAATGCCCAATTCATTGAAATCCAAGCCGGTATTCTTGCCGGCGAGCAAGTGGCGGTGGGCAACCTCGCAAATCTTCAAGATGGACAAAAAGCACGGTTGGCCGGCGGCAATTAAAATGACGGATAATTTTAGAATACAGAAACCAGAAATCAGAAATCAGAAATCAGAAATCAGAAATCAGAAAAAATCAAAAAATGTATCTCATGGTATTCTGTCTTCTATCTCCTAACTACTGACTACTATTCTCTTAAGGTGGATCAACCATGACAAACAATCTGCATGCTCAAGACGCCCTGATTGCCGTAAAAAACATTCATAAAAATTACCAACGGGGCAGTGAAACCATTGAAGTGCTGAGAGATGTCAACCTGAACATTCATAAAGGCGAATTTGTGGCCTTCATGGGTCCCAGCGGCTCGGGCAAGACCACCCTGCTCAATTTGCTGGGGGGTCTGGATGTTCCCACTTCCGGCCATATTTTCATCGACGGCGAGGACATCGCCGGCATGTCGGCGAAAAAACTGACCACCTGGCGCTCGCGCCACGTGGGGTTCATCTTTCAGATGTACAACCTCATTCCGGTCATGACCGCCTTTCAGAATGTGGAACTGCCCCTGTTGCTCACCAGGCTTTCCAAATCAGAACGCCGCCGTCATGTGGAAGCGGCCCTTGCCATTGTGGGTCTGGCCGATCGCATGAGCCATTATCCGCGCCAGTTGTCCGGCGGCCAGGAGCAACGCGTGGCCATTGCCCGGGCCATTGTCACAGACCCCACTTTTCTCTTGTGCGACGAACCCACCGGCGACCTGGACCGCAAAAGCGCCAATGAAATTCTGGATCTGCTCACCCGTCTGGTGCAGGAGCATGCCAAGACCGTCCTGATGGTGACCCACGACCCCCTTGCCGCCAATCGGGCCGGCACCAGATTTCATTTGGAAAAAGGCGTTTTGGCCGTTAATTCAAAGGGGGAAGCGCCATGAAATATCTGCCCTTGCTGCTGGCCAATCTCGGCCGCAAAAAAATGCGCACCATTCTCACCATCGGCTCCTTTACCGTGGCCCTGTTCCTATTCGGCCTGCTGGGGGTGATCGACATGTCCTTTAATCAAGGTGTGGAAGTGGCCGGCGTGGATCGCCTGATCGTGCGCAATAAAACCTCCCTGATCATGCCCCTGCCCATTGCCTACAAGGAAAGACTCGGCCAGATCCAGGGAGTCAAGGACGTCACCTTTGCTTCCTGGTTCGGCGGAGTTTATCAGGAACCCAAAAATTTCTTTCCCCAATTCGCCATTGATGTGGACACCTATCGCGGCATGTTTCCGGAATTCATCATCCCCGACCAACAATGGGAAGACTTTGCCCGGGACCGTCAAGGCTGCATCGTGGGTCGCAAGACCCTGGAGCGCTTCAACTGGAAAATCGGCGATCGCATTCCCATCCAAGCCACCATCTATCGGGGTTTGTGGGATTTCACCATTCGCGGTGTGTATGACGCCAAGCGCGAGGCCGACGACACCACCCAATTCTGGTTTCACTTCAACTACCTGAATGAACGCACCCCTTTTCCCAAGGACTATGTGGGCTGGTATACGGTGCGGATCCATGATCCGGACAATGCCGGACCTGTTGCCAAGGCCGTTGACGAGCGTTTTGCCAATTCCTCCTTTGAAACCACCACGGAAACGGAAAAGGCTTTTATGGCCGGCTTTGTAAAACAATTCGGCAATATCAAGCTGATCATCCTTTCCGTGGGCAGCGTGGTCATGTTCACCCTGCTGCTGATCACCGGCGGCAACATGTCCCTTTCCATCCGGGAAAGAATCAACGAAATCGCCGTGCTCAAGGCCATCGGCTTCGGCCCTGTGCGCGTGCTCGGCCTGGTACTGGCGGAATCCATCGGCTATGCCGTTATCGGCGGTTTTCTGGGCTTGAGTCTGTGCAAGCTTTTCACTCTGTCCGGTGATCCCACCAACGGGCTTCTGCCGGTCTTTTTCCTTTCCCATGAAACCGTGTTGTATGGAATCGGCATCACCCTGCTGGTGGGCCTTGTTTCCGGTTCAATTCCGGCTCTGGTGGCCATGCGCCTGAACATTGTCGATGCCATGAGGAGGGTATAACAATGGCCATTCCTTTGATTTATAATGTCCGCAGCATCCAGGGGCGGTTTTCTTCCACCCTGGTGGCCCTGTTTTCCATTGCCGGCGTGGTGGCGGTACTGATCGCCATGCTGGCCATGGCCAGCGGCTTTAAAAAAACCCTGGTGGCTTCCGGCTCGGCCCACAACGCCATCATCCTGCGAGGCGGGGCCACTTCGGAAATGGAAAGCAGTCTGGAATTGGAACAGATTAAAATCATCGGCGATGATCCGCGCATTGCCCGGGATTCCGCAGGCCGGCCGTTGTATTCGGCTGAAGTGGTGGTCATCGCCGCCCTGCCCTTGCGTTCCAGCGGCACGGACGCCAATGTTCAGATCCGCGGTGTGTCCCAGGACGCCCTGGCCATCCGGGATACGGTCAAGTTGCTCAAAGGCCGTTTCTTTACCCCCGGCCTGGCGGAAATCGTCATCGGCAAGCATGCCCAGGAGACTTATTCGGGTTTTGATTTGGGTAAAAATATTCATTTCGGCGGCCGCGACTGGTCCATTGTCGGTGTTTTCGATGCCGGCGGCAGCGCCTTTGACTCGGAAAGCTGGTGCGACGCCAATGTGCTCAATCAGGCCTACAAGCGTCCGGAGAATTTGTTTCAATCCATGACCGCCCGCCTGACAGCTCCGGCTGCGCTGCAAGATCTGAAAAACGCGGTAAGCACAGACCCACGTCTTACGGTGGGAGTGAAAAGCGAAATCGCCTATTATGAAGAGCAGTCCGTTATGATCACCACCCTGATCAATGTCCTGGGTTTTCTGGTGGCCGGCGTGATGGGGATCGGCGCCATTTTCGGAGCCCTCAACACCATGTATGCGGCGGTTTCAAGCCGCTACCGGGAAATCGCCACCCTGCGGGCCATCGGTTTCCGGGGCAGTCAGGTGGTGCTTTCTTTTATGTTGGAATCCCTTATCATCGCTTTTCTGGGAGGCCTGCTGGGGGCCCTGATCATTCTGCCCATCAACGGCTATACCGCCTCCACCATCAACTGGCAGACTTTTTCCCACATGAGTTTCGCCTTTGCCGTAACACCGGATATCCTGATCCAGGGCCTGCTTTTTTCGCTGATACTGGGTTTTTTCGGCGGATTTTTCCCGGCCCTGCGCGCCGCCCGCAGGCCGATTGCGCCGGCATTGCGCGGACTCTGAAATCATGCCCGCTTGCGCAACTGTGATAAATGCCGGGTGGCGGTTTCATTGAGCAGCATCCCGTGCTCCATGATGATGCCCAGGCTCACCAGAAAAGCCGGAAGATCGGAAATGGTTTTGGCCAGCACCGGCACCAGGGGCGAAACCACCACCAGGGATACCGGCACGCCCAGCAGTAATTGATGCAACAATGGCGGACTATTGGTGCCAGGAAAAACGATTTTGCGGATGAAGATACCCAGATAGTAGCAGAGAAACGGCAGCAGCAACACAACAAAATTATTCAGAGAGTAATTCGGCTCCATGGACACCTCCGTCCTTATTTCTTGAAATTTTCCGAGCGCTCCTGATTTCCATAGTAAACCCAGCCGGACCTGCCGGAATCTTTCTTGACTTTCAGCCAGATATGCTCATCCATGGGCACTTTGATCCGGTCCACTTCTTCAACCGTAACCTTTTCGCCGGGCTGGATCAGGTCGGTTTGCCTGCCCGGACTGCCCACAAAAATCAAGGCCTCCTGCTTGGGCGGCTTTTCCCGGACGATCACGGTTTTGTCCGACTCCAGCACCGCGCCTTTTTTTACAGCGTCCTGCGCCGACAACTCAGACAGACCGGCGGAACCGAGCAGCGCAAGATTCAAAACCGCCGCAACCCATGCTATTTTTTTATGATTCATAGGCGTTATTATCTCCTTCACAATACAGACTTTGACTAAAGTGCTTCTATACGTTCTTTGCGGCTTGGCGAGAGAAAAAATCGTAACTTTTATCGCAGTTAACATAATCCCGCCGATGATGACAAGTTTTTTTCCGCTTTCATTTGATTTTCAAGCCATTAATGCTATGGAGACAGAAGTCAGAAGTCAGAACGAACAATCTCTTTACAATTCTTACGTTAATTTGATAAACAGTAAATTATCAATCAGATAATTTGGCCTTGATCATCATTTCGGCCATCCTCCATTGTGGGAGCGGCTTCCAGCCGCGATAAGGCCGAAACGATGACCAAGACCGATAATTTGAACCAGGCCGCATCCGGACTGCCATGTCAGGAGACGCAAATGGGACGAATCGTCGCATCGATAAAAATTGAGAATGTAACAGATCCAAATTCAAAGATCCGCTGCGATGCTTTGGTGGATACAGGTGCATCCCATTTGGTGCTGCCCAGCGCCTGGCGGGAACGTTTGGGGAAATTAGACGAGATCGCCACGATTCAACTGGAAATTGCATCCCAGGAAACCATTGAAGGCAGGATTTGCGGCCCTGTACGAATTCAAATCGAAGGCTTCCGGCCGATTTACAACGAAGTCCTTTTCATTGAAATGAAACCGGAAAACGGTGAATATGAGCCGCTGATCGGCTACATTATTCTGGAGCAGTCGCAAATCGCCGTGGACCTGTTGGGCCACCGCTTGATCCCGGTAAAACGGATGGATTTAAAATAATGGATTTCGGCAGGCCCAATAACGCCATGCAGCTTTTCACAGCCCTGAGTGCCCGGCAGTCCGGAAGGGTGAGGAGGCTGCGCCCTTCCATGTCAAAAGTCCGTACGGCATCGTCTTCCGGAATCCATCCCAGACAGTTGAGGTTCGTCGGTATGGATAGTTTTTCCCTTTCCTGCTCCCCCCGCAGCCGGTTCAGGATCAGCCCGGCTTTTTCAAATTGAATGGCCGACGCCGCCACCGCTTGGATGGTTTTCACCACATTCAGGCCCTTGGCAGATGCATCGGAAACCAGAATCAGGTGGCTGACCTGCTCCATCACCCGGCGATTGACCTGTTCAATGCCGGCTTCACCGTCAATGACCACGTAGTCGAAATTTTCCGCCAGGGCCGCGATCAAATCTTTGAGAATATGGTTCACCTGGCAGTAACAGCCGTCTTTTTCCGGCCGGCCGATGGCAATAAAGGCCAGATTCCGGTACTCTTCCAAGGCGGTTAACATTTCATAGTCCAACTGGGAAACCATTTCCGCCCTGCCGCCGCCCTGCCCCATCTCCACGCGCCTTATCAAATCATTGCGGATATCGTCCACGGTTTTGCGCACAGTGATGCCCAGGGCCGTGGCAAGCCCTACGGCCGGGTCGGCGTCGATGGCCAGAACTTTGCTTTCAGGATTTTCTGCCAAGAGTTTTACAATGGTTGCACTGATGGAAGTTTTGCCCACGCCGCCCTTACCGCACAGGGCGATGATGGTGGTTTTACCGGCCCTCAATTTACCCATGCCGCCTCCTTCCATGGGCGGTGTTGCGCATGGCCCGCAGCTCGGCTACATCATTGCACACCGACGTATACTCACACCCATCGCAGTCAAATGACAATTCCTGAGCCATCTTGTTCATGGCGCCGATGATTCTACCCGCTGCGCCGGCCACTGCCTGGACCACGTGCACATCCTCGCGGCCGGAAGTGATGAAAACCACTTCCACAGCTTGGATATAAGGCAATGCGGCAAACTCGGCCATCAGAGCGCCGCCCAGCACCTGCAGGGAGAAACCGTTGTCCATGGCTGCCCTGGAAACCCGGCTCCATTCCCGCTGATATTGGGAAACTCCCCGCATCATATAGCCTGAAAGTTTGATGTCATAGCGCAGCAATTCCATCTCCCGCCAGCGGTCAAAACTGTTGTGCTCATCAAAATCATTTCCGGCCACCAGCACAATTCTGGCAAAGGACGCGCGCCCGCTTTTTATTTCCGGTAAATCCGGACCCACCAGGGTGATGCGGCCGTTTTTCACTTCCCTGGGTTCATTGTGCCACAGCAAGAAAGAAGCGGAAGCATCCTGGGGATGCCCCAGTTCCACGGCCGTATCCTGGCCCAACACCAGATTGCCGCCGTTGGAAGTCGGCCATGGAATCGGCCGGACTTGAAAGATTTCCCGCACCTTTCCCTCCCCTCGCTTCTGATCCAGAAAACCGCGGATGGCCCGGATCTGATGATCGAAAAGTCCCATTTGCTTCTCCTTCCAAGCGCGGCTGGAAGCCGCTCCCACCATGGGAGAGTTGTAAGAATCCTGATGAACAAAATCGTTTGAAATTGCTTTCGATACCGACCCCGGAAACAAGTCAGGACCGGCGTGCTTTCTCTTGGGCATACAACGCGGCGCCCAAAGCCCCCATGATCTGGGGATCCACGTTGTCCAGGATCTTGATGCGCACTCTGAGGGCTTCCTCCAGGGCCGCAAACACTCCCTGGTTCTTGGCCACTCCGCCGGTCATGACCACATCCTCCCGGACCTCGATGCTCTTGGCCAGGGCCGCCACCCGTCTGGCCAGGGCCTGGTGCAGGGCCTGGATGATATCGGCCGGATCCTTGCCTTCGTTCACCAGGGAGACCACTTCGGTTTCCGCGAAAATAACACACTGGTTGGAGATGGTGAGCTTTTCCTTGGCCTGGGAACCAGCCCGACCCAGTTCTTCCAAGGGAATCTCCAGGGCCTCGGCCATGACCTCAAGAAAACGTCCTGTACCAGAGGCGCATTTATCGTTATACAGATAGCGCACAACTTTTCCGTTTTCATCCAGCCGTGTGGCCTTGGCATCCTGGCCCCCGATGTCGATGACCATGCGCACTGAGGGCATGAGATGGGCAGCGGCCCGGGCATGGCAGGAAATTTCCGATTCCACGCTGCTCACAAAGGGAATCTGCTCCCGGCCGTAACCCGTGCCGGTCACATGATCAACGCCCGTCAGATCAAAGCCCGCTTTGGCAAGGGCCAGGTTCATGACTTCCGCAGCGGATTCCGCCGGCTTGGTCTTGGCGCGCATAACTGCCTGGGACAAGATCCGGTCGTTCTCCAGGATGACCGCCTTGGCGGTCAGGGAACCGATATCGCAGCCTGCTGTGATCATATTGTGCTCCTCCCTTTTCCATTGATTTTTTCAAGTGAAATCAAGGCAGCCCCCAATGCACCGGCGATTTGCGGATCAGCCTTCACGGTTTTTTTGATTTTGCGGCCGATGAGTTTTTCAAGGGTGCTCACCACCCCGGTGTTCTTGGCCACGCCGCCGGTCATGAAAATATCACCCTCGGGTGTAAGGGCGTTCACCAGGATGGCCACCCGCTGGGCCATGGCCGTGTTGATGCCGGCGCCGATATCCTCCACGGCCAAACCGGAATTGATGTATTTGATTACATCCGCCTGGGCCCACACCGTGCAGGTGGAGGCCAAGGTCACCGGTGTTTTGGCCCGGTCGGTCATCCGGCCCAGTTCATCGATTTCCACCCCCAGCACCCGGGCCATGACCTCCAGAAAGCGACCGGTGCCGGAAGCGCATTTGTCATTGGCCGTGAACTTGATCACGTTACCCTCAGCATCGATCTTCATGGTCTTGCAGTCCTGACCGCCGATGTCGATCACGGTCCGGGCCGAAGACAGCATCCAGCGCGCCCCTTTGCCGTGACAAGAAATCTCCGAAACGATCTCCTGCACAAAGGGGATCTGCTCCCGGCCGTAGCCGGTCCCGGTGCAGTGCTCCACCACGTTCATGGAAAGCCCGGCGGCGCTAAGGACCCCTTCCATGACCGCCGCGGCCGAATCCATCGGACGCGGTTTGGACTTGACGATACAACTTGCGATAATTCGATGGTCTTTCAGGATGACGGCTTTGGATGTCAGCGAGCCGACATCACATCCGGCGACAATGCTCATAGTAACCCCCTTATGGTAAAAAATTCTTCCAGGCGTTCACGGGTGGCTTCCCAGGATTCCACGCGGTCGTCAAAGGCGTCGTCGTACATGATGTGCACTGGGTAGCCGTGTCTCTCCAGGTCCCGGGCGATTAGCTTGACATTGGCCCAGGTGTTCCGGCAGCCGGGAGTGCCGTTGTAGATCATGCATTCGGCGCCGAAATGTTTGGCCAGCACCAGGGTCTCCTCCAGCCACATATTGGGCTGATCATAGGGCCCCCGCACGGAACGTACCATGGGCAGCCGGGCATTCATCTGGGCCACGCTATTGAGCATGGCGTCCGGCGATGAGGTATCCACACCGTAAGCCGAACCCTTGAGGGCCTTGGCATAATCCAGGTTGTCCCGGAAATGATGGCTGAGAATACTGCCCATATGGGCCACGCCGTTTTCACTGAGCCAGTTCCAGAAGTTCACGTTCAGGGTGTAGTGATCGATATAGAACATGCAGGCCCGCAATTTTTCCCGGCCGGTTTTTAAACCGGACAAACCGGCCGCCGCCAACTGCTTGGCTGTCGCCGCCATTTTTTCCAAAAGAACAGTATATTCCGGGTTGCCGGAAAAGGTGAACTTGCCGGCATACAGCGCCAGATTGAACAAAGGCGGAATCGGCGTGGGCGTCAGGGTATGCAGATCCTCTAGATCCGCAATCAGGGCGTCTTGCTTCTCCACTTCCGCCAGAACTTCTGCCAGACGCTCGTAATCCATTTTTTTACCGGTTTGTTCTTCCACGAAACGAACCATGGCTTGGTAGTCTTCCAAGTGATACCCCTCGGTGCGGTGGTCGCCGATGTTCTGGGGGTAATTGAGCTGGAAAAAAGGTTTGTCCAGATAGGCGGCGGCAAAGGCAAAAGCATTGGCGTTGGTGTCGCAGACGCCGGGGGTGTCGCAGATGACAAAGTCAAAGGACTCCCCCAGACCTGCGAGATAAGCGCCCATGGCCCCCCGTTGGGAGGAGCAGGACGTTTCGGGCAGTCCTATCTGGCAGGCATGGTCCAGGTAGTCGAACATGCCCCGGCGCCAGACAATGCCCCCCAAGGCGGTGAATATCTCCGTGCAGATGGGCACCACATCCATGGCATACAGAATGGCCGGTGAAAAACAAAACGTGGTAAGGGCGATCTTTTTGCCGGCGGCATGGGCACCGAGCACATTGCCGTAATAACGGGCGAACAGATTCAGGATCTGGACGCCCACTTCGCCGGATTCAATGAAGGTTCTGGCCACCTTGCTGAAATACGGCACATAGCGGTAGGTCAAAGCCGTTTCCTTGGCCGTTCCGTTGGGCACCTTGCCGGCCATGTTCATGACGCCGGCCATCATCCAATCATAATTGTATTCCTTGATTTCAGGCCGCATGGTTTTTCTCCTTTATTGATATCCTTTCCAGAAATGCATTGATCCTGAGTTTCATCCGCCCGGTCTCAATCAAAGGGCCGTACTCCCGCTCGATGCGCAGACAGGGGATGCCCTCGGCTTCCAGATCCCGCTCGAACAAGGCATTTTCCGCACCGTGCAGGTCGCAGAAACGGATGTTCTGCATGACCACGCCTTCCACGCCGGCTTTGCGGATTTTTTCTTTGAGGTAACCGAGGCGCTCCTTGTATTTGCCGTACATACGCGGACATATGGAACGTCCGAGATAATGTTCGGCCAGGGCTTCCACCGGATCACCCTGTTCGGGGATTTCATTACCCTCGTAACGCACGCCGAAACAGAGATTCTCCGCCACCACCAGGGCGTTGGTGTTCTTTTCGATGAGTTCCACGAGATCGATGTCGTCGCTGATGCTGCCCACCAGCATAAGCCTTTTGCGATTGCTGGTGGGGGTTGGTCGTTTTTTTAGGGTTTTGATCCATTTCTCCAGGCTTCGGGTGAATTCTTCCCGGGGCATGACCGTACCGGCCACGGTGGCGGCAAAGACTTCGGTACCGCTGACCGGTACCCGGCCTTGGGCCCGCAAGTCCTCCAGGGTTTGCAGCAAACGCCGGCCCTGATTGTAATGGGCTATGGCCGCCCGCAGTTTCTCAGCGGTGATGCGCTTGTTGAAATGGATTTCCAAACTGTGGATCAGGTTGCGGATTTCCGTGACAAACCAGCGCAGACCATGGGCTTCGGCCTTGTGGGGCACATCAAAATAGTAGAAATAGGCCGGCACAATCCCGGGATAATCCTCCCCGGCCTTGCGCCAGCATTCATCCAGCCTGCGCATGGCGTCGCAACCGGGTGTGATCACAACCCCGTCCAGGAAATCGAACATGCCTTTCCCGGCCAATTGTAAAATGCATTTGGGAAAGCTGCAGATAAAGGGGCCGTAATAAGCGTCGCCGATTTCCATGCCGTCGGTTTCAATGCCCCTGAGCCGCACCGGCAGCAGATCCGCGGCATGAAAAATCTCCGCCGGCACATAGGAACAGGTGTAGCCTACCACTTGCTTGCCTTGGGCTTTCCAATCCAGAATGGACTGGGTTTTGATTTGGGTTGCGGCAGCGTAAAAAGCATCCATGTTCTATACCTCCTCGACCGTCAATAGGGCGCGGACAGCCTCCCGGGCCCGGGCCGCGCGGTCTTCATGCTCGTCATCCAAAGGTTGCAGGGTATTGCAGACAAAGGTCACCAGGTCCGGTACCACGCTGCGGGCCGCCGGCCGGAGATCGGCGCCCATGCCGGTGAATACTCCCCGGGTGGTTTTTGCCAGGGCATCCACGTCCAAAGCTCCCAGGAACTGGCGCAGAAATTCAGCGCACACACCCGGCTTGCGGTAATACAGGCGCAGGGCCAGGCGCATCCACTGGTTGCACACTTCGGCTGCAGCCTGGGCATCATACCCGGACAATTGCCGGGCCAGGGCATTGGCCAATTCCTCATCCTCCAGGTTTTCCCACAAGCTCAGCTTGTGAAGCCGGTTGCGCAGACGGATATTCATGAGTTCCGGTGAACGCAGACTCCCTTCCCGTCGAAATTCAGGCCGTCCCTGGGCGGCTGCGGCCAAGGCCTGTTCACCGACGGACTGCAACTCCGCCAGGGCGATCCGGGCTTTCCAGAACAAGGCAGGATCCAATTCACCCATCATTCGGCCGATGGTCTCGTTGAATACCTTGGGCATTTGCGGCGCACCGGGTTCCCCCAAAAGGGCGCTGCCGGTGTGAATTTTACGGATCACCTCGCTCAACTCATCCCCCAGGCGGGCCAAAGCTTTGGCATCAATTTCCTTTATAAAGGCCAGAACGATGTCGGCGAGCATATCCGGCGGCACCTCATTCAGCCTGGCAAGGGAGATCTGCCCGGCAGCGGAGATCACGTTCACCAGGGAAGGCAGCAGGGAAAGCAGCAGCACGACCTTGGACGGGTATTCCCAGATGGTCTCGTTGGCCATGGTCACCAGGGCGCGGATATCCGGACCGGCATTTTCCAATGCCTCCTTGAGTTCCCCGAAATCAACGGCCTCAACCCATTTTTGAAAGCCCGGGGCCAAAACCCGGGCGAAAAATAGGGGATCAGCCCGATGCACCTGGTTCACCATGCGGGCTAGGCTGGTGAGCAAATCGCCGCTATGACCCTGATTGATTTCCCCCATGAGCTTTTCCAACAGGGCTTTTTGCTTTTCAGCCGGAAGGTCTGAAAGGGTGCGCCCGAAGGCGGCAGCGGCATCCTTGATCAAGGCCAGCCAATCCGGAATATGACCGGCCAGACTTTGAACGAATTCTCGGCTTTCCAGCAATTGCCGGATTTCCTGGTTTTCCAGCGCATCCTCCGGTCGTGACAGCTGCCGGCCCAGCACATGCCCCGCCAGCTTGGAAATCGTCTGCTTCCAAAAACTGCCCCCAGCCCAGACGTTCAGGAATTCGGGTACCAGGGTGATCAGCAAACGCCGCACTTCCCGGGTGGCCAGCAAGTCGTGCAACAGGGCATTCAGATCATCCCCGCCGCCGTTGCGGCTGTGGGTGATTTTTTGAATGCCCGGCAGCGCACTGCTTAACGATTGGGTATTGTTCATCACGTTTTTCCTCCCCTCTATTGAGATTCGCCGAATGCTTCAAGCCGCCTTTTCTTCCTGGCGGGACAATTCCCGAACCTTGCCGGCAAAGGTTTCCTTTTCAG
The DNA here is from genome assembly GCA_020723325.1 of Desulfosudis oleivorans. Lineage (GTDB taxonomy): Bacteria > Desulfobacterota > Desulfobacteria > Desulfobacterales > SURF-7 > DYJD01. The sequence goes on along the minus strand of DYJD01000028.1, from coordinate 16,682 downwards.
TCACGTTCCCTTTCACTCCCAGCAGATGTTTGGCCAGACGTTTCCCCAGACTCAAAAGGGTCATGGTGGGCGGCAGGCCCCATTCTTCCGGCACCACTGAACAATCGCAGACATACAGATTGTCGAATTTGGTTTTCAGATCGGCGTCCACATGTTCGCCGATTTTCACCGTGCCGCCGGGATGGGCCGCCAGCACCCAGGAACGATATACTTCCGCGGCGCCGGCATGGGTGAGGATCCGCTTGGCGTGCTCCGCACCTTTGTCCAGTTTCTGTTTGTCGGCCTTGGACAAGGTTTTCCAGATCAACTTGTCGTTGATGATCCGGCCGGACAGACAGTCCCGGACCTTGATCATGATGGGCACCACATTGGAATAGGAAAAGACTTGTTTGAACCTGAAGACTTCCACATCAAACACCATTTTCAGCATCTGGGGCAGATTGAAATCGGTCATGACAATACCGTCTTCCGGAAAATGAATGCCGGCACTCATGCACAAGCCCCGCCCGCTCTTCACATCCCGTATTTTTCCAAATACATAAATGAGCGGATCAAAGAAAAAATCATAGCCCACCCCGTGAATGCCGCTGTTGTTTAAAATCACCGGCGAACCAATGCCGCCCGCGGCGATGATGATCTTGGAGGCAAAGGCGCGGTAGTAGTCCTGGCCCTGCTTGTATTCCACTCCCACAGCCTTGCGATTCTCAAAGATCACCTTGTCTACTTTGGCGAAATTGATCATCTTGGCCCCGTTTTCCAAGGCCTCATTCACGAAATTGCGGGCGTTCCATTTGGCGTCATAGGGGCAGCCGTAAAGGCAAAGCTGGCAATCCGGCTTGCATTTGTTCTGATAGATGAATTTGTTGAGACGTCTGCAATCGTAGCCGAGATCCAATGCGCTTTCCTCAAAACGCACCCCGGCCGGGCTCATCAGCTCATCGGTCAAGGGCGCGTTGGGCACCTCCTTGCGTACTTCAGCCACTTCTTGAGTGACATCGATGCCGTATTTTTTCAGCATATCCACCGGCGGATCAAAGGCTGTGGCGCAAAAAAGCAGGGAACTGCCGCCGGTGGTGATGGCCCGCACCATGCCCAGGGCCTGGCCGGTGATCAACATGCTTTTGCCGGGCACAAAAGCCCGGGGAATGGTTTGGGTCAAGGTGCCTTTGACCGGATCATTATCTCCCCATTCCAGAATCAAAACCTTCCGGCCTGCCAAAGCCAGTTCCCTAGCCACCGTGGCCCCGCCCGGACCGCTACCCACAACAATGGCATCCAATTCCTTCCCTGACGATGTTCTCATCTCCCTCTCCTTCGTACTGGTGGTTCCATGATTGATAAGTCACAACTGCACCTGACGAAGGCATTCAGCAACAGGTGTGCCATAATGCATATTTATTTTTATCTTATTGAAATATAATAATTATTTAACTGGCATGGAATGGCTGACTTTGGAGAACCCAGGTGGGTGGGATATAATTATATGCCAATTTGGCATTATTTCTGCTTTTCGATTTATTTTTTATTATATTTTTATCATATTGAGTATAGTGCCAATTTGTCAACAAAAGATGCCATATCGGCATATCCCCAGAATTCCTCAATAGATCGGCGCCGGAAAACCTCTTGCCGAGTCCTATTCCGCATCGATGCATTTGAAATTGTCCCCATCCATAAGGGCGATGGATTCATACAATCTGATATTGCTTCATTTTGCGGTAAAACGATCGCAGCGGAATGGCCAGATGTGCCGCGGCTCTTCGGCGATTGCCATGGTGCCGCTCCAGAGCTTTGAGAATGAGTTTCTTTTCCATGTTTTCCATGACTTCCTGATATGGGATTTGACCATGGCCGGTCTTTTCAACATCCTCGGCATGAACAACCTCGGAAGTACTTTTGGGAATGGATTTGGCCAGGAAATCCATTTTTCCTATGGTCAAATAGCGTTGCAAAACATTTTGAAGTTCGCGCACATTGCCCGGCCAATCATGGGACAGCAATCCTTCAATGGCTTCGCCGGTCAGGGGCGGTGTTTTACGGCCGCGACTGTTGGTCTCTAAAAAGTGCTCCACCAACAACGGGATGTCCTCCTTTCGCTCTCGCAATGGGGGCAAGTGAATGGGAATCACATGGATACGATAGAAAAAATCCTCGCGCATGCGGCCGGTGCGCAGGACCTGCTGGAGATCGCGGTTGGTGGCGGTGATGATCCGGGCATTGGTCTTCCTGACAATCTGTTCACCCAGAGGCGTGTAGCTACCGTCCTCCAAGGCTCGCAACAACTTGACCTGGAAAGACAAATCGATCTCGCCAACCTCGTCTAAAAACAGGGTACCGTTGCGACTTTGATCCAGCAAGCCTTTTTTATCAGCATGGGCGCCGGTAAAAGCCCCTTTTTTGTAACCGAAAAACTCGCTTTCCAGAAGCGTGCCGGGAATGGCGCCGCAGTTGACTGGCACAAAATCGCCTTCCTTGCGCTCGCTTAGCTCATGGATGGCCTTGGCCACCAATTCCTTGCCTGTGCCCGATTCTCCATAAATGATCACCGGCACGTCCGTGGCGGCGGCTTGGGCGATTAAGCCATACACCTCTTGCATGGCCGTACTTTTGCCGATTATGCGGCCGAAACGGAAGCGATCCTTGATTTCCGTGCGCAGGCGGATGTTTTCCTTGCGCAACTGTTCCTCCTGCCGCCGCAAGGCATCCGTGGCAGCCTTGCGGGCGGTGATATCCACGATAAACCCTTCAAACAGATCGATTTGATCACCGGTGTTGAAAATCGGCCTGGCATTCAAGGAAACCCAGATATAATCGCCATGTTTGCGCCGGCAGCGCACTTCAAAATCCGCCACGGATCGCTGTTTCCCGATGAGATTGAAAAAGTCGACTCTGGCTTGGTCCGCGATCTCCAATTGACTGACTATATCCGTCACTTTTTCCAACAGTTCTTCAGGCGTGGCGTATCCCAAAATCTGTGCCGTGGCCGGATTGGCGCTCAAAAATTTTCCTTCAGGCGTGGCAATGAAAATCCCTTCCAAGGCATTTTCAAAAATACTACGGTATTTTTCCTCGGCTTTTTTGCGTTCTTCAAACAATCGCGTATTTTCAATGGAAATAGCGATCTGGGAACATAAAAGTTTGAGCAGTTCCATACGGCCGGCGGAAAAAGCATCCGCCACCAGCTGGTTTTCCAGATACAGGATGCCGGTCAGTTTGGATTTATGCAGAATGGGGGCGCATAACAAGGATTTGGGTCTATGGCCCCGCAGGTGACCGCCTTCCTGAAAACGCTCCTGTTCCTGTGGATTGAGAACGACCTGCTCCCTGGTCCGGACCACATAGTGAACCACCGGCATGGATATATGTGCAGAGCCTTCCATGCTCATTTCGCCCAGCTCCACAGCGATTTTCTGACCTTCTAAAGTTCCCTGGGCGGCAATCCCGAAGCCTCCGGTCGCTTCCATCAGCAAAAAGCCCCGGTCGGCGCCGGCGTTTTCCATGACGATTTTCATCAGGGTACGCAACAACCCCTGGAATTCGATTTCGCCGGAAATGGCCTGGGAGGCTTTCATGAAGCTGGCCAGGTCCAGCCCGGCTTGGCTCCAGTGATCCTTGCGAAAATCCCCGGCCGGGGTGGACATCAACGCAGCCTGCCAGGGTGTAGAAAACAATTGGGGGTGTTTCTTGACCAGGGCCTCAGCTTTGGTTACGACTCCCCAAGTAGAATAACAGGTATAGGCTCTTTGCATGCAAAGACGGGCGAACTCATTCTTACCTTGCCGCAACCAGAATTTGGCGGCAAGCTCATTGGCCAGGGCTTCGTCGCTGCCAAATCCGTTTTCATGGGAAAATTGAATCGCCGCATCATAACTGCGAATGGCCTCAGCTTCCATTCCTTGCAGGCCGGCGGATTCCGCCGCCACCAGTTGATATTTGTTTTCATAGTTCATGGGCGCATGCCGCCCCCATATTTTCAAACGGGATAAACTGAATTCCACTTTTTTCAAATTTTGTTCCTGTAAAGCCTTACCCATGGACACATGCCGGGCCAGGCGGATCAGGGCAGCATAGAAATGGTACAAGGGAATCAGGGGTGTTCCCAGCGGCATGCTGATATACGCTTCGGCCTCCTCAGCGCATTCCCAAGCCCCGCTATAATCCTCAAAAAAATAACCAAGAATCATCTTGCAAAAGCTATGAATGAATACGGCCAGCAAATCACATTTTTCCCGGTGAACGGGCAGCATGGTCCGCTCGTCATAGATCTCCCCCTGCAAAACTTCCGCCGGCCGGCTTTTCCAAAGCAGATTCAGCACCATCTGATGAAAAATGGCGATATAGCCGCTGGAAGGCATTTGTTTCAAGCGCTTGACGGCTTCCCCATAGCGGCGCATATCTTGCTCGATCTCCATCAGGGATCGGTCCGAGCAAAAGGAAACAGCGGTAAAACCCAGGGCATTGTAACCGGCAAATTCAAAATCACCGGTTTCCACACCGCTGAAATACCCGGCCAGCAGTAGTTCCAAAGTTTCCCGAAAATGGATCTTCCAGTGAAACACCATGCTGCCCAACAGAAAATGGACCCGGGCCTCCCGTTCCTTCATGGCAAAACGTTTCAGGAGCATCAGGCCCAACCGGCCGAAGCGGTATCCGGTTTCGATATTGTTTTTGAATTCGCACAGCACAATACCGAAGGCACTGTAGGCAATGGCCGAATCCGGTGCATTGCCGTGCTGAATGGACAATTTCACCTGCTGGCAAGCGATGATGGGGAACAAGGCCGGCGCCCCCAAATAAGCCGAGGCCAATATGGACCCAAGAATTTTCATGGCCGCCAGATGAAAAGGATCCTTCATGGCCTGCAGCTCCGCCAGATCCTCCGGCGCCCGGCCTTCTGTTTCCAAAAGGGTCTCGTCGATAAGCCCCCCCACATCCACCTCTGAGGACAAGGGGTGAAGAATTACGCCGATCTGCTTCAATATGTCGTTTGCATTTTTAAGGGCCTGAAGAGGCTGGTTTTCCGCCATTAAGGCCTGGATCTTATTTTGATAAGCATCCACCTGATCCAAAACCGTCCGGGTATTTTGCTTCACCGCTGAAAAACAAATTTCCATGATGGCATTTTTGCCGCATAAACGGGCGGATTCCATGGCTTCCAGATGCAGTTTCAACATGAGGTCATAATAGCGCCGCCATCCTCCGGCACCCAATAAAAGAATACCGGCAGTGAAATAGGCATGGGCCGTCTCAAAGGCGGCGGAGTGTTTTGCCTTGATGCCGGCTGCAAGGTTGAGCTCGGCGATTTTCTTACGTTCCGGTTGGGTGCGGATCAATTCATGAGCAAAATTGAAATGGTGCAGAATACTGAAAAGCTGATTTTCCACCTGATCGGACTGCATTCGGCCCAGCATCAGCCGCCCGATTTTCAAATGCACCGCCTTTTTTTCCGTATCGGTAATCAAACTGTAGGCTGCCTGGCGCACCCGGTCATGGCGGAATTTAAAGGTTTCCACAGCAGCGACTACCGGTTCTGATTCAGCTTCACCAGGGACGGAGCCGGCCATGGTTACCAGAAGATCTTCATGTACGGCCGGCGTCAGGGCCTGGAGCAGACTCGGGGCCTTTTGATTGGTGATGGTTTGCAGGGTCTTTATATCAAAAAAGCTGCCGATGCAGGCGGCCATGGTGAGAATGCCGCGGGTGGATTCCGGCAGGCGCTCCAAACGACGCATCAGTAGTTCCAACACGTTTTCGGTGATATCCAGCCCCCGGATCTTGCGCAGATTCCATTCCCATTCCCGGTGTTTGGTATTGAACAGGATCCCCCGCTCCTGATGCAAAAGAATCAGGAACTGGTTGACGAAAAACGGGTTCCCGCCGGTTTTCTGCCATACCAGGCGGGCCAGGAGTTGCAAATCTTTGCCATCAGCGTGCAGGGAGTCCTGCAACAGCCGGCCGATATCCTCCAGGTTCAAGGGGCTGATGGGAATCCGGCTGTAGTCATAACCCTGGTGTTTGAGTTTTTGCAAAGTCTGCGCCAATGGATGGGCCGGGTGCAGTTCGCTGTCGCGAAAGGAAATGATCAGAAAAAGATGATGCATGCTTGCATCGGTGAGGAGGTTCTCGATCAGATATAAACTGGCGCCGTCCACCCATTGCAAATCATCTAGGAAAATGACCAGAGGGTTCTCTATGCGACAAAAAGCCTGGATAAAATCAATGAACACACGGTTAAAGCGGTTTTGGGATTTGACCGGATCGAGGGGGGTGACCACGGGCTGGGGGCCGATGATCAGCTCCAATTGCGGGATGACTTCCACGATAACCCTGCCGTTTTCCCCCATGGCGTTGCGCAGCCTCTCCTTCCAGTTTTCCAGCCGCAGACTGCTTTCCGTCAGAACCTGTCGGATCAGGTCCTGAAAGGCATGCACCAGCACCCGGTAGGGAATATCCTGATGAAAAGAATCGCATTTTCCGGTTATGAAATAACCCTTCTTACGGGTGATGTTTTTGTATATTTCCAGGACCAGGGAAGTCTTGCCGACCCCCGGGGGGCCTTCCACGGCCGCCATTCGGACGCGACCCTGTCCGGACTCCTCAAAAAGCGCCAGCAATTGCGCGACTTCCTGCTCCCGTCCATACAGTTTTTGGGAGATCTGAAATTCCATGGGAACATCCCGTTCTCCCAAACGGAAAGCCGGTATGCTGCCGGTCTTTGTGAGCTTCTTCCGGCACAGCCGAAGGTCTTCCAATAATCCTTTTGCGCTCTGATAACGTTCTTCCGCGTTTTTGGAAAGCAATTTCAGCACCAGCTCGGAGACTACCTCTGGAATTCCCGGCTCCGCTTCCATCGGAGACCGGGGTTGTATCGCCAGATGGGCATGGAGCAATTCCAATGCGTCCCGGCTTTCAAAAGGCAACCGACCGGTCAACAACTGATAGAAAGTGACCCCCAGTGAATAAAAATCCGTGCGGTAATCAAGGTTGCGATTGGTCCGACCGGTCTGTTCCGGCGACACATACGCCAAAGTGCCTTCCACCATTCCGGCAGCGGACAAGGCCGGGGTTTCCTTGGGCAGTAAGGTGGCAAAGCGAAAATCCGTCAACCAGACCTGCCGGGTCTCAGGCTGAACAAAAAGATGATCCGGTTGAATATCCTTATGGATCAAATGACGGCCATGCAATTCATCCAAAAGTTCAACAAGGGAAATAGCCATGTCCAGGAAAAAACCCATGTTGCCCAATCTTTTTCCCTGGGTATGCTCGCGCAAAGGTCGGCCGTCAATTTGTTCATAGATCAGTGCCGATCCACCGGAAAAAGTTTGCAGACCGATAGGTCTTGGAATCCCTTTGACGGCCAGATTCCGGATAAGATCAAATTCCCGTTGCAACCAGGCCTGGGCAATGGAAGCCGACCCTAATCCCAGCACTGTCTTGATTATTACCGGCTTTCCATCCACTTCCCGCACCGCCGACCAATAGCGGCTGCGATCGGTTTTATAAATTTCCTGCTTGAATCGATAGCCTTTTAAAATCATGCTTTCTCAACCGAATATTGTATTGAGGATGAAAAGATCAAGTGTTGAGACTGACAGATGCCATTTTTGCATCTTCCTCATATCACAAGGGTGCTTATCAGGCAAAAAAAAGCAAAACGTGGCTTAGTGTCGTAGGAAATTATCTTTTCGGGCTTCCAACCGGATGGATTGTAATGGGGCGGGAAAACTGTTGAAAAAAAACAACTTAGTGAGCGGGCACGGACAAGACAATCCGCATCTTTCTACCTGTGTGGGGTGCATGATATTCCGCACCCCACACCATCAACCGGATTAGGATCGTTGAATTTTGATGAAATGTTCTTGCAGGGCCACTCCGCCGCCGGCCGGGTCCCAGATTTCCAGGCCGCCGGGCATGAGGGTGTTGTCGGCCAGGCCGATTTCCGCCGGTCTTTTTTCAAGCTGGAGCGGCTGGCCCAAACCATGGACCAGGTAGATCGCTTCCGGATGGATCAGTTCGGTGAGAAAAACCTTGGTGCGGCCCATGGGTTCATTGCGACTGTTCAGAAGGGTGACCACATCATCCGCCTTGATGCCCATTTTTTCAGCCGCAGCGCGGTTCAACCACAGGACATTCTCTTTCATCTGGCGGTTGAGCAAGGTATTGTTGCGGGTATATACCGGCGCCTGCACGGCACAGCTTCCCACCGTGAGACGGAAGGAATCCGCTGCCGGCTTGTCTTTTTTGGCATAGGTGGCCAGGCTATGCAGGCCTTGGCCTTCCCATTTTTCATTGACTAGTTCGATCTTGCCTGAAGGAGTTTGAAAAACCCCTTGCCCAAGATCCCGGTAAACCACTTTGGACGAAAGTTCCACAAAACCCTTTTCCTCAAAGGACTCGATGGCCACGCCGGTTCCCTGCAACTGATAACTCCAGATCTTATCAATGCTGTCAAGGGATAGAGAGATAAGTCCCAGGCGTTTGGCAAGGCCGGTGACGATTTCCCAGGCTGCCATGGTCTCATAACGGGGTTTGGCACATTGTTTGGTTCTGAAGAAGCTCGGTTTCAGTCCATTGACCTGCAGCAGGGGGGCATTTGCCTCCAGATAGGGTGAAAGCGGCAGAATCACGTCGGCATATTGGGCTGTGTTGGACCAGGTATAGGGCATACTGACCAGCAGATCCAGCTTATCCAAGGCCTTTTTCAAGGCAAAGGGGTCCGGATAGGTGGCCAGGGGATCATCGGCACAGGCAATATAAGCCTTGATGGGATAAGGCTCACCGGTTTCCATGGCCTTGAACGCCAGATGCAACAGACCGGTGGAAGGATCCATTTGGGGATAGCGCCAGCCCACGCCGTCCGCCCGTTTTTCCCCGCCGAAGGGGGCAAGTTCCGTAAATTTTTTCAAACCAGTGCGGCCGATATCTTCCGGCATGACAGCCAAGGGCAAACCGCCCCGGGCGCCCACGGCTCCTAGCAAGACATTGATGATATATGCGCTGCGGCTCACCTGAAAGGAATCCTTGTAGCGCGCGGTCATGCGGCCGGGATGCCAGATGACGGCCGGTGCCGCTTCGGCAAGATCCTGGGCCAGGGCGATGATGTCCTCGGCCTTGATGCCGGTTTCCGCCTGGGCAAAGGCCGGCGTATAGGGCTGAACATAGGCTGTAAGCCGGTCCAGATCTTTGATATGGGCTTGGACATAAGCTTCCGGATATAATTTCTTTTCCAAAAGCACATGGATGACCGCCAGATTAAGGGCATGATCCGTGCCCGGCCGGATCAACAGGAAACGGTCGGCCTTGCCGGCGGCCACATTGGCCCGGCTGTCGATGACCGTCATGCGGCCGCCGGCTTCCAGGCCGTCCAAAAGGGCATTGACTTCCTTGACATCCACGGATTCCATGATGTTGCGGGTCTGAAGCACCACCTGCTTGGCATTTTTCAAATCCAGGACAAGGGCTTCCCGGCCGAAACCGAACAAGGATCGGGCGGCATGTTCCACATTGCTGGTACAAACGGAATCGGAAGTGCAGTAATTGGGTGATCCCAGGCCATTTACAAAGGCCTGGTGCAGGTCGCTGCCGCATTCCTCATGGTCGGACCAAAGCAGGCTGCGGCCGCCGAATTGATTGCGGATAGCGGTGAGCTTCTCGGCCACATGATCCAAGGCTTCTTTCCAAGTGGCCTTGCGCCATTTGCCTTCTCCCCGGGCGCCTTTACGGATCATGGGAAAACGCGGGCGTTCTTCATCCCGCAGAAAGGACAGGGCCGCAGCGCCACGGGTGCACAAAGCCCCTTTAACACCGGCGAACTGCATGTTTCCCTGAACAAACACGCACTCACCGTTTTCCATTTCAACTTGCACCGGACAATGGGCCGGACAAATGCCGCATACGCTGTAATTCAATGTCTTGCTCATGGCTTTCTTTCTCCCCTGCTAATGGGACAAATTTCGATATTCGATATTTTCAGGAACCATAACCGCCGAAAGTTTAGATCCACTCCTTTGAAGCGCAAATCGCTTTGGCGTATCCTTGACGGATTTTGCGGGAATCTTGATCAGGTCTGCCAAAAGAAAGGGCGTGGGTTGTACAGGCGGTGACACAGGCGGGTTTCAATCCATCGGCCAACCGGTCGCGGCAATAATCGCATTTCATGACTTTACCGGTGGTCTGGTTCCAGCGGGGAACCTGCCAGGGACAAACCAGGATGCAGGCCTTGCAGCCCACGCAAAGGGCCTGGTCCACATACACCAGGCCGTCCTCGGCCCTTCTGACCATGGCCTGGGTGGGACAGACCGACACACACCACGGATGCTCGCAATGGAAACAAGCCATGAAGGCGGAGATGACCCGCGGCTTTTCAGAGGTGGGCGGCATTTTCTCGCTCAATAAAAGCCCCAGTCTGATTTCCTCTGGAAGTTGATGATGGATTTGACACTGAACTTCACATGCCTTGCAGTTGATACATCGTTTTGGATCGAGATTGATCAAATATTTACCCATAATGTCACTCACATGAATTGTCGAACGTTAACGGATTCTGATTTTGCCTGCCGGCCCTCTGCAAGTGCAAAACCATCGTCATTTTAAAGAAGGTCGACTATACTGCAAGCTCCGGGTTTTGTAAACAAGTAAAATGCATGAAAATTCAAGAAAACGCTTTTTTTCATATCTTATTTTTTTTATTGATTTTACAAGTTTTTACGAATATAGGAATACGGTTTTTGAGCTGAGATTCAAAGGCGGCATCCGGCTGCCGGTAATATCTTGCTGAAATTCACAAAAAAAGGTACAAGCGCACATGCCTGAAACAAAGCTTGAGAATTCCCGTTCCGCCCAATCCCGATTGGCGGCCATGACCATCAGCGCACTGGGGGTTGTATACGGTGATATCGGCACCAGCCCCCTGTATGCCATCCGGGAATGTTTCCACGGCCTGCATGCCATCGACATTACCACAACCAATATCATGGGGGTTCTTTCCCTGGTTTTTTGGTCCCTGGCCGTGGTGGTTACCTTTAAATATATCGCCATCATCATCAAGGCCGACAACAACGGCGAAGGCGGCATTTTCGCACTGATCGCCCTGCTGCCCCGCCGTTATAAGGAATATCCGCGTAAATTTCATGTCCGGATCGTGCTCATCGGCATCTTTGGCGCGGCCCTGTTGTACGGTGACGGCATCATTACCCCGGCCATTTCCGTGCTTTCAGCAGTGGAAGGCCTGGAGGTGGCCACACCCGCTTCCAAACATTTCGTGATTCCCCTCACCTGCCTGATTCTCGTGGGACTTTTTCTGTTTCAACGCCGCGGGACCGAAGGCATCGGCTCGATTTTCGGCCCCATCATGCTGCTGTGGTTCATTGTCATCGCTGTTCTGGGAATCAGTTCCATCGTACAATGCCCGGAAGTTCTCTGGGCCATTAATCCCATCTATGCAGTGCGCTTTTTCATGGTCAATCATTTGCATGGCATCGTGGTCTTGGGTTCGGTGGTGCTGTGCATCACCGGCGCCGAGGCTCTTTACGCTGATCTTGGGCATTTTAATAAAAACACCATCCGCCTGTCGTGGCTATACATTGTCTGGCCGTGCCTTTTGTGCAATTACTTCGGCCAGGGCGCCTTGCTGCTGCGCTCACCGGAAACCGCCGTGAATCCCTTTTACGGTCTTGCCCCTCGGGTTTTGCTGTATCCCTTGCTGGTGATCGCCACCATCGCCACCATCATTGCATCCCAGGCCATGATTTCTGGAGTTTTTTCCTTGAGCCAACAGGCGATTCAACTGGGCTTGCTGCCGCGCCTGCGGATCATGCATACTTCCAGCGAAACCAAGGGGCAGATCTACATGCCCTTTGTCAATCGTTTTCTGCTCGTGGCTTGTGTTATTCTGGTGCTGATTTTTCAAAGCTCCGGCCGCTTGGCCGGGGCCTATGGTCTAGCCGTTACCGCCACCATGAGCATCACTTCCCTGATCTACTTTTTCGTGGTCTGGCGCACCTGGGAGCGGCCCTTGTGGCAAGCTGCTTTACTCGTGGGAAGCTTTCTCCTTTTCGACGGCATGTACTTCAGCGCCAATTTGTTCAAACTGCTGGATGGCGGCTGGATCACCATCGGTGTGGCCGCGGCCGTGGCCGTGGTCATGACCGCCTGGAAAGACGGCCGGTCCGAGATTTCACGGATCGTCATGAAGCAAAGGGTACCGGAAGAATTATTTTTATCCGATGTGGCTGATAAAAAACCCTTGCGCGTGCCCGGCACGGCTGTTTTTCTCTCGGTTTCGCCGGAGGGCATTCCCGTGGCCCTCATGCACCATTATAAATTCAATAAAGTACTGTACGAACGGGTATTGTTTCTGAGCATGCTCACAGCCAATACCCCCCATGTGCCTGACAACCAAAAATTGACCATTCAAGACTTGGGTCAGGGATTCCACCGCATCATTGCTCAATTCGGTTTCATGGAGACACCGCTGGTGCCCAAGGTTTTTGCCATGGCCAGAAAGCAAGGCCTGGCAGTGGATGTCCAAGCCGCTGTCTATTATTTAAGCCGGGAAACCATGCTGACCACCGGTACTTCCAAAATGCACCAGTGGCGCAAAGACCTTTTCGCCCTCATGGCCCGCATGGCCCAGACCCCCATGACTTTTTTCGGTCTGCCCCCCAACCGGGTGGTGGAGATTGGAACGCATATAAGGCTGTAATTCCCCTGTAACTGCTCAGGTTTTAAGTCTGAAGGCTGAAGACTGAAGGTAAATACTCTTATATCGTATGCTTCGATTCAAAAACCTTCAGCCTTCAGCCTTCGGTCTATTTACCTGGGTAGTAACAATCCGCTTTAAATAAAAAGGTCCACTTGACATGGCCGGATGGACTGCATATGGATATTGTATTCACGTCTATTGGCCTAAAAAGATGATCAGGCCCGAGTTGTTCACACATCAACCCTTATTATATTTAAGGAGGTGGTCGATGATTCACCCTTCAGATTCCGATTATAATAAAGATAATACCTCTCCCAGGGCTGAGCATCAACCCGTACAACGCTCTAAAAAAGATAGACGCAAGGGCTGGGGCACACTGGTTTATTATTTATCCGGTGGTTCCGAAAATCGGTTGGCGGATCGTCGAAATACCAATTCCGATATCGAGGATTCCGACCTTGCCCCGCTGGATAACCGCAAACGGAAAGAACGAAGGCAACACAAAATTCATGTTGGTTCCCTTTATACTGCCAACATTTATGAACGACGGGTTGGCGCCCGCAGAAAAAAAGATCAACGCGATTAATAGCCATGGAGCCGCCATATGATTGGATTTTCAGAGTATGATCAATTTGACGGCATTGGTGCAGATTCGGGAAGAGATGGCTCACAAAACCATGCAAGGCCGGAGGCCTTATACCCTGATTGCCGATGTTACCGGTCGGCCGGCCATGTCGGTCCCATTGCACTGGACTACGTGTAGCGGCCCGCGAACATAACCACCCCGGACCCGCAATCATCGCGATTTTCGACCCACATTATAAGTCACCGGCCCACAATAAGTGCAAATAAGCTTATTGCCTATAAATACAACCGATCTCACATAGCATCATCTTTGATTCCTGCCGCAAGTTCATCTTCAAGCTCAGCAACCGATTGTTGCACACCACTTCATAGTGCTGAGGGAGCAAAGCCAGGATACCTGATTTCGAGTTAATAGCGAGCCTAACGTCTATTTGACCGGCATTTTAGCGAATTTTCAGCTTCCAGACTTATGCACCTGTCTAGTTTTCCCCGACCCGCTCTATCTTGCTGGACGCTGAAACAATTCCTTTAGCCAGTTATATTGCGGACAAACAAATTGCTTAGAGTCCGATGATGATCCGGTCTCCGACCCGCAGTTCACGATATGCCGGCCCAAAGGCCTGCCGGAACGATTCCAGAGCTTCATCGCTGCTGTCATGGGGACTGAGAGCGACAATGGCGGGCTTGACGGCTTTGATCTGTTCGATATTGTCCTGCACGTCTTCCATTGTAATGCCACGGAAAGGAGACTCGGTTGAAACCATGGGCTGAACATCTAAACCGAATTTTCGAATTCTGCCGTCCGGGACGGGATAATGCAGGCCGCCGATTATCCCGTATACCGGTTCCGTAAAAATATCATCGACACGCTTCAAGAATTTTGGAACGGTTTGATGCCCGCACCCGACGATGATCACGACCCCCTTATTTGCTACATTTACGACCAGGGCCTGTTCGTCGGTCCAGCCGAGCAGAAACAACTGCCGCGGTATGGTTCCGATGGTGGCGATACCCGGCCCGAGGACCGTTGCTTCGGTGATGCAGGCCGGTTCCAGTCCCGGATAGGTCATGGGAGTGGGTGTGAAGACGCGCTTGCCGGTAAAATCGGCCTGGGTCTTGCCCAGGGAAAAGGTCTTCTTCTCCATATTCTCAAATCCACCGACATGATCTGGATGATTGTGGGATATGACGATGGTGTCGATGTCCTGAAGCGCGACCCCCAATCGTTTCATGTTGCACTCCAGCGGGGATGGCTCGGTTCCCTTCTGATTGAAGCCGACATCAAACAATATGGTGTGGTGATCGGTCTGAATCAGGTAGGAAACCCCCGGTTCACCGACTAGATTTTCATCCATCGTGTGATAATCGATCAGGGGCAGGATGGAAAGTGTTTGCGTGCTGCCGAAATCGCGAATTTTCAACGGACGGTATTCCTTCCACAACCGCTCCGCTTTTTCCACTCCCGCCTGATTGGCGCAGGCTGGAAGCATCACGGTGTAGCTGAAAACGAAGAAGAATATACAACGGAAATACTGTCCAGCCTTCTTCATGATGTTGTCACCTTTTTAGATCCATACCATGGTCCGTTTTTGTTAGAAGCCTTCTCAACATGCTAATAGGTATGAGGGAAGGGATAAGACGTTGCCTTTTTTTATATCGGACTATATGCAAACGGCGTTTGTGTGTCAAGGATATTGATAATGTAACTTGTTGAACTAAGTTATAAAAAGCTAGTTTACAAAAGCCGAAATCACAACACACAGCTATTAACCGGCAATATTGTAAATTTTCATGCTTTGAAGACTATCGATTTTAATGTTGAAAGCGGGTAGGTTAAATAAATTGACAGCGGAATCGTCAGGCTGGTAAAGTGCAGAATAGCAGGAGCAATGTGCATCGTTTTTAGTGGGTTGCGATGGGCCAGAACATCAAGTATTCTGGACTTTTGGGGTGCTTTATAAAGTTATAGACAAACCCGACTTGCCGGTAGCTACCTTTTAGGCCATGTACGGAACCAGATCACGGGGCAGAAGCACCCAACAAACCAATTTTATAGCCAGCGGAAATTAGAGCTTTTGTTGCTCGCGAATTCAGGATCAGTGATATGCATAGACCAATACCTGGAGCAAACATGAGAATCACTAAGAGGATTTTTATTACTTCCGAATAGCCTAAGCCAGATGCCATTTGAAACATGCCAACTAATGAAAGCAGACAGCATACAGACAAACATAGCAAGCCTAAAGCTGGATAAGATGCAACCATAAGGACCATGCCCAGAAAATTTCCCAAAATTGAATAAATAATAAATTTTTGACCGCTTGCCACAAATTTTATACCATTCGTATTAACTTTCTCATTGCTTACATATAGTTCTCTTTCTATTCTTTTAAATTCATCAGTATCTTTTGAAAAAATTCCATTTATTGGTGTTCCGCAATTCCAGCATGCATCAAAATTGTCCTCATTTTTTCCATTGCACTGCTTACAAAGTAACATAATAAAGCCCTCTGCTAATAAGATTAAAGGCCACAGAATGGTTCCATACATCATGAGGGGCCTTTCCGATGTACGGAACCTATTTATGACCACCTGTTCTGCTGCAAACTGTCAACTTTATCGAACCCCTGGTGGAGGGCAGTAACGATCTGGAAAGAACGTTTCGGACAGCTACCATTATTTCCGGTTGAGTCAATGAAGTAATAATCGTGCTTGTCTTCGGCGATGATTTGACAGGGAATGAACTCTGAACTGGAATTCAGTCCGATCAGACCGATACCGGGGCCTTCGACGACGGCTATGATGTAGTTTTTTCCCATTTCCAGCTTGCGAATTTCCGATTTAAAGGATTCTACGGTCATTTCATCCTCATTTAGCAATCACAACAGTTTCAAACCAAATGTATGTTTTGATAAATGTAGAAAACCATAGCAAATTATATGCAAGACAAGTGAATAAAATTGTAACAACATGTTAAGATAGAACATACAATAAAATAGGGGGGCTCGTCACCTGGAGCAATATCGCTGTCGAATACCAGAAATTGCTCATGTGTGAAAAAAATGCACAGCAGCCCCCCTGTCGAGGGATAGAAAACCGGGTGGGATTAACAAATTGACAACGCAATCGTCATACAATGTGCATCGTTTTTAATGGATTGCGATGGCAAGCTATCTTGCCCTTTTGAATAAGGCGCGTCCAGTTTTTACGAAACACCTTTTGCAAAAGCCCTGAATCCATGACAGCCGGGATATCATTGTCCTTTCCGGCCTTTTGGCGAATGCCCCGCGATTTGTTGCTGTAGTAACCATAGTACCTGCAGATCGAAGGAGCCGGTAAAGTGTAAGCGCTCAAATAACCCCATCTTCACAGGCTCAAAAATCCGTGCCATGAT
>DYJD01000027.1 GCA_020723325.1 Desulfosudis oleivorans | reverse complement strand
CGCCCCGTAGAGATTCGCCCCTTCGAGATCCGCCCCGTAGAGATTCGCCCCTTCGAGATCCGCCCCGTAGAGATTCGCCCCTTCGAGATTCGCCCCGTAGAGATTCGCCCCTCTAAGATTCGCCCCTTCGAGATTCGCCTCTATGAGATTCGCCCCTTTGAGATTCGCCCCGTAGAGATGCGCCCCTCTAAGATTCGCCTCTTTGAGATTCGCCCCTATGAGATTCGCCTCTATGAACTCCGCCCCTTCGAGATACGCCCCGTAGAGATGCGCCCCTTCGAGATCCGCCCCGTAGAGATACGCCTCTTCGAGATGCGCCCTTTCGATATTCGCCCCTTCGAGATTCGCCCCTTCGAGATTCGCCCCTTCGAGATGCGCCCATCTAAGGTCTGGTATTATCTCGCGGTTGCTTTTTCTCCATTTATTCCATTCTTCTACACCGTGCATCAGTATTTCTAAGTGCTCTGGATTCGCCATTATTCCCGTTCCTAAAGGTATGTGTTTATTTCTTTAATGTAGGGGTAGTAATCATTTGCCGCAATATGCTTTTGGAATACTTTAATTAGGTGCCTGCCCTTGATTCTAAGACTTATTCGTTCCAAACAGCGCGTCAACGCCATTCTTTTCAATTTCTTTCAAATCAATCGACTTAAGGCGATGGATCAATAGATCGAGCGCGAGTGGCAAAACATCATCAACCGGCATTTCAAGATCTATGGCGGCCTTTTTTAGTTCTTTCATCTTATTTTTTGGCAAATTAATAAATATTCGTGATATTTCATCTGTAGCAATGTATTTATCACCACCTGTCACGGTTTTTTTGTTTCTTTTAATTTTTGTTTCCATTTATCGATCCTTAATGCATTATTATTGTAATTACCATAATAAATCATTTATCATTAAATAGTGATTCATTCAAGAATAAACTTGTTAAATTTTCTATATTATGATTTGTATGTACAAATTCTGATGATTCATTCAAAATGAATTAATTTTTGATTATTTCAGGAATGCTCGAAAGCCCAAAACGGTCACTTTTGGGCTGATTGGGGCCTGGTCTTGAGAAAATTAGCAGAAGATGGCTGACTGGACCGGCCTAGTATTGCCACATACATGTATATGTGGCAATACTCAGGGGCAAAATCCGGGGAAAATGGGCAGGGAAGGGCATGGGCCGGGGGCTGATTGCCGGAATCTCGGCTTTCGTGTATTGGGCAAAACATAATCAAAAATAGAATATTTGATGCATTAATCATTAGATTATGCTATTCAAAATGAAAATAGCGGTCATTTCTTGTAAAATTGAAATATTTTCTTAGGAAGAATAATTTTTCAGAATATTTTAAAAATTTATGCAAAAATTAAATAGTAAATTAATTGCGAGCTGCATTAATGATCATATCTCTGATGGGTTGGCAACGGGCCATTTTAGCAATGCAACAGCAATAAACAGGCGATATGAGCTATTGTTGTTCGAAAAATATTGCAGCACGCAGAATATCTTTGCACCGGACAAAATCCATAAGAATTTAATTGTCGATTATCTCAAAACACGCAAAATCAGGAAAACCACCAAACGCACAATCCTGGCCATCCTGAAAAATTTTTTCGATTACCTTGAGGACAATGAAATCGTGATAGACAATGTAGCGGTTTCTATAAAGGCCCCCAAAATCCCCAAAACCGAGCCGGATCACCTTACGTTGACGGAAAGCATGCGATTGATTGAGATCGAGGAGCAACATGCGCCAGCCAATGTAGTGGATCGAAATATATTGATTTATTCATTGTTCCTAAGTATTTTGATCCGCGAAAGCGAACTAGTAAATATCCAAATGACCGATGTGCGGCTGGATAGCCTTCAATTGCGGGTCAAACGCAAAGGCGGAAATGTTGAGTTTTTACCGATCAACAGGGACCTGAAGGCCAAGTTTGAAAATTGGTTTTTATCCCGAAAGAAGTTCAAGGACGAGGACAAGACCGATTGGGTGTTTATCTCAGAACGTGGGAAACAGCTTGCGACACGATCGGTTCGGGCGCTTGTAACCACGGGGCTTGAACGGGCTGGGATACATAAAGAAAAAAAAGGGCCGCATTTATTGCGGCATTCTGGAGCGAGCCATCTGAGCGAAAGAGGGGAGGACCCGCGCATTATCCAGATGCTTCTCGGTCACGCGAACATCCAAACCACCAGCCGCTACCTTCATTTTGATAAAGAGCGGGTGAGGGGGCTCAT
Source organism: Desulfosudis oleivorans (assembly GCA_020723325.1). Classification (GTDB taxonomy): domain Bacteria; phylum Desulfobacterota; class Desulfobacteria; order Desulfobacterales; family SURF-7; genus DYJD01. The sequence continues at coordinate 97,441 of DYJD01000027.1, read as the reverse complement.
TGAGAGAAACCCAATGAACCAAGAGGGCTAAAAAGTTTCCGTTTAATAAACCGCATGGATCGGGTTTATGAATTAACCTTATTATCCGCAATGATTTTCGCATACCACTGGATTTCACTGCTTCCTATGCAACGAAGCAATTGGAGTTGGTAGGCTTAAACCCCAAAGGGAGGAAGTTTCTTTGAATATAAGCTGCCAACTATTAAATGTTTTGGGCGATACCTATGCAGATGGGTTTTCAAAATATCTCCCTCCTGTTTTCAAGAATATGTCCCATATAGTTGATTTTTTAGATAGAATATCGCCTGCGCCTTCGCAGCAGGTACGCGAAGCCGCTTTAATCGCTGGACTGTTTAAAACTCAAGGTGCGCTATCAGCAATAAGGTTAATCAAAGGCAATAAAGACCTTATTCCTGACCTGGACTGCGAACAGCATAACCAGATGATTCGAATAGTAAATCATATGCACAAAAGTATTGACCATGCAGTGATAGCAGGTGCGATTTCAGTGAGTTGGCATGCTGCCGCAACTCGCCAAGGCAACAATCTTCGAACTCAAAGCCTTTTTAATATGATGTCTACAGTAGCTGCCTCTAATGACAACAAAGGAGCAACGATCGCTAAATCTGCGATAGAGGTTATGACACAAATTGATGCAAAACCTAATGAAAGCAATGAAAAAAATTTTTTGCTATTTTCAATTTCTATTGACTTAGCAGGGTCGACGCAGGCCAAAACCGAAGCGATGACAGTTTCACCAAGCAATCAGCAGCGAATAGATGAAATAAATATCGAAATAATGCGTCACTTTATAAAAGCTGAACAGGAATTTTACAAGCGTTCGTGCTCTCGTTATACTGAGGGTGGCGGCTTGGAGCCGCAACAATTTTTTTCAGTTAAAGGAATTGGTGATGAGATGTGGATTCTTGCTGAATCAGATAGGGTGACAGTTGTTGAGGCAGGTCGATCTTTAATTGATGCCGCACTTCAAATTTCTACTCAGATTTTCAAACATATCGCTGTTGAAAATGACGACGGACCAAACTGGCATCCAAAATTTAATTATGGCAAAACGCAGCCACTGGCATTAGGCATTAAAATTTTTATCGATGCAGTAGAGAACGCAACCGAAATAAGTTCGGTTAGAGATGACGCAATCCATAAAGCTGCCCCTGAGATTTTAAAAGAACGTTCAGGAGTTTATCCGAACGAGCATGAAATAGGCAAGATAATTGATCGCCTGCTTTTGGGAGGATTTGAACCAGCGGGTTGGATGGGTTTTTATAAGGGACGATCGGATTTTATTGGTCACGAAATTGACCGTTTCTTTCGTACTTCGAAAATGGCGATTCCAGGTATGGTTATTATTGGTGAAGCTACGGCTATTTTGTTAAATCTTAAATTTCAAGCGCTTGATGTGGATCTGAATTACTTAAAAGGCCATCGATCGCTCGAAAGTTGTCACCCCGCATTGAGCCTCAAAAAAGCCACCAATATAATGCTTAGCCGTTTATTTAGGCCTGTTTTTAGGGTACCGATAATCGCCAAAATTTTTTGGCCCCTTGTAGATACAGTTATAAAAGAAGTGGACACAACTGATTTGTTTAGCGTTTTCCTTGCTGATGGTCGCCCTCTAAGGGGGGGGAATCCGCGAGATAATGTCTATGCAATTAAGCGAATATTGCGAGCAGAAGTATTAAAAGGGATCGGGTATGATTATAGTACGTTTGCGCTTTTTGCACCGCGTAGTCTGAAAGCCATGTTAGTACAAGAAGAAGCGGATAAAAAGAATGGATTCAGGACATTTCCCCTTGATGAAGTGAGGAGATTATTGCCGGATGATACGCTGCAGCGTTTAGTCGCTGCAGAAGTAATTCGCAATCGGACCAGCGGCCGGTTAACCTGAATACGGTGAAAAAGGCTATGCAGCACTGGCTGGGGCTACGCTTATATTGGGCCATCAACAATTCATTGGCCGCAAGAAAAGGCTTGACGTTTGTTTCATAAAAATATATTCATGATTCATGAAAGAACATAATCGTTTCATGAATGAGCTTTTTCGTATCGTCAATGGATCATTACGTCTCGATATTGACAAAGTTCGGAACTACACATCCTTTCTGGCGGATAAGCTTGAGAAAGAGGGCGATAAGTTTTCTGCAGGACGGTTGCGAAAAATGCTTGAGGAGAATGACCAGCAACTTCGGCCTGTTGACTTGGGGTATGCACGCGCCCTCCCTGTCGATGCCGAGAGTCGTTTCCCTCTTATCGAGCGTGTTAACTGGCGGGCGGTGCTCGAAGCACCGGTTGTGTTAACTCAGGATCAGAGGGATGTGGTAAATGAGTTTCTTAGTGTTGCGAAAAGTTATGCGTTGCTTGATGCCCAGGGCGCCGCTGGTTCCATTAACCTGCTCATGTATGGACCTCCAGGAACAGGGAAGAGTCGGATCGCACGCTTTATTGCTAAAGAGTTAGATCTCGAACTGTATATGGCTCGCCTGGATGGCCTGATATCATCTTTTTTAGGCAGCACGTCAAAGAACATTCGCGCGCTTTTTGATTTTGCAGCGAGGACGCCGTGCGTCTTATTTCTCGACGAATTTGACGCCATCGCGAAGCTTCGGGGCGATAGCCAGGAGCTTGGTGAATTAAAACGAGTCGTTAATAGCTTCATCCAAAATCTGGATACCATTGGGCCGCAGTCCATCGTTCTGGCAGCAACAAACCACGAGGATCTTCTTGATTCTGCCGTCTGGCGTCGCTTCAGCTACCGACTTGAGCTTAATTTCCCTATAGCTGAACTGCGTCGACAATTGTGGCTGCAATTCCTCAAGCCCTTTGATTTTAGAGAACGGGAAGTCGAACTTCTTGTCGATCTCTCGGAAGGATTTACAGGCGCAGACATTGAAGAAGTTTGCCAGAGACTTCAACGCCGACGGATTGTCCTCCAGCACGATCCCGAGCTAAAGGACGCCTTTCAAATCCTTCAGAATATTGGGATTGGAGAAGGGAAGGAACGTAGGTTTTTATCACTGATAAGGGGTAATGATGTCAGCGCAATTATCAGTGCACTTCGGGATCGGAACGCTAAGCTATACACGAGTGCGGCCTTAGCGGGTCTTTTGGGAGTATCTAAGGCCACAGCGTATAGACGAACGCTAAAGAGAGATGAAAAGAATGGCTGATAGCAAAACGCCAAAAATCGAGCGCCTTCCAATTAAGCTCATTATGCCAAAGCAAGCAGCGGAGAAAAAGGTAACTGGACGCGGTTCTAAGCCAAAGCCTTTCCGTACTGTTGACGGTGCCTACCGCAAAAGCCTTTCCAATCAAGTGTCAGCTATCCAAGAGGCGCTGCCTCCTCAAATAAAACAGACTTCCGCAATTCCTGTGCGTGTGAAACTGCTCACAAAGGCTGCCGCTAAAAGCCACCGCCCCGATCAAATTTTTTCTCCCAGAACTTGCCCCATTGTTGGTGCTGGCCAACTTGGCGAGCTATTCGTAAAGGCTTCCTCCCACGGCCTATATAGCCTTAAAGATATGATTGAAAACAACCAGTCCGACCGTATTACGAAGGAGCTTTCCTGCGTTGAGTTAATTGAAATGGTAACTCCCGCATATCGTCGTAGAGGTGTCGAGCCCAACGAAGTTCTCCGCCGGAGCCCCCGAAGAAGAAAGGGTTTTATAACCCGCGTACGGCTTTTCAATTTCGGAGCAGATGAGGATCAAATGAACCTTGTTGCCAATTTTGAGGAGACATGTCGTGATCGCAATATTAGAATTAGCTCAGATGGCTATTCGTCGGGCAGCTTCATTTACGGGGCTGAGTGTCATTCAGTTGAGGACGTGGATACACTCTCACGCGTTGTAGGCGTTAGATCTGTTCAAAGCATGCCGCTCATTCGAACTATTCGCACTAAGATGTTCAATCCGAAGATGTTACCCAAATTACCGGAGCGAAGTGAGGTCTCTGCTGGAGATATCCCGGTTGTCGTGGTCGTGGATAGCGGTATATCATCTCAAATCCCAGAGCTTGAAACCTGGGTTGTGGGTCGCGAATCGATGGTCGCACCCCAGTACCGCAATACGGAACACGGCACCTTTGTTGCTGGGCTGATCTGCTGGGGGAGCGATTTCAATCCCACGCTTGCCGGAATTGATTCAAACCCATGCGGTATATTTGACCTTCAAATCATACCAAACAACGACCCAAGCAAGGGAAGCACCGAGTCCCTCCTCGAACAAGAGTTTTTGATCTCGCTTGATATAGCACTCCAGGAACACTCTAATAATTACAAGGTCTGGAACCTTTCTCTCGGCACAGATAAGGTATGCTCTCTCGATGAGTTTTCCGAATTCGCCGAAGAGATTGACAATCTACAGGAAAAGTACGAAGTCTCCTTTGTAATAAGTGCCGGGAATTATATAAGCCCGCCTTTACTGGATTACCCGCGCAAAAAAGCGCAGATTGTCGCAGGGAGAATTACTACGCCAGCTGACAGCGTTCTGGGCATTGCGGTCGGTTCTGTCTCCCATGTTGATTACAAAAAAAGTGGCCCGAAAGAGCACCAGCCATCAGCTTTTTCACGGCATGGCGCGGGACCAAACTACATTATTAAACCCGATCTTGTTCATTACGGCGGGTCGTGCTCCGTCGATGGGGTGCATATCGCTGGTATCCGGTCCGTGAACGGAAGAGGTTCTGCAGAAAACCTGGGAACTAGCTTTGCGGCTCCCTTGGTGTCAAGGACTCTCGCACAGATATACCATCAGATCACGCCTGCACCCAAGCCCGTACTTGCGCGGGCGCTTCTCACGCATCACGCTCGAGACCCCAGAACAGGGCAGCGAGTCCCGGATGGAGAAGAAAATTTCTTCGGTTTTGGTCTACCAGCGCCTGTCCCGTACTGTTTGGAATGCAGCCCATATACGTCAACCCTGGTCTTCGATGACCACATTCGCCCTGGCTTTTATCTAGAATGGGATGACTTCCCTTATCCAGTTTCACTTCATCGCGACGGACGTTATTTTGGCGAAATCTGGATGACAGTCGCGTTCGCTCCTGCGCGTGGTGCGCGTTGGGGTAGTGAGTATTGCGAGACCCACATTGATGCGCATTTCGGAGTTTATAGACAACAAGTTTCAAGAAAAACGGGAGAAGTTAAGACAAAATACGTAGGCCTCGTTCCGCCTGAACACAAGAATCCCGGAGAACTTTATGAGTCGTATCAGGTCGAAAAGCTTCGAAAGTGGGCGCCAGTTCGCACCTATCATGGTAACCTGGGTGCAAAAGGAGAGCGCGGCGATAGATGGCGTCTGAAAGTTCAGCTTTTGACACGACACGGCATTGAGGACGAAGAAGCCTTCAAACCGCAACCGTTCTCTTTGATTATCACAATCTCCGATCCGCAAAAAAAAGCCCATGTATATGATGAGATGGCCCGTAGCGTCTTGAACCGCTTCCAGTCACAGAACCTTACTATTAGAACTTCTGTGCGAATCCGAAGCAGTTCATAGCCGGATCGACTATTACGTGCGGTACTTTCTGTATCTTGCATTGACCATCTATAGGTTCCGTACATCGGAAAGCCCCACGATGTTGCGGGTCATAACCAACAGATAAATTTGATAATTATACTAAAATCCTGATTTATCGACCGTTTTTTCTTTCTTAAAAACTTTCAATAAAAAACATTCAATAAAATATTTTTTATATTGAAAGTTAAAAAGCCATTTCAAAACCCCGGATGGCCACCGTAACCATTTGCGCGTAAATATACGATAGCCTCATTACAACTCCGCTGGGCAAGCTCAAGCGGCTGTTCCTGAAGAAACCGATCACATAGATTTTGACAATGCGTCCCCGACATTTAACGACATCTAAAGGAAAGCCACCTTTTGAAGTCATGCGTGTGATTTGGTGAAAACATTCAATATAATATTTTTTCTATTGAATGTTTTTTGTTGAAAGTTTTTCAAGCCTACCTTTCCGAATAAAAATGGCAAACTTAACAATATCTTCTTTAAATTATATCGGTTAAACGTTGCAACAAACGATGCCGTTCCGATGTACGGAACCTTATAGAGTAGACTATTTTCACCATCAAAATACTGGCCCGGGAACCGCAGATTGTTTGTAATCGTGGATGCGGGATCGACATTGGTCTTACCAAACGACGAATATTTCGCCGCCCATACCAGGCCTAAAAGTAGCGTAGCTACCATTTACCGCAATATTTGTAAAATATACCCTTGACGATATATATCCTAATAGGTATAATTTAAGAATGAAATGGGAGGTTGAGTACACAGACGAATTCGGGGAATGGTGGGCCAGCCTAACGGAAGGGGAGCAAGAATCGGTCCGAGCCAGTGTGAAGTTGCTGAGCGATTTTGGTCCGCAACTGCGATTTCCGCATGCAAGCGACATCAAGGGCTCGCGACATGGCAACATGCGTGAACTTCGGATTCAACATTCTGGGCGGCCCTATCGTGTTCTTTATGCTTTTGATCCTCGCCGATGCGCAATTCTCTTGTGTGGCGGCGATAAAACAGGCAAGGACCGATGGTATGAGAAATATGTGCCGATGGCCGATCGGCTTTATGATGAACATTTAGAAACATTGCGCAAGGAGGGCTTAAAAAATGGCACGTAAATTTGCTGAATTGGAAGCCAAAATGTCGGCAGAATCCATTGCCCGTTCTGACGCGCGCTATCGGGCGATGCTCGCAGAAATGCCCCTGAATGAATTGCGACGCGCAAGGGGGTTGTCTCAGGAAGTATTGGCGAAAGCGCTGCAGATCAAGCAGCCCAACGTGGCCAAATTGGAAAAGCGTACGGATATGTATATTTCCACCTTGCGTGCGACGATCGAAGCCATGGGCGGAGAATTGGACATCGTCGCCCGTTTTCCTGATGGAACAGTAAAGATTACGAACTTTTCATCCATCGGAGAAACCGAGATCTCAGAGGGGGCGTAAAAATCGTTTGTGTTTATCAGGTTAATGCTATATAATATATTGATATAATTTAAAAAAGTTTACATAATCTTCCTTATCGGACATTAAAATAATGGCTTTGGCCATATCGGGCACAAATTATGCCGTTCCGATGTACGGAACTTATTCTATCCGTTCGACACCAGAAGGAGGCAGGATTTCTGCCGCGCTGATAATATTTATGTAATTATTTAAAACTAATGGCATTTCTATTTATAATGGCAGTATAACGCACGAATCGTTGCCGTAACCCAACTACGGTTGCCGATACCAATTTATTGAAGACAGCTCTCATTGTATAAAGACCAAGATCAAGTGATTCATCTTGCCCGGGATTGCCGATTACGCATGAATGTTAAAGCATTTCATTGCCTCGTCGACGCTTTCAACAACCGGTATGATTGAATTGATACCGGAGATTTCAAAAATTTCTTCTATGAAATCCCGCATGCCGCACAGAACCATCAGACCGCCCGATTCCGCACATTTTCGATAGGCCTTTAAAAACATCCTTAAACCCGCGCTTGAAATGTAATGCACGTTTTCGAAATCGACAATCATATGGATTGATCCGGCTTCGATGGCTCCGAATAATTTCAATCCAATTTCCGGAGAAGTGTTTGCGTCCATCCAACCGCTGATTTTGAAGGTAGGCAGTCCGTTTGTTTCCTTTTCGATAATGCCCGCATTATTTCTTTCCGTCGCCTGATTCATCCGGTCTCCTTTCAATGGCGAAAAAGGTCAAATCGTCCGGGTTTTGTTCTCCGTTCAAGGGAGAATCGATATAGGACAGCAGGTTCTCTGAAATTTCATTTGGCCGCATGAAACGATTCCGACTCAAAAATGAAACAATCGGATTCCGGCAGGCGCCCGATTCAATGTTCAGGATGTCCTCCAACCCGTCGGTATAGGCGAAAAATTTATCTCCATTTCGCGGACAAAGGGTCACTTCCTCCAGCATCTCCTCGAATTTGCTCCCGGTCTGCAATCCGATGGCGATACCTCTTGATTTGAGAACTTGGGGCGCGCATCCGACCCCGATCCGAATTGGACTCGGATGCCCGGCGCGCGCGAAGCTCAAGGCACGACCATGATCGCTCAACATGATACAAAGGCAGGTGATGAACGAATGATCCTGGTTCAGATCAGCCTCCATCAGGGCATTGGCTGCCGCCAGCAATTTTTTGGGTGAAGACTGTTTCCAGCCTTCGGCCCGCATGGTGGCGCGAAAACCGTTCATGGTCAGAGCCGCTGGGATTCCCTTATTGCATGCATCCGCGATGACAAGAAACCAATCACCGAATTGGTTTGGAAAATAGTCCAAATAATCTCCTCCGATTTCACCCGCGGGCCGGCAAATGCCTTTGACCCGCCACTCCGGCAATTCCGGATCGGCCGGAATAAGGCGACTCTGAATCTTGCGTGCGATGTCAAGCTCCTTTTTAACTCTTTGCGCGAAAACCAACAAACTTGTCTCCATTTTCATCTCCTGAAATAAGTGCTTCACGCCTTGTTTCGAGCCATTCATAAATGGTCGGCAGCACGACAAGGGTCAGAATGGTCGAGGTTATCAGCCCACCCATGACCACCACGGCCAGCGGTTTTTGGATATCCGCGCCCGAGCCTGTGGCATAGAGCATGGGAAGATGGCCGATAAAGCTGGTCAGGGCCGTCATCATCAGCGGCCTGAAACGCAAATCGCAGCCCATATGAACTGTTTCGGCGACATTTTTGCCGCTTTGCCGGAGCTGCCGGAAAAAAGCCATCAGCACGACGCCGTTTTGAACCGCGATTCCCAGCAGGACAATAAAGGAAACAGCAGCCGATACGGACAGGTGGATGCCGAAAGCCCATATGGCGACAATTCCTCCCACCAGGGCAAAAGGCAAATTCAATATAACCAACAAGGAATCCCGGATGGATCCAAGCGCGAGGTACAGGAGCAGCAGAATCAGCAGCAGCGCAATGGGAACCACCACGGAAAGCCGTTGCATGGCCCGCTGCTGATTTTCAAACTGGCCTCCGTATTCCAGAAAATATCCGGACGGCAGTTCCTTTTCGATATCGGCCAGCGCTTCCCGGGCTTCCCCGACAAAACCGCCCAGATCGCGGCCTCTGATATTGACCTCGGCCGCAACCCGGCGCATCCCTTTTTCGCGGGTGATCTGGGCCGGACCTTCAACCAAGGAAATATCGGCCACTCTTTTCAGCGGTACGCGCTCCCCGCCCGCGCCGGTAAGCATGATCCCTTCCAGGGCGTCAATGCTGTTCCGAAAATGATCCGGAAACTTGACCACCGCGGCGATGCGCATTTGTCCTTCAACCACCCGCGTGGCTTCGCGTCCGGCCAGCGCGGTTTCGATAACATAATTGACGTCCACCACATTAATTCCAAAGCGGGCCATTTCACGGCGGTTATAGGCGACCTCGATCTGTTCCATGCCGGAGACCTGTTCCACCTTGACATCCCGGGCACCGTGGATGGCGCTCAGTTTTCCAGCAATACGGTCTGAAAATTCTTTTAATTTTTCAAGATCCGGGCCATATACCTTTACTGCGAGATCGCTTTTTACACCGGAGATCAATTCATTGACCCGCAGGGCGATGGGTTGTGAAAATGATAGACGGACGCCGGGGATGACCGAGAGTTCCTTGTTTATTGCGGCGATAAGGTCCGGTTTGCTCCGGCCTGTTTTCCATTGTTTAAAAGGCTTGAGCATGATGAAGACATCGGTCTGCTCCGGCCCCATGGGGTCCTCGGAAATCTCGGCGCGGCCGGTCTTGCTCACCACGGTTTCGATTTCAGGGAAATTCGCCAGCAACAGTTTTTCCATAAAGGTCGCCACATCCCGTGATCCTTCCAGGGACGCATTCGGCAGGCGGACGACATTGACGGCAATGGCGCCCTCATCCAGGTTCGGAATAAACTCCGTGCCGATACGGGAAATCAGCAATATCGCCGCAACGATACCGAGGCATGACAACCCCAGGGTCAGCCACATTTTCTTCCGGGCCTTGGCCAGCAACCGGAGATAGCCGTTATGGAATTTCCGGATAAACCCGAACTCATTTTCTTTTTCCTGTTTCAGCACCATTTCCGAAAGCACCGGGACAATGGTCAATGCCGTCACCAGCGACACAAGAATGGCAAAAATCATCGTCAGCGTCAGCGGCAGGAACATTTTACCCTCAATGCCCTGAAGGGTGAATAAGGGCACAAGCACAATCACGATGATCAAAATGGAAAACGAGACCGGCCGCGCGACTTCTTGTACGGCCGCAACGACGATCTGCCGCCGTCGTTTCGGGTCCGGGTCATCGGCAAAATGCCGCCGGATATTTTCAACAATGACAATGGAGGCATCCACCACCATGCCCACCGAAAAAGCAAGTCCCCCGAGGCTCATGAGGTTGGCGCCAACGCCCGTCCGACCCATGATGATAAACGTGGCCAAAAAGGTGATGGGCAGCGACGCCACGACGATCAGCGCGGTCCGCAGCTCGGCGACAAAAAGAAACAGCACCAGAATGACAAAGACCCCGCCTTCTATCAACGCGTTTATAACGGTTTTGATGCAGGCCCGGATCAGGGCCGTCCGGTCGTAAAAAACATTCATCCGGACACCTTTCGGCAGGCTGTTTTCGATTTTCGGAACCGCCGCCTTCACCCTTTCGACCACCTCCTTTGAATTTTCGCCCCTGAGCATGATGACCATGCCGGCCACCGCTTCTCCCTTGCCGTCCCGCGTCACCGCGCCCTGCCGGGGCTGGGGGCCTGTTGTCACTTCAGCCACATCCTGAATATGGATCGGAACACCGTCATGGACTTTAATCACAATATTTGAAATATCGGTAAGATCCGACAACAGGCCGAGCCCCCTGATGTAGGTCTGCTCCCATCCGCGCACAATAAAGCCGCCCGCGGCATTGGCGTTGTTTTTCTCCATGGTCTCAACCACATCCCGAAGGGTCAAGTTGTATTTGACCAGCGCATCCGGATTCACCAGAATCTGGTATTGGCGGACAAATCCGCCGAAACTGTTTACCTCGTTGACTCCCTTGATGGGTTTGAGCTGGGGCGATATCAGAAAATCCTGAATGGTGCGAAGCTCCATGGGCGAAAGAGTATCGCTTTCCAGCGTGTACTGAAAAATCTCCCCAAGGCCGGTGCTGATAGGGCCAAGCTCCGGCGCAACCTGGGCCGGAAGATTGGGCAGGGCTGCCTGGATACGCTCAAACACCTGCTGCCGGGCGAAATAAATATCCGTATCATCCTCAAAAGCCACCACCACCTGGGATAGCCCGGCTTTTGACAGGGAACGAACCGAAACAACGCCGGGGACACCGCCCATCTGTTGTTCAATGGGATAAGTCACCTGCCGCTCGATGTCGGCGGCCGACAGCCCGGCCGCTTCCGAGAGCACCATCACCTGGACATTGGTCACATCCGGAAAGGCGTCGATCGGAAGCCGCATCCAGGCAAGAACCCCGCCCAGCACAACCAAACCGGTCAGGGCCAAGACCAAAAACCGGAACCTGAGAATCAACTCGATTGCTTTATTCATACCAGCTCCTATTCCGCGCAACCCGCGCCCATTTTCGCCCTGAGAACGTCCGATTTCAAAAGAAATGAACCGTCGGCGATTATCATCCGTTCCCTGTCAACACCCTGTTTGATTTCTGTATAGCCGTCAAAGGAGGCGCCGGCGACCACCGGGCGCCTGATCCAGTAGTCGCCTTCCTTGTGAACAAACACAAAATCGCGTCCCTCATCGCTGAGAAGCGCCGCATCCGGAACCGTCAAAGCAACGGCAGGACCTTGGGTCATCACGACAACATTGACGAACATACCCGGCCTCAAGCGCCCATTGGGATTTGCCGTGCTGATGCGTGCCCGAATGGTCCGGGTGGCTTCATCCATTTTTCCCGATACCGCCTCAAGAATGCCCGGATAAGTTTTGCCGTCCGCGCCCGGCGCCGTCACCTCACAGGGAATCCTTCTGTTGTGCAGCGACAGCAAGGCCGAATCGGTTTCCCGGATATTCGCCCGGATCCACACCTTCGAAATATCCGATATCAGCATTATTGCCCGACCCGCTTCCACCTGCTCGCCGGGACTAGCAAAACGCTCAAGCACCATGCCGTCTATGGTCGCATATACCGGCAGGAGGCCGTTGACGGCGGCGGTGCTTCCTGAGCCGAGCGCTTCGATCTCCTTTTCGGGGATTCCGATGCGGGCAAGCCTGGAGCGGGCGCCGGCCAGCTCGATTTCAGCCTCGATCCGCTTGTTCCGGGCTTCCATTACTTCCACTTCTGCGGATATTTTTTTGGCAAACAGGCTGGTTTCGCGTTCGGCTGTTTTGACGGCCAAAGTCATGGCGGAAGCCTTTTTCAAATAATCGGCCTTTGCTTCCGCCGCCTCCGTGCTGTCAAGTTCAAAAAGAAGATCCCCTTTTGACACCCGGCTGCCGATGTCCACTTTGATTTTGCGTATCGCGCCCGGCACAACACTGGAAACCCGGACGGAATTCAAGTCGTCGGTGGCGACTTCGCCGGTAAGCGACAGTGGTTTCCCCGTGCGCCGTTCAGCCGGCATGGCGGTTGAAACAATGCCGGATCGGCCTTCCTTCGGGAAGAGCTTCCCGGAGAGCTTTACGACTCCCAATTCATACCGGCATTCATCACAGGTGTATTGCAACACTTTATGCTCGCAAGTGGCCGACCAAATTTCATCCAAGCTCCGGTCAAGATCCGATATTTTTTTATTGCCGACAGCGGGCCGGGAATCCTGCTCATAACCGTCGTTCACTTTCTGTGCGCCGTGGGCATGGCTTTTTTCCGCCATTTCCGCAGCCGCCGCATTTTTTGTGGAAGAGCCTGCTTGTTGGTGCAGCGCGGCAATACCTCCGCCGATGAAAATTATGAGCGCAACTATCGTAGTAATATATTTTCCGGTTTTCATAATAATATGCTCCTTTCCTATTAGTTGAAGGTCATACCCTGCCCGATCAAGCGTTCATAGTCCGCTTTGGATTTATGATAATCGACCAGCGCTGTGACATATTGATATTTAACTTCAAAAAAAGTTCGTTGGGTTTCCAAAACCGAAAGATAGCCCAGCTTGCCTTCCCGGTATCCTTCCAGGGCGGCTGAAAAAGCGCTTTCAGCCGCCGGTATCCCGACTTTACTGAGCGCATCGGCGGTCAAGTAGGAAGCGGATAAATCCTGATAGGCACGGTCCAGGTTTTTTTGGGTGGTCAGTATGGCGGTTTTTTTGTTCGCGCGCGCCTGGGCAAGATTGAACTCCGCCTCTCTTATTCCGCCTTGGTTGCGGTTGAATAACGGAACCGGAACAGACAGGCTCATGACAAAGGCCGAGCTGTTGGACTGGTTGTCAAAACGCGGCCCGGCGCCCACCGTCAGGTCGGGAACACCGGCCGCGTCCGCGGATTCAACCAGCGCCCGGTTCTTCTCTATTTCCGCATCCCATTTTGCCGAATCCGGATTTTGGGATAAATACACCTCGGAATTCTCAAGGGAAGGCGGCGGAGCAAGCGGGACAATGTCGGCAACCACTTTTTCAAATATCGGTTGCGGACCCCCCCAGGTCGCAGCCAATTTTTTTCTGGCGCTTTCAAGGGAGCGTTTGGCTTGCTCTAATTCGATCCGGGTTCTCGTCACAGCAACCTGGGATTGGATCTCCTCCAAAGGCGGGGCCTTCCCGGCTTTGACACGTTCAGTCGCCAGGTCGTAGGCCTTCTCGGTCAGGCCTTTGATTTCCCCGGCGATGGTACATTTCTCCTGGGCGGCCAGCACGTCCCAGAACGATTTTGATATGTCGGCGATCACATCCAGCCGTTTGCTTTCATAATCCCAATGGGCGATATTCTTTCCCAAAGCAGCGACTTGTTCTCTTTTTTCGCGTTTTCCGCCAAGTTCGATCTTCTGTTTGATTTGAATGGTGGTTTCCGCGCCGTCAAATCCCGATAGGTCTTTGCTGCCGCCGAAATTTTCCATGGATGCTTCGATTTCAGGATTAGGCAACAATCCTTCTTGTATGAGACGGGCTTCCGCCGCACGCACCTCCCAAAAAGATGCTGCCAACTCGGGATTCTGCAAAAGGCCCAATGCCAGGGCTTGCTTCAATGTGATGGCGCTGGTCGGGTTGCCATTGGATGTGTCGGAATAATTTTCAACCGAGGCGACGGTCATCGGCTGAAATAGGGATATACAAACACAAAGAATAAATATTCGTATGCTTCCAAACATAAACTACTCCTGGTTGATGAATGGTTACAAATTCACCGCGACGACTTCGCTCAAGACAGAAACGTGGTAAAACAAAGCCTCGCACGGATATCGGAACGATTTCCGGGCAACCGCATCGCTTTGAATTACGCATGAATAAGCTTAGAAAACCGGGGTGCGCATTAATGCGAATCAGCGATCCTGCGACAGGCAGTTAGCGGTTCTTGGAAAAATGGAAGTGGGGGTGTTAAAAAATCAAATGAGGAGAATTACGGAGCGAAGTTGGGAAGTGTGAAAAAAGGATGATAACAATTTATCCGCTTCGATTCTTTTATAAGATAATGGATTCGATACGGAAATGAATTCCGAATTATTTATCGCCTTATTGATGGAAAAGGATGATATTTGAGAAGAATGATCTTCCTCACGTATTTTGTCGGCAAGAACCAGCGGAATATCCAGGCATACATCCTTATCCCCGTCATTTTCCGACAGTTGGCAGGAACTCGTATCATGTACCTGACACTCGGTGCAATTATCCCTAAATTCAATCTTCCAATGCGCGGTTCTATTCTGATCAATACAAAGGGAAAAAAACATCGAGGTAGTAATGGCGATAATCAGGATACAATTCACGATAAGAAGTTGCGGTTTTTTCTTTGAACGAGAAATCATGCAGTGCCTTAGCGGTCTCCGAATTTGAACATGCGGCTATCTGAAAACAGGAACAACGATAACTTTAGTAGCTGCCGGCGAAATCCTTTACAATATGCTTCGAGCTTATATCTCGAAATTGCGATACAACTGAAAAAGTGATGATAATGGCGTTGGTAGCATGGCCCGGTAAAAGGCGTCAAGAAAAAAATCAAAAAAAGGATTGACACAACCTCGAATTTTAAATAGTATTTAAGCAAATACTGAAAAGGTAAACACCTTATGGATAGCAAGCAAGCTGAGTTGTTTAAAGTTTTGGGAGTGGAATCCCGCATCAGGATCATCGAGCTTCTGAAGCAAAAAGGGGCTCTGGGGGTTAATGAAATCGCGGAAGCATTGGGGATCACTCCCTCAGCCGTCTCACAACATCTGAAAGTCCTCAAATACGCCGGATTGGTCCGGAGCGAGCGCAAAGGCTACTGGATACCCTATGAAATCGCGCCGGAAGCATTGGAGAACTGCAAGGACCTTCTCTCCCAGGTCTGTACCTGCGGCTGCAAGGGGACCGGCCAGGCCCGCCAGGCGCAGATCGATAAGGCCGAGGACAAGCTCACCCTGTTGCGGCGCTATGAACAGGAACTGAAAAAGGAACTGAAAAAAATCCGCGATCAAATCGCTCAAGCCGATAAGGAATAATTTTTTTTCAAATTCATTTCAGTTATTACTAAATAACTAAATTTAACAACCAGGGCAAAAAAAGCTGAAAGGAGAACATGGGGTAACCCCAACAACGGCACTACCAGGTCCCGTACATCGGAACGGCATCATTTGTTGCAACATTTAACCGATGCAAATTTAAAGAAAATGTTGTCAAGTTTGTCCTTTTCCGCCAATTAAATGAGTAGGAAAAACTTTCAACAAAAAACATTCAATATAAAAAATATTTTATTGAATGTTTCACCCAATCAGACGGATGACTTCAAAGGGTGGCTTTCCCTCGCTTAAGCTTGCCCAGCAGAATTGTAATGAGGCTATCGTATATTTGCGCGCAAATGATTACGGTGGCCATCCGGGGCTTTGAAATGCCTTTTTAACTTTCAATATAAAAAATATTTTATTGAATGTTTTATATTGAAAGTTTTTAAGAAAGAAAAAACGGTCGATAAATCAGGATTTGAGTGGAATTGTCAAATTTATCTATTGGTTGTGTCCTGCATCATTGTGGGGCTTTCCGATGTACGGAACCTAAACTCCCTTGACTCCTTTTTAATCCTGTGTAAGGTTAAAAGCTTAAACTCATAACAGAAAATTGTTGTCATGTTAATTTTTCGACATAACCGCCGGGTTCGAGGAGGTATCATGGGAGAGATGGAAGACCAAAAAGAAATAGAAAAATCTAAAAAGCTTTTTCAACAGGAATTCAAACATACCCTGTATTTTATCCTATGTTTGTGGCTTTTCATGGCAGGAATTATGCTTCTCGGCGCGAAACCGACTAGTCTTTTCTGGTGGATCGGCATTCCTATCGGATTAGTAATCGAAGGGTTGATCACCATATTCCTCGACAGAGGAAAAAAATTGGCGGTTTTTTACCAATGTTCCGCTATTATAGCAATAGCGGGTGCTTTTTTCTTAGGACATCGTATTCCTCAAGAAATTCGGCCTGTTTTTAATGGTGTCGTTTGGGGACTGTGCCTTTGGTATTTTTTCTATGCATACAAAAAAGGCCTTTTAAAAGACTTCTTGAATACGTGGCATCTGGCAAGGAAAAAATCTATAAAGGGGTCCTAAGTGTAGCGACCCGCATCATCACTATTTTCGGCCCACAATAAGTGCAAATAAGCTTATTGAATGTTTTCAACCAATCACGCGCTTTAGCTCAAAGGGTGGCTTCCGCTTAAAATCAAGGTTGAATTCTCCGATAAAGTTAATGTGATCGGTCATCGTCGGGAGTATCCGCTTCAGATCCTTGTCCGGGATTTTATAGGTTCTGCCGGCCTTCTTAAATACGTTTTCAAGCGATAGTGCATTCCAAAGCACAATCGCATTTTGAACCACGGTCAAAAGCCAGAAGGTTTCTTCTTGTCCTTCAAGTGTCTTTTCCCGAATGAGATCGCCAAACGCCAATACCTCCCGTGCAAAAAGTGCTGGCCTGCTTTAGACAGGCGGCGGCCAGAGGGATGTTTCCGGTTTTCAGGCCGTAGTTGAGCTGGGGAATGGGTAGTTGCAGGAGAAGTATTCGGCACATATCATGAAATCAAAATCCATTCTTAAAATTTAAAAAAGAAACACGATGGAAAAACACCTAACCTATTGCCTATTACGTCGGAATTGGATAAAATCGTCCCCAAAATACCGTGGCTTGCAAATCAAGTCCCGCCGGTTTTTTATTCAGATAAAACTGCTTTGCTCCCGTGATGTCAACTGAAAAAACATTCAAGGGAGTCCATATGAGCGAACGGCTTCCCAAAGGATTTGAATATGAAAAAACATCAAAACCGCGGATGCTTGTTTCTACTGGTTTTATTGTGGCGCCTGATGGCGGGTGATGTGGCCGCTCTATCCACCCATGAGCATGTGGAAAAAAGTCTGGATATCGGCCTTGGGCGGGCAGTCACCCATGATCAGGGACAAGTCGCGGAGTTTTCTTCATACCTTGCCCGGCTGGATACGGCCTTTACTGAAATCAATCATCGCCTGAAGGAATTCCTGGCAAACATCCCGGCCATACCGGGCCATCTGCAGGCCGCCTATGCCGGTCTGGCGGAAGACGGCGGGGGCGCTCAGGCCCTCGGTCTGCTGGCCCTTTCCCTCGCGGCCATTGGTTTCGGCCTGGCCGTTGAAATCCTTATCCGTAAAAGCACGGGTAATTTCCGGCAGCAAATCAAAATCACATCCCGATTGAATGGATTTCAAAAACTGGGTGGACTGGTGTTGCGCTTTTTTCTTGATCTCATGGGAGTCACGCTGTTTGCAGGTTCCAGTTTGCTTTGCTTTCTATTGACTCCCGGATATCAATCCACCTTTGCGCGGCATGTCTTTTTATGCATCTGGGTTCCGGTGCTCCTGGCCAGGACCTTCGCCGCCTTTGCAGTGATCTTGTTTGCCCCGGATCAACCGGCCCTGCGTTTGCTGCAATTAAAAGATCCGGCCGCCGTTTATTTGTACAAACGTGTGATCGGATTCATCGCTTATATAGCCGTGGCTTATATCTGCTATGCCGAGCTGAGTCATTTGAATATACCGCGATACACAGTGGAATTTTTCGGATTTGTTTTCGGCAGTGGCCTGGTTGCCGCCATCGCCGTGTTGATCGGAAAGCATCGCGAGTGCATCACGGCTTTCCTGTTCGGGAATGGGCAAACCACGGAAACCCGTTTGGAATGGTTGCACGCTCAAATCGCGGCCACCTGGCATTGGTTGACTTTTGGTTATCTGCTTCTGATCTGGCTGCTGTGGAGCCACCACCTGATCATCAGTGAAACCCATGCCCGGTCGGCCTTTCTGATCAGCCTATTGATCGGCCCCATTTTTTTGATCCTGGATCGTGCCGGCCAGTGGTTGGTCAGAGCCGCCATGGGCAAATTCAAGCAAAGCCACGGCCAAGATCGCATCAGCGAAGATGATCTACCTGGCCATGAAAGTCAGAGTCGCTATCTGGCCGCAGTAAGCCGGGTGGTCCGCTGGATTCTGGCTTTGGCCTTGCTCTTCTGGCTGCTCAATCTGTGGGAATTCCGGATTCCCTTTGGTGAGGCCATTGTACGGGGGGCTTTCACCATTTTTGTCACTTTGTTTCTGGCCCATATTCTCTGGATGGCCACGGAAAACTTCATCAATACCCGCCTCATGAAAAGCCTGCCTCCGGAAACAGATAAAACCACGCCCGGCTCCGATGAGTGGGGCCTTGCCGCGGCGGCTGATCGCCGTTACACCCTGCTGCCCATGCTGAAAAAATTTATGGGTTCCATGCTCATCGTCATTACCGCCTTGATCGTATTGTCCGCCGTTGGTGTGGACATCGGGCCGCTCATGGCCGGTGCCGGTGTGATCGGTCTGGCCATCGGCTTTGGCGCCCAAAAACTGGTCCACGATGTGCTTTCCGGCATCTTTTTCCTGTGGGATGATGCCTTTCGCATCGGCGAGTATATCGAAGCCGGCAAGGCCTCGGGAGTAGTGGAAGCCATCACCCTGCGCAACATCAAGCTGCGCCACCACCGCGGCATGTTGCAGATCATCCCCTTCAGCAACCTGGACTCTGTTACCAACTATATGCGCGGCGGCATTGTGGTCAAATTCAATATCGAACTGCCTTACGGCACGGATATCGAGAAAGTAAGGAAAATCGTTAAAAAAGTCGGCGAGGCCATGCTGGAAGATAAGGAGCTGGGCCCGGATTTCATCAAACCCTTGCGCTCCCAAGGCATCAGAAGCGTGGGGGACTCCATCATGACCTTCCGGGTTAAGTTCACGGCCAAACCCGGCAAGCATTTCATCATCCGTCGGGAAGCCTTCCGATTGATCACCGAAGCCTTGGCCGCCAAAGGAATCTTCTATGCCCATCGTAAAGTGATCGTGGATCTCCCGGAGCCCCTGAAAGGGGGAGGTCCCTTCCAGGACCTGCCGGCTGCCGCACAAAACACCCCCCCGGAAAACACCCCGCAGGCCGTTGCCGCCGCCGGCGCTGCAGCATTAAAATCGATTATTACCCGAAACAATCAAGCCGACTCTGAATCCATAAAGGAAGAGTGATCCTGCTGAATCCAAATCACCCGCAAGGCACAAACCGCCCCCAGAACGCCTCCAGTCCTGTACCCCGCCGCTTTATTCTACTTTAAAGCTCTTTTTTCTTCTGAGGGCATTGGGGATGGCAACATATTTCTTCCAATATTGGCCCAATATAAGCGTAGCTACCATTTGCCGCAATGTTCGTGTAACATATTTATATGATAAGTTTTAATTGGCATATAAATAGAAACAATGATATAGATTCTTGCATTTTTCATAATTTAAGTGCATTTTCTATAACCTATTTGAATTTAATCGTATCGTTGTAGTTGGTGCCAAATGCGTATTCAGTTTTCTGCCCGCAATTTAGGTCTTTTTGACCTAAATTGCGGCAAATGGTAGCTACGCTTATATTGGGCCGCGTCCATTTGCGGTGACGGAAGTCGAAAATTTTAATCTGACGTATCGTGCTCGTGCTCAGCGAGGCGGGTGGTTGGTCCTGATCATCGTTTCGACGCCGGGCTGTAGAAAAAAAATTAAAGTCTTTTGCTGGAAAGCGTTATTTCAACATCCCTTGGTGTTAATTGTTATTTCACGGTATACTTGATCTCATCCGTAATGGTTTTGCCGTCGATCACCGCCTTGGTCTTGATCGTATATTCGCCGGCTTGTTTCAGGCTCACATCCGCGCCGTAGCCGCCGCCCATGCCCATGGTGAGGGTTTTGAACTCCTTGCCGTCCGGCCCGGTTACAACAAAGCCGACCTTGCCCGAAACCAATTTCCCCTGGGCATCATGGATAAACAGCATCAAATGATTGGTGATGTCCGCGCCGGCGCTCATCCCGTGCATCTCCATGCCTTCCATTTTCATGCCGTCCATTGCTTTCATCATCCGATTTCTTTTTTCCAGGCTATACAGCGTGTAGTCCATAGTAAATCCTTCAACTTGTTTTTCCGCAATGGACTCATCATTTTTAGTCTCGGATTTATTTTGATCGTGCCCCCCGTGGCCGCTGTGATCCGCGGCCCAGGTCATATTGAAAAGCAAAAACAGGGCTGCTGAGGTTATAAACGTGATGCGAAATAATTTCATGTTTCTTCTCCTTTTATTGCGTAATTGCGTTGCTTCCATAGTTTAAAAATCGCCGGATAGACCAGCAGTTCCAAGACAAACGAGGTCACCAGCCCGCCGATCATGGGCGCGGCGATGCGCTTCATCACGTCGGCGCCGGCGGAGGTGGACCACATGATGGGCAACAGGCCCATAAATGCCGCGCAGACGGTCATCAGCTTGGGCCGCGCCCGTTTCACCGCACCGTGGATGATGGCTTCGTCCAGTTCCGGAAGGGTGCCGAGCTGTCCCCGTTTTTGGGCCTCCTCATAGGAAAGCTCCAAAAACAGCAGCATGAAAACCCCGGTTTCCGCATCCAGACCCAACAGGGCGATCATGCCCACCCAGGCGGCGATGGAAACGTTGTAGTTCAAAAAATAAAACAGCCAAATGGCGCCGATGGCGGAAAAGGGCACGGCCAGCATGACGATCAGGGCCTTGACCACCGAGCGGGTGTTGGCGAACAGCAGGATGAAAATCAGCACCAATGTGATCGGAATAATGACCTTCATCCGTTCCTTGACGCGCAGCATGTTTTCATACTGACCACTCCATTGCAGGGAATAGCCCGTGGGCAGACTGAGCTTTTCCGCGACTCTTTGCTTGGCTTCCTCCACATAACCGCCGATATCCCGGCCGGTCATATACACATACACATAGCCGGAAAGAAAACCGTTCTCATTGCGCAGCATGGAAGGCCCCTGCACCAGGCGGATGTCCGCGAGCTGTCCCAACGGCACCTGGGCGCCGCCTTCCGTGGACACCAGCACCCGCCGCAAGGTCTCCATGTCGCTGCGCAATTCCCTAGGGTAGCGCAGGTTCACCGGATAGCGTTCCCGGCCTTCGATACTGGTGGTGATGTTTTCCCCGCCCACAGCGCTCATGATGACGGTCTGCAACTGGCCGATGGTCAGTCCGTAACGGGCCAATTGCTCCCGTCTGGGTTCGAAATCGATGAAATAACCGCTGGCCGTGCGCTCGGCAAAGACACTGCTGGTGCCGGAAACCTCTTTCAGGATCATTTCCAAATTTTCACCGATGCGCTCGATCTCCTTCAAATCCGCGCCGAAAATCTTGATGCCCACCGGGCTGCGCACGCCGGTGGTGAGCATGTCGATGCGCGCCTTGATGGGCATGGTCATGGCCCCGCGACTGGTGACACCCGGAATGGTCAGTTGTTCATCCATTTCCGCCAGCAGTTCCTCATAGGAAATCCGGTCGGGCCAGAGCGGGCGCAGGATGGACTTCAGGAATTCCGGCGTAAAGGACGAGTACCAGCGCTGCTTTTCCCGCCACTCCTTTTCCGGTTTCAGCACAATGGTGGTTTCCATCATGGAAAAGGGCGCTGGATCGGTGGATGTATCCGCCCTGCCGGCCTTGCCGAAAACCCGCTCCACTTCCGGAAAAGTGCGCAGGATTTTATCCTGGATCTGCAGGATACGATGGGTCTCCGCAACGGAAATGCCCGGCAGGGTGGTGGGCATGAACAGCAGTGTTCCTTCCCGCAAAGGCGGCATGAATTCCGATCCCAGCAAGAAATACACCGGGATGCTGACGGCCACGAGCGCCATTGATATCAGAATTACAGTCCTGGGATGGCGCAGCACCATCCGGCAGGCCGGCTCGTATATTTTGAAAATGGCCCGGCTGATGGGATGCTTCTCTTCCGGATAATAAGTTCCCACCAGGGTATGGGTGGCCAGGCGGGCCAGCCATTTGGGCCGGAAGCTGAACGCATCGATGCGGGCGAAAAGCATGCGCATGGCCGGGTCCAGGGTCACGGCCAGAATGGCGGCGATGGCCATGGCCAGGTTTTTGGAATAGGCCAGGGGCTTGAACAGGCGACCTTCCTGATCCACCAGGGCAAAGACCGGCAGAAAGGCCACGGCAATGACCAGCAGGGAGAAAAACACCGATGGTCCGACTTCTTTTAGGGCATCGAGGCGTACATCGAAGAAATCGCCTTTGCGGCCGTCGGCCTGCCAATGGTAGATCTTGTTATAGGCGTTTTCCACTTCCACAATGGCGCCGTCCACCAGCACACCGATGGAGATGGCGATGCCCGCCAGGGACATGATGTTCACCGTGACCCCGAAATAATACATGGGAATGAACGCGAAAAGAACCGACACCGGAATGGTGATGATGGGCACGATGGCGGAAGGGATGTGCCAGAGAAACAGCAGGATCACCAGGGAGACGATGATCATCTCCACCACCAGTTCATGGCGCAGGGTGTTCAGGGCGCGCTCGATCAGATCCGAGCGGTCATAGGTGGTGACGAAGCGCACCCCCTTTGGCAGGGACGACTCCAGCTCCTGCAGCCGGGTCTTTACCCGCTGGATGACGTTCATGGCGTTTTCGCCGTGGCGCATGACCACGATGCCGCCCACGGTATCGCCGGTGCCGTCCAGATCAGCGACTCCACGCCGGATTTCCGGGCCGAATTCCACCCGGGC
Source organism: Desulfosudis oleivorans (assembly GCA_020723325.1). GTDB lineage: Bacteria > Desulfobacterota > Desulfobacteria > Desulfobacterales > SURF-7 > DYJD01. The sequence continues at coordinate 74,247 of DYJD01000027.1, read as the reverse complement.
GATGTCCTTCAGCCGCACCGGCACGCCCCCCGGCGTAGTCTTCACCACGATACTCTCAAAATCCGACAACTGCCGGCTATAGCCCCTGCCCCTCACCATGTACTCCCTGCCGCTCAATTCCAACAGGCGGCCGCCGACTTCGTTATTGGAGGAACGCACCGCTTCAATAACCTTGTCCAGGGGTAGATCAAAAGCCGCCAGGCGATTGGGGTCCACGGTGATCTGGTACTGTTTTACAAAACCGCCGATGGAGGCCACCTCCGCCACGCCGGGCACGGCCTGCAAGGCGTAGCGCAGGGTCCAATCCTGAAAGGAGCGCAATGCTTCCAGGGAATGGGTTTTGGAATCATCCACCAGGGCGTATTGGAACACCCAGCCCACCCCCGTGGCATCCGGCCCTAGTTCAGTGGCAATCCCCTGGGGCAGGCGCGACTGGATCTTGGAAAGATATTCCAGCACTCGCGACCTGGCCCAATAAATGTCCGTGCCGTCCTCAAAAATCACGTAAACATAGGAAAAGCCGAAATCCGAAAAACCGCGGATGGCCTTGACATGGGGCGCGCCCAAAAGGGCCGTGACAATGGGATAGGTCAACTGATCCTCGATGATATCCGGTGAACGGTCCCAGCGCGAAAAAATGATCACCTGGGTGTCGGACAAATCCGGCAAAGCATCCAGCCGAATGTTCTTCAGGATATAGACCGAGATCCCGCCCACTGCCAACATGAGCAGGAGCACCAGAAAACGGTTACGGCCGGAAAAGTCGATAATTTTTTGAATCATGTGCTGCGCTCTTATTATTTATTGTAAGAATTCAGAATCCAGGAGTCAGAACATTTAAGGATGCTTCCAAATTACTTCTGTCTTCTGACTTATTTCTTCTTCATCGCCCCCTGAATCAGCGCCTGCAAGCGCGATTCCGAATCAAGCAGAAAATTGGCCTTGACGGCCGTCTGCTCGCCTTCGGCCACGCCTTCCAGAATCTGAACTTGGCCGTGACTCCTCACGCCTACTCTGACTTCCCGGGGCTCAAAACGTCCGTTGCCCAGGTACACGAAAACCACCTTGCGCGGCCCGGAATCCAGAACCGCCGATTCCGGAACCTGCACACTCCGGCCGTGATCAAGCCGAAGGCTTACATCCACGTACATATCCGGTTTCAACTTCAAGTCGCTGTTGGCAAACTCCAAACGGGCCTTGATGGTCCGGCTCTCCGGATTCAGGTAGGGATATACCAACGCCACCTTGCCCTTCATTTCTAGGGCGGGATCATAGGCGGAGGAAACCACGGCCTCCTGCCCAGGCTTCAATCCCTTGCCTTCATATTCATAAAAGTCGGCTTCCACCCAGATATGACTCAGATCGCTGATGACAAAAAAAATCATGCCGGGTTCCACCTTCTGGCCTTCCAAAACCTCTTTGACCATGACAAAACCGGAGATGGGCGCTGTCAAGGTGACGGCCCGCCGGGGTTTGCGCTTTTTTTGGAGTTCGGCGACAAAAGCTTCGGGAACATCGAACAACTTCAAGCGCTGGCCGGCAGAATGCCGCAATTCCTCACCGGATTTACGGGTTTCCGGGTCGGAGGATGCCGCCATCTTTTCCGCCATGGCCAGGGCTTGAATGTATTCCTCCTGGCTTGACAGCAACTCCGGGGAATAGAGGGTCAGAATCGGCTCCCCTTGCTGCACCATTTGGCCGGCGGATTGCACATGCACTTTTTCCACCCAGCCGCTGACCCGGGTCGGCACTTTGCGCACCCTGGTTTCATCGGCCATGACTCTTCCCACAGTGCGGATTTGCTGCTCAAAATTTTCCGATGTCACCGGTGCGGTCAGCACGCCGGCCGCTTCAATGCCGGCCTGGGTCAGTGTGATGGGGGCGAGTCCTTCCACTCCGCCTTGACCGGCACCCGCCGCCTGGTCGCTGAAAAAGTCGTCCACTTCCTGGGCCATGGTCTTTTTGGGAGCATTGCCTTCATCCTCGTAGACCGGAATGTAGTCCATGCCCATTTCGTCCTTGGCCGGCGTGGGTGAAGTGATGGCGGGATTCATGGGATTGCGGTAGAATAAAATCTTGCGTTCCCCGGATTTTTGACTGGAAGCTGTTTGCGTTCCAGCGCCTTTGCCGATTGGCTTCAGCAAAAAATAGATCCCGCCGGCCAGGACAAGGACTACCATAACAAGAATTACCCGCGTTCTCAGCGGATATCGATTGAAATAATCACGGAATGTGGAATCCGACATGCGCGCCACCTATCCTTCCTGCTTTTCCGGCCATGAAAAACCGACCGTTGCTTTAAGAGCCGCCGTTGTTATCCCCCGATCCGCCTTGCGTCTTTCCGCGGCCAGTTTGGTCGCAAGTTCCAGCATCAGAGCCTCCAACGCGTCGCCGAAGGAAATTTCGCCGCTTTCATAGGCCCGGCCGGCGGTACGGAAGTTGACGCGCGCCAGTTCGGACAATTTTTCCCGGTACAGCAGATCTTCCCGGCGCGCCTGATCCGCCGCAACCCAGCCTTCCCGGACCTTTGCCGCGGTTTCCGCCGTAAGTCCCGCCAATTCCTGCCGCAATCCATTAAGACGCCTTCTAGTCTCCCGCAGATAGGCCTCGGACAAACCCATGAAGGGCATCTTGGGCTGGCCGGCGCCTGCTCCGGCCGGTACATTGGTCTGAAAAGCCGTATCCATTCTGCCGGTGCCGGCTGTGGTCACGGCCCGGTTTTCGGTAAGGCTATAGTTTTGGGAAAAACCGGGATAAATCTCGGTCTCACCCATTTCGATCATCAACTCCATGCGGTTGATCATGCTGCCCATGCGGATCAATTCCTGAGCATGGGTCAGGGCGAGTTCATTCAGCTTGGCAAGATCCGGCAAGGCCGGATGGATCTCATGGCCTTGGGGTGATCCCATCACGGCTTCATCCGGCAACAACAGCAATGCTTTGAAACGTGAATCCAGGCTGCGGCCGTTCTCCGTCAATGTAATCAGTTTTTCTTTTAGTTTCTCTTTGCGGATGCGCAGCATGACAAGCTCGCGCAAAGGGATCTGACCGCCGGCGTAACGCTGCTGGACCGAAGCTTCAAACCCGTCCAGAACCGTGATACTATCAGAAGTAGTCGCCCGGGCTTTACGATTGTAATACAATTCCCAATAAAGTTTGCGGGCCTCGGTGATGATTGTGCGCCGGACGATTTCCAGATCCTCGCGGGCGATCATGGTTTCCACCTTGGCAATATCGCCTTTTAGGGCGGTGATTCCGGGAAACGGGAAAAGTTTATCGATGCCGCCCATATTCCCTGCCGGCCCCACCCCGGTCATGGACCCGGCGGTAAAGGCGGTGTATTGCGCGAGGATATCATCCAGGTTGGCGACCTGGTCATAGGCTTCCAAGGCGGCGTGAAAATTATTCGCGGCGCTTTTCAGCATGGGGTTGCGGCCCCAGGTCAGGATCTCGAGATCCGCCAGGGAAAAATCATTGGAAAGCAGTTTTTGGGCCGCGGCCGGGTCATTGATGGCCGGCGCCAAGGCTTCCAGCCGGCCGGCATCCGGGGTATAAAAGCTGTTCTGTGTATCCGGATGATCCAGAGCGCTTTCCGCTGCCTGCTTTATTTGGAGAAGTTTTTGGCGCTGCTTTGAGAAATCGGTATTAAAGGTATCGCCATTAGATGATTCTGCAGCAGGAGGTGCGGCCTGGGCGGCCTGATAAACCGCAGGGGGGAGGTAACCGTCGATCTCCTCTTGCGCCGCTTTTGAGCCGGAACAGGCCGCCAGTAATAATGGGGAAAATAAAATTATAAGCAAGGGCTTCATGCTCATTTTCAAAAAATCAAAAATTGTTGCTTTTTCTTGCTCTTGCTCTTGCTCATAATCTTCATCACTAGCTTGGGTTAGAACTCTTTTTGGACGTCGGAAAGTAATATTAAAACTAGACTTCAAATTAAGAGCAAAAGGCGATGTGACGAATGATTGAGCGGAATCGGAAATTGCTTTCATGGGCTGACCTCCTCTGATTTGGCTGCAGGAGGTTCCTTCCTGGTCAAACCCTGTCCGGCCAGGCTTTCCAGGCGGGCCAGATAAATGCCGTAATCCGCCGTGGCCCGGGCCAGGGCCAGTTGGAAATTATACCAGACCGACCGGGCCTCGAGATAATTTGACAGGCTGCCGCTGCCCTGGCGGGTCCAGGTTTCAGCGGTTTCCATGGAGCGATAAGCCTGGGGAATAAGCTGGTCTTTGTACAGCGTCATCAATCTGTAGGCATTCTGCAGCCGGAAAAGGGTTTCCCGTACCATAGCGCGGGTGTCGTTTAGCTCGGTGCGGGTCATGGCCTCGGCCTTGGCGACCGCGGCTCCGGCGGCCGCGCGCCGGCCCGTGTTTTTATCATACCACAAGGGCAGAGTCAGCCCGAACTGTACGCCCACCATGTCTTCCCTTGAAGCACGCAAATCCTCGGGCTGGTTGGATTCGTACAACAAGCCGATCATGAAATCCGGGTAGGATTCATAGCGGGCCATCCTTTCCTCGGCTTTGGCTTTTTCCATCTCCGCTTGCGAAAGGCGCACTTCCTCCCGGTTCTTTTCCCCCAGGGAATACAGCTCTTCTATTGTAAAAGCTATGGGTTGCGGTGTATCTTCGGCCAAAGGCCCGATGGTTGCCCGGGGTTCGCGATCAAGCAGGCTATTCAAACGCGCGGTCTCGGTTTCCTCCAACTCACCTAGCAGGAGCGCATCATAGCCGTTTTGGGCCGCCTGGGATTGAGCCTTGAGCACATCCAACAGCGTGCCGCGCTCCTTGGCATAAGTGGTTTCCGAAAGGGCGCGCAGTTCATCGATCAGTTTCCGGTTCTGCTCGGCAATCCTTTTGGCTGAACGGATATACGCCAATTCATGATAGGACTCCCGTACGGCCGTGACCGTGTCCCGCACGGCCCGGTCCAGGTTGATACGGCCGGCCCGGGCTTCGATCCTGGTCACTTCTCCGGCCGCGCCAAGCTTTCCTGGAAAAGGTATCTCCTGGGAAAGCATCAGCTCATATTTTCGCATAAACAAATCGTCAGGAACCGAATCCGGCCAGTAGGTGGCTGTCAAACGCGGATCAGGATAGGCGCTGGTAACCCGATAGCGCTCCAGGGATTCCCGCCAGCCCGCTTTCCCGGCGCTGATCTTCGGGCCGGCTTGATAGGCGTACTCCACAACATCGGCAAGACCCGGTCCAATGACAAGCCTCTCCTCCAAGACTTTCAGGTCCTGTTCGGCGGCGCTTGTCGGGCAAACCAGCATTATGCTGAGCAAAATCGCAGGTAAATAATAGCATGCGCCCGCCCCACAGCGCCGCGGCGATGTTTGGTTCCGCTCAAATGACCGCATGACTGACTCCATTGTCCTTTCCATTCCGAATCATTATCATTTCATTCCAGAAGTTATGCAGCCTTCGATAACCACGACAGCAATATGCATACCAAATCGAATTTATTCCAGGATTTTTGCCGGGGTGTGCTTTGTTAAGATGCTGTAAAGAATTATTTATTCGCTATAGTTGCATTTATCGAAAAAAAACGCAATCCATTTTTTAATAATAGACCAGACAGCGACACAGCTACGGCCAAGGCCCATATTTAATGACAGCCGCCCCCTGAGGAATGGCCTTGATGACTCTGCCCATGGTCGTCATCAGAAACCGTCGCACAACCGAGTGATCCCAAAGCCAGTACTACCGCAATCAATACCATGCTGATCATTTTTTTCATCTGATCTCCTCCTGAAAATTTTTAATTTGTTAAGAATTTTGTTTTTTACTTCATAAACAGCATGTCAAGACTGTTCTTTTTTTCGGAAATGAAACTTTAATCCGGCAGCGATGAAACCCAAATCAAAGCAAAATATATACCATATTTTAGCATTGATCATCGTTCCGGTCTGTCGGACATTCCTTATTCTCATTCAATTTTGGATTCAAGATAACGGCGGGGACAGTTTGATCGATACTCAAAGTCGGATTGATGATGGCTGGATAGTATTGCCATGATCAAGCGCGAAAAAAATTCGCACTTCCTATGCCAAAGAAGAAAAACCGCGCAATATTTTAGCGGTTCACGCTCTTTCTTTTGCTGAAGGCCATCTCTCAATAAAGAGGAGGAAGGAAATAAAAAACATATTACATATATTATCAGAATGATGCGATGGATTTTGATTGAATTGATTCTGGATTGGCAGACATTATGCAATAACAGCTTTCAGGTTTGATCGAGTGTGATGTATGGGACGTATCGGCAAAAATACAACATTAACCTGAAAAAAGTAAAAGGGGGACAAGATGAAAAGAATACAAATGGCGATCGCTTTATCGATTATGTTGACGGCTTCAACGGCGCTGGCGGGAATGGGTATGGGCTCCGGCACCGGCGGCGGCGGCATGATGGGAGGAAGCTCCGGGGGGATGATGACGGGTGACACTACCCAAACCACAACGGGTAACAGTGCCCAGCACATGATGGGTAACCATATGCAGGGCATGACCGGAGACCAGATGATGAACTCACAGGATATGCAGAATAATATGAGCAATATGACTTCTCATCACAACCAACAACAACAGCAACCAACCGATCAGACGACTCCACCGACCGACGTCCCCGCCAACGATGACAACCATAACGACACGCATGGACATTGAATCGGCATCAAAGGGATGAAGGAATACGGGTATCCCTCTTGTCTTTGTCAACAGGTGAAACAATCACAATAAGCAAGAGGGATACTTTTTTCGGCCATGCTCATTGCTTCGGCCGGTCTCCATTGTGGCAGCGGCTTCCAGTCGCGATACGGCCGAAACGATAATCAAGGCCCATTTTTTAAATAGACATCATGGCGCCGATATGGTAGTATAGTGAAATAATTCGGAACAAAAGCTTCATTTTCTTATCGTCTGTCAGCTAATCTTAAATAATTTAACCTGCGTATTTTTTACGCACTTAAGGTCTCAAACCAGCGAAATCGTTTGTGTCCACTTCCGACGATTATGAAAACACATTCCGATCCGCATCGGTCGCTTTTAGATAATATCTTTGTTATATGAGAAATACCGTCCGCTGAAAGTTGATACGCCGGAAAAATAACAAGTTGGCATCTCCGTTGCTATACACAGTCATTGGAATCTTTTGAATAAGCCCGCAGGCATAAGGAGCAAAAATGGAGAAGAGGATTACACTGCTTTCAATCATCTTTACTCTTATATGGAGTTCCGCCTGCTTTTCGATGCAAGGGCATGAGGGCCACGGCTCGACATCAACGACTACTGACTCTGCTCAACAGGACGAAACAAAAACCTTCAAACACGCGTTGGTGGTTGACGGCATTCGCGCGGAGTTCGAAGTCATGCCACTTATTAGTATGGGACTTCTGCCGATAGGCGACGTCAAGCATCATGTCATGGTAAAATTTTTTATGGTTGATACGAACCGGCAGATCATGAAAATCCAGGGCGAAATGAAAATCATCAATCCATCCGGGAAAGAAGCGGTCTTACCGTTGAGAAATTATAAGGGCCTGTTTGTGACCGAATTCGCCTTTGTGGAAAAAGGCAAATACGGCATTATCTGCTCAATTACAATGGATGATCAGGATCGTTTTTTCAAATTCTGGTACAACCATGCTTAACGGCCCTGCATTTTACCGGTGATAATGAATAAACCGATGCTGAGACCCAAATCACTTCAACAGCGTTTTGCACTTTTCATGCTGTTGCCTGTTGCGATGCTGCTGTTCAGCATGGGTTTGATCGGCTTTATTTACGCCCGGGACAGCTTGCTGGATCAGTGGGGTGAAGCCGCCCTGTTGAAACTCGAGCGCGCCGCGCACCAGATCGATATGCGCATCAGTCACCCCAAGGACTGGTTACAAATGGTTCATGAAGTCGCCGGCCTTCCACACGCGGATCATTTTCGCGCAAGCATCATTCAACAGCTCGAAAAGATGGAAGGGGTCGTGCGCGTCCGCCAGACGGGGGAAACCGGTTTGGATTCCAATCAACAATCCTTTCTGAGCGGATCCGGGCCGGAAGCGGAAGGACATCCCGCACATGGCAAAACCGGAGAAGGACATGGTATGAATCATCATAATGGCATGATCGCAATCATGCCGCCTCACTATGATCCACAAATCAAGGACCAGACTGTTTCAATCGTTTCCGACTTTACGGATGAACAAAAACGCGTCATCGGCCGTATAGATGTGGTATTGCGATTTGACTACCTAATGGCCGCCGTGGCCGGGACAGGCTGGTGGCAAAGCAACAAAGCCTTTATCGTGGACGATGACGGCCGTATCTTGGCCTTGGCCGGCACAACCTTTGATAAAAGAAAGATGCTCGGAGAAACCGGCGATGCCTTGGAATTGGATACCCTGAAGGCCATGCGCGCAAACATTCAGGGCACAGTGATCGGCAAGGAATATCCGGCCGGAGAAGTCAGCGGTTTTTATCGTTTACGGGAAGCTCCCTGGAGTCTCGTCATGTTCGCGCCGTCGGAAGAAATCCTGGCTCCCATCATCCGTTTTCGCTGGTTTTACGCCATAACCGGCGCGAGTTTCATTTTCTTTATTCTTCTGCTGATCCGCCTGGTGACGGGCCGCACCGTGTCGGCCATTAAAAATGTAACCGAAGCGGCAAGAAAATTGGCCAAGGGCGATGACTACCCGCCCCTTGCGGCAAAAACCCGTGATGAAGTCGGCGAATTGATCCAGAACTTCAACTCCATGGCACTGCAATTGGAGGAACGGCTGCGCATGAAACACGCCCTGGGACTTGCCATGGATGTGCAACAAAATCTTCTGCCCAAGTCCAATCCTATAGTTCAAGGTCTGGACATCGCCGGCATCAGCCGCTATTGTGATGAAACCGGAGGGGATTATTACGATTTTTTCCATCACCCGGCACCCAACAATACAAAAATCAGTGTGGCCGTGGGCGATGTATCCGGTCACGGCATTCCCTCGGCCCTGTTAATGGCCACTGTTCGCGCTATCCTGCGCCAGCGTGCATCCGGTCATGACGCTCCGAGCCGCATCGTGGCGGATGTGAACAATCAACTGGTCAAGGACGTGGAGGATTCCGGCCGCTTTGTGACTCTTTTTTATCTTGAAATCGATATTAATCAAAAAAAGATTCAATATATTCGGGCCGGTCATGACCCTGCGATTCTCTTTGATCCCGGTACCGATACTTTTACCGAGCTGATTGGGAAAGGCCTGCCTTTGGGGACCATGGAAAATGCGGCATACGAGCAGAACAGCCGGGAAATACGGCCCGGACAAGTCCTCATCATCGGCACTGATGGTATCTGGGAAACCCGGAATCCCCAGGGCCGGCTGTTTGGGAAAACGGCTTTTCTATCCCTGATCCGCGCTGCCGCGTATAGATCAGCCCGGGAAATTATCGATATCGTCATCCAGGAGTTGAACGATTTCCGATGCCCCCGTGAACAAGAGGACGACATTACTTTAGTGATTGTCAAAGTCGAGCAGTAATTCAGGCTTTGATCATTGTTTCGGCCACCCTCCATTGTGGGAGCTGCTTCCAGCCGCGATAAAGCCGAAAAGATGACCAAGACCGTAATTCATCAGGAGGCGCCTTATGATCAATATTTTTCAAAATCAAAAATTATTTGGGTGTATCGTATTTGCCTGTATCACCTTGTTTTGGAATTCCAGCGCCGTGGGGCACGGCGGAAAGCATCAAGAAGAATCGGCCACCGCATTTAAAGTGCTGCAGGAAGCCACCGTACTTTATGACAAGCTTCTAGCAAACGGAAAACTGGATCCGAATTGGGAGACGGGACTGGTCAAGGTGGAAATTTCCGTGCAGCAGGCAAAGGCGGGGAATGAATTCACGGTTTCCTTTCACCGCCGCGAAGGTTCCCCTAAAACCGTCAATATCTTTTTTTCACAAGCAGGAAAATATACCGGTTCCAATTTCAGCGGTGAATAAGACGGAATCGTGAACGTAGGGACGAAAAATTTTTCGCCCCTACAAGCCTATGCGCAAAGGGAATTTCATGGCAACCACGGCATATTTTACAACGCGGGATGATATTTTTTCACCACGAAGGGCACGAAGAATATGAACATATTGCAAACGCCAAGATTGGCCGATTTAGCACCGCCCGTAAAGGTTTTGATCACGGCGGTCATTGTTACATTATCCCTGGCCATGGTGGGCGCCATGGGACAAATCATCGTCCATGATATTATTCCCACCTTCGAGAAAGTGAAATCAACGGCCGGCCAGGCGCCCGCCGCAACGCCTGGGCCGGATTCACCGGCTATGCATAAAGGGATGCATATGGCGGGCGCTCATGGCGATCTGTTCGATGCGCCGGTCGCCCCGGCTCAACCCCAGGCAAAGCCACCCTTCCACAAGACCGAGCAATTTGTCTGGCTCTTGAAATGGACCCATATCCATATTTTCGGCATGAACATGATCTTTTTCTTCATGGGCGCCATCGCTTGCATGCTCAGTCTGCCTGCGCGTGTTCGAAACCTATTGGTGGCCCTGCCGTTTGCGGGCGTTTTGACGGATATTGCCGCGGTGTGGCTTAAAAACTATGTATCACCGCTGTTCTTCTGGTTGCATGCGCCCGCGGGAAGCCTGTTTGGTGGAATTTTCGCTTTCGTGGCGCTGCGCGCCCTGTGGGAGATGTGGATTCAGCGGGAGTAAGTGAGAAGTGAGATGTGAGAAGTGTAATGTGGGATTGATATAAACGCATGAGCCATGCGCGCAAAAAATTCACACTTCCTGAAAAACGGACATACCGCGCCATATTTTAAGAGATGGTTTCGAACAATAAACAATCTTTAAGGAGGACAAAATGAAAAGAATTACATTGATGGTTGCCTTGGGATTCATCTTGACGGCTTCGACAGCCCTAGCGGGAATGGGCATGGGCGGCAGCTCAGGCTCGGGGACGGGCGACATGGGCGGAACTTCGGGCACCGGTCAAGGCAGCGGTCACATGGGGAGCGGTCAAATGACCGGCTCCCAGATGATGTCCCAAAACATGAATACCCAGATGATGCAGGGCATGATGAACATGATGCAGCAGATGAGCGGCGCCATGCAGCAGATGATGCAGGGTCAAATGACCCAGGCGGACATGCAGCAGATGTCCGAGGTGATGAAAGACATGTCCGAAAACATGCAGGACATGTCCAAGCAGATGGCTCAGGGCCGTATGGATTCCGCGACAACCGCGCAAATGCAGAAGCGCATGGATGAAATAAATCGAAAGATGCAGGGAATCAAGACAAAAAAGAACTGATCGGTATTACTGGATTCACCCGCGTACGGCTACCATGCTGGATTACAGAGTTGCAGCATTCCCCTCCAAACTGCGAAAGGAGAGAAACATGAAAAAATTTACGATGATGATCATTCTGGCGTTCCTGTTGTCGGCTTCGACGGCCCTGGCAGGCATGGGCGGCGGCATGTCCGGCACGGGCGGTAGTTCTAAATCAGGCACCGATACCGGCGGGATGTCCGGCATGGATCATGATTCGCATTCCGGTTCCGGCGGCGGGCATATTATGGGCGGTCAAATGACCGGCTCCCAGATGATGTCCCACGGCATGAACCATGAAATGATGCAGGGCATGATGAACATGATGCAGCAAATGAACGGCGCCATGCAGCAGATGATGCAGGGTCAAATGACCCAGGCGGACATGCAGCGGATGTCCGAGGTAATGAAAGGCATTTCTGAAAACATGCAGGATATGTCCAAGCAGATGGCCCAGGGCCATATGGATTCCGCGACAACCGCGCAAATGCAGAAACGCATGGATGAAATGAACAGTTTGATGCAGGGTGTTCACTCGATGAATTGAAAGAACGGTCTTGATCATTCTTTCGGTTTCGGATTTTTCTGCCCGGCCGAAACGATGATCAAGACCCAACATCAAAGGAGGGCCATGGTCATCATTTCGGCCATCACTGCTTGGTAGGAGCGGCTTCCAGCCGCGATACGGCTGAAACGATGATCGAGGCCCGAAGGAGCAAAATGAAAAATCCAGCCATAGCAATCACGACCGGAACACAGACAAATTTATTCCGCAATCCGCCCGTCCAATCACGTAAACACTCCATGAAATCGCGTGGAAAACTGATCGGAACGGCCGTGTTCCTTTGTTGTTTGATGTGGACTTCCCTTGCCGGAGCCGGAAGCGGCCGCGCTTATTTTTCCACAACCCTCGGCTACCGTGGCGGGGATTTCGGCACCGATACGAACTACCGCCTTTTTTATCTGACGCCGGCTGTCGGCTATGCGGCCCGGAATTATGAGGCCGCTGTCTCGACTTCCCTCCTGTCGGCCCAAAGCAGCGGAACCCAGGGCAGTGAATCGGAAACCGGTCTCGGCGACGTCCTGATCCGCGGCAGCCATAAAATTATCACCGAGGATATGGCCGGGTTCACGCTGAGCGGCGGGCTGGCTGTCAAACTGCCGACCGCCGACAAAAACAAGGGCCTGGGAACCGGCGAAGCGGATTTCGGCGGTTTCATCCTGCTGAAAAAGGCCTTTGGTTCCTTTGCCCTAATGGGCCAGGGCGGATACATCATCAACGGCGACAGCGCGCTCCAGAAGTACAACGATGTGCCGGTATATGCCCTCGGCCTCTCACGGGCGTTCAATGCCGGCGAAATAGCGGTTTTCTATGAGAACAAAGGCGCCTATGTGTCGGGCGCGGATACGGCCCAGGATATTTACCTCAGCGGGTTTTATATGCTGAATAAGGACTACGCCGTACAGGCCGCCTTATCGTTCGGGTTGAGCGACGCCTCGGCGGACGTCGGCGCTTCCTTTGGTTTCGTGCGCTGGTTTTAAGGCAAGTGCTCTGATTCAAGCCGGCCCATCGTTTTCTGATAAAATTTATAATCCGCTCCCGAGTCAATCAGTGAGCTGAACAATGCAAGCGGCAAAAAAAATATTCAAACTCAAGTATAAAGTCGCCCTCCTGGTTCTGGTTGTGAGCCTTTCTTGCGCCGGAGCCATAGGAAGTTTTGCCTATATCACCGCCAGGCATCATGTGCACGAAATGATGGAATTCGAATACATGGGGTCCTTGTATAAAATCAAGCAACTCATTCAGGTGCATATGAACCATATGGAAGAGGGTTTCCGATTATTGCTGCGCTTGCCGCCGGTTTCAGGAATTTTCCGTTCTAGAAATAACAACGGACTCATCGATCCTGTTGATAAAATCACTTTTCAGCAATGGAAGCAGCAGTTGGAAACCATTTTCCGGAATGAAATGCTTATCAAAAACCATTATATTCGGATTAGTCTTATCGACGCAACCGGAATGGAACTCGTCCGGGTGGATCATGACAACGAAAATATCCGTGTTGTTCCCGAAGGCGAACTTGAAAACGCCTTTCTTCAACCGTATTTCATGAAATTCATGGAAATGAGTGAGAATATAGTGGATATATCTCTCATTCAGCAGGACCTTGATCCGCAACAGCCCCCTGTTTTCCGTTACGCCGCAGCCCTCTCTGATTCAGTCGGAAGAAAGCGGGGTTTGATCGTGGCGGATGTCCGAGCCCAGGGTTTCCTGGATGTTAAAAAACGGTTTGACGTTTTTCAGATCAAGGATGCAGGCAGATTTTTCATTGCCGACGCAAAAGGCGCTTTCCTGAGTCTTTCCCAGGATCAGTTACCGGAAACCGGCAATACCCCTCTTCCCATAGCCAAAACAAATCTTAAATCAGAATATCCGGAACTGGTCACCGAAATTTTGTCCGGCCAGGAAGGCGTCCTTTTCTCCGGGGAAAGGGAAATTTTCTACACCACCCTCCGACTATCCCCCACTCTTTCCCTGGCTATCGGTTTTGATACGCTCAGGCGAGTGGTGGAAGCCCCCTTGCGCCAGTTTAAAAATTTTCTCGGCTATGTGATCCTCGGGATTCTGTGCATGACCTGGAGCTTTTCCGTCCTATTCGCACGCCGCATTCTCGATTCCATTCACCGGCTTCATTCGGCGATAAGAAGGGTTTCCCGTGGTGATCTGGAAACCAACGTGCACATAACCAGTCGGGATGAGTTACAAATTCTGGGCTCGGGCTTTAACACCATGGTGCATGCCCTGAAGGGAAAAACCAACCGTTTAACCGGACTTTATGATTTGGGGGTCCACATCACAAAAGATCCCAACAACATTGCCGATAAAGTCGTGGCGTTTATTGTTTCCGTAACGAGCCACCGTATGGCCACTGTGGAAAGGATTCGGGACAGTTCGAGAACCATCGTCTCTTTTTTCAAGCAAGGCGGCATTATGCATGGAATAAACCTCCCCGCAAATGCACCGCCCTGTACCGAAATCAGTCAAAACCAGAACATTTGCCGACATTCCCGGGCCGCGGAAGCCTTTCCTGCGGACCCTTTCCTGCGCGAGCATTCCATCCTCAGTTATGTGGGAGTGCCCGTTCTATCAAGCGGCGGAGTGGTATTGGGTATCGTGGCCATGCTGGATACCAGTGAATTGGAAATCCATGAAGAGGATATAAAATTGCTTTGCACACTGGCCCGCCGCATGGCCTTTGAATGGGAGACAGAAGCCTACATCAATGAAATCAAAGAGGTATCGCTGGAAACCATTCACCGGCTCCTTTTAGCCGCCGAATATCGGGATGAGGACACCGGCGCCCATCTGCAGCGCATGAGCCATTACGCAGCCGCCATAGCCAACCAAATGGGGCTGGGAAAAAAAATGGTGGAAGCCATTCTGTATGCGGCGCCCATGCACGATGTGGGAAAAATCGCCGTTCCGGATGATATTCTGCTGAAGCCCGGCAAGCTTGATCCCCTAGAATGGGAAACCATGAAACAACACACCATCCTGGGAGGGAAAATTCTCGGAGGTTCCCGCGGAGAATTCATGAAGCTGGCCGAGGTCATCGCGCTCACTCATCACGAGCGCTGGGACGGTACAGGCTATCCCAAGGGGCTTCAAGGGGAAGAAATCCCGCCGGCCGGGCGTATTATCGCCATCGCCGACGTCTTTGACGCCCTGACTTCCAAACGGCCATATAAAAAAGCCTTTGCACTGGAGGCGGCTCTCACCATTATCCAGGAAGGCCGAGGAACCCATTTTGATCCGAAAGTTGTGGACGCTTTTTTTGCCGTCCAGGATGAAATTGTATTGATCATGGAAAAATACAAGGATGCGGATTTGTGAAAAACACATTTGAAACCGGCATGGTCATTAATGACAGATGGGTTGTCATGGAACTCATCGGCATGGGGGGCATGGGCGAAGTGTACCGCGTGCACCAGTTGAATCTGAAGCGCGACATCGCCCTTAAGATCATTTCACAAAAATTCTTTCAAGAATTCGGAGATGATCCGTATGAGGCCCAGACGTGCCTTGAGAGATTCCAGCGTGAAGTTCAAGTCATGGCCCAGATCGATCATCCCAACGTGCTGCATCTTTATGACTATGGCACCATACTTCTGAAAAATGGGACGGAAAGTAATATCAGATATATCGCCATGGAATTCATCCCAGGGGCCACCTTGCGATCCACCATGTCGGAAGAAGGATTTCATCCGGATGATAATCAATTGAAGGACTGGCTGCTCCTCTATTTTCTACCTTTGCTTGATGGAGTGGAGACACTGCATAAGCTTGGGGTGATTCATCGGGATTTAAAACCGGAAAATATTTTAATGGATGGAAATGTTCCCAAGATTGCCGATTTCGGTCTGGCGCGCTCACACAGACTGAAACCGGTCACCCAGTCCAAGGATATCAAAGGGACACCCCCTTATATGTCCCCCGAACATTTTTCGGATTTAAAAAGGACGGATCACCGGACAGATATATACTCACTTGGTAAAATTCTTTATGAAGCCGCCTCTGGGGCGATCAGTTCCAATGAAATCCCTTTTCAAATGGCGTGCCTGAAAAACCCGGCCACCTCTTTTTATCAAGAAATCGACCGCATTATTCAAACCGCAACGGCAAAAGATAAAAGCCAGCGATTTTCATCTGTGGAGGACTTCCGGAATGTAATTCAGGCAACTATAAAGACTGGTTCAACAGAAAAAACGTCGATTCTCACTGGCAAGTCCACGAAGGAAAAAATCCTGCAAGGTAAAAAAAATCTTTTGTTTGCCGTGGCATTGCTTATTTTCGGTGGTCTGGTCAGCATTGGGAGCATTTTTTTTCATAAAAAAAGCATCGACACCGGAATCCCGGGCGAAGGATCACACATTCACGGCATTCACGACCAGGCCCGGGGGAATGACGCCGGTGCAGCCGGAAATGTGAAAATCGATTCATCATCCCAGCTCCTGCAAGGTAAGGATCACTCCATTATGCGGTTGATCCCGGCCGGGAATCCCGTTCCGCCTGGAATTTCCGGCAAAAGCGACTCCGGTCATCTGAACTCTTTTTACATGGATGAGACCTGGGTTACCAACCACCAGTATGTGGAATTTCTCAATCAGGTTTTTCCAAGAATCAAGGTGGAAAACGAAATCGTCCGACACAAAGCCAAGATTTGGCTGATGATAGGAGAAATAGGAAAGGGATACGAACCGATTGTTTTTGAAAACGGAAAATTTCATGTCCACGGCGCGGAACACGCGGCCTGTCCGGTACTGCGCGTAACGGGGTATGGGGCTTCCGCTTACGCCCGATTTTATGACAAACGCTTACCGACATATGAGGAATGGCTTTACGTAGCAAGTGCGGAAAAAAAGGAGAAGGAAAAAGAAACCCAGACAGCCTCGTCCGTACAGCAAGATTCAGTAACGACGGCTGCCCATCGCCATGAACAGAACCAGGATCAAGTCATAATGCCTCAATCTGTTTTCAGAATTCCACCGCCGGCGATGATGCTTCAACCTGATGTATATGGAATTCGAGGGTTGAATAAAGAAATCGGGGAGTGGGGCCTTAAAATCTTGGAAGCGGATGGGAATAAAACCAATCCAGCCCGAATGGAGTACGTTATTTTGGGTGGGCATCCCGGCCTTGCGGGAAAAGAAAGTATCCCTCTCTATATCGAGCGTCACCCCTGGGAGGCTTTTGAAGGAGTTGGGTTTCGTTGTGTTATCAGTATTGCGAATCAAAAAAAATAATATTTTCAACACAGCACGACTGGGAAAAGGGCCTTGACCGTCGCTTCAGCCATTCCCCCATTGTTGGAGCGGCTTCCAGCCGCGATACGGCCAAAACGATGATCAAGGGCGGGAAAAGCGTACCACAAATAAGGTTTTTCCGTTATGAAACGCAACCGCATTTTATCCGACATTCAGAATATAGAGTTTGACTTTAATCATGGCCGATTTTCTCTACCATGCCAAATTCTTAAAATATATAACAGTCTATCCCTAACTTCGTAGCGTATAATATACTTTCCAAATATTAATTCACGCACCTCACCCGGTACATCAATCACCGGCCGGCCGATTTGGGGAGAATCGACAAGCCCCAGGATAGCGCCGCGCATTCTTTGCGCGATCCGATGAGCCGCCCCGGGGTTGTTTTGGGCAATAAACTCACGGAGTCTCACCAAATCTTTTACAGCCGCTTTTGAAAACAGCAGCCTCATCTCGGTGCATCTCGCTCAAAATCAGTTCCCCAGCTATTCAGCCAATTCATAACCTCGTCACCAGCTACAACACGACCGGCCTCTATGTCTTCAAGCGCCTCTAAGGTTTCTAACCGCCGGGCGGCCAACTCTTTCTCCTGGGCGACATATTGATTCATCAATTGTCGAATGGCATGACTCAAATTCCAGCCATGCGCTGCTGCCGCCGCTTCAAAATTTTGCTTTAATTCTTCCGGTACACGTGCTCGAACCACATATGTTTTCATTTAAGCATTCCCCTTGCTTTATCGATGTTCTACAATGTAGAACATTCTTGTGCAAAAGTCAAATTGGTCCTCACACCAACTAACTGACTATAAATAATTGACAAAAAGAGATTTAACAAATATTTATCGTCATTATGACACAATATATATATAAAATCAGCCATCCCCTCATTTTCATGTAACCCCTATTCAACATCGAATCGCAGATAAAAATGAACAAACTCGATTTAATCAGCGCTTTACGCAATGAGACAAAAATTTCAAAACAAGAAGCCGCCAAAATCATAGATATTTTTTTCACCTCCATGGCGGATGCACTGGCAAAGAATCAACGGGTAGAAATCCGGGGGCTGTGCAGCTTCTTTGTAAAATCCTACAAGCCATACGTTGGCACAAACCCCAAGACCGGCGAAAAAGTACAAATCAAACCCAAGAAGCTGCCGTTCTTCAAATGCGGCAAAGAACTAAAAGAGCGCGTGGACAATTAGGCTTTTTGACAATGAAAGGAAACCATAATGGCAAGCCAAATTGAAAAAGGAATCAAAGCAATTCAGAAGGAAGTCAAAACCATCAAGGATAAATTGGAGAAATTCATCAAAGACCTTACCAAGATAGGTCGATCCAAACCAGCCAAGAAGGCAGCATCAAAACAAACTTCCGTGAAAAAGGCGACTGCCGGGAAAAAGTCTGCACCAGCAAAAAAGAAGCCAGCCCCTAAAAAGACCGTGGCCAAAAAGGCAACCGCTAAAGCCGGGACCGACTTTGCATCAGTTGTCGAAATCATTGGCAACAGCGAGTCCGGGATCGACGCAAAAGCCCTGATGGAGAAGACCGGATTTGATGCCAAAAAAATATCGAATATTGTCTTCAAGGCAAGAAATAAAGGCCTGATCAAGGCGATATCAAAAGGTGTTTACGCAAAAGCGTAATTCCTCTTAATCCCAATACGTTTTTTCCGAGCATAACCCCAGCCAACAAAAATAAGAAGCCCGGCCATTGCTGACCGGGCATATTGGGGGGGATGGTGCCGGTAGTGAGACCGACACCTCAATATTGCCCAAACATAGATACAAAAATTGGGATGTCAATTCGGGCTTAACCGCAAAATTAATAATACCGAAATGGACTACAATTTAGCGAAATTTGGACTCATCAAACCATTTGAAGAAGCCGGCACGTTTGAAACCGTTTCTTATAAAGCCGCCTATGATGCAATCAAAACGGCTGTCCATAAACAAAGCCATGTAATGGTAACAGGCCAAGTCGGGACCGGCAAAACCAAACTGCTCCGCCGGATCAAGGCAGAGTTGAACGCCGAAAAAAAAATTCTGACAGCGACGGTTTTTGCACTGGATCTATCCAAAGTAACGATCGCATCCATGATGTATGCAGTGATCCTCGATGCCCGGAAGACAAAAAACAGGCCTGTTCCGGGAAAAAAAGAGTTGAAAAATTTCCTGATTCAAACGATTACCCAAAACAAAACCATGACCGTGCTCTTTATCGACGATGCTCATCAGCTTAGCAACAAGGCCGTCACTGATTTAATCAGCTTGTCGGAACTTTTCAGCCAACATGACAGCCGACTTGTCATCATGCTGTTCGGCAAACCCGAACTCATAGAAAAGATAGTCTCAGCCGGGTTCGATAAATCAGCCTGCTATGTTGAATTGGAAGATTTAAGCGGATTTCAGCATCAGTATTGTAATTGGTTGCTTGAGCAATGTTTTAAAGATCCGGACTCAATTTTCACGATGGAAGCGACTGAATTTATGTTGACTCACGCGGTAACCCCTCTGCAAATCAACGGCATTGCCACCAAATCACTTTATGCGGCCGATAGAATCAACCAGCGGCCGGTTAACCTGAATACGGTGAAAAAGGTTATGCAGCACAATGGCTGTTTGATAAATATGTCCAGCAACGGGACCGACTTGATAAGGAGTGGGTGAAGGGGCTCATGAAAAAAATTTTAGTAGTAGACGATGATATCGGCTGTCGCAAAGTTCTGATAATGTGCCTCACCAGAATGGGCTACCAAGTGAATATTGCCGAAAATGGTATGGACGGCCTGGAAAAGTTCAAGGCCGTTGCGGCTGATCTGGTGGTCACGGATTACCGGATGTCCAAAATGGACGGGTATTCTATGATCACGGAGATCAAAAAAACTTCTCCGGGAACACCGGTGCTGATGCTGACCGGTTCTTTCCACGAGGATATTCATCGAAACTGGCGGGAAAAAGGCGTGGATTTGCTTATGAGGAAACCATGTGATTTGAAGGAATTGAGAACCTCCATTCGAAGGCTTTTACAGAAGGCCTCACATGATAATGTATCAGGATCAATAATCAAACCGGCTGTTGACGGACTTACTTCGCCCGTCCCAAAGCCTGAACGTAAGGCAATTGTATGACCCAAAACTTTCAAGATATCAGTTGGCTATCCACCATCGCCCACCAGATGGATTTCATGGCGAAAAACAACCAGAATCAAATCTCGGCCCTGAAGCGGGGTATAGTTGAACCGCATATTTTTGATGACCGGATCATCAATCGCACGATCCAGGCATACTCGCAAGCCAGGGAGCATTGCATCCGGCATGGGGAGCAACTCAACTGCTGGCTTGCCCAAAGCCTTAACCCGGACCAGCGCTCCGAGGTTGAACGGCTGGTTGAATTAAACCAAAGAATCCTTGCCGGGAATGAACACATCCTTGATCTTTGCAGCAAGATCAAACAAGGCACAATTGACAGAATCATGGAAAAGAATGACTTTGAACTCGGCTTCGAATCATTAACAGGTAAAAGAAAACCACCTAACAGCTTGATGAATGAGCGGCTGGCCGCTGTCAAGGCTATTTCCATGCCCGTCCCGGTGCAGCGCTTCGAGGCCTCGCTTGCCATCCATCAATTTGTTGAATCAATCCTGGCCGAGGGCGGTGGTGATAGTGAAATAATAAACAACCCTAAAATGATCGAATTTGCGACGCAATTCTGGGGCATCGCGAACAGCGCCCAGCCGGCCGAGCTGGACGGTTTGAAGCAAATGTTTTCAGGGTTTCAGCGCTTTGCCCAGGTCATCAAAAACATGATGGACCTCATGCAACAGTTTAGCTGATATCGATATTTCACAGTGATAATCCCGGCAAATTACGCGGGTTTTTCCCCAGTTCCAGCCCCCTCTCCTTCGACAAGCCAGGGAACTTCAATTCCAATTCAGATAATTTCTCTCTCAAATCAAGATTGAAATCATCTTTCGGCTTCTCGCGTTTGATGGTAAGGTCATCCCGCTTAACCTCGGCATACAATCTTTCCAAGCCGCCGGCTATCCGTTCGTTTCTTTCACCATGACCGGTGGCAATCACGATGTCTGAACCTTCGGGCATCCCAGAAATCCGTTCCCTGATCATCTCTTTCTGTGCCTTGGTGTTGATGCCGGTGGACACCGCCAGATACCGCGTGTTTTCGTCCCCGTGCAACTGATGATACGAGAGCGCCTGTAACGGCGTGTCGGTGATTACAAGCTGGGTGTCCCCCGGCCTTTTGAATGATTCCCAAACCCCGTGAACATCGCTACTATACCGAGTATGGGTTGTGTTCCGCTCCTCGAACCCGGTAAGGCCTTCACGGTCCCGAAAGGCATACAGCACGTTTTTATTTTCATCCTGAAACACCACATATTTGAATCGAACATCCTGAAGCGTCTTTTTAAAGATCCCCTTCCCTTCCAGATAGGGATTTTCCGGATCGATGGCATGGGCGCTGTGAAGCTGCTTAAAAGCCTCCTCACGCCCAATGTAAGAATTGATGTTGGGAATCGTTATTGCCGGTTCCGATTTTTGGACCAGCCATGTTTGCACCGCTTCCCGGGCCTGGGCAGGATTTTGGCCGGTTACGGCTTGATGCAATTCGACGATTGAGCCAGTTCCCTTGCCGTTCAGAGAGGTATACGAATAATTGCCTTCCTTATCTCTGGAAACTAGAATTTTATCGTCCTTTCCATCCAACACTAGGGAATTCGGATAGCTCATGTTTTTGTCTACGGCATACCCTTTTGATACCGCGTATTCAGCAGGATTGAGTTTCGGATAAAGAGCCTTATCCGTATCGAACACCCCTCTAAAATGTGCGTAATCCAAAACCAAACCCTTCTCACGGCTCTTAAGGAACACTTCCCTCATATGTTTGTAATCGCGGAATTCGTCCTTCCCCTTCCCTACCCCGGCATGCAAAGAAACGTTTTCACGATGCCGAGAAAAGGCCACATAGACCAACTGCCGATCAAGACCATAGGTGCCTAGAATAAAAGTGCGGTCCACGGTCACACCTTGGGTTTTATGGATCGTCGCCGCATACCCATGATCAAAGTTGTTGTACATATGAGTGTCAAACGCCAGCGCCCGGCCATCATCCATACGCACGGTCATGGAGCCCCCGCCCGAACCAAAAGCGGTCACGGTTCCCAGGGATCCGTTTTTCACGCCCATGGAGTTTTCGTTCCTCAAAAACATGATGCGTTCCCCTTGGGCAAACATCCGGTCACCCCGGGCGGTTTCGATTTCATATTCCTTGCTGGAAATAAGCCCGGTCTTTTTCAGTTCCTCGCGGGCGGCCAAATTCAGTTCAGACACATCGGCCCGGCGATGGGCCAAAATCAAACTGGACTTGCCATAATTTTCTTTTTGATATTGGCTCCATTCCTGAATTAAACCCGCCTTGGCTGAGTCAAAAGATTTATACCCATGAATCTGGCCGGCCTGGGCATATCGGTCCAGCCCCTTCTTGAATTCATAATTGTTTACCATGTTGGATAATTCATGGGTGGCTTGTTTTTGCCAATCTTGCTTTTGCCGCATGATGGTTTGAAGTTCTGAAGAATAGTGACGCCCCACCAGACCACGGAACGGGCCGCCGGCCTCGATGGGCTGCAATTGATCCACATCCCCCACAAGAATCAATCTTGCGTCAGCATCATGCGCATATTGGACGATCCGGTGCATTTGTCTTGTGCCTACCATGCCGGCCTCATCAACAATCAAAACATGATTTTTATTGAGCTGCTCCCGGCCCTGGTCCAATTGATTAAGCAGGCTATGGATGGTCCGGCTTTCGATCCCGCTCGAATTCTGAAGGCCTTCAGCCGCAATCCCGGAAAGGGCCGCTCCCCTCACGGTAAATCCCTGGGCTTCATAAGCCTCCCTTACCGCGTCAAGGGTATAGCTTTTGCCGGTGCCGGCCTTGCCGATCACCAATGAAAGCGGCGGACCGTACATGATATCCCGAAATACTTTTTCCTGCTCTTGGGTCAAGGTCCTCGTGGCGAGGACCGGTTCGACTTTTTTGGAATCGCTGAAACGATAATTGGCGTTTTTCATTTCGTGAGCCGCTGTCAGCATTTCTTTTTCGGCCTGAATCATTTCCTTGGTGGTGTAACACAAAACGCCATTTTCATTGTCCCCTATCCTCAATAGCGACGAGCTTTCTTCAATAGCTCTTACGACTTTAAAAAATTGCTTTTCATCGACAGAATGTGAATGTGCAAATTTATCAATTTCCAAATGGGTAAAAATACCTTGATGGCGGGTAAGGACATCCAATGCAATGGAGGGATCGGCAATAATCCGTTCGCCGTTTTCTCGGGCAATCCGTCGGTATTCTTCAATGCGATCAGGTTTTCTTTTCTCGTCGGATTCAGCTTTTTGATCGGGTCCCAAATGAATCTGGGGCTCTAAATCAATCCCACGGTCGGCATGGGACCGGTGATCGACTTGGATATCAAAACCGGCTTGTTGCAAATGAATATTCTGTAAATTGGCCCAGCCTTCTCGCCAAATCAGAACATTTTCTCTTTTGTTCCAATCGGTATTCTTTTTCCCAAAGCCGTCGGGTGTGATCTCGCGGGTTGTGAGCATGATATGGGCATGGGGATTCTTTTCATTGTTGTGGATATTAACATCGGCAATCATGCCAAGATCCACGAAATTTTTCTGGGTAAACTCTTTCAACAGTTCTATGTTTTGTTCAAGCGTCAGTTCTTTTGGAAGAGCGATTTCAACTTCGCGGGCTACTTGGGAATCTTTCCGTTTTTCTGAAGCTTCAACAGCATTCCAAAGGCTTGAGCGGTCATATACCCAAGCTGGGGCATGATCTGGAGCCATAATCACTGAAAATCCCAGATCTTGTTTTGCTGAGTAATCGAAAGATAGACCCTGCCGATTATCCGTCAAGGCCGTGCGAGCACGGTATGCCGCCGCCGCTGGAGCGCTTTTGCCTCCGCTTCTACCGAATACCTTGACTGACAAATGATAGCTCGCCATTCTTATCCAAGATGGTAGGCCGATATGGCCGATTCTGTTAGTATGGGTTGCTTGCAACCTATAAGTGCGCCCTTGCTCTGCTTCGGGTCGCCTCGGCACCCGATTGTTTTTCCCTTTACCCTCGCTTTAAATTTTCGTGGATTTTTTTCCCAAAGTCAAGTATTTTATCCGCGATACTATCTTGTTACCTCATTCCATGGAGAAAATATGACTGAAAAATCAAAGGTAGATAAGCTACTTGAAAAGAAAAAACAGTTGGAAGCCCAAATCGCAAACATGAAAGCCAAAGAGCGAAAAGAAGAAGAAAAACGCGATACCAGGCGCAAGATCCTCGCCGGAGCATACTTGTTACAAAAATATAAAGGACGGGAAAAGGAACTCGCTAAATTACTAAAACCGTATTTAACTCGAAAGCATGATAAAGAATTGTTTGGTATCATAGAGGATGATAAGGATACACCGAATAACGAGCCTGTGGATAACCTTGAAAAAGTTTCAGAGGCCGTGAATGGGTAAAAAGCGCGGCCCCGCGCAAAATAGCCAGCGCAGCGAAATCAAAATTTTAGACGGAACTCCCTGTTGCAGCCATTTTGCGCCTGCCGGGGCGTGGGAACGATAAATGCTGTAATGCCTGGTTTGCGAAGGATTGTTGTATGGAATAAAGGCAGCCTTTGCAGGGTGGGCCATGCCGGCGAGTTCGCGATCTACTAGATTTAAAAGCCGAGGTTCTATTGCAAATGTTTAGGCAGGGAGGCGGGGCGCAAAATGGCTGCAAACAATAAAACGCATCACTGAAAATTAAGGATAATGCCGAAGCTGAGCTTAAACAAAGCCAAAAAAACGATAGAAAATTTTCCCGCTTCGCGGGGCCTCCCCAAAAAGCAAATTTTTAGGCTGTACCTGCCCCCCCGTGTCCCCGCTCTATGGAATTATTGAGATTCCCCAGCGCGGGGACACTAGGCCGAACTCCGCACCAAATAACTCATAAAACCTTTGCCGCTTTCCGAAAGCACGCAACTATTTTTTACCCATACTTCATATCGAAATTTTAGATGCGATCTTTTCTGGATTTTTCCACCGATGAGAATCATGTTGATCTACGATGATGATTTTATCGCCTCGCCGACGAATATGGGGAACAACAAGGACTGGCTCCAAAGATAGGTTTGATTTATCAAGGGGACGTTCTTCCTTCGGTAGGTCTGCCTTTTTGACGATCTGGGCCGTCACATACCGCCACTGGGAGGTTGGTTGTCCGTCTTTCTTGACGACCTTCCCTCTCTCATTTTTAACCGGCGGCCCGGGTTCAATGGTCATTATCATCCTGGCCGGAGAATCCACATAATAACTGAAGGCGAAAACAAATCGAATGGCGTTGTATGCCGTTTGCTTTTTTTCCCGGGGAACTGACCTATCTAAATCCAGACCGGTGTCATCAATCCATCCAGGCATGAACATTTCTCCGGACTCAGCCATTTTCTGATTGATCCTAAAAAGATCCGTGGCAATGGAAAAAACCATAACCCCGTCTGGATATGAAAGCAGAATAAAAAAATATCGATCGCGGCCGGTCATATCCGGAATCCGATAGCAGGCCATGGAAAAGACGTCATCGAATAGGGGCTTTTCCGGTCTGGTGGATTCAATCAGAATGGCATTTCCGGTCCACGAAGGCGGAGATGTTTCTGGCAGGAATGTTAGATTCACTGATCGGATGTACTCGGCTGTCAGTGGAGTTATTCGCCAGACTGTTCTTTGACGGCATTGCCACCAGGTAACAAAACTTGTGGCAATGTTGAGCAACCCGAGAGTTGGGGCATGATGATCCATACCGGATTTTATCAGGATATAGCCTCCGGCGTGTTGCGGCGGTTGGATTTTCACCGCAGCCTCAACAAGGCCGAGCTTTTGGAATTTGGAATAAAGATTCGATATGGAAATCATAGCCCTTGGCCGATCTTGAACAATGTTGAAAAATCGATAGAAAATTTTCCCGCTTCGCGGGGCCTCTCCCGAAAACAAATTTTTAGGCTGTACCTGCCCCACCGTGTCCCCGCTCTAGGGAATTATTGAGATTCCCCAGCGCGGGGACACTAGACCGAACTCCGCACCAAATAAATCTTTACCCCGTTGCCGCATTTTACAATTACCTTTGACCGGTATAAGGCTTTAGCCAAGGCAATTTTTTAACCTGTCGATAATAACAGGGGGCTTCAAAATGTTTTCCGGTTCGAGACCAAACGGAAAACAACCATCTTTTCCCTGCGTCCTTCTTTTCCGGCAATCGATCACACTGCTCTGGTAAAATATGCAACGAAAAAGGATTATCCGAGTCATCTTCAAATAACAATTCTAAAGCATCTTTCTTTCTCTGCTCAGGCCATGGACCTCGTGAAATAATTATTTCCCTGCCGGTGCTCAATTCGCTCAAAACCGATAATTGAGAATCCGGCACCAATAAACGAAAACAGCCAGCGTTCGTGCTCAAATAAAAATAGCCCGCCCTGGCGTTCGGCGTATCGTAATAATTTGTTTCAACAATTTCTTGCCCATTATTTTTAATGTGAATTATATCCGTCATGGGGGGACCGCCCTTTGCATTTTTCAGAGTTGAAATACCGGAAAATCGACCTATCGCCAAGGGCCGAAATAACAGACTTTATATCCGGCTGACCGCTGGTCATGAGTATCGTCACCATTGGCCGTCAGCCAAAGTTGGTGCTCCTCTTCCGTGCCAAAATTCTCTCCATGGTATCGGCGGCGC
Source organism: Desulfosudis oleivorans (assembly GCA_020723325.1). Classification (GTDB taxonomy): domain Bacteria; phylum Desulfobacterota; class Desulfobacteria; order Desulfobacterales; family SURF-7; genus DYJD01. Next base: position 47,298 of record DYJD01000027.1, on the reverse strand, counting down.
AAACCACGCATGTATCCATTCCAGTATTCACTCTGTTCACCGATCGAATGCATCGTCTTCGCATAATTCATATTCTGTTCAAAAACTGATCGGTCCATCACGCTCTTCCCTTATTTTTATTCACGCCATTGAATTCTTTTGCGCCCGTTTTGAATGGCATCTTATCATGCCTGGAATAATCTCCATCGCATTTCCGCAATGCCCGCCATCTTCGGCAGACTCAAAAAAATTACACTTTTTCATTTCGTCCTCATCGGCCGCCGCACAGCGATAGACAGTTATTGATTCGCAGAAATTATTTCTTCTCATCAGCAATCCCCTTTCGCATCCAATCCCATAGCCTGCCGGTCGGTCCGGCGACAATCAGAATCGGATCTTTAAGCTCAAGCGCCTGACAAATAAAATTCTTTCGGTTTTCCCAGGCTGTCTCTGCTTGCATCTTAACAGCAGCCGCATTTGAACCCATATTCATTCTTCTAAATTGTTTTTTGTCATGAGGAGTTTGTTACTTTGTAACAAATCACATTGCTGTCGTTTTGTCCAATCGTTGTTATTCTAATTCTTCGAAACCGAGCTTGATGGCCTAATTTTTCAGAAGAAAGACCAATATCAAATCATTTCATAGTAATATACTACAACTAGTATTCGTCCGCCTTTTGTGCCGCGGCCCAGGCCTTGTCCTGTAGCATTTCAAAAACAGCTTCAGCCCCAGGTACCCATATCCCGTTTGTACAAAAACGCTTTTTAAAGGCTTTGGCGCACTTGTTTATACATTGAGCTGGAAATATATTTCCGGTTTCTTCCGCGTTCTTCACCCAGCCATCAGCCCATTTGCGGGCCGATTCCGTGTTATTGGGCCAGTCAGAAATATAGTTGCTCATTTTTCAATTCCTGCGCTGGTAACGTCATACCAGGGGGTAAAAATAAATTTTGGGATCTTTCAAAATTATTGCTTTCAGCAGCCTCGATACATTTTTGTTGAATATGAATCCATTCATCTTGCGAGGGGAATCCGCGCATGCCGTTTAAAATCTCTCGTTGGTATTCTTCCATGTATCGCTGAGCCGGGCCGTTTTCAGGCCCCAGGGGAACCCTCAGCGGATATCGGGCCGTCAATTTTTCTAGTAAACTATAACCGGGAAAAAAGACAATCGTATAAATGAATTCATTGTTGAACTCATGAACTGCTCCGATCTCGATGTCGCCATAATCTTCATACAGCGTACAAACCATGATTTCTGAGTACAAATCATTCGGATCAAAATCAGATGAAACAAAAACATAGCTGCCGTTTTCTTCTGGATATCGATTGAATTCTCCAACAAATTTCCAACCATCGGCGTTCATCGCCGCACGTACTACACCCCGATGAATATGATTCAATTTCTGCATAAGAATCTCCTTCGGGCCGGAAGTAAAATTTTAAGTTTCTTCAGCGCACTTTCGAGCTGCGGTTCATTTTTCACAGCTTGTTTTCCGCGTCGTTTCTTTCTTCCGCCTCTCGCCAATATTGAGTGAGGGTTTCATTATCGGGCAATTCAAAGCGCCCGGACGGATCTTGGGAAAGATACCTGCGTATGAAACCCAATTGATCTCCCGAGTATCGATGATTTAAAGAGGCAACAGTTGGATGGCATACATTCGAAACGATAAAATATCCAGCTTCTACTTTAATTTCAACGCCAAGCATTTTACTGCCCAATGGATTAGGCGGCAAAACATCACTCGGGCCGTAAACAATACCGGTTTCGGTATCGAGCAGAACTCCAGCACCATAATGTGATGCAGGATGTTCCCTTGTTAAGGTGTATTTTTGGCTGAATTTAATTTCCATGTTGCCCTCTCATTTTTAGAAAGGTATTTGGTCGGCTATTTTCGCACGGGCAGCAAGATAAATAGCTCTATCAGAAGCATAATAATTTGGCGAATGCGCGGGACAACACCAAACCACTTCTCCACATTGGCAATAATTCGATAAAATTTCTATATGGTTGTCACACCTGCAATTATCCGCCGGCAGGCCACATGATGCACAAATCTCTTCACGTTTTGCAATCAGATTGTTTCGGCAGTCGCGGCCGTGATTTACTAGTGCGCATGTCCGACAATCACCATTATTTTGTGTGCAGTACGTTTGCATTTGTCTTTTTCTCATTTCCTGTCTCCTGTCTCCTGTCTTTTTGATTACAATATAGCTAACTAGTAATTATATGTCAAGCAAAAAAGCATTATTTTTATTAATATTTTAAGACGTTTTAAATAATATTTACAATTGGTTATAAAATAGCTATAATTTATTTTTATCAAAAAATTCAATTACTTATTGTTGGCCAAATATTCATAATATAATGAATCGATTCATTATTAATGCAATAACTATATCCAAAAATATACCATATAAAAATAACTATAACTTTCCTATATAGCCCTAAAGCGGCTTATCCCCCAATAGCTGCCTTGCTACCCTGGAATGGCCTTTGCGGGTTATTTTTTCTCTTTAACAGCCGAGCTGAAGTAGTCAAACTGTAATCAATATCCTTTGAAATGATAAAGAACGTGACTATCGGCTTACCTAAAAATTAATGGCCTGTGGTCTTTGGCATTACAATCTTGCACGGCAATGGAGGCCCCACCTGGGTTTATGGGCGTTGGTGGCTTTCATTACGCATTGCGGAACGCAAGCAATAATGCGCGGTGCTGTAAGCCCGAACTAATGCAGTGCTGAAAACCTGCTGCTGTATTATTTTCCAGGTCCTTGCTTCGGAGCTTAGTAAAACAACGTCCAAGGCGATGGTACAGAGGGAGATGCAGCCACGGCGTTAGCGGCCGCAGGGGTGGCGGCGCAGTTTGCCGCCAGTCCCGGCGTAGTTTGCCGGGACCTGGCCCCTGCAGAGCGGCGGCGCGTAGTTTGCGCCGCAACGCCCAAAATCAGTTTTCATGTAAGAGCCCCTGGCTTTGCCGGTATGAGTTTCAACCTATACTGTCCCTATGCTGTTTCTATATTGTTCTCTGCTGCTCCTGAAATATTAGTTACCTTGTAACAAGATCAAACTCCCGCCGCTTGTCCGATAGCCCTGCTATTTGGTAATTTAGGTGTCCAGGTATCCAGGTGTCTTGGTGTCCATATTTTTAATTAAGCTTGAGCAAAGAAGGAACCCGGCCGGATACGGCCGGGTTCCTCTGGGTGGGTGGGCGGGGATGACCCGGCTCAAGCGAGCCGGGTTTTATGGTTTCTGATTTTGCTGGGGCTCATTTCACGTTTTGCAACCAGGTTAGCCTTCAAATAACATCAGCGCGTAATGCATGCACCCTTCGCTGGCATCAATAAACCCTCTTCTCGAAAATCCACGGCTCATTATCATAGCCTGCGCCTTTGTAAACCTGCACTTCAAGCAATGTTCAATGGCTTTAAAAAAATGTTCCGCGTTTGCTTTCATTTCAAAATTTCTCCTTTACTGTTCGGCTGTCTCGGCTCGGGGCCATAGAGTTCAAGTATCTAATAACGATTAGCCCATGGGTAATTCGTCAAGGCCTTCAAAAGCTGACTTTTTTTTCTTTTGGGTTATGGTTTATTGTTCCTTTAGGCTTTCTTTTATCTGTAGTGATATTCATTTTATGTTTTCCTTCTTTTGCGATCAATTTGGGGTTCGACTCGCTTTGCCGTTGCACCAGGTCGCGAGCTTTCTTTTTTATTCATCCAATTCCGGCCCAAATCCTTTTGCCGGTTCGATTAAATACAAATGAATCGAAGCTCCGCCACTCTGTAAGAATTTCAGATATAACAGTTTTCTCCGGATTCCCTCAATGTTTATGCGCTTGAAAACGCCTTCATTTGCGGCATTTATTTCATGCAGAATCGGCATGAGGTCAGGGTCTTTTGTATACGGTTGCCTACTAATACTATCAGGCAAGGGCACCCCATGCAGAAAGACCGATATATCATTGATATCATGATTAAGCGGGGCAAGCACCGCGATATCTTTTCCACCTGAATATCTTTTAATCTGGTCAAGCGTTGTTTCCATGTTTTCCTCCATTGATTTGCCCTGCAGAGCAGAACGCTGCAGGGCCTTAACTTAATTTTCAATGACCAAAAGGGCCGTGTTTACATTGGTGCCGGCATTTTTGAAAGTTCCGGCCGGGAGGTCCTCCCAGAATCCGCCACTTTCTTCGGCGATCGGTTTCAGTTGATCCCGTTGGCGTGGCCCGTTCGCGCAAAGTGCCACCAGGCGGCCCCCTTCCTTGAGAAAGCTCATGGCATGCTTGATATGTTTTATATCGGCCCCGTTTTCAAAGGGTGGGTTCATGATGATCCGGTCAAATTTCAAAAGGTCGCCGTTGCAGTCCAGAAAATCGGCATGTTTAATTTCGAAGTTGTGGCCATTTGCATAAAGCGTTTTGTCTCTCATATTTCGCAATTCGCCGACAAGGGCGGCATTTATTTCAACGGCGACAATTCGGCAGCAATCAGCCCCAGAAGCGGCATTTATTGCTGCCGATACAAGGTTTCCGGTCCCTGCGGATGGTTCAAGAATCCGCCTTCCTGCTAGTATCCCCGCCTCCCTGGCCATACGCCTTGCCAGTTCCGGCGGTGTGGGGAAAAGCTGCGGAGCGGATACGATTTGAACACCACCATTTTTCAAGGTGTTTTTCATATCGTCAAACTGGGTCCGCTCTCTTGTTGGGTAATCCGGGCTTGAATTAATCTGCATCGCAATTGCCAGGGGTTTTGGTTCCGGCTTAACAACCGGCTCCGGCTTTTCATGTACTTTGCTGTCAGTTAAAAAAATGATCGCTCTTTTATGGTTTTGTAGCACTGCAAACCGTACCCTGTGGGAATTTTCTACAATTCGAGTACCCTTGTAATCCTGGTAAATTTTGGCAAATTCCGCCTTTGTCATTTCCACCTGTGGGTAAAGACTGGATTCCCCTTTGCGGTAAATGTTTTCAATCATAAACCCTTCGGGTTGGCGATAATTCAAAAGGGGTAATTGTTTAGGCCTTTCTTTGGGCTTAAGTAAATCGCTTGCCCCCTGCTCTTCCAACATGGCCCGCTCATAAATGAGGCGGTTTTCATAGTGGGCTATCCAGCGTTCACGGTTTTTTATTGTCCTGACCAATACGGGGACATGCAGGTTGCGGGCCTGTCGTGGCGTGATAATCCCCTCTTCCAATGCCCTATATAAAGACATTTCGCCCTCATATTGGCTTTTCGGTGCTTCTCGCGGATATCGGTCCAGCGGGAATTTGAAAGCGGAATAGCTGCCTGCTGTGATCGCCATGGCCGACGATAGATTAAATGGGACTGTCGGATTTAACCAAGAATTGAAGCGTGCCCGGAATTCGTCCCTCTCTCTCGTGGCCTTTCTCCTATCGGCCTCGATTGTTCTGATCCGGTTGGCCCTGACTCTGGGACTTTCCTTGTATTGCGCATGACACAAGGCCCCAACGGCCCGGTCTTTCCAATATTGGGAGGTTTCCCACATTTTAACCGCCTTGCGCATGCCGTTTTCGATTTTTTGGGCATGTTTCCGGGCGTGTCTTTCGCTATGATGTCCAACAAGGATCGGCTGCCCAAAGGGTATATGGTCGGCAATGGCATCCACGGCCGCTTTAGCGGCATGGGCATCTTGCAAACGGTTTTCGCTGTACCCTTCAAACCGGTCCGCCCTTTCCTGTTGCCGTTCAACTAAGCTTGTATCTTCGTCTCCGACTTCTCCGCACAATTCAACAAGTAAATCGTAACGCCCCGGGGTCCACATGGGGGCAACAAAAAGCTGTTGTTTTGGAGCCCATTTGAAACCGGCGGCCTTAAGGCGGGAATAGGTTTCTGTGTCCAGCCGGTGCAAAGAGTAGAGCCGAAGTTTGTTATCTTCCGGGCTATAGGTTGCGGTGTATTCGGCTTGTAAATTTTTTTCAGAAGTGGTAGGCATAGTCATTCTCCTTTTGGCTTTGAAGTGGTTGAAGGGGAATCTTGACCCGCTTTCCTGTTTGCCCAGGAGGCGGGTTTTTTACTTCTTGTTTCCCGTCTTTTTGATTTCAATATAGCTAACTAGTAATTATATGTCAAGCAAAAAAGTATTATTTTTATTAATATTTTAAGCGGTTTTTAATAATATTTACAATTAGTTATAAAATAACTATAATTTATTTTTATCAAAAAATCCAATTACTTATTGTTGGCCAAATATTCATAATATAATGAATCAATTCATTATTAATGCAATAACTATATCCAAAAATATACCATATAAAAATAACTATAACTTTCCTATATAGCCCTAAAGCGGCTTATCCCCCAATAGCTGCCTTGCTACCCTGGAATGGCCTTTGCGGGTTATTTTTTCTCTTTAACAGCCGAGCTGAAGTAGTCAAACTGTAATCAATATCCTTTGAAATGATAAAGAACGTGACTATCGGCTTACCTAAAAATTAATGGCCTGTGGTCTTTGGCATTACAATCTTGCACGGCAATGGAGGCCCCACCTGGGTTTCTGGGCGTTGGTGGCTTTCATTACGCATTGCGGAACGCAAGCAATAATGCTCGGTGCTGTAAGCCCGAGCTAATGCAGTGCTGAAAGCCTGCTGCTGTATTATTTTCCAGGTCCTTGGTTCGGAGCTTAGCAAAACAACGTCCAAGGTAATGGTTCGGAAGGGAGGCGGTCCCACGGCGTTAGCGGCCGCAGGGGTGGCGGCGCAGTTTGCCGCCAGGTCCCGGCGTAGTTTGCCGGGACCTGGCCCCTGCAGAGCGGCGGCGCGTAGTTTGCGCCGCAACGCCCAAAATCAGTTTTCATGTAAGAGCCCCTGGCTTTGCCGGCATGAGTTTCAACATACTGTCCCTATGCTGTTCCTATATTGTTGTCTGGTGCTTCTGAAATATTAGTTACCTTGTAACAAGATCAAGCACCCGTCGCTTGTCCGATCATATTGTGCTTTGTTAAGGTCGGATGGTTTTTTTGTATAATCTATGGGCGGTAAATTGAATTGTTTATAGGTGTTTTGGATATCCGGCGATTCGGTTATCCGGTTATCCGGGTATTCGGTTATTCGGCTATCTGCTCGGTTATCCGGTGATTCGGTTATTCGGTTATCTGCTCGGTTATTCGGTGATTCGGTTATCCGATTATCCGGGTATTCGGTTATTCGGATAGAGGATTCGGTTATCTGCCTTCCCTGTTATTTAATTACTGAGGTGCCCAGGTGTCCATATATTTATTTAAACTTCGAAGAAGGGACCCGGCCGTATCCGGCCGGGTTTATATGGGTGGAGGGCGGGAAGGAATACAAAGCGCGTCCTCGCGCAAGATTGTTAGCGCAGCGAATTTAAATTTTTTGATGGAACACCTTGTTGCAGCCATTTTGCGCCCGCCGGGGCGTGGGAACGACAAATTGGCTTAATGCCTGGTAGGCGATAGATTCTTGTATGGAATAAAAACACCCTTTGCAGGGTGGGCCGTGCCGGCAAATTTGCGCTCTGTTAGATTCAAAGTCGAGGTCTTATTGCAAAGGTTTAGGCTAGGGAGGCGGAGCGCAAAATGGCTGCACGCTGCCTTGGCTTTGCTGAAAACCAGCAATTCTGGGCTATAAATATGATGGCTATAAAAAAACCTTATAACCGACATTAAGGGCCTTCCCCAGCTTCTTTGCATTTTCCTTTCCGATAGGCCGTTTTCCGTGTTCCATCTCGGAAATGTGCCGTTGAGGAATCCCGGTTAGCCTTGACAGCTCTTGCTGAGTAATACCTTCCTTGCTTCTTGCTCCTGATAGACAGACGCCCGGCAGGGCCTCTTTAGAATAAGGGAATGCTTCCCGCCAAGGGATTGAATCCGTAACACTCAAAAAGCCAAGTGGCTTTAAAAGATCTATAGCATTTTGCTGCTTGTCGCTTGGTCCGACAAATCGCAATTCAATTCTTTCAGTACGGCGCTTTTTCGTGTGTACCTGCATAAATGACCTCAATTATTCTAATTTCTTTATTTATTATTTCCCATACTGCAACATAGGTTGGCCTGCCCTTTTTTATATGGCAATGGTGTCGGTTACCTTTTAATGGGCTGTAATTAGGCCAGTTACCCCTAATCGGCCCATAGCTTTCCATTTCTTTTGCCAAAAGGGCAAGGTTTTTTCTTGCCTGCTCTGGGAGGCAATCTATTTGTTTTTGAACTTTTTTTGTTACAGTAATTTTCCAGTTCATAGGGAATCTATACTAAAATTTAGTATAAAAGTCAATAAAAAAATAGTCAAATCGCGGTATTAAAATTGACCATAACCTAATTAATTCTTTGACGGATACCGTTTGAACCCCGATTATAAGCTCCAATTCCCATGATAGATTCTCCCATTTTATTAGAGTAAAGCCCCTCCAACAAGGGGCTTCTTTTTTTACTATCGCTTTACCGCCTGTATGCGTTCATAAAAAAGCCTTCTGAAAAAGTCGTTTCCTCCTTCTACTTCCCAGCATTCAGGGTCCTTTGATATTCGTGTCATTTGACAGATGGTCTTAGTCGCTTCGCCGACTCGATCAAGGGTCACTACTCCTTTATTTCCAACACGCGGCAGGCTTATTGCTCTAATAAAATTGTATTCCGCCCTTCCTTCATTGTTGTCATTCAGCAGGCTTACACAATGTAAAATTTCATCCAATTCAAACATCATATCGTCACCTCATAAGTGAGTATAAAGCCCGGTCTGTTCGGTAAAAATTGTTTGCAACATATCGAAGTAAATATTTTTAACTTCAGCGATGACCTGTTGATCATATTCAATAGAATTACGTTTTTTTTTGACCCTTAAAAAAGCCATGTCGTAAAGGTCTAGACCATTCAACGAAATCATCACCAAGTTGATCCCGCCTTTGTTGCATTTGGGGATTGTAAAGAGTAGATAGCTATCCCCTGCCAGAAAATTTTTTGCGCCTGTCATTGTCTTAAATCGATTTCCGCCAAGTTGCAGAAGTATGTTTTGGGCTATTTGATTTGACATTTCATCACCTCGTTTTTGTTGCCCCTCCGTAGAGGGGCAATCCTTTAATTAACCGCGTTTCAGCTCCATCATTTTTTCAGTTAGGGTCCAGAGGGCGCGATTCAGTTTGACATTTTTATCAATAGAGGTGATTTGTCGGGTGGTCACTGGTTTTCGGGTTTTTGGATTCAAGCCGCGGATTCCACCTTTCATGATATTTTCCTGCACCGAATTAAAGGTTTTCCAGAGGTCGGGATCGCGGTCATATGAGCGTTTGGGGGATAGGAGTTTTTCGGCCCTGTAGGGCGCCTGGTCCGTCTCGTCATACACCAATTGAAGGGCAGCGCCGGCATAGGCGGCCTTTTCTGCATCGGTCAAGGCAATCGATTTCATTTCTTTGATTTTTTCACCGATCGCCGGTGCATCATCCAGAATTTTATAGCTTGCTTCAATGACTTCCTCCGGCTGGAAGTTCATGTGGCGAATCGATATTCTTTCAAAGGTATCGCCGACAATCATACCATTTGAGCAGATAAACCGGTAAACCCCGGTAAAGAACTGATAGGCGCAAGAGCGGTCATGGGAATTTACCAAAACAGCGTCAATGGCCTCATCACCCAAAATCAAATCATTATGCTGAAACCGGATAAGGTGTTTTTGAAAGCCCCTTCTCCCCTCTTCCTTGGCTCTTACTTCAGAAACCTGCATGGGTTGCCAGCCTTCTTTTCTCATCATGTCAACGATGGCAATGGTGGGGATCATTTGGTAACGGTCGGATACTTCGGCATGAGGCGATACAGCACCGACAGAGGGGGCGGCATCAAGGATATCTTGGTTGGTCAGTGGCAAATAGCTTGACAGGCGGTTACGGTTTGGTCTAAACATAGTCATTCTCCTTTTGGCTTTGAAGTGGTTGAAGGGGAATCTTGACCCGCTTTCCTGTTTGCCCAGGAGGCGGGTTTTTTACTTCTTGTTTCCCGTCTTTTTGATTACAATATAGCTAACTAGTAATTATATGTCAAGCAAATAATCACTATTTTTATAAATTATTTAAGATATTTTTAATAATAATTACAATTAGTTATAAAATAATTATCATTTATTTTTATCAAAAAATTCAATTACTTATTGCCGGCTAAATATTCATAATATCATGAATTAATTCATTATTAATCCAAACTTTGCGCGATATTACTACCACAAACAACGATATAGATTTCCTACCTTGTAGCGAAGCAATGAAGGATTAAACGCCTTGCGTTTTGAAGTCTTTAATAAATCAAACATGAATATTTTTTACTTCCCTTTCGCCCTTAAGAAGGGAAGTAAAAAAATTCAGACAGAATACCTTATTCAGTCCCAGCAACCTACTCAATGAATTCTGAATAGCAAAGCCAATTGCCAAAAGAAGCTGTTCCTTTTGGCGGTTGGTTTTGCCGGAATTCATCCCTGTTTTATGGACATATTGGAGGGCTTTTCAAAATAGTGATTTCATCCGAATTGTTTTCCAGGTTCTTGGACCGGAGCTTAGCAAAACAACGTCCAAGTTAATGGTTCGGAGGGAGATGCTGCCACGGCGTTAGCGGCCGCAGGGGTGGCGGCGCAGTTTGCCGCCAGTCCCGGCGTAGTTTGCCGGGACCTGGCCCCTGCAGAGCAGCGGCGCGTAGTTTGCGTCGCAACGCCCAAAATTTCCTTTCATTTTTTTGTTGTCCTCGAAGAACTGAATTGCCTCATTTAGTTCCGCCAAGCTGTTTTTTTTAGTATGCGGTTTGTTACCTTGTAACAAAACAACCCTATCCTTAAGGTGTCCAAGAGTTTACTTTTCGGTTATCCGGTTATCCGGTTATCCGGTTATCCGGTTATCCGGTTATCCGGTGATTCGGTTATCTATAAAGGCTCGCCCAACGCTTTACATAGACTTGAATTGGAAGGCTATAAAATAAGCAAGTTATATATGTTAAAATTTAAAAATATTATTCTTCAATATATAGATTAGAGAGTTAAAAAAGATACAATAAGGACATATCAAAGGCAAAAATTTATTGACATACATATAGTTATATTGTATCGGTAGAATCAAAAATAATAACCTCAGAACAAAAAGGATATAATAATGGGGCTGATCGGAGCTGTCTCTAATTATAAAGGCGGTGTTGGTAAAACGACCTTTACGGTGAATCTTTCAGCCGCCCTTTCGTATAAAAATAAAAAAACATTAATAATAGATAATGATCCCCAGGCTGATAGCACAAGAGCCGTCTTACCACCTGATGCAAGAATCGAGGGCTGTTTATACCATTTACTAAATCCTGAAGAAACCAGACCTGTAGAAATTAAGGATTGTATTTATCGAACCATTCATAAGAATCTTTTTATTCTTCCCAATATTAGCGAAACATCAGGCCTCGAAATTCCGTTAGCCCAAAACTATCCTAACAGCAACCTTTATCTTCGAAAAGCGGTCCGCGAATACGTAGTCAATAATTATGATTTTATCTTTATCGATTGCCCCCCCACTCTTTCCCTATTTGTAAATAACGCATTATATGCTGCGGACTTTGTTATGATTCCAATGGACGCAGGCTCAGGAAATAGCCTTGAGGGTATAAAAGGGGTATTAGACCTGATGGACAGCGTAAAAAAAGATAAAAATCCAGATTTAAGGTTTTTAAAAATATTAATAAATAAGGTAGATAAACGTAAATCAGCCCATCAAGCTGTAATTGATGATGCAATTGAACGTTTCGGTGCAAATAATGTTTTTAAAAATTCAATACCGACCAGCTCTCTTTTTGAAAGTGTTGAATTTGTTAAAGGTCAAACAATTTTTTCATTCGCTCAAAAATCAAAAGGAGCACAATCTTTTCGAAATCTTGCAACTGAATTTTTAACATTCTTTTAAAATAGTATAGTTTGGTGCTGACATGACAGGACTCGCAGAAAGATTGAAAAATTCAAGAAAGCAAAATCATAATCCTGAAGAGCGACAAAAGGAGAAAGAATTAATAGAATCATTTTCTGCACCCAATAAACCATTGGGTTTATCAGATCGAAATCGTTTAGTTGCAAAGAAAAGCATTATTACTGGCCCACCGAATAACCGAATAACCGAATACCCGGATAACCGAATCACCGAATCCTCTAACCGGATAACCGAGCAGATAACCGAATCCTCTATCCGAATAACCGAATACCCGGATAATCGGATAACCGAATCACCGAATAACCGAGCAGATAACCGAATAACCGAATCACCGGATAACCGAGCAGATAGCCGAATAACCGAATACCCGGATAACCGGATAACCGAATCGCCGGATATCCAAAACACCTATAAACAATTCAATTTACCGCCCATAGATTATACAAAAAAACCATCCGACCTTAACAAAGCACAATATGAATTGCTACATGCTCTCTATTTTAATAGACCATATAAGGTTGATAGTGAAAAAAAAGATGGAATAGGGGATTTACTTTATCCACCAGTATCTGTTGATAATGTTCGAAGCCGTACATTAAGTTTAATAAAAAAAGGATATATATTACAACGATTTTCAATAAATAGCAGTCCAAACAAAATGACAACTTGTATTGTTGACACAGATAGATGTTTTCCCCTGTTTGGTTATACTCCAGTCAGTAATGACGATCAAAAAAAATTAAAACCAAATCTATTTTTTAACCGAATAACCGAATCACCGAATAACCGAGCAGATAACCGAATAACCGAATCACCGGGTAACCGAGCAGATAACCGAATAACCGAATCACCAAATCACCGAATTGATCCCTCTATAATAGTTAGTAGTAAGTTTTTAAAAGAAACTAACTTACTAAGCGACGCATTACAAAAAAACCCTGACCTCGCATACTGGAACGATAAATTGAAGATTCAAAAAATTGAATCGTGGATGGCTGAACTAAAAATTTCGGATGAAGATATGCTGGAATCTTTATGTCATTGTGCATTTGACATGATTGAGAAGGGAGAGAGAGATAAAAAAGGGCAGCCGATAAAAAATGTGCTTGACTGGTTGTATGCTATTTTAAAAAAGCACAGATATTACGATAAGCCGGCAGGCTATAAATCGTTTGAAGAAAAGGCTTTGGAAAGAGCTGAAAAGAGACTAAGAGAAAAACAGGAAAGAGCTAAGCAGTTGAATGAAATTAAAAAAGCTGAGCGAGACGCAGATATTGATTTAAAATTTGCAGAGATGATGCAGGACCGAGAAGGCGAGGCTTTTAAAAAATGTCATTCAAGTTTACCAGTCGCAGCAAAGGCCCGTCGTACTGGTCTGATGTTTGAAAATGCGATGCGAGCAATATTTGTAGAGTTGTTTTATAAAGAGTCCGAGACATTATAGTCATGGAAACGAGCAAATAGGTTTTTAGGGCAAAACCTATTTGCAGCGGCCCGCAAACTATGTCGGAGTTTAATAAAATGCGTTTTTCAAATCCACTCAAAAAATATTTTTTTTGAGTGCCCGACTATTTTTAAACTAAGTTAAGAAGCTTATTGACATCAAGCTCTAAAGCAGAAGCTATCCTGCGAGCCATTTTATTAGACAGCTCCCGGCGTCCGGTTTCGATTTCAGAAAGGTAGCCCGGGATCATTCCGGCTTTATTTGCTAGATCTTTTTGTGTCATACCCTTTTTTTTTCGAGTCTTTATAATGAGAGCGCAAACTGGCGGTAGTTGTTTATCCTGAGTTTGCTTATCGAGTAAAGCTTTCAGGCCTGATGAGATCGAGTTTTTGTTAGAGGCTGAAATGTGCGATTCTTTATCTACACCAAGAAGTTCATTAACATCAAGCTCTAAAGCAGAAGCTATCCTGCGAGCCATTTTATAAGTAAGCTCCCGGCGTCCGGTTTCGATCTCAGAAAGGTAATACGGTATTATTCCGGCTTTCTTTGCTAGATCTTTTTGTGTCATACCCTTTATTTTCCGAGTCTTTATAATGAGAGTGCAAACTGACGGTAGTTGTTTTTGTTGAGTGGTCCAAAAAGGGTTTTTTGATAAATTTTTCAAACCTTCCAATTCAGCAATTTCTTGTATTTTTGCAATCTTATTTTTGGAACCGATATAACGAACTTCGATCGGTTCTATCTCATGTTTAATAAGTTCTAAAATATTTTCCATATTCTGCAAAGATATTTCTCCATGCTCAAAAAGTGCTTCTCCGATTGCGAATAGAACATTTTCCGGAATCGCGAGAGGGATCAGCACGTTTTTATCTTCATCTGGAATTTCCGCCCAGGTGCGATTGCCAAATAATTCTCGGAATTTAATTAGATCGTTTTTCAGGAGTGCTTTCAAGGTGTGTGGAGATAAGGGTCTTCGACCGGTTTTTTGACTAGTAATTGCTGCCGGATTAAGTTTGAGAGCCTTACACAGGAACAACATCGTTTTATCGACAAGATGCCGGTCCAAAAAATCGTCTATAAGTTCTTTATATTTATTTAAAATACTGTATTCGAATGTGTACGACATGTTTTACCTGTAAACAATGTTTATAATTCGAATATAATCCGAATATTTTTTTAAAATTATGCTTGACACAAGGATTTTTTTTATCTAAATAAAGCTCATTGGTTTTTTGAAAAATCTTGTCTGTATTTAACATTTAATACATCCTGTCAGTATTTTTTAATAAAAAAAATATATTTCCTCACTATTAAATATTTAAATAAAATTTATTGAAATTTCAAGTGGCTATCAATAGCCATATCCAAAAATCGCCATAATTCCTCAAACTTTAGGCGATTTGTATAATAATATTTCGAATAACTAAATTCTAATTTTCGAGAAGGATTATCATAATTCTATGAAAACATCCATCCCTATGGTGATTTTTATTCTCGTATTAATGGGTTGCAAAACAGCCACAGAAAAACCCATGTCTCAAAGCAATCTCAACCTATCTAAACACTCAAAACAAATAAACCAGGATATTCGGGGGAGCTTCATCATTGCGGCGGCGCATACCCTTGCACCACCGAAAAGGAATCTCTGCCCCGATAAATATATACCCATCAACCGTTAACACAAAGTGGCATAAGGAGAAATAAAAAAATGAGTAAATTCGATACGAAAACAAATCGCTATTATCGTATTTTCGCAATCATGGTGTTACTTTTCGTTGCAACCACTCCCCAGAGCTTTGCGATGGTTGCGCCGGCGGCTGGCAGTTTTGCGTATGATATTTATGACATAGGTGTGAACAGCATCTTGAAGGGTGCGATTGGTTTTATGGCCGGCATAGCTGTTCTGGTCGTTGGTATCATTTTGGTCGTACGACAAATGATTGTCCCTGGAGTTTTCACAACTTTGTCGGGGGCCGCGCTACTTAAGGCGGACACCATTGTAACCTCAATGGGGCTAATTTGTTGATATTTTTTTGTCACTATGTGGGGGGAGATCATCCCCCCAAAACAAAAAGGCCTTATGAATGGAAAGAATAAATGTACCTCAGTATTTATCGTCGCCATGGTCGATAGCTTGGTTCGAGAGTGATGAATGCGCAATAATACTAATATTTTTCATCTTGCTGATTCTTTTTTGGAGTTGGCTTTTATTTTTCATGTTGTTTATCGGTCCGTATGGATACCGGTTTGTCAAAAACGAGTATCCCAGGGGATTTTTAAAACATTTACTTTACTTTATGGGATTGCAAAATATTCAGATGTATCCCGCGTCCTTTGAGAAGGAATTCACTGAATGAAAATGGATATGTTCTTACAAAAATCATCCAACCTGTTTGCGGAGAACAGGCTGCTGAAATTTGTGATCATAGTATTAATGTTGGGCCAGATGTACTCGATGTGGGCAGCAAAAGCCGCCCTAAACTACCAACGCACCATTGTTTTGCCGATATCGAATGATTTCCAGCTCGAATTCCAGGGCAACACCGCCAACGCGGAATATTACAAAGTCATGACACGGCATATTTGCGGCCTATTATTGAATTACCAACCCAGGACGGCCAAGGCGCAATTCCAGGAACTGCTGGCATATGCGCACCCAGAGTTTTATCCGGAGTTGAACGATCAACTTACGAAGATCGCGGATAATATCGAAAATCTTTCGGTCAGCTCGGTGTTTTATCCACAGACAATTGAAGTGGACCCGAACAAAAAAACCGTAGAATTAAGCGGGCTGCGGAAACAGTTCACCCACAACAACCCAATGGAAGATAAAATCAAAAGATACATAATTACCTATGAGTTCATGAATCGAAAGTTCTTTGTGAGGAATATTACAGAAATGAAAGAAGAAGGTAAAAGATGAAACGCACAATAGTTTATATAGCTGGTTTGGTTTTTATTGCTTCATTTGTATATTCAGCCGAGCTTGAGGTTTCAGCACTGCCTGAGATTGTAACCAAATGTGACCTTAGTAACAAAAATCCGAACTGGATCAAAGCTCCCCAAGGCAAACAAATCAAAGATGTTGTAATACCAAAGGATGCCGGCGTATCTGTCGAGATCCGGGGTAGCGATGCATTCCTTACTTTTTTGCGAAAGGTGGACCAGGACACCGGAGAAACCACTTTCATGACGGAGCCGATCAAGTGCTTCGTAGTGGTGGATAATTTGGTGTACCCGATCATCGGCATTCCCAGGGCCACTGACGGCCAAACCATCCTATTACAATGGGGTAGTGAAAAAATTGAAGAAAATCTAAAATTTTTCGAAGGCCTACCCATTGAAAAGTCCATTGTAAAAATGACCCAGGCTGCCATGGAAGAAAGCCTTCCGAGCACATTTAGTCAGACAAAGATTGGTAAATCCATCGAGACCCACCAGGACCTGATCTTGTATCACAGAAAGACAATCGAAGCAGAAGGAACCGGCCTTATTTTGAAAGAATTCGTAATCGCAATGAAGAATACCTCTCCGTTGGAGAAGGTTGAATTACAGGAAAAATTCTTTCTCATCCCGGAAGTCACCGATAAACCGATTGGAATAACCATAGAGGATTTTGTGGTTACTAAAAAACAAAAAACCAGGTTATTCATTGTAGAAAGGGTGAACCATGGAACTATGGGATAATTTATCCGCGACCAAACGCAAGAAGGTTGTATATCTATTAGCTTTGTTATGTTTAGTTGTTGTCGGGTATCTTGCGTATATCGCGTCCGGACGGGGCAAGACTGAAGTTGTACAAAAAAAAGAAGAAAAACTTAAAATGACCCTTGATTCCCAGCAACTGGAAAAAGGGTTGTATGTGCAGACAGAAAAAAAGATCAGGAAGCAAGAAGAGGAAATGTACAATGAGCTGAAGAAAATCAAAGATGATTTAGCCGAATTCAAGCGGAAATCCTCAGAGGAAATGAGAAACCGGTTGCCTGGATCGCCTGAAGAAAAGGGGCCGCCTAAAGAAGAGAAAACAGTGATCAGCGAGATTGTGTCCAATATTGAATTGGATGAAAAACCAGAAGTCAAACCCAATCAAAAATTTCCCGAACCGCCGGCAATGCCGGCACAATCATTACCAATCAAACCCGCCGGCGACACCAAAAATCTCTTTCCAACTTCACCCCCAACCCAGGCCAAACCAAAAAAGTTTGCCATGGTAGGTGGTGTGGAAGTAGTTACCAACAAAGCAAAAAGCGAGGGCGCTGAAAAAAAAAAGCCGGAAACCATCCGGCTGCCACCGTGCTACATGCGCGGAACCTTATTATCGGGGGTTCAAGCCCCGGCATCCATGGCCGGGAAAAAAAACCCGGTGCCTATGTTAATTAAAATTGATAACCTTGCGGTCCTGCCCAACCGTTTAAAAGCGGACTTGAAGGGTTGTTTCGTGATCGCCGAGGGGGTTGGCAATCTTCAGACCCACCGGGTGGACACACGCCTGGTCAACCTGGCGTGCGTGGGCAAAAAAGGCCAAAGCATAATCGATCAAGAGGTCAACGGGTTTGTGGTGGACGCAGACGGCCAAGTGGATCTGAAGGGCAGGGTGGTGGCCAAAATGGGCACCCATTTGGCTCGGGTGGGCCTGGCCGGACTTCTCGGCGGGGCGGCCGAGGGTGTGGAGAAAAGCTCATATACCGAGCAGTTCTCGCCGGCAACCGGCGTTGTTCAAAGAACAATGAAAGATGATACGGAGAGTATTTTAAAGCTATCCGTCGGCAAAGGCCTACAAAGCACGGCAAAGGAATTGCAAAAATTTTACCTGGACTTGGCTCAACAGACCCTGCCGGTTATTGAAGTTGGGCCGACCAAAGAAATCCACATCGTCATCAAAAAGGGCCTGGAGTTGAAAATCGAACCGACGAACAGTGGGGGAGGTGGGCTGAATGGTGCGTAAGCTATTACTAATCATAACTGTTTTTTTGTTTATGGGATGTTCCAAAATTTTCAACCCGTATGAGTCTGAATTCATGTGTCCGGACGTACCAGTAGGAAAATGTGCGGACATGGACGAAGCATATCAAGAGAGCCTCGACCATGAAAACGAACTGGTCATTAAAAAAAAGAAATGCATAGGCCCGGACTGTAAAAAGAATAAAAATGAATACGCTAAGAAAAAACAGGACGTGGACTACCACTACAAGGACCGGCTGTATGAAACCTATGCTCAACTCCTCGACAGCAAAGACAAAACTCCCTTGCTGGTTCCCCCTAAGACCGTCAGGACCCTGATAATTTATTATCCGGACGACAACGGCAAGGTCTTGTTCGGCAATCGATTTGTGTATTTCATGGTTGGCGAGCCAAAGTTCATTTTGGATCAGGAATAAAAGAGAGGGAGAGAACTTGGATATTTTAGGCTCTATGATGAGTTTGTTCGTGGGTGAAAATGGTGGGCTGCGCAAAAGCGAACTGTCTAGAATGACGAGAAGAAATCAAGCTTCGAAATATTTCCCATATATCGCCTATGACGCGGATAAAAAGCTATATAATAACAACGATAACACCGTTGGTTTCATTTGGGAGTGCTATCCGCTCGTCTATGCTAGTGAAAAGACCTTTGAAAATTTGGAGGGACTTTTCAATATGGGCGTCCCGGAAGGCAGTGTGCTGCAATTCATGCTGTGGGCGGACCCGTTCGTCGATTTAATTCTGGATGAATATCAGAATATGCGGCCCCAGGACGCAAGTCCGGTGGTAAAAAAGATCACCGAAGCAACGCGGAAGATGTTCCAGGAAGGCACTCACGGGTTAAAGAAGATCCAAAACATTCCGGTGCGGAATTTCCGCCTGATTGTATCCCTCAAGGTTCCGCAGGAAACGAAAAATATCATGCAGGCGCTCGAACTGCGAGACAATATCAAAGAATGTCTACATGGCCTGCATCTATATCCACAATATATGGAACCGGAAGCACTAATCAATCTCTTATCAAAAATGTTTAATGACAGGACGGTGAAATGGGAGTCTTGCGCTGACAGCATGCCGATCAATAAGCAAATTCTGAGCAGTGAGACCAAGATAACTGTTAAATGGAATGAAGTCCTCGTGGGCGATAAGCATTTGCGCTGTATTACACCCAAAAAACTGCCCTCCAGCATTGACTGCATGACATCCAACATGCTGACCGGCGATGTTTGGGGCCTGAAGGGTGACGGCAACCAAATTAATTGTCCTTTCGCAATTACGGTCAATGTTTTGTTCGAAAAGCTAAATGCAAAATTACACGGCAAATGTAATTTCGTTTTGCAACAAAAAGCCGTGGGCAGCCTGGCCCCGTCTCTGCATCGAAAACAGGAAGAGTATATGTGGGCCACTGGAGAGCTTGAGAAAGGGAGAACGCCTTTTGTTCGGATCATGCCGATTATATGGACGTTCTGCGATGATGAGGACAGCTCCCGAGAAAATACCGCCCGGGCCAAGCGCTTGTGGGAAAACCAAGGTTTTGTAATGCAAGAAGACCGGGGTATCCTTGGAATTCTGTTGTATTCATCCCTGCCGTTTGGTCTGTACAATATAGGCACCAATATAAGCATGATCGATCGTGATTTCATCCTGGACGGGAAATCCGCAGCAAGGTTTTTGCCGATTCAAGGAGATTTTTCTGGGGGCGGAAGTCCTAGTCTATTGATGGTTGGTCGCAAAGGCCAGATTGCCACCATAGATATTTTTTCCAAGCGTTCTCTAAACTATAACTGCATGGTGGCCGCCACTACCGGCAGCGGCAAGTCGTTTTTCACAAATTATTTGTTATTTAACAATTATGCCACTGGAGCGCGGATACGAATAATCGACCTTGGCCGATCGTATGAGAAAACCTGTGATGTTGTTGCTGGGAAATACATCGCCTTTACGGAAAAATCGGAGATAATCATCAACCCATTTGGGAATGTCAGCAACATCAAGGAAGATATCGGCATTTTGTCCAGTGTTGTTGCTCAAATGATTTATTCATCGACCAGGCAACAGCCCGTAGAACTGCAAATGGGCCTCATTAAATCAGCCATCAGGCATACTTACGAAACCAAGGGAAATGACGGCCAAATTGATGATGTGCAAGAATATTTGAGAAATGCAGACAAATATTTGGCCAAGCTCGGCATTAAAGCTGAAATGCTACGGGACATGGGTAAACTCGGTGAGGAGCTAGCCTATAATTTATCGGATTATACCAGTTCGGGGGTCTACGGCCGCTGGTTCAATGGTAAATCCAATCTGGATATTAAAGGAGATGATTTTGTGGCCCTGGAGTTGGAGGAGTTGAAACCCCAAACCGAGCTATTCCGGGTGGTGACTTTACAGCTTATCAATTTCCTCACCAATGAATTGTATTTGTCGGCCCGTGATCGCAAACGCATGTTTGTGTTCGATGAGCCGGCCCAATTTCTGGGGGATGACGAATCCGAAAGCGTGATGATCGCCAAGGCGGTGGCGTCCGGGTATCGCCGGGCAAGAAAATATAAGGGTAGCTTTACGTGTGTTTTTCAATCCATCCTGGACTTGGCCCTGTTCCGATCCGTAGGCCAGGTAATCAAAGCCAATTCGGCCTTCAAGTTTTTGCTGGAATCCGAAGACTACCCAGAAGCGGCCAAGGAGAAGATTATCAGCTACGACCCATTCACCATGGAAATTTTGAGATCGGTAAAAACTCCGAAGCCAAGGTATTCTGAAATATTTTTGCATTCACCCATGGGAACCGGAGTTGTTCGCCTGGTCACCGACCCAGAATCCTACTGGATTTATACCAGCGACCCGGACGACAACGCGAAACTAAAAGACCTGCAACGGAAGGGAATTGGATATGACAAGGCTTGTGAAATCCTCGCTGGTACTCATTAGTTTTTTCTTGCTTCAGGGTGTGTGTCGTGCTGCGTGGGTGGATGATTGGATCAACCAAAAAACCGTGCATGGTCCCACGACCATGGAGGATCAAAAGCGCGGATATGCATCCGCCGGCGGAGTCAATATGCGCTGGGCGAACAACAAGGACTACCTATTAACGATAGCTAAGCCACGGTTTTCGAGCGGCTGTGGAGGCATTGATGTTTTTCTGGGGGGAATGGGTTATACAAAAATGAAATATTTAGGAGAAAAATTTAAAAATATAATGACCCATTCAATGGAAACATACCTATTCGATATCTCAATGAATTTGTTGTGTGAGCCGTGCGCAAAAGAATTTAAGTCACTCTCGGCGTTAATTGACCGTTTAAACCAGTTGAATTTGGATGACTGCAAAGCGCAAAAAGCGGTCGTAGCTATTATGAAGGATCATACCCCAGGCAGTTTGGCTGGTCCTGCAGAAACAGAGGCTGTATCGAATTTTCTAGTAGATTCTGGATTGGAGCAATATTATAAAGATGTAATTTCAGGTGGTGAAAATGCAACAGCCGATCAAGCACTTGCTGCATACGGTGCAACCAAGGCAAGCATGGTGTCCGGCTGCCCGCCGGCTATGCAAAATACTTTTTTCAAGGCCGGGTCTGTGCTGGAAAATCTGGCTAACGAAAGAGGAATAGCTGTTGGGTATATCGAACTTATCAGAGGCCTTGTAGGTGATATCGAGGTTTCTCCCAATTTAGATTATAACTACTTAGACCCATGTAGTGAAAATAGACCAGAAAGAATAGCGGAATTCATGTACGGGGAAATGTACCAACGCACTAAGAATACCAATGTCTGCGAAAAACTCAGTTCTTTTATTATAAACGGCCATACTTATGGGTCGATTCGGGAATATGTGTCGGACATGATGGTCGGGATTGCCGACAATCTAGTTGCAAAATCTCCTTTGACAAACGATCAAACCACCTTTGTTAGTGCGTTACCTGGCTCGATCTACATGGGATTAAAGCAAGAAGTTGAAAAACGTGGTGAGAGTACTATTTCGGCCGATGTAGTCAGGCCGTATAGTGAAATAGCAGCATCAGCCTACACGTACGCGATGATTACCGATCTATACGAAACCACCAGCCAGGTGATCAACACGGCAGAAACCATTGCCAAAAACAAACAGGGGACCGACAGCGGCGGAGGCCAGAAAGACTGCCAACTTCAATTGGCCCAAGGAGCAATAACATCGCTTGGTAGAATGAAAGAAAAGATAAGAGCATACAAAATCGCCGTAACAAGGGACTACGATATGAGTGTTAATCAATACGTGGCCTATCTTGCCATGGGCCAAGGGGCGGTGGAAGCCAAACGGCAAATCGAAAACGAGCGGATGAACGAAGTTCATCGAGGCCGTATAAAATCGAATTAGACCAAAGGAGAGTAATAAAAAGATGAAAGGTAATAGGACAATACTGGCTTCAATTTTAATTGCTTTTATTTTTTGGGGTTGCTCTGGTGATACAGGAGTTGATGTTCCGCAGCCCCATAACAACACGCAGCCCAGCACACCAAATGCCACCCCAAGGATTTCTTTGACTAATTTGAAAGTAACTCCAAGCGAATTAGCTACAGCCGATACATTTACAATAAGCTATGATGTGGATGCAGAATCAGATTTAAAATTCCTCTATATAGCTCTTTTTGTAACTCCATCCGCGAATATTACCGAGCAGCAATTTGTGAACGGCATTTTTAAAGGTGAAGGTATAGAACTGGATAGTTGGGCCTTCCACAACATGAATTTATCATTTTCATATAGTTTCAAATATGTTGCAACAACTAATGCCATTCAATTTAAAAGTGAAGTTACAAATCAAACAATAACGAAATATTTAAAACAACTTGGTGGTAAGGCATATATATTAGCTGCGGCCCATATTGAGGATTTCACGCCTCCTAACACCTTTAAATATTATATAGATTACGAGACTTTTGAAATTACGTTACCGGTCCAGCCGTCTCAGCCGGAACAGTAGTTATTAGGGGATCGTCCAGCATGAAAAAGATTCTGATCATCCTTGCAATCACCGTAACATTCCTCGGCGTGTCCGATGGGGCGTTCGCGGTGGTGCCGACCGGTTTTAACGTGTACACGACCTATGGGGAGTTCGATACGGTCGTGGATACGTTCCAGAGAATCGGCCTCATGATGAGTGATAGCCGTTATCAGGGCTTGTTCTTTGGGATCATCGTCCTTTCGATTGTGTTTGGATGTATAAACGCGGCTCTCAGGGCCATTGCGGGGAACGGCATATCCACTGCAAATTGGATGGGCATATTCGGGACAATCATTCTGGGGGTAATTCTCTACAAAACATTCATTCAGCCCACATCGGAGATAACGATCTACGATGAGGTTATGAATCAGCAAATCACGGTGGGAGGGGTCCCGGAAGGTTTGATCGTGATTGCCTGCCTGTCCAATAAAATTGAAAAAGGGTTGGTGGACGTGATTTGGACTTCCGGGGATATAGAATCCTTTCGAGACAGCGCCGGCGGGACTGTTTTTGACATGATTAAAAGCGCGTTCAGCGGGGGCGGGGAGGTTAATCTGGCCGGCACCCCGGACCCTGGCGCCTATACATATTTGAATTTGAATCGATACACAAAAGATTGCGTCGTTTTTGAACTCAGCCGGCCCGGCTCGACCATCAATATCAACGATTTCTATACGACTACTGACTTTACGAGCCTTTTGGCTAATGCCGCCAATCCAGCCATATTCACAGTATGGAAGGACGACGCGAACAAGGCCGGAATCACCGTCGATTGTCAGCAATGCTGGGTTTCGCTTAACAATTATTTTTCGACGTTAACGCCGACAAGTGATGTCGTGACGCGCTTTTACAAGGAAAAGAGCGGAAAATGCGGGCTCGCCAATGTACTCGGAGCGGTAGGCCCGGACATGGCCGATCAATATCGCGACAAGGTCACGACCGCTGTCAGTCATTTGATAGGGTCGGCCGTGACTTCCGAGCAAATCGTAATTCAAGCCCTGATCGCAAGGGGCATGTTCGATGCGGTGCAGAGCGGGGATTATCAGGTCCTGGCCGACCGGCAGGCCGGGGTTTCCCTGGGTGGTATGCAGTCCATGGCCAACAGTTGGATACCGGTAATCCGGGCCATGGTGTTTGCCGCGTTCATCGGCCTTTTTCCTTTTTTGGCGTTGTTGATCCCCACGCCGCTTTGCGGGCGAATAGTTGGTTTTATATTCGGGATGTTTGTTTTCATTACTTCCTGGGGGATCTGTGACGCCCTGATTCATTCATTTGCCATGCATAAGAGCGTTGCCCTGTTCCATGAAATCGCCCAAGGGAAGCTGGGGTTGCGTAGTCTTTTAATGTTCGAGGATGAGGCCACAAAAGCCCTGGCAATATTCGGTTCGGCCAGGTGGGCAGGGATGATGATTGCCGGCGTTCTATCGTCCATGCTGGCCCATTTTGGAGGTACGGCCATGGCTCATTTTGCTGATCAATTATCAGCATCCCGGAGCTACGGAGCCGGTGCCGCCCTGCAAACCGAAAATCCAGAAAGAAGGGCCGCCGCTCTCCAGCAACTTACACGCGCTGTCCCGGTTTTGGCAGTGGCAAATTCCTACGGTTACGGAAACATGGCGAACCAAGAGATGTATCAATTAGGGACCGCCATGCAAACCAGCCAGGGTATTGTGGATCACCTCGGGTCCGGAAATCCGCTCCAGGCGGCCGGCAGGAGCGCGGCGGGCAATGTGCTCGGCGAACAAACCCGCGTGGGGACCGCCGAGAAAAAAGTCGAACATTTCGGCCACCCGGACACGGCCGCGAATGCGGAGGCAGCGGCCATCGCTTACGGTGTGACCGCCGCTGCGGCCGCTATGACCACAAAAACCCAGGAACTCGGGGGCGGCAATCCCACGGCGGCGGCCATGAGGGAAGGGCAGGGGCAGGCCTATCAGACGGTCAGGGGCACCACGGCGGCCGAGCAAAGCATCCAAACGCTTGGAGCAGGAGATTTAAGCGCAGCGGTTAAAAATGAAGTCGGCCCGGAAGTATACGGCAAGCAAAAAGCCTTGGAAACCATGAATCAAGAAACCAGCCTGTTTGGCAGCGGCGATCCCGGAACGGCAGCCGGCCGGCTGGCGGAAGCCAATGCGACCCAGACAGCCCGCATGGTTACAGAAAGCGAAACCATGGGCGGACCTTCTCGGAGCGCAATGCTGGGAGAACTCCAAGGGGCAAGAAATAATGCCCAGATCGATAATCTGACGCCCGGTGAGGCCGGGGTCCTGACCGAAAAAGAAATCGCGCAGCAAAAAGGAGACCTGGCGGGCGTGGGTTCCGTTGAAAACGCGGGGTATAGCGCAATGACCAGCGCCCAACAGCGGGTCGCCGACGCCACCATGCGCGCGGCCGTGAATCGAAGTTTACTCGGCCTGCCTCTAACACCCAAGCAGCAAAGGCGATTCGGGGAATTGATGCAGACAGAAACCGGCCGCCGGGCGGTAGAAATTGCCAGCATGAATCAATCCATTGCCAGCCTGACAGAATCCCAGGCAAACGCCATAAATCAACAATTGGGCTCTCATGAAGTGCAGGTAAATCCCGGGGATGCGGTGAGTTTCAATGCCGGCTACGAGAACGGGCGACTCAGCCTCAACAATATTAGATCGTCTAATCTGACCAGCCGCACGACCGGTCAAGAAAGTATCACTCATGCCAACAGATGGCGATATGATGGTGGTGTTGATACTCATCTTAATCCGGTACAAACAGAGACCTATAATCAACTTATAGAAAAGGCTGGTAAATCGCCTGAAGAAGCCATTCATACCGTAGCCAAAACCAAAGGGGCAATGGATGTCGGCAGGAATGTTGTGCCAGGACCGTTAGGAGGTGCTCTCGGATTTTTTACAGGTGACGGCTTATCTAATATCTTAGGTTGGGGAAATAAGGAGGCAAGAGGAGACAAACTTATCGAGCTGACAGATCCGCAAACAAGAGAAACAATTAGTAAGGACAATCCATATTACCATCCAGGAAGGAAATAGAAGGGCAGAAATGAATTTGGATGCCGGCAAGGTGCAAAAAGCGAAGATGTTTCTTGCGTTTGCGGCAGGAATGGTCTTCAGCGTCTTGTTTATACTCAGCAGCTTTGGGATTTATTATATTAAAGAAAAGAATTGGAGGGGCTCCGAACACGATATGAAAACAAATACATCGAAGGATTTGCCTAAGCATGGTCAATCAGGGCTGGTTGCAAGCAATTTCTTTTTCACGCTAAACGGTTTTGGTTTCGTGTTTCAAACAAATAGAGAGCGTATAGCAAAAAATGAAGGCTTTCGTCTGGCTATCGATAAACAAAAAAAAGAACTTTATATGGTGTTTGATGGCGAACTCGAAGCCCTTTTGACCGAACAACACGACCGCTACTTATGGTCAAGAACCTCGTCGCCTGAAGAAAATATATTGATTAGTGTATACGCAACTACTCCTGATCAATATGAAATGAAAAACTTGATGGTTTATTCTCTAAATATAACCGACAGGAATAGAATTATATATGAATTTGACGAGTTGAGGAAATTGAAAGGACAAACCGTCAACCAGGAAGGTACTGCCGATGAGAAATAATTCAATAATAATCGCGCTGATCCTTTTCAGTTGTATCGGTTGCGCAGAAACCACCCTACGGCCTGAGACTCAGGAGCCAAATCCATGCTTGACCGGCATGGATACCATTCAGAAGCATGCGTTTTTGCCTCCAAAGTTCAAGATTCTCTCGCAGACGCCGGTGCACGGCCTTTGCGAAATTATCGTGGAAAGCAGCGGTAAATATTTCCCGTTGTATGTATCGCCTGATTACGTGCTGGTGGGGGATATGTTCCAGGACCAAAAGGCCGTCACCAAAAGAAAGATAGACGAATTGGAAGTAGCGACGGCTGAACAAAAAAGGAAGGTCCTGGATGATTGCGTATCGATCACCTACACCCCGCAAGAGCGCAACATACACCGAAGTCTGTATATGATCGCGGACCCGGACTGCCACTATTGCCAGACGGCCGGATCCCAAATCAAGACCATATCGGAACGCTATGGAATGGCGATCAAGCTCATTATCGCCCCTCTTCGGGAGAATAACCCAAAGGCAAGGGCGGCCATCTGCAATCAGATGAATATCGATGAATATTTGGATTTAAGCGCCTCCGAGACCAAAAGGGAAGGGGAGGAGTGCGATCGGGCCGAGGAACTGCTGGCCAAAACCAGAGCCACCACCGAGCAACTCGGTGTAAAAGGCGTCCCCCTGTTCATTCTGGACAATGGCAAAAGAGTTGAAGGCGCGAACCTGAAGGCACTTGAAAAGGAGATCCTTGGCCTGCTCGCCGACATGGAAATGGAGTTGCGGGCACGGCTGGAATAAGCTCTCCTCAAAATACGATAAACAACCCAAGAAATGATCATTTTTTCAGGAGCGGACGTATGTCCATTGGTGGCTGGGGACCGTGAATGAAAGGTAAAACCGCGCTGTTATTGACATTGTTGTTGGTTTGTTCCGGAGTGGAAGCGGGCGAATACTGCTTTGAACAAGCAGGCATTGAATTCCAGGTGTCACCGCATCTCCTGTATGCGATTTCCGCCGTGGAAAGCCGGCACAGGCCGGACGCGATCAATACCAACCCCAATAACTCGGTTGATCTCGGCCACATGCAGATCAACAGCCAGTGGATTAAAAAGATGGGAGCGGCCGGCTGGACCCTCCTCCCGGAAAACCCCTGCTATTGCACGCGGGTAGGGGCCTGGATCTTGCGGCAATGCGTCGAGCGCTACGGCAACACCTGGGATGCCGTGGCCTGTTACAACTGCGGCAAGTCGCCCGACGAGCTGAGCCCTGAACTGCGACAGAGAGCGTATGCTTATATCAATAACGTGCAACGGGAATTGAAAAAAATATGGCCAGAATAAATGCAACCATACTTAGTTTATTAATGGTGTTTGTGGGCAACGCCTCCGCCGACACGGTAGTGTTCGACCTCAATGGCGACAAGTTCAATTTTTCAGTTTATCGAACGGACCTGCCGACAATCACAGAAACCCACACCATGGAAATTGTACCCCAAGGCGGACCAATCGGGCCGGACAACGGCGTTGATTTTGTGGTGGATGGTGCCACCATGCATGCCACCTGTGACGGGTCAATGCAATACATACCCGGCACAAATCCGGCCCTGCCGAGCTATCTGACCTGCGGTGTGGACCGTAGCGGCACCATTATGCCGGGAACCAGCGTGACCTTAACCCTTAATTATGTGGACCCGACCATGGTGGACAATGCCGTGGCCAATCCACCGAGTAATGAGTTTCCAGAACTCAACCGGACCAGCGCAACAGCTCCTTTCTGCAATTCGGATGAGTACGGGCAGGCCTGCAAATGGCAGGAGCAGAACACCCGGGCCGATAGCGTGCTGAGCATGGCCGGCGTGCCGATAGGCTATTGGATTGTGTATTCGCGCACCATCATCAATGGAATCCGGCTAGGCTATACGGTGCAGCCTCCGGGCACGGCCGTTGGGGAGTATGTCTGCACGAATGACAGCGTCGCCAGCGGTGGCCTGTGGTCCTGCGCGCTCGGAAAGGTGGGCGCCATGCCTACCCATTTATGCCCGATAGACGCCGTCAATTGTGCAAAAAAGATAGAGGCCTTCTGCACGGACAGCCAAAGCTGGATCGATCCGGACATGGATCAATGTTTTAAAAACCAGGGGTGCATGTTCGGCGCATTAACCCAGGATAACGCTTGCCTTTACGAGCCGGACCCGGCCAAGCCGTTTTGTCCCAACGGCTATGGCGGAACGTTTGACCCCAATGGAAAATTGATCTGTCTGGGTTCCCCGGGCTGCATCGGCCCAGGCACGGTGAAGGCCTGTCTGTATGGCCTGCCGGTTATGGGCAGCGATGACTGCCGGGTATCCAGTTTCAATGGTATCTGCCCGGATGGGTACGCCTATCAAACACAAACGGGCGATTGCCTTGGAGCAAAACAGGAAATACCGAGCCTTGGAACTCCCATGAATTTGAAAGACAAGCTGGTCTGCGAGACCGGTGAGCCGCGATGCCCGGACGACCCGCCGGATTTACAATACAATCCCATCCAAAACGGCTGCTATCCCTTTGGCCAGCCTTGCCCGTATGGGAATAATCGGCCGTGCGTCCAGTTGGACGGTCATGCGCTGGAGATGTGCAGTGCCGTCGATTGTGGGATGATCCAGCTAAACGGGGTGCCGGAGGGCCAGAACGATAAAAAAAATGATGCCGGCATTGATGAGAATGGGGAGTGCCTGGGAAAAATTTATATTTACAGTGGCCATGACCGCCGTTGCCGGTCCGGCGGGGTCACCATCGGTTGGGAGGACTGCTGCAAGGATAAGGACTTTTTTTTCGGACTGGGCCGGTGCCGAGAAAGCGAGCTGGAACTGGCTGATATGAAATCCCGGGCACTCTGTCATTACGTCGGCCCGCATTGTTCCAAAACACTATCCGTGCCATTTTTGGGGAGCATCTGCATAGAGACGGAAAAGACCTACTGTTGTTTCAATTCCAAGCTGGCGAGAATCGTTCAAGAGCAGGGCCGGGCGCAGCTCAAAACCCTGAGCGATTGGGGCTCGGCCGACAACCCCAACTGCCAGGGGTTCACGCCGGATGAATTTCAGGCCCTGGATTTTGGAAAAATGGACCTCTCAGAATGGTTCTCAGAAATCCAGACCATCAGCTCAATTACCCTTAAAAATAAACTGCGTGATCGTATCGATGAATTTTACCAAAAAACCCAATAGTAGTGCAGCGGTTGTTCTGCTGTGCATCCTGATTCTGAGCGGTGAGGCCTGGAGCGGCCTAATCTCCATGGGCAAGATAGGCGAGACCTACCCCATAAAGGAAAACGACGCTTTAATGGAGCTGCAAGAAAAAGCCAAGAGCATCGATTTTTCGAAAATCGCCGACAAAAAAGTAATGGAGCAAAAGATTAAGAACTTCAAGCCGGAAACGGTCAAAAAGCTGCCCGTGGCCCGCGAGAACAGGGCTTTCTTGGTGGATATGACCCACGCCCTGGATTTCGACATACCGGACCAGAACGGCAACGTGCTTTACCCAAAAGGATTTAAGTTCAATCCCCTGGACTTTATGCAGATGAAAAGAACCTATGTTTTCATTGATGGCACGGATGCCGATCAAATCGCCTGGCTGCAAAACAGCCCGCATTATAAACGTCTATCCACCACCATTCTTTTGACCGATGGCAACTGGTACGACACCCGCGAGCGCATCAAACGACCGGTGTATTACGCCCTGGGAGAAATCGTGACCAAGTTTCAAATTGAATGCGTACCGGCAGTTGTCCGGCAGGAGGGGAAATACATGAAGGTGGAAGAAATACAAATCGAGAAGGGTAAAAATGCAATCAAGTAAAATCGTACGGGCAATATTTTTAACAATCGCCATCCTTGGCCTGCAAACAGAGGATGGGCTGACGATCTGTAAAGAATCAATGATTAATCCGGCCTCGGATGTATATTGGTCTGGAATTTTTCCTATCAAGGTCGCCCAGGTGCCCATAGGTCAGCAAAAAGGCATGGTGGAGCCCATTGATGCCTTTCCATCCTCTGTATGCATATGTCCGGCCCCATATCCTAGATATAAAAGGATTGGGGTAACGGTGAGCTATTGGGAGCCGTCCATTTTTATCGAAACCGTTAAGGATGCGTATTGTTTTCCAGGAATCGGCCAACAAATGAATGACGAAGAAAAAAAGGGCCTAACATGTGGGACCCATGAAGACATGGCTAATCAGGAAGAAATGAGCAGCTTTGCCCAGGCCCATTTTTTCTATTTCCCAGCCGTTACGCTCATGCAGAAAACAGTCGACAACATGTGTGAAGATAATAGCCAGTTCGATCTAGGGTATATCACAGAGATAGACCCCATGTGGAACGATGATGAATTAGCCACAATCTTGCAGCCAGAAACCCTGATGTTCGCAAACTATGCCGCAGTGCTCTCCTGTGTGGCGGATAGTGTTTCTGCTAATCTTTTGGGGCTGCCGCTGCCCTTTTTGTTCTGGTGCATGGGCAGTTGGGGACCGGTGTTTCCGGTGAGCGGCCATGTGAACGACGATGAATATTTACAAGCCAACGCCGCCGCGGCCGGAAAGTTCATTTATAAAATGTGCCGGATCGGCCTGATCCAAGACACGGCCATGAATGTGTGCATCAACCGGGTTTACACCCCCATTTGGATAAAATGGCATTACCGATTGCAGCTCGCCAAACCGGTACGCGGAAACCAGCTCATCCCCATGGGAAGAACCGAGATGATTTGGGGACCTGCCATGAACCCCCCAGTGCAAGGAGATAATTTTGCATTCATCGTTTTTCGAAAGAGGCTTTGCTGTGCGTCAAAATAATCTGATATCGGCCATCGTTCTACTGTTGCTAAGCGTTTGTCTTAACGCCGGGGCGGAAGAAACGGACGAATACAAGGCGGTTTACGAGTCCATGAAACGCGTGGATGAATACCAAAAACAGATCGACATCAAAGCCATACAAGAAAAGAATGATCCGCGCATAGAAGAAGCCGCGAAGGAGGCGGCGGACCAATTTCATTCCCCGGAGTTCCAAGCCAAGATAAAACAGGAGCAGGAAAGAATCCGGCGGGAGGTTTTTAAGGAAAATCTTCCGGAAGAAACCAAGCAGAAAGAAAAAAGCCCGCAGGAAAAGGGCCAAGGGGAGATATTAATTTTTATCAGTTCGTCCATGCCCATGGAGTTGTTGCGAGAATACGCCAGGCAAGCAAACGACATGCAGGATCAGAATGTCCGCATGGTGATGCGCGGATTTGTGGGGTCCCTGATGGATTTCAAGCCGACTTTGCAGTTTATCCAGGAAATCCTTAAGCAGGACCCGGCCTGTGATGATCAAGATTGCGAGCTATATCGCGTGGGGGTGGATATTGACCCACCGCTGTTTCGATCAGCGGGGGTCACAGAGGTGCCTACAATTGTGTGTGCAGACGTATCGACTGATGAGGGGAGAAGCCGGCCTGATGAAATCAATGGTTGTAAAATTGTTGGAGCGGTTCCGATCCGGTACGCGCTCGAAAAATGTGGAAAGAAAGTCAATCCCAAAAGCCGTTAGGGTATTGCTTATAGTAGTTGCTATTGTGATGGGGTTTGAAATCCCACGGCATTTTGTGGTGACCCTTTCGCCCAGCCTGAAGCATCGTATTTATTTTAAAAACGGCTTCATTCGGGACAAGGACCTTAAACGGGGGGCTTATGTCCTTGCTGAGATCGAAACCGATATTGTGGAAAATTGCCGGCACTGCGTGGTGCATAAACGCATCGGCTGCGCAGCCGGCGAGCGACTCAGCGTGGAAGGAAGGGACTATTTTTGCAACGGTGAGTATCTGGGCACGGCCAAGGGCAATACCTTGACCGGAAAACAACTGAATGCATATACCCATAGCGGCGTCATGGAAGAAGGCCGGGTGTTTTTGATCGGCGAGCATAAGGACAGCCTGGACAGCCGATACTTGGGGCCGATTCCAAAGGAAAAGATCAATGCGCTTACCATACCTCTTTTGTAGCCTGGTTTTGATGTGCGGTCTTACGATGGCGTCCGAGCCGGTCAAGAAGCCGGACAAGACATATTCGTTCAGCTACGATCAACATGGGGGCGGTTTTTACAATTACGAGGCCCAACCGCCGGAAGAACCGGAAGAAGAACTTGCGATAAAACCCCTGGATTACAAGACCATCTGGGAAATGCACCCGGATGAGTTCAAGGTATTGCTGGAGGAGAAGAACAAGAAAGCCTTACAGACGCTGAAGGAAGAGGATGTGTTGCAGTATCTAGAGTTGCAAGACATCGCCATTCAAAAAGCCTCGGCCTATGCGTCCGTGGGAACCTATGTGGCCCAGCAAAACCCCAGACTCAGCAGCAACGCCGATTACCCCATCAACGCCCCGGGACAGCGGGCCTTGCACCAGGTCCGGGAATCAGAAATCAACGACCTGATCGCAAAATCCATCAATGATTTTGCCTTGATCATGTTCACCCAGGAAGGCTGCTCATATTGCACGGCCCAGGAAGACATCATCGTATTTTTTGAAAACAAGTTCGGTTGGGAGATCCGTAGGATCGATTTCTTACGGGACAAAGACATTGCGGCGCAATTCAACGTAGAAATCACGCCGTCCATTCTGATCGTCGCACGGGAGAGCGGCAAGGCCATGTATGTGTCTACCGGTGTGGTCACCATGGAGGAATTGCGGACCAATGTATACCGGGCCATCCGCGTACTCAACGGTTCCGCCAATCCCGAAGAATGGCTGAGCTACGAATTTAAAAAGAATAAACGGCCTGATTTTTCCAAAAAGAGCCAAATCATGCCCGAGCCTCTGAAAACGCGGACCCAGCCTCCGGCCAAACGCCCGGACAATGAGGAAGGATGAACATGAAGCCGATTCTTTCACTGTTTTGTTTGATGGCACTTATCGGGGTGACCGTTGGCTATGTCTGGGCCACGGAGGAGGAGCAGCAACTATATGATGCCGGCAAGCAGGCGGCCCTTGAGGCGCTATCGGAAATCAACACCCCGGAAAAGATCAACCAGCGTTTGATGGTCCCGATTTTGGATTCAAGCCAACCCATGACCACCTTGGGGCCTGATCCACAGAGCTTCAATGTGTCCGTTTTTCAAGGGACCACCCATACGTTTTTGACCCTGTCGCTCCAAGTCAACCCAACCCAGGATGTGACGGCAATAATCGATGTGGATTCTAATTTTGATGGAACCGTGGATTACACATACACGGTCCCTCGGCCTATATCCGGGGTGTGCTCCAATGGTTTTGTGTCCTGTGTCGCCGGCACTTGGACCAACTGTCGGTATTTTCAATGGTCGGCGGATGGCAGCGGGCATGTCATCGAGCACGAGGTTCCTGCTCAGATCAACATGGGGGCCTGTTCTTGTGTGAACCAAAATTGCGGCGACGGTCTTGCAACCGAAAATATGTCCAAGGTCTTGGATGACCTGGGCGGCGGGATCGTGGCCGCCCTTCAGGAAAGAAACCCGAAATTTGCCATATCCAAAGTGGTAAAAGGGGAGACCAGTATTCAATATTGCGGCAAAAACCTGGCTACGGCTGAAGTAAGCGGCCCCTCTTTTTCTGGATCGGCCAACCCGGCCCAATATTGGGACAAGAGCGGAAACGCGGATAAACTCATCGTCGCCGGCGAAGCGGAGAAAACCAAGCAGCAGGCGGACGATCAGAGCTATTTTCATCTGATCACGGAGTCCTACACCAACAGGGCCGGCGCGGTGGACCTGGAGGAGTGCATCACCCGCAGGGAGATTGTTTTTGATAATGGCGTGCCTACGGTGCACGTTTTGGATTCTTGCGCGATCGGGGCCAATTGCCGGCTTAAAAATAAGTATGTCTGTGATTACACCGGGGCCAATTGCATACCAACCGTCCGGGAGTACAATCCCACTAATTTCACAATGATGACATATTGCCAAACCATCAATGGACAGACTTTCTGCAACGATGGTAAAACCATTCGCAATATCGCCCATGCGATCATCTATGCAGATGATGAGTCATGGTATTATGTCAAAAATCAGTATGTCTGTCAGGCCGTAACAGGCCAGGAAGTCGATCCCAGTCTCCTTGACCCCACTAAACAGGTGGGAAATACCCTCACGGTGAGCGGCAACACCGCCGAATATACAGTGACCTCCGAAGCCGGGACGATCCACAATAGTATCCAATTGCCGGGTGTGGCACCGGAGCCGGACTGTGAGTTGGCCTGCAAAGTGAGGAAAAACGTCAGCGGTACGGACGTGCAGGAGCACGGCACGGTCATGGATTATCGAAAAACCAATCAAACCATACAAACCGAAATCAGGGTTTGTACCCTTCACAATGGCTGCCCGGTGGGGCCAGGGGAGGAAGTGATCACGGATTGCGCGTGCATCAATTCATTATTGGAGAGTATATCAATTCTGAATTCCGTTAAAAAAGGCGGCGAGGACATGGTTTGCAGCAAGTAATTAGGAGATCCTTCGAATGATAAATGAAAACATGAACAACGCCGTCAAGGGTTTTGAAACAACCTATTCTGTAGCGCGCATGTATGCGCAGATGATCAGGGTTGTCTTCCAAACATTATTAATCCTCCAGTTGATGTTATGGTTATTTATTTTTTTTGAGAAGCTCGATTCCCTGGAATCCTCGGTCCTGATCGGTTTTGCGAAGACCTTCATCACGGAACGATCCTCGGATGCGGCCCCATACCGGCTAACGATAAACGGCAAAAATTATGACGTGCCGGCGTCGATGTATTATGATTATACCACGCAGTATATCTGGCCGCATCTCGCCGTGCAATCCAAGTTATTGTCGTCGGCGTTGTGGAGTTTGTTGATTTACTTACTTGGCCCCCCAATGGTTTTTTATTTTAAGCGTATTGGGAAGGACTATACGAATAAAAAATATGTAAAAGGCGCACGCCTGGTAAGTCCTGCTGAGTTCATGCGGAGTTTGAAACATGAACGAACCGACTTGCCGTTCGGCCAAAAACTAAAACTCCCGGTACGGTTTGAGACTCAGCACTGCTTTGTGGTGGGGGCTCCCGGCAGCGGGAAAACCGTTTTTTTGAATGCCATATTGAAACGGTTGATGATCCGTGAAGAAAGCTGCATCACGTATGATTTTAAAGGGGATTTTATACCCCTGTTTTATCGCGAGGGCCAGGATTATATCTTCAACCCCATGGATGAAAGATGCTTACGATGGAATGTCTTTAATGAGTTGAAGTCGTTTGCCGATATTGATGCCATGGCCGCTTCGCTTATCCCACCCGGCTCCAAGGAGCATTCTTTTTGGACCGAAGCCGCCAGGGATGTTTTTGCCGGTATTTTGATTTACCTTTTTATATCCAAGAAAAAGACTAATAAAGATATTTGGGAGATGGTCACCATGGATACCGGCTCCATCGCTAAATGTCTGCTAAGTGTTGAAGGCGGAAAACGGGGACAAATCTATATTCAAGATCCTCGGTCAAGGCAAGCCCTCGCGGTCCATTCTGTATTAATGCAACATACAAAGTGCTTTCAGATGTTGGCGGATATTGATGGGGATTTTTGCATCTCTGATTGGGTGAGAAATCCGAAAGGAAACATCTTCATCCAAAATTACGCGAACATGAGTGACACATTGAGGCCCCTGCTTAGTTTATTTGTCGACCTATGCAGCCGTCAAATACTGTCCTTGCCGGACAGCATCCGTCGGCGTCTTTTTCTATGCCTGGACGAATTGGGGACACTCCAGAAAATGCCCTCCATTATCGATCTATTAACCCTGGGGCGTTCCAAAGGCGCAAGTGTTTGGCTGGGAATACAGGACATCGGGCGCATAGAGAGCATTTACGGTCCGGAATTACGCCAGACGATAATAAACGCATGCGGTAATAGTGTGACGCTAAATGTCTCGGACACGACCACGGCGAAATACTTATCCGACAAAATAGGACAAGGCACCTATGTGGTGGCACAGGAAGGCTTTTCAATTGGGGTTAAGGACTCTCGGGACGGGCAAAATATCCTGCGGAGCGAAAGGACCGAGAATATCATCATGCCCTCTGAGTTACAGAGACTCTCAAACCTACAAGGTTATTGCAAGTTTATTGGGTCGGATATCACGAAGATACACCTTAAATATAGGTATTACCCAATAATCAACCCCGCGTTGATTCAGCGTTCTATTTTTGATCTGGACAAATTTTTTAGTAAAAAAGATGAAGGGATGGCGAGCGCTTTAAGCAAGCAAACCAGCAGTCAGCAAGGTATGAAAGAAAAAGAAATGGAGATGCTGGAAGGCGCTGAAAAGGAGGAAAAGCGAGAGGAAAATCAAATTGAGTTGCCCGGGCCAGATGATGAAGAGTCGGCTTTTATCATGGGCGAGGCATTGTAATGTTTTTTTGTGGGCGCTCCTGTGAAATTCGCTTGCGTTACAAGGTAACATATGATTTGTTACCTTGTAACAAAATTAAAAGGAGATGGCCATGGCAAAGAGGCGCAAAAGAGTCTTTGACGAATACTGGATACGTGATTACTGCAAAAGGAAGCTGCAACAAGGCGGTTGGCCGATAGAAGATGATACGGACCGGCAATATATTGCCGAGAAGGAATTTTCCAGGCTGAAAGATGGAAAAGTGCAGGCCTGGTGTGAGAAATGGTTATCGGATCAACAGAAAACGCAACTGGATGGTGCGATCCGGGCAAAACTAAAGCGGGAGAATGACAAACAAACGGACGGCTACAAGACCATTACCCTGAAACGCAAGGCCTGGCTGTATTTATCCACACTTGCGAAACGTGACAACGTGACAATTTCTGAGTTTTTGGAAAAACGGTTGATGAAAGAATATGATCAGCAAGCGTAGGTGGATCTACCTTGTGGTTATCCTTTATAAACATTCTTTATCCAGGTGGAAAAAATGGACCAGCCAGACGCAAAAAGCAATGACAAGGAGTTTACCGCCAAGCTACCGCCCCAAAATATCGAGGCCGAGGCTTCAATTCTCAGTGCGATCCTAGTTGATAATGCCACCCTGTTCGATGTTCTGGAGATTTTAAAGCCGGAGGACTTTTATCGCAACGCGCACCAGAAAATTTTTGCTGCCATAGAGGCGTTGTTCAACAAGAACGAGCCGGTGGATTTGGTGACCCTTGCCAACCGGCTTAAGGAAAACGGTGATCTTGAAAAAATCGGTGGGGCCGTCTATCTCGCAAGCCTCGTGGATACTGTTCCGGCGGCCGTGAGTCCGATTCATCATGCCGGCATTATACGCGATAAGTCCTCCTTGCGGCGGCTGATTGCAAGTTCCAACAAGATCACCCAGAGTTGCTTTGAGGATCGCGGCAATGTGGATGAAATTATTGATTCTGCCGAACAGGCAATATTTGAAATCTCGGAGCAGACTGCGAAAAAGGATTTTCACCCCATAACCCAGCTCATTATGAGCAACCTCGATGCCCTGGAGATACGCCAGGCCAATAAAACCATGCTTACCGGAGTTCCATCCGGCTTTACGCGATTGGACAAAATGACCGCCGGGTTTCAAAACTCAAATTTGATTATTCTGGCGGCCCGCCCGTCCATGGGCAAGACTTCCTTTGCGCTGAATATTGCCCGCAATGCCGCTATTGATCACAAAGTGCCGGTGGCGATTTTTTCATTGGAAATGTCAAAAGAGGAGCTTTCCATGAGGCTGTTGTCGGCTGAAGCCAGGTTCGATTCATCCAAACTGCGCACCGGTTTTTTAAACAACGAAGATTGGCATCGATTGACCGAAGCCGCCACTGCATTCAACAATGCGCCTTTATATATAGACGATTCTCCGAATATAACCACTATGGACATACGGGCGAAAATGCGGCGTTTAAAGATGGATAATGGCTTGGGACTGGTTATTATCGACTATCTTCAGTTGATGCGGTCGCGCAAGGCCGGCGAGCGCCGGGACCTGGAAATCTCGGAAATCTCCCGTTCGCTGAAGGGCTTGGCCAAGGAAATGAATGTGCCGGTAATCGCCCTCTCTCAGTTGAACCGCGCGCTGGAGCAACGCAGCGACAAGCGGCCGCTTTTGTCCGATTTACGGGAATCCGGAGCCCTGGAACAGGATGCGGATGTGGTGGCCTTTATTTACCGGGATGAGGTCTACAACAAGGACGAGAACAATCCCAATCGCGGCAAGGCGGAAATCATCCTTGGCAAGCAGCGCAACGGCCCAGTGGGGACGGTTTCTTTGGCCTTTTTGAATGCGTACACGCGGTTTGAGAATTTAGCAGCAGGTGAATATGCTGGACGAGATTAATCGAGGAATATGAATAAGCAAAATCTGGTTGAAATGCTGAAACGAATTTTAAACACGGAAAATGACCTTGGCTTTTTGGAAAAATTGACTCAAGCAGAACTCGAAACCCTCATTGCATCAATCCGCAACCGGATCGATCATCAATAAGTTACAGTGACCATGATCAAAGTTTATCAGTACGGCATCAAAAAAATGCCGGACAAAATCATCGAGCCGGCCTTCACACAATTGGCCTTGCAAAATCGGTTCTGGAATGCGCTTGTCGAAATCGACAATGCCAGTAACGAAGCATATCAACGAGCTATTGTTGAATCAGACACGGAACTATCAACAATCAAGACCGATATTGAAAAGAAAGTAGCGGAACTGGAAAAAACCCGGTCAGATATCAAAGCAATCCGGCAGCGGACCAGAAGCGCAACGGAAAGCACGGTTTTGAAGTTGTCCGCCGCCGATTTCAAAACCGAATTAAAGGACCTGCGCGCAAAAGCGAAGGCATTGCGCGAGAAGGCCCGCGTAGAAATCAAACCCAAGCTGGATGAAATCGAGGCCGCCCGCCGGGAAGCCGTCAAGGCAAAGCGGCAGGAATTTGCCGGCATGGGTTTGTACTGGGGCAATTACAACGCCGTCGTGGATAGCTACAACCGCGCACGGTCCGCAATGATGAAAAAGCGCGCGGCCGGTAAATCGAGCCAGTTGAACTTCCACCGGTTCACGGGGGAGGGGCGGCTCACGGTCCAGATAATGAACGGCATGAGCGTATCGGATCTGTTTTCTGCCGGGAGCCAACAGTTGCAGATAGACCCTGTCCCTGCGAAGGCGTGGGATGAGTCGGCTCCACGAAGTGAAAGGCGCAGACTCTGCCGGGCAACAGGCAGGCTGCGCGTTGGATCAGAGGAGCGCGACCCCGTATGGTTGGAATTCCAAGTGGTAATTCATCGGCCGATTCCGGAATTGGCAAGGATCAAGATGGCCCAGGTATCCCGCTGGAAGGTTGGAAATCACTGGCGATATCGGCTCAATATTACCGTGGATGAGCCCGACATGCGCGAGTCGGGCACGTCGGCCAAAGCAATTGGAATTGATACCGGCTGGCGTAAATTTGACAACGGTATACGCGTTGCCGCGTGGAAGGATTCTGACGGTGGACAGGGTGAACTACGGCTTGATTCGAGCTACATTAAGATATTTAAAAGGCTGGACGGGCTTCAGTCAACGATTGATAAGCATTTCGAAGCGATTAAAGCGCGAGTGTCTGAAATGCGACAAGCCGGCGTCTTGCAAGGATGGTTGGCAGAAAAGACAGATACGATTCTGCGTTGGCGATCGTCTCAGAGGATGTCGGCATTGATCGCCTGTTGCTGGGAGTCGAACGCAGAACAACCAGAGGATAAGATTTATCATGAGTTGTTGGCATGGAGAAAGCAATACCTCCACCTTTACGAATGGCAAAGCAATCTGCGAGAAAAAATGCAGTTAAGGCGGCGTGATAAGTTCCGTATTTTCGCCAAATGGTTGGCGGAAAACTATGGAACCATTGTAATTGAAGATTTCAAGATCTCTAATGTTTTACGAAAGGGTGCGGCAGAATACGGGGTTGACACAGGCAAGGTAAGCAGATATTGGGAAAAGGTAGCATCACCGGGATTGCTGCTTGGCGAAATCGAGCGTTCTTGTGCTGCAAAAAATGCCGTTATCGCGCGCATTGATGCAAAAAATACAACAAATGTGTGTCCGCACTGTAAAAATATTATTAAATCAGACACGAAGAATAACCATATTGTAAGATGTGGCCATTGCGAACTGGATTACGACCAAGATTTTGGTGCCGCTGAGGAACTTTTATCGCGGTATTTTTTGGAGTACTCGAAAGATTCTATGAAAAACTAATAATTACAAAGATTTTTATTAGTGGCGATACAATACCCTACTCATGGGGCTTGTTCATGAGACCAGAAAACATCCAATCTGTTTGCAGAAAATAGGCTGCGATACAATACCCTACTCATGGGGCTTGTTCATGAGACGCCTACGATATTTATGATACAGTGCCGGCAGTATTTTTGGGCCATATATGATTTTGTTACCTTGTAACAAATGAGGCCGTTCCGATGTACGGAACCTTATATTGCGTCCGGAAGGAGGAAGGCCTTTCAACATCCTGCTCATGGGGCTTGTTCATGAGACGAGTGTCTGATCGTAATCATTTCTTGCGGTATTTGGTTATATGTGATTGGGCTTTTCTTTGTTACCTTGTAACAAATATGTGCCCTTTCGTTTTCTGTGAATCCGAAAGCAGTTTTTGCAAGGCTGCTTTTCATTGGGATTCGACAGTAGACCATCGTCTCTTACCATACGGCCGCAGATAGATATGGGCGCATCGCCATAAAAAATATGCACTTTAGGTCTATAAAGGCCGGCTCGGCCTGGCCTGCTTTTTATCCAGGTTATCTTCGTTGTGGAAAGACCGGCCATCTATTTCCCTTTTTTGGGGGGAGGGACTGGGTCTATTAATGACCGTAGTTTTTGTGAGCAGGTGAATGTTATCACCTTTCTGGCATCGAGCAGCATCTGGTCCCCGGTGGCGGGGTTTCTGCCCATTCTTTTGTTTTTTGCTTTGACATTGAATTTACCAAAACCGCTGATTAGAACGCTTTCGCCATTTTCCAGCGTTTTTTTGATAAGTTCGAGCATCACTTCAACCAAATCCACGCTTTGATTCTTCGACAACCCCATTTTTTCTGTGATTTTATCCACAATTTCAGATTTCGTAAGTGTCATGCGTCCTTCCGATTCATTGTCTGTTTATTATTCCTTACGTAAAACCTCAATCCATTCTTTTCCATAATCCATGCTTTTATAGACGTGAAAATTATCTGATACATAAACAATTTTACCATCCATACTGCAAGCAAGATTATTTATAGGACGAGTTGAATCCCCTATATTAGTAAATGCAATTGTAAACACTCCAATAAGAACAAATATTGCTCCAATAATAAAACCTTTAATAAGTTCTTTATTCATTTAGCCTCCTGCCTATTTAATATTCTTTGTTGTTTTTAAATCGGTTTCGTTCGTCTTTTAAACGATTTTTCCTGCACGGAGTTTTCGTAATTCATTTTCTAACAATACTACTTTTTCCTCGGCCGTCAAAGGCCTGCCGTCCGTTTGTGCCGGCTCGATTATTACTTCATCGGAAACATAGACCCCAGAAAACATAGCGGTCTTACACCACGCACATTTCCGGTTTCCATAAATATCTTTGAACTCGACCTCGTATATCCTATTACCGCTTTCCTTTCCAGCTTCCGAGTACCACCCCTTACCAAAAAATGGGCACCATGAAATAGATAAAACGGTATCCCCTCGCTCTTCAAAATATTCTGCAATCCTGCCTTTGTCAGGTGCGGTGAAAAGGCTCAAAAAAGCTAAAATCAAAATAGAAATAATGAAAGCGACCAAGATATGTTCCATTATCGCCCCTCCTATTTATCTTGCTGAATTTGTATATATTTTTAATAAAAAATGAAGGCCAGGCCCTTGTTTTTCATTTCAGAGAAATGATTCCTGTCACTGGTGTGGATCTCATTGCAACCAGTCTGCATGAAAGTAGCAAGAATTATCGAATCAACATACGGAATCATCCTGCCGGCCTTCAAAGCTGCGGCCTTTTCCACGATCTGTCGGGTCACGTCAACCACCTGGGCGGCGCTTGCGATGCTATGGAGCATTTCTTTGCCGATTTCTGGTTTTCCGGTTCGAAACGAAATATAAAGCAACTCTCCCAGGGTCAGCACAGAAACCACCGGCAAACTATCACCGGCTGAAAGGGCTTGCCAAGCAGTAATCGCCCGTTGGTCAGCCTTCATAAGCCCCACGAAAAAGCCGGTGTCCAGGCCTACCAACGATCAACCTCCCGGTTACGGAGCCATTCTGCTATGGCTTCATTAAATCCATCGGATTTTCCCAAAGCCTGGGCGCATTCAAGAACTTTGACAGAAGCAGCCGATCTGTTTTGTGGTAGAAAATATTCCTTTAAAGCTGTTTGCACAATTTGGCTTACAGGCAGGCCCGAGGTCTCCACCATTTTGAGCATTTCGTCATTGAGATAGACGCTGATGTTTTTACCCATTGCGTGACTCCATAAGGGTAGCGGCAGAGGTCTTACAATTCTTTTGCTTCATACAAATTGGATGGCTTTAGCGTTGTTGCAAGATATTTCCTTTCCGTTTTGCCGGTGGCGGATTTTTTTGTAACCAGAATCGCTTCTTTGGGAATTCCAATATCTGCGCTTGTGACAAAAACTCCTTTTGAGGTATCAACTCGCAATTCGTCGTCTTTAAAAAAATGATTAATTGGCGCGCAATTCGATATATTGACTACTTCTCGCTGTGAAATCTTCAAAAGACGATTGATTACTGGCTCCTTTATGATACTCAATACAAAGAAGACCATAATTAAAACTGATCCTGTCATAAGCTTTTGTCTAAAGCAATAAAAACAACCCAGTATAAGAAATACCCCTAATAAAATATTCCAGAAATCTCCACTTATAAAATCTACCATATTTCCTCCTTAAAATTTGGCGTACGAAGCAAGCATTATTCTATTGTTTGTACGACAAATAAAAATATAATATAATATATTATATTAGTCAAGTGAAATATCGATGATTAGCATGCTATTTTTCCCGTTTCGTGAGCTGACCCCTCTTTCTTTTTACTTCGCTCTTGAAAGTTGTACAGCGAAAAGCGTTTATATATCAAAATGTTTACCCAAAAATGATAATATTGTTTCAGAATAAAAGAAACAACCAAACAATCCGATAACATTTAACGAAAAAATAAAGGCGGAAGATAATGATGACACTTCTACAAAACCTTTTTTTTCTGCAAGTGTGAAGAAAGTCGAAATAACGAATACAATTAAACTTATTCTTAAGCACATACCCCTAAATTTTTTATCTTCAAGATGAAGATCAACGAGTTTTGAAAAATCCATAGCTCCTCCATTAGTTTTTATCAATAATATCCAATATTTTTTTTATTTCAGCATCATCCAAATCTTCAATTCTGGAGAAAAACCTTATCACCCTCCTTAAACTTGAGAAATCCGAATCCGACCATTGTTGATATAGTTGATCGATTAGCGCCTCAACATATTTTGCAAATCCATTTTTTTTGCAATGGCTAATAAACTGTCGTTCAACATTTAATTTTTTGGCCAGGTCTGAGTCCGTTTTACAATTTAATATGGTTTTAAGTTTA
Organism: Desulfosudis oleivorans; assembly: GCA_020723325.1. Taxonomy (GTDB): domain Bacteria; phylum Desulfobacterota; class Desulfobacteria; order Desulfobacterales; family SURF-7; genus DYJD01. The sequence goes on along the minus strand of DYJD01000027.1, from coordinate 2,848 downwards.
TCAATAGACGAGGACTAACCTCATCGATCGTAGTAACGCATAATCCTGGCTGTCACCATTATTCCTGCTCTGCAGATACCTGTTGGTTCTATTGCATATTGCCGCAGCTATCATCATTACCTTGTTACCCGAAAATCACTCCGGTCGGACTTCTGGAAGACTATCTCGAATTGCGGCTGAAAGTCCAGGCACTGTCTGGTTCCTAAGAACTCTTGTCAACCAGGCTTTGAAGCTGCCAAGGTGTGTTCTTTTCAGGTGTGAGGCCGCAAGTGCGAGCAGGCCCTTATTGTCATAGCTGGCAAGGAGCGCGGGCAAGTCGTCCTGCTTAATTGCCTGACGGATTCGACTCTCTGCGCTGCCCGCGATAGCGGCGATATCAAGCGCCGCCATCTGTCTACCGAGTTCTTCTGTCATTTCTTGAACGCTGCTGGCGTTGCTCAGGTCAATCCTCCGCTTCAGCAGGCGGTCAACTCTCCTGCGGCAGTACCTCGCCACGGCCGAGTTGATGGCTGCATCTGCGCTTACTGCCTCGAAGACAGCGCGACGCAGTGCACTCAATCGGTCATCAATGCCCTGTCGATCGTGACCTTCGTTCGCAGCGATGGCGCCAGAGACGGCTGGCAGGAGTATAATATTCTCAATCTCCGACACAGGCAGAACGGCAACGCCTAGTTCCGCCAAACGCGCGACATCCTCCGATCCGTAGTCATCAGCGTCCACGATGCCGGCGCAGGTGACTCGTGTAAGATGCTTATTGCGTCTCAGTGTCACGACTGAATGAATCACTTCCTCGCATGATCCGCTCGGTATGATTGTCCATGCAGGAAACGAGCAACGGTAGACAGCAATATCAAGGCTTTCGGAGCTACCTTCCACGAAAAGCACAGGTCGACGGCTACCTAGGATTAGAGTCGTTGTTTCTTCGCTAAATCCCGTGTCATCAGGGACTTCCTCGATCGCCCATGTGGACGCAGGGCGGTAATCCCGAAGGACGTACTTCTGCGCTACTCTCGAGCTAGCAAACTCCAGATCGTGCGTAATAAATACAAATGCGCAGTCTTGTCGAAGCGCCTCCAACTCGTCCCAAAGTTTCCCCATAATTGATCGGTGCACATGCAGCTCTGGTTCGTCGATCACAAGAAGAGAGTCTCGTTCCGCTGTGAGGGTCTGACCAACGAGGTAAAACACAGCACGTTCGCCGTCGCTCATTTCCGATGCTGCGTATCGTTCCGCAGAATCCGGCAGCGCGACCTGGATGTCATCACCGGAGATGTGTAACCTTCGGTCGGGTAGAACTCTCTCCCAGATCTCGACAAGTTGCTCGAATTTCGTGGGCTGGGCTGGGCTTGTATCGCCAGCCCTAACCCGTCGATGAGTCTTCAGGGCTTCATTCGCCTGATCGGCGAAAAGCGACTGAACAAGGTAGTCAAAGTCGTTCAAGAGGGCCACCGCGACCTTGTTTTGCCAACGGTATCCTCCCCGGTGACCCAACCTGGCGCTTTCATCGGGGTAGCCGGTCCGAAGGCCGAGCAGTGCGGCCTTCTCGCTGATCTTCGGAACCGCGGGGTTGAGAGCGAGCGCTCTGTGCGCGGATATCCTGTGAGCCTGCAATCCAAGCGACTCCTCGATGTGCACTGCAAGACGCGACTTCCCACCACCGTTTGCGCCGACCAATATCAGCGAACTGCCTGTGTCGACAGTGAGCTGAAACGGACCTTCTGCTGTTGGTACAGTTAACTCAAATGACATAGCTCAAACTCTCGCATCCTCTACGCTCGTCGGCCGAGCTGTTCGTGGGCCAATGGACTGTGTCCGCGTGCCTTCATAATGACATTACGGTAAACATACAGCTTTGGGGCGGCGTGCTCCTGGGGTTTGGGGAGCAATGGAACAGCCAACCGACTTAAGCGCGTGAGTGTATGTTTCTATTATACACCCCTTGTTTCCTACCCATAAGACCATTACCGCGTCGTTGCATATTCCACGTGATATTTTCTTGGGGACTTGCGGTCCGTCCGGGTTTTATCGCTCACAATTTGATCATAAAGCTTTTGAGCGGCCGTGATGTCGCCGGCTTCCCATTGGCGCTCATCATTGATAGCATCGGCCCCGCCGCTGATTTTTCGAACATAATATCTTCCCTGATCCTCTTCCAGGAACAACATATAAAACGCATTGCGCTTGGATTCAGCCCGCAAAAATGCATGCTGGACGATCCGCCGGCTTGGAATATTTTTATTTTGGTTATTCATTGGCTATTCTCATTTGCTCAGCCATTAGTAATTGATCTGTCAAACTTAACTTTTCAGATTCAATTAATCGGCTAATCCCACCTATATTTTTTGCAAATTTGGGTGCCATTATGCTTATTTGCAAAGGTGTGAGTTTATGTTTACTACATATCTCAAGGATTTTTTCTAATTTTGCTAACTCGCCAAGCTCCTTCTCCTGACGGTTTCGATACCAAAGATCTTTTATAAATTCACGTAGCTGTTGTATGATTTCCGCAAGGCCACTAAAACTGAAAGTTCCAGGAGATGACATTAGAAGGCGGTGCACTGTGAGCTGTTGCCCAGGCTCTATAAACAGAGTATCTCGCTGTAGAAGGTAGTCTACCATGCTCTCACTTATCGAGATCCTTTCTTTCTGATTAAAATAACGAATCAATAGCAAAATGCGATAAAGAGCATTTATATCTGACATGAAGTCCAACACATCGTTTACCAGCCATGTTTCAGATGTTGAGAAATTAATAGTGCCTTCATCTCGGCTGAGATCCGCCACTTTGAGATGCGCCCCGTAGAGATTCGCCCCTTCGAGATCCGCCCCGTAGAGATTCGCCCCTTCG
>DYJD01000058.1 GCA_020723325.1 Desulfosudis oleivorans | reverse complement strand
CCCAAACGATCGATTGGATTTACAATTTCTTGTTCAAGCGGATTACAAGCCGGAATCGGATCCCATGAAACCCATCATTCTCATTGTCGACGATGACGCCGCCATCCGGGAATCCATGAAGGAATTTCTGGAAATGGAGGATTTCCAATCCGATGCCGTTTCCAGCGCTGAAGAAGCCATTGAATACCTGAAAACCAGCAAAACCGACATCGTTGTCACGGATATCATGATGCTGGGCATGGACGGCCTGGAGCTGACCAACATCATTAAGAAAGATTACGATGCCGATGTCATTGTCATGACTGGTTACAGCGGCGACCATTCCTATGAAGAAGCCATCAGCAAGGGCGCCAGCGATTTCGTGTTCAAGCCGGTGCGTTTTGAAGAACTGCTGTTGCGTCTGAAACGGGTGTTGAAAGAGCGCCAGCTAGCCCAGGAACGGGATCAGATGCTGGAAAAGCTGAAAAAACTGGCCATCACCGACGGTTTGACCAAGCTTTATAACTCAAGATATTTTTATAAGCAACTGGATTTGGAAGTGGACCGTCTCAAACGCTACAACCATTCCCTGTCCCTGTTGCTCATCGACATTGATCATTTCAAGCGCTACAACGATTCCTATGGCCATATCGAAGGCGACAAGGTCCTGGTTCGTTTGGGACAAATCATCAAAGCCTGCCTGCGCAGGATGGACACGGCCCACCGCTACGGCGGCGAGGAATTCACCATCATTCTGCCGGAAACCGGCTGTGAAGAGGCCGTGGTGGTTGCGGATCGTATCCGCACAGCCATCGAGTCCGAAATTTTTTCACCCATTCCCGGAACAGAACTGAAAATCACCGTCAGCATCGGCGTCACGGAATATCTTCCGGATGAACGCATATCCACCTTTGTTCAGCGCGCCGATAAGGCCATGTATCTTTCCAAGGATCAAGGCCGCAACCGCTCTTCGTATATTCCAGCCATCGGTTCCGCAAAGTCACAAACCCAATGATACGCTATTGTTTTTTGTCCCTTCAAATCGGTCCGTATCTGCCCGGTGTGTCGGCCCTCTATCATCAGGCCGGCTGGCTGTCGAATGCCGAGGACCATTCTGACTTGGTTGCCAAGATCATCAAGGGCAGCCACTGTTTCCTGATTGCCGAGACGGGTGGACAAATCATCGGCATGGGCCGGGCCATCAGCGACCGGGTGAGTGATGCGTATATTCAAGACGTAACCGTTGCGCCAGCTTTTCGCAGCCAGGGGATCGGCACGGAAATCATCCAAAAAATCGTCCAACGCTTGGAACAGGACGGCCTTAAATGGATCGGCCTGATCGCCGAACGTAATTCGCAGCCTTTTTATGAACCCCTCGGCTTTAAAATCATGCCCGACGCCACCCCTATGCTGAATTTGAGACCATGAATCTATCACCGTTGTTTCCGGAACAATTTGAGGAATTGAAGCCCTATTTCAGCAGCCAGAGCTACCGGCTGTGCATTTATTCCCTTTCTTCCCTGCTGATCTGGCGGAATGAAAAATTTGAGCCCTATGCCGTCCAGCGGGACGGAGCCGTCATCATCGGATTTGAATTCAGCCGCAACAGGGAAAACCGGCATCTGATCCTGCCCATTGCCCCCCAGCGGTTTTTTACTCCATGTGAACTTTACGAAATCGCAAGAGAGCTGGGCTTCGATTCCTATCACTTCGTTCCCGAGGATTATCTTACCCAATTCCAAAGGGAAGAAATCAGCAACTATTTCAATATCCGGGAAGAAACGGAATTCGAAGATTATATTTACCTGAAAAACGATATGGCCGCCCTGGCCGGCAATCGCTTTTCCAAAAAAAGAAACCTGATCAAACAATTCGAGCGCCAATACCTGAATGAAAATCGGGTGGACATTGAAATGATTACACCCCAAACAGCTCCGGACTGCATCGACTTTATCGAAAAATGGTGTGTTGAAAGGAATTGCAGCGAAGACCCGGTGGGCGAACTGGCCTGTGAAAGAATCGCGGCCATCAACGCCATTGAAAATCTGGAGCAGGTGGCAATGAAAGGCTTGTTGATCCGGCTGGACGGAGTCGTCAGCGCCCTGGGCATCTCCTCCCGTCTTACCGACGACATCGGCGTGCTGCATTTTGAAAAAGCCCTCACCACCGTCAAGGGCTTGTATCAATTTTTGGACCGGGAATGCGCCCGGGGCCTCTTTGACGAGTATACTTACATTAATAAAGAAAGCGACATGGGCATCCCGGGCCTGGCCCAGGCCAAGCAGTCCTATTTTCCCTTCATGCGGGTGAAATCCTTCCACCTTAAAATACATCCCGAATGCAAGTCCACATAGCCGTTACTGGCAGGTGTTTTTGCTTTTGACAAATCCGGCAGCTTGCACTAAACTGACAAGCAATAACCATATCATTCAAAACAGAATCCGAAGCGACCATTTGAATAACAACTGATCAAAGCGCATGGATGTATTTTCTCCGGTCGTGCCGTCACTATTTTAGTAAATCAGCCAAGTATCAAGGGGCAAAGTTCCTGGGAGCCGAGACCTTCCCCTTATTGTAATTTTCATTGAAACTTGCTTCCATATGCAGAGAAAACCAACCATCCTGATCATCGACGATGATCGCCTGATCCGGGAAAGTATGGGCTACTACCTTGAGAGCAAGGGCTTTCATGTTCTGCAAGCCGAAGACGGCGAAAAGGGGCTTGCCGTTCTCCAAGCGGAAAAACCGGATATCGTATTGACCGATTTGTGGATGCCGGTCCTCAATGGCTTTGAAGTCATCCAAAGAACAGCCCGAGAATTCCCGGAGACACCCATCATCGTCTTTTCCGGGGGCAGGGAAATAGAGGATGTCATTGCCGCCATCAACAAAGGCGCCTGGGATTATATCCGTAAGCCGGTGGAAAGCTTTTCCGATTTGACCCATATAATCAACAAGGCCCTGGAAAAACTGCGGCTGATCCAAGAAAACAAGCGCTATCGGGAAAACCTGGAAGTTGCCATTGAAAAACGGACCCAACAGTTGACCGTCGCCTCGGAGATGCTGATTCAAAAGGTGGCGGCCCTGGAAATCGAAGTAGGCAAACGCAAATTGTCCGAACAGAAATTATCTGAATATCAGGAGCGTCTGGAGGAACTTGTCAGGGAAAGGACCGATGAACTGGTGCGGGTGAATGCCTTGCTGACATTTGAATTGGAGGAGCATAAACAAACCGAAAAGGAACTGGAACAATCCCATCAGAGACTACATAAAGCCCTGGCGGACTTGAAACAAACCCAGGTTCAGATGCTCCAAGCGGAAAAAATGGCCTCCATCGGCCAGTTGGCTTCAGGTGTGGCCCATGAGATCAATAATCCCATCGGATTTGTGCGCAGCAATATGGAGACGCTGAATGAATACCGTCTGGATCTGACCAGACTGCTGCAGTACTACCAGGAACTAGAAACCTGTTTATATGATAGCCGCGCACAAATCCAAAACACCAGGATTGCCGCCATTCTGAAAGAGATCCATGGCACAAAAGCGGAAATCGATTTGGCCTTTATAATGGACGACTACCATAAAGTGATTGCAGAATCCCTGGAAGGCATCAAGCGGGTGATCGCCATTGTCGGTGATCTGAAGGATTTTGCCCACAGCGGGCAGGACTTGCCATGCTATGCCGATATCAATGAAAGCATCCGCTGCACCCTCAATATTCTCAACAACGAACTCAAATACAAAGCCGATGTCTCTACCGACCTGGGGGAAATTCCCATGATTCGCTGTTATCCCCAACGCATCAACCAGGTTTTGATGAACATCCTCCTCAACGCGGCCCAGGCCGTGGAGACAAAAGGCTTGATCACCATCACCACCCGCACAAAGCAAGACCAGGTGGAGATCCGAATCAGCGACAATGGCCCTGGTATTCCGGCCCATATCCTGCCCAGGATTTTCGATCCCTTTTTTACCACCAAGGCCGTGGGCAAAGGCACCGGCCTGGGATTGCATTTAACCTACAACATCATTCAAAATCACAAAGGCAGTATCCATGTGGAAAGCCCCCCCGGTAAAGGAACTGCCTTTGTGATCCGTCTTTGGAAAGATCCGAAACTAGAGCCGGACATATAGGTGCCTGTATGCGCATATTGATCGCCGATGACGATTTGCAGACCGCCGAATTGGTGCAAAAGGTTGTTCAAAAAACCGAGCATCAGGCGGATTTGGTCTTTGATGGGCTGGAAGCCTGGGAGGCCGTGCAAATCAAGAACTATCGGATTGTGATCACCGATTGGGTGATGCCGAAGCTGGATGGGCCGACCCTATGCCGCAAGGTGCGGCAAGCCGGTTTTTCAAATTATATTTATATGATTCTCTTGACCGGCAAAAACCAAAGCAAAGATGCAGTGGAGGGCTTAAGCGCCGGCGCCGACGACTTCATCATCAAACCGTTTTATCCGGAAGAATTGCGCGCCCGGATCCGCTCAGGACAACGCATCATTGAATTGGAAGATCAATACCGCAAAACCCTCGGCCAATTGGTCCAAACAGAGAAGCTGGCGGCTATCGGTCAACTAGCTGCCGGCGTGGCCCATGAAATCAACAATCCCACCGGCTTTGTGACCAGCAATCTGAAGACCCTTTCAGACTACCAGAAGGATCTCAGCGCCCTTCTCTTTCAATACCGGGAATTGGCCGACTTTCTGCGAGAAAAGTCATTGGATTGCATGGGGCGCCTTGATGCTGTCAAAGCCATGGAATCGGAAATGGATCTCAACTACATTCTGACAGATATGCCCGAGCTGATCCAGGATTGCCGTGAAGGCATGGAGCGCATTAAAAAGATCGTCATGGACCTGAAGGATTTTGCCCATCCGGGCGAGGATGGCCTGCAGCTCAGCGACATCAATCAAAATATTGATTCAACCCTGAATGTGGTCTGGAATGAGCTCAAATACAAGGCCACGGTTGAAAAAAAATATGGTACCCTGCCGCTGATCGAATGCTACCCCCATCAGCTCAATCAGGTATTCATGAACATATTGGTGAACGCGGCCCAGGCCATCAAAGACAAGGGCACGATTCAAATTGCCACCCGCGCCCTTGACGGCTGTATTGAAATCCAAATCAGCGATACCGGCATCGGCATCCCGGCAAATGATCTTGAAAAAATTTTCGACCCTTTCTTTACTACGAAAGGCCCGGACAAAGGTTTGGGCTTGGGCATGCATATTGCTTATGGCATAGTTCAAAAACACGGCGGGACGATTAAAGTGGACAGCATGGTCGACAAGGGCACGACTTTCGTGATCACTCTCCCGCAAAAATTCAATAAACAGTAAAGTCCGCCATGTGAATCAGAGAGGCTGTTACGAATGGAAAAACAATCTGTCCTAACCAGGCTGGACCACATCAGAGACCTGCCCACGCTTCCGGTGATCGCCATGGAAGTCAATAAATTGTTTTTGAAGGATGACATCACGATTGAAAGACTGAGCCGGACCCTTGAAAAAGATCCGGCCATCACCGCCAAGATTTTAAAACTGGTGAATTCAGCCTTTTTCGGACTGCCGGCCCGCATCGGCAGTATATCCGAAGCAGTTTTGCTGTTGGGGTTTAATTCCGTGCGCAATGCCGTCATTTCCGCCTCCATTATTCAAGCTTTCAGCGGCACCACCTGCCTAAAGGATTTCAATATCACCGATTTCTGGAGGCACTCCCTTTCCGTGGCCATGGTGGCCAAGGCTTTGGCGGAGAAGTCTCGTTTTAAAACGGCGGATGAATGTTTTTTGGCAGGCCTGCTGCATGATATCGGAAAAATTGTTTTATCCCAATTTTTTCCGGATCTTTTCAGGGCTGTCTGGCAGTATGCCCATCAAAACAATCTCACATTCCATGCCGCCGAGCAGGCCAAGGAAATGCTACTTCATGCCGATATCGGCGGATATCTGGCCGGTAAATGGCAATTTCCCCATGAACTGGTGGAGGCTATCACCCTCCATCACAATATTCCCGAAGGGAAATGCGGCAATGAATTGCTATGCACTACCCATGCCGCTGATTTGATCGTCCATGCTTATCTGGATGAGAATTGTGATCTGCAATTTCTGCAGGATATTCATCCGGCTGCCGCGACTCAGATGCGGAAAGCCATTGCGACATTGTCAGAATGGCTTCCGGTTGTAAAAAATGGAATCAACGATAGCATGGAATTCTTCTTCTCTTGAATAACCCGGCTATAGACCCTGGTCCTTGCTTTTTCCGGAAGCAAAAATAGTTGTGGAGAAACATGATGGAAACCCAATCGGATCATACCATTCTGTGTGTGGATGATGAACCCAGTATTTTAAACGCCTTGAAACGATTATTTCGCAAAGAGAGATATCAGATCCTGGCAGCCACCGATGCCGAAAAGGCCTTTAAATTGATGGCCCGGCATACAGTTCACCTGGTATTGTGCGACAATCGTATGCCCGGGATCAGTGGGATTGACTTCCTTGGCAAAATCAAGGAAATGTATCCGGATACCATTCGCATAATCCTCACCGGCTATACGGAAGTCAATTCCATCACCGATGCCATCAACCGTGGCTCCATTTATAAATTCCTCCTAAAACCCTGGAACGATCAAAGTCTGAAACTGGAAATCCGCCAGGCCCTCGAGCAATTCAACCTAACACAGATCAATAAACAATTGAATCAGAAGGTGCTGCAACAAAATGTGGTTCTGCGGCAAATGAACGAAGACTTGGAAGCAGCCGTCCACAAAAGAACCCGGGAGCTGGAAATTCAAAATCAAGCCCTGGAGCTGTCCCGGGCGATCCTGGAGGATATACCCATTGGTATCATCGGCGTCAGTCTGGAAGGGACCATCGTGCTGATCAACCGCAAAGCTTCAAATTTACGCTTTCAAAGCCAAGCCATGGAAATCGGCCGAAGCGTTACGGAATATTTCCCGGAAATTGTCATTCAAAAAATCAACGCTGTTTTTCAAGACGCTGTTCACAGAGGATTGGGATTTTTCAAACTGTTGGACGGTGATTTCCACCTGGACATTGTCCCCCTTGGTGGCAAATTTATCGGCAAGGGAGTGATCATTACGCTACGGGAGAACCATGGGGCCGAATATGCACAAACTGTTGATCGTGGATGACGAAGCGCGAAACCGCGCGGCCATCCGCAGACTGTTACGACAGGAAGGATATCTGCTTTCCGAAGCGCAAAACGGCGCGCAGGCCCTTGAACTGGTTTCAGAATCCCTGCCGGATTTGATCATACTGGACATTATCATGCCTGGAATCAGCGGTTATGAAGTCTGCCGCAAACTGAAATCCGAGACGGAAACCGCTGATATCATGATTCTGATGCTCTCCGGCAAAAATGATCTGGGTGACAGACTGGAAGGATATGCGGCCGGTGTGGATGATTTCATCATGAAACCCTATGAGCCGGAGGAATTGCAGGCCCGTGTAAAGATACTCCTACGCCTCAAACAGACCCAGAAAGAACTGCAATTTGAAATGATCAAGCGTCGGGAAGTGGCAGAGGCTTTGCGTACGAGTGAAGAGAAATATCGAACCATCGTCGAGAACATGGCGGAAGGCTACTATGAAGCCGACCTGCACGGCGGATTCACTTTTTTCAACAATTCCATCTGCCGGATGACGGGGTATTCACGGACGGAATTGCTGTTGCTGAAAGGGATGGATTTAATCCATCAGGCCGATAAACGCGCCATATTCCGGGCCTTTGCCGGCGTATATTTTTCCGGCGTCCCCCAACCTGCTGTGGGTTTTGCCGTTCTGCGCAAAGACGGTTCCATAAGGCAAATCGAAACTTCCATCACCCTGATCAAGACCAACTCAGGGGATCTCCTGGGTTTTCGGGGTGTGACCCGGGATGTGGATGAACGTAAAAAATATGAAGAACGCCTGATTTACACTGCCTACCATGATGCCCTGACCGGTTTGAAAAACAGGAAGGGATTTTATGAAAAACTGGAAAATGTTTTATTGAACGCCAGGCGTTATCAGGGTGAGGTCGCCCTTTTTTTTATTGATATCGATAAATTCAAACAAGTTAACGATACCTTGGGCCACCAAGTCGGGGATGAGTTGTTAAAGGAGATTGCAATTAGGTTGAAAGAATGTCTACGGGAAACGGATTTCATTTCCAGAATCGGTGGGGATGAATTTACCATTATTCTGGACAGTCCCGGTCTTGTCTCGCCAAAAGCCGTGGCCAAGAGAATCGTTCATACGATTTCAAGACCTTATAATTTGCTTGACCGGGTTATTGACTATATTTCCGCCAGTATCGGGATCAGCCTATTTCCAAGGGATGCCCTTGATATGACCGATTTTGTCAAAAATGCGGACACCGCTATGTATGCAGCTAAAAAGACAGGCAATTGTTTCATTTACTATCATCATCTCGGCAATTGACGGGGCTGTCCGTCCATGGCCTTGAAGGTTACCGAAATCTTGCATAACCAATTTGGACATTGTATAAGGACAACGAAAAGCGAAAACCGCTTCATGAAATTCATAATGGAGTAAATACAATGAAAAAATGGATTTTTATCGGATTGGCAGTACTGCTGGTGTCGATTGCATTGACCGGATGCGGCGATAACGATGCCGATCCTGTTTACATCGCCCCTGACACCACCATCACCCATATTTTGAGCGATCGCAACGCGGATGGCGACATTTCCCTGAGCTTTGACGGTTCAACCATGACGATCTCACAAGCCGTGAACACGAATAATGTCTGGGCCGGTGTTGATCCGACTAACGGCGATGAAATCCGCGGCTTTCTCGATTTCCCCCTGGGGGGTAATGATGGAGTGCCGGAAGGAGCCCAGATCTTCGAGGCCACCCTTGAACTTACCATCAACCACATCACCGTGGCTTCTGGTATCAGCACCATACCCATGCTGATTGAACTGGTGTCCTTTCAACCTCCTGAACCGCTCGTTGCCAATCATTTCTATACTGATTCGCAGCCGTCCATTTTGATAAAATCCTTTACTTTTTTCACCAGCGACGCAGGGAAAATTGTTCCCATAGATGTTACCGCCCTGATGGATGAGGTGCAACGCTTGAACCTACCAGATTTTCAAGTCAGGCTGCGCATGAATTTTTCAGCATCGGCCGGTGACGGCATGATCGAAATCATCGACGACCGATTTGCCGACACCGCCCCGTTGCTCACAGTGGAATACTACTGATCCGGCCTTGATCATGGTTTCGGCCATCCTCCTTTGTGGGAGCGGCTTCCAGCCGCGATAAGGCCGAAACGATGACCAAGGCCTACTGATCCAACTGATGCATCGAATCCGCCTCGATGATCCGGTAGGAATCCTCCATGGCGGCATTAAGGGATGCAGCGGCGCTGCAATATTTGTCCATGGAAAGCCGGACGGCCTGTTCTACATCTGTGGGTTTGACGCCGGTGCCGGTTACAATAAATTCGATGTGAATACGGGTGTAGCGTTTGGGATAATCCGCGGCTCTTTCACCGGAAATCTCGACCTGAAGGGCCGTAAAGGTCGAGCGTTTTTTCCTGAGAATGGAGACCACATCCATGGCCGTGCAGCCCGCAACACCCATGAGCACCAATTCCATGGGTGACGGCCCGCTGCGACCTTCGGGATCATCCATGATAATCGCCGGTCCCTGACCAGCCCGGGCAACCAGTTGCATTCCCGCGATCCAATTGATTTGAGCTTGAATGGTCATGTATTCCTCTTTTCAATATAATAAAGTTAGGGTTTGGTCATGTGTTTGTACTGCAAGGGCAATTGATCCGTCAATTAACAATAGTATTACCAAGGAGAGATCACATGAATATTCCCGCAATTGATCCTGTCGCCCTATCCCCGGGTAAGGGCACCCAGGAAGCCGCAGCCTTTATCACCTCCCGGGATACTTTGGACGGGGCCTATCCCGGCCTGATTCTCGGCATCAATGCCCGCCGTTTGGGTATGGACGCCACGGTTTTTTATACTTTTATGGGCATCAATGTCATCCGCCGGGGCTGGAGCGAACGGGCCAAATTCCAGCCCCCCGGCTTCATGGGCGCCATTCCCGGCATGACCGCCATCGCCACCTGGATGATGAAGGGAAAAATGGAAAAGGCGCACATTCCATCCCTGCCGGATCTTCAGGAAATGGCCGCATTGGAAGGCGTCAAATTTGTGGCCTGTAAAATGACTGTGGATATGATGAATTTTACTGAAAAGGATTTCATCGACGGTGTGACCATCCAGGCGGCGGAGGACTTCCTGCGCCATGCCAAGGATTGCAAAATCTTATTATATACCTGAAATACGGCCCGCTTTCAAAAGGGCGACCGGGTCGGGATCGGTTGGATCGGCCGTCCATGAAGCTCCGCAGCATCATCGACACCACGCCGGCCTGGAAGCCTGTTCTGATGGCCCTTGCCCATCTCGAAGCCGGCGGCAGGCTTGTCATCAAAGCCATCCGCAAGGAGGAAAGCGACAAAGAAAATTTAATCCTGCTTGATTATCCCGTTCATTTATGGATAAAAAATCCTTTGGTGAGAGTGCAGTTGCCGGAATTGTTTAAAAGGGTGGCGTAAAGTGAAAAAAAAATCTGTGATTATCATCGGAGCGGGCATCGCGGGTTTATCAACAGGCTGCTATGCTGAGATGAACGGCTTTAACACTGAAATTTTTGAGATGCATACGCGGCCGGGCGGGCTGTGCACCTCCTGGCAGCGAAACGGTTTTAATATCAACGGCTGCGTCCATTTACTACTCGGTAGTGCAAAGCAATCCGAGTTTTATCAAATTTGGGAGGAATTGGGGGCTATTCAGGGACGGCAGTTCAAACACTATGAAGACTTTATCAGTTTTGAGGGAACCGATGGAAGCGTCTTTACGCTTCATTCTGATATTGATAAACTGGAAGAACATATGCTGGAAGTTGCTCCGGAAGACAGCGCCCTGATCAAGGACTTCATCCAAGGCGTACGTCGTTGCCTCCATTTCAGACTGCCGATTCTGAAAGCACCTGAATTATACGGCCCGCTTGAAGGGCTTGGTGTTCTTTTCAAACTGATTCCCTTTTGGGGATTGTTACGGAAATGGTTTAAAATATCCATGCAGGAATTTTCCACTCGATTTCAAAGCAGCTTGCTGCGTGAGTTGTTTGCGGATTTATGGTTTCCCGACTCTCCGCTTTTCTTTTTCATGATGACCCTTTCCATGCTTCACCAAAAAACATCCGGTTATCCCTTGGGCGGCTCCTTTGACTTTGCCAAATCAATTGAACGCCGTTACCTCGGCTTGGGCGGGCAATGCCGTTACAGTTCGCGGGTATCGAAAATATTGGTTGAAAAAAATCGTGCCGTGGGAATCAAACTTGAGGACGGCACTGAGCATTACGCGGACTATGTCATTTCCGCTGCCGATGGATACACAACCATTTTCAAAATGCTGGACGGCAAGTATTTGAACAAGAAGATCCGGGGATTTTATGAAAACTATCCCATCTTTCCGCCCTTGATTTACATATCTTTAGGACTTAAGCAAACATTCGACCTGGGTATGGGTAGTTCAACCGGTTTGGACTTCCCGGTAAAAGAACCGGTCATCATCGCCGGTGAGAAACTGAAACGCTTGGGTATCCGTATTCACAATTTCGATCCGAGCGCCGCTCCTTCCGGTAAAACACTGGTAAAGATACTGATACCATCGAACATCGCCTATTGGGAACCTTTATACCAAGACAACCTGCGCTATCAGGCGGAGAAGGAGCAGATCGCCGACCAAGTGGTCGCCTTAATTGACAGGCGTTTTCCCGGTTTTGCTGATATGATCGAAATGCGCGACATTACAACCCCCATTACCTACGTCCGTTATACCGGGAATTGGCAGGGATCCCACCAGGGCTGGATGATCACCCCCAAGACCGGGCTATTTCATATGAAAAATGGATTGCCGCATCTCAAAAATTTTTTCATGGTCGGACATTGGGTTGTACCCGGGGGCGGCATCCCTTCCGCAGCCTTGTCAGGCCGAAATGTTGCCCAGTTCCTCTGTAAGCAAAATAAAAGACCTTTTGTAACAACCATCCAATAACAATATTTCAATCTTGCCTTCAGCAAGGGTCTTGACATTAATTATTTAATGGTATATTGGTTGAACCAATGTACCATTAAGCGTTTCCTTTATTAAGGATGAATCATGACATTTCCGGCCGTCCTCTTTTCAAGACAGATAAAACACTTGCGTTTGCATGACGAAATTGTCGCCATTCTCCAAAAGCAGATCTTAACCGGCACACTTTCACCGGGCTTGCGACTGCCACCGGAGCGTGAACTGGCTGAATCTTTCAAAGTGAATCGTGCCACTGTGCGCGAAGCTTTACGCAGGCTGGAACTTATGGAGCTGCTCGAAATCCGCCATGGGGACGGTGTGTATGTAAAGGATTTTCTGGAAAGTAGCAATGTGGACCTGATCAAAGCGATGATGAGCATGGAAAGCGGCAATGACATGCTGGCAAATGTCCTTGAAGTGCGTCGCATCATGGTTCCGGAGATGGCTTATCTCGCGGCTATGCGGCGCAACGCTGCCGATGTGGCCGACCTGGAGCGGATCGTTGCCGACGCCTCTATTTCCATAATGGAAAAGGATTTAAAACTCCATCAGATCATTGCCCGGGCCACCGGCAATCTGCTGTACGTCATTCTGCTGAATTTTTTCCAGCAGCTTTTCCGTGATTACTTCAGCCTGTATTTCGAGGATCAAGACAATATCCGCGAAAGTCGTAAATTCCATGAGAGGATCTTGGAGGCTGTTAAAAATCAAAAACCCAAGGATGCCCGTCGCATCATGGAGCAGGTGATCATATCAGCAGAAGAACGTATTCAAAAAGTTCTCATACAGGTTCATCAGGAAACAACCATACAAACCGGTCAAGCCGGACCGAAATGGAGGCGCACATGAATGCTGCAAGGACAAAGGTGGTTCTGGCAGACACAACCAAGGGCATCCCACGGGCGGTGAAGGCGATCTTTGAACATTTCGGCCAAGGTGAAGCTTTGCTTCGTTCCAGCCGGGATGTGTACATCAAGGTCAACGCTGTGGGGCCGGAACCCAATGTCTATACCGACCCGGAAGTGCTGCGGGCCGTTATCATCTATTTCAAAAATTGCGGCGCCAAATCAGTCTATGTCATGGAAAACTGCACCCAGGCCAATTTTACCCGTCTGGTTTTTCAGGGCACCGGGTACAGCCGGATCTGCAAGGAAACCGGTGCCATACCGGTCTTCCTGGATGAAACCGCGGCGGTTCCCATCTTCCTTGCAGGAATCGAGGAATTCATCGATATCTCCCGCTTCGTGTTTGAACGTCTGGTGGAGAAACGGACGGAAAATCTGTACCTATCCCTGCCCAAGCTCAAGACCCATTCCATGTCCCAGGTGACTTTGTCCATCAAGAACCAGTTCGGACTTGTGCACCAGCACAGCCGCATCGCCGACCATAACTACCGTCTGCACCAGAAATTCGCGGATATCTATCGGGTGCTGCGACCTGACTTCAGCCTCATCGACGGCCTGATCGCCACCACCCACGGCCACTACCCAACGGCTTACCATGCCGACAAGTGCGTGGTGCCCATGAATCTCCTCATCGGCGGTTGCGATCCGCTGGCCGTGGATGTTGTGGGCGCGGGCCTCATGGGCTTTGGCGTGCAGGATGTCAAGCATCTGGAGCTTTGCCGGGCCGCCGGCATGGGTATCGGCGATATGGATCGAATCGATATCGTCAACCAGAATCTCTTTGAGGAACGAAAACAACAACTCACCTGTGAATTGCTGGGCGATTTTCCGCCGGATCTTACCTTTATCCGCGGCCAGGAGCGCTGCTGCCCTGAAGGCTGCCGCCGCAATACCGAAAGCGTGGTGGAGATGATCTACCGGGACCATGGCGGCCGTGGGGGTTTTACCATCCTCATGGGTATGGGTATTGATCGGCAAGTGGTGGACCGTATCACAGGTCGGGTGCATATTGCCGGCAGTTGTGCTGTTCAGGAGCATGGCGTGGCCCTGCAGGCGCGTCTGGGCAAACGCAAGGTGACCATGAGCCCGGGCTGCAATGATCTGGCCCTGACCGTGTATGGTTTATGCCGGCAAATGAAAGTGCATCCGATACAATTGTCCCAGGTGGATCCCCTGCGCTCCGCGGCCCTGCTTATCATGGCCAGACTCAGGGGCTCCCGGGCCAACATCGTCCCCCTGATTTAATAAAAATGCGACCATTTTCTTTTGACGAACCTTAACCACAAATCTGGAGCGCACCATGGCAAACGAAAGCAAATTTACACCGGACTGGACGGAAAAGCCGCCTGCAAAAAACTCATACCGGTCGGTCTTCAAATGGGGGAGCCCCTCTGAATTCAAGCATCCCAGCAACGAATGGTATCATATGCTCAAGGAGGAATTCGGACTCACGGATAAAAATTTTAAAAAACCGCAGTTTGAAGGCAATGAGAAAGTCTCCCTGGATCAGAAAATCACCCTCAGTCCCAAAACCATCAAAGGGTTTGAGGAGATCGTCGGAAAAAAGAATACGGCGGTGGACGATTACAGCCGGGTGCGCTACAGCCACGGCAAGACCGTGGATGAGGCCATTGACCTCCGCCACCGGATCATTCGCCACGCGCCGGATTTGGTCCTGCACCCCAAAAATAAAAAAGACGTGCAGAAGATTGTGGCCTTGTGCCATGATCAAAAAATCCCATTGTATGTGTACGGCGGCGGCTCCTCTGTGACCTGGGGGCTGAGCACACCCCAAGGCGGTGTGATGCTGGTGATGAGCACCCATATGAACAAACTCCTTTCCATCAATGAATTGAATCAGACCGCCGTGGTGCAACCCGGCATGCTGGGACCGGCCTATGAGCAGGCTCTGAATGATGCGCCCAAACTGTATAACACTACCCATGCCTATACCTGCGGCCACTTTCCCCAATCCTTTGAATACTCATCCGTGGGCGGCTGGGTGGTGACCCTGGGCTCTGGTCAAGCCTCCACTTATTATGGCGATGCCTATGATATTGTTTTTTCCCAGGAGTATGTGACCCCGGCCGGTTCCTTTAAAACCCTGGAATATCCCGGCACCGCCACCGGCCCCAAATTGAATGACATCATGAAGGGCAGTGAAGGCGCCTTTGGCGTGCTGGTGGAAGTGACCATGAAAATCTTCCGCCATATGCCGGGCAACCGGCAGCGCTTTGCCTATATGTTCCCATCCTGGCGGAATGCGGTGAATGCCAGCCGGGAAATGATTCAGAGCGAATTTGGAAAGCCGGCGGTTTTCCGGATATCCGATGCGGAAGAAACCGAAGTGGGTCTGAAACTGTTCGGCATCCATGGCACCCCAGTGGATACGGTGGTCACCTTGCGGGGCTACAAACCCATGAAGCGCTGCCTGTGCATGGGCACCTGTGAAGGTGAAAAAGGCTATGCCAAACATGTGAAAGAACAGATCGCCAAAGTCTGCAAGAAATACGGCGCCATGTCCCTCACGGGTTTCACCGCCGGTTTGTGGGAAAAAACCCGTTTTAAAGAACCCTACATGAGAGAAGACCTCATGGACTACGGCATCATCATCGACACCGTGGAATCGGGCGTGACCTGGGATAATCTCCAGCGCTTGCATGAAGGTGTCCGGAAATATATTAAAAGCCGGCCCCAAACCATTTGCATGACCCATGCCTCCCATTTTTATCCCCAGGGCACCAACCTCTATTTTATTTTTATCATGAAGATGGTGGACTTGAAAGAATACCGGAAATTCCATGACGGCATCATCGAGGCCATTTTGAAAAACGGCGGTTCCATCAGCCATCATCACGGGGTGGGCAAACTATTCTCCAAGTTCATGGACGGACATCTGGGCCAAGAGCAAATGACCGTATTGCGGGCTCTGAAAAGACATTTTGATCCCCATAACATCATGTGCCCGGGTGGGCATCTGGGGTTGGATCTCTAGGCGATAATAGATAGGTCGATGGCTGGGCATCGCCCTTGGTTTTCGGGGTCGGGGTCGCTATCGGTATCGGGATCGAAGTGCTATGGGAAATACTCTTGCAATTTATGATAAATTTATATTATTAAACCGTCTTTCAATTCCCATATCCCAATAACGAAAGGAGTTGCCCCATGAAACGTTTTTTCTTTTTCGCTGTTATTTCTGCCATGCTCGCCTGCCCGCCGGCTTTTGCCAAGACCACAGCCTGCGACGATTTAAAAGCGACCATTGAAGCCCAGTTGGCCAAAAAAGGCGTGAAAGACTATACCCTGGAAATCGTTCCGGCGGATCAGGTAAAAGATCAAAAAGTGGTCGGTTCCTGTGACGGTGGAACAAAAAAAATAGTGTATTCCCGGAAAAAATAATTAATCCTCACCAGGATCGTAGGTAAACCGATAGGGCTCCGCGGTCCTGCTGAATTGGAGCAGCGTTTCCAGGGGGTTGATTGTGGAGCGGAAGGCTTCATACTGCCTCGCGATCTGGGGCAGCATATCCTGGCTGTCGTCCCCTTCCATGGCAGCCAGGAGATTCAGGTCTATCGAAGGCCTTTGGCTGGTTGTGATGTACTGTACGACATCGTGATTGGCTGCAAGCCTGCGAAAGCTTTGCACCAAGATTTGATCCTTATTCAAAGCTTCTTCGAAAACCTTCTGGCCGCCAAAGGAACCGGCGGAAACGATTCGGCCGTTATCATCAAGGGAAAGGGTAACCTTGAGATCCGGGTCCAGTCCCAACTCTGCCGACACGGATTTTATTGATTTCCTGACGGCGGCCCCATCCCGGTCCATGGCGGTTTTGAAGTCGTCCAAACGCAATTTGCCCGAGACCGGCAGTCCCAGCCCCTCCCTTGTTTTGGCATATTCAACCTGGGGCGAAAGGGTTACCTGATAGGCATCAGCTCCGGCCTGGTCCCGGCCGCCTTCTGCTGTTCTTTCCACATTATCGATGCTTGTGCCGCCGGCTTTTGTTGTTTTGTCCTGTTGACAAAGGTACCGATCATTTATTGAATACAATGCATCAGCGATGTTCATCGCGCCACCTCCATACCTTAAACATACATGTATTTATTTAAGTGAAATGCAAGCAGCATACCAGCTCGCCATGAATGCTCAGCACCAATGGCAGCAAGGCAAAAAATACCCTACCGATGTCGGCAACCGGTTCACGTCCATGCCGATCCGGCATCCATTCGGCAAAATTTGCCTAATAAGAAACTACCATATCGCCATCCCTAAAGGTCGCCTGCATATCCCAGCAGCGAACAGGGCAATCGCATGTAGTTTTTTTCGGGGTCGGGGTCGGTATCGGGATCGGTAT
>DYJD01000057.1 GCA_020723325.1 Desulfosudis oleivorans | reverse complement strand
CGACCCCGAGAGGTTGGATGGCAGAGACAAAACCCAAACACTCACGAATCGCTTTGTCTTGGCGAGTAATAGTATTCGCTGGGTGAAATATTGGCAATTAATGGTCGCACATTCCGCGCCAAGTTTACATGCGATTCCCTTGTCAAATCTGTTTTTCCATATTGACAAGCGCGGGCTTTGTCAGTACAATAGCAGTTAAATATCGGGAAGTTGTCTCTCAAATTGTTCGTCTTTTCAGAAATTCAGCGTATCTCCTGATACGATTCAATCATCCCAAACCATCAGACGAGGCTGTTCTTGTTACAGACCTTACGATCGCGCATCCTCATAGTCGTCGCTGGTATTGTCTTTTTGACCACGGTGATCACCATCATCTACGTTCAGATGGAAACCGAACAGGCCATTTTTATGGCCCAGGACGAGATGACCCAGAATCTGCTTCAAACCGTTCTGCTCAATGTCGAGAACGAGTATAAAAGCCTAATTTTTCATCGCAACGCCCTTCTCGAAAGAAGAAAATCCGAATTGCGCAATATCAGCGGGCTCGCCATTGAGTTCATCAAAGGTTTTTATCAGGAGTACAAAAAAGGCCTTCTCAGCGAACAAGAAGCCCAGGACCTGGCGGTCAAAGAAATCCGCCGCATGCGTTACGACGAGGGGGTGGGCTATATCTGGATCAATGATATGGGCCGCCCCATTCCGAAAATGATCATGCACCCGACCCTCCCGGAACTGGATGGAACAGTGCTGGATGATCCCAAGTTCAACTGCGCCCTGGGTGTTAAGAAAAACCTGTTCCAAGCCTTTGTGGACGCATGTGAGACCGAGGGTGAGGGTTATGTGGATTATTATTGGCCCAAGCCGGTCAAGGGCGGCTTGTCGGCTGAGCAACCCAAGCTGTCCCATGTGCGACTGTTTATTGAGTGGAACTGGGTGGTGGGAACTGGTTTATACATTGACGATATCGAGCATGACACCCAGAAACGTTTGGATGCAATCATAGTGGAGCTGAAACATACTTTTTCCAAGGTAAAAGTGGCCAGCAGCGGTTATATGTATTTGTTCAACGGTAAAAAGGAAATGCTCATTCATCCCAGCCTGGAAGGGGCCGACTTCACCAAATTAATCAACCCGGTAACCGGCAATCCCATTTTGGAAGATCTGATCAAAGCGGCTGAGACACCCAGCAAACAATTGGATTATCTTTGGGAAAAGCCGCCAAATCATAAAGGGCAATTCAAATTTTGGAAAAGGTCCTATATCGACTATTACAAACCCCTGGACTGGTACATTGCCTCCTCTGTATATTTTGATGAAAAGGAGGTGTCCGCCAATTTACTCAAGAAAAAACTTTTTTATCTTTCCTTGTGTTTTTTATCCGTGGCCTTGGTGCTCGCCCTTCTGCTTTCCAAAAATTTGACCGCGCCCTTGCGCAAATTGATTGCCGCCGCCCAAAAAATCAGAAGCGACGGCAGCGTCACCACCCACATCCCCATCAGCGGAACTGTTGAAACCAAAGAACTCGGCCAAATCCTGGATCAGATGCTCTTTTCAATCCAAGCGGCCCTCAAGGAAAAGGAAGTGCTGTTGCGGGAAATCCATCACCGGGTCAAGAACAATATGGCGGTCATTATCAGCCTGCTGGGCCTGCAATCAACCTACATCTCCGATGAGGGTGTCCGTAACGCCCTGGAAGACAGCCGCAGCCGCATCAAATCTATGGCCCTGATCCATGAGGCTCTATATCGTTCCGAGAGTCTGGCGAAAATTTCACTGAAAGAATACGCCGCCAACCTGGTCAACACTCTCATAAAAACCGTTGAAGGCATTTGCGGCAGTATTCAAACCTCCATCGAATCCGAGGATATCCATTTAACCATAGATCAGGCCGTGCCCTTTGGTCTGGTGCTGAATGAGCTGATCACCAATGCCCTTAAATACGCCTTCCCGGATTGCAAAAAGGGGGAAATCAAAATCAAAGCTGTTATCAATCCGAATAAGGAAATTGAGCTGACAGTCAGGGACAATGGTGTGGGCATGCCGGCGAATTTTGATTATCAACATGCCGACAGCCTGGGTATGAAGATCATTTCCCTACTGGTGGAGCACCAACTGGAAGGCGGCTGGAGTATGGTGAACGACAACGGTGCCTGCTTCACCATTCATTGGCCCCTGAGCCAAAAACCCGAAAAAGGAAATCCCCATGGACCAACATGATATCATGATTGTTGAGGATGAAGTTTTAATTGCCGCCGAGCTCAAGGAAAAACTGATCTCCTTCGGCTACAGCGTTTCATCCACTACCACCTCGGGGGAAAAGGCTTTGGAACTATTGCGCCAAGTCAAACCCGACTTGATCCTGATGGATATCCAGTTAAAAGGCAAACTGGATGGGATTGAAACCGCCCGGTTGATCCAAGAATTCCATCAGATCCCGGTGATTTTTTTAACGGCCTTTGCTGACCGGGAATTCATCCAAAAAGCAAAGGTGTGTACCCCCTTTGGCTACTTGATCAAACCGGTGGATATCCGGGAATTGCATTCCACCATCGAAATGGCACTCTATAAAGTGAAAATGGAAAGGGAAAAGGACGAGTTGATCGCTAAACTGCAGGCAGCCCTTAAAGAGAATAAAGTATTGAAAGGCCTGATCCCAATCTGCGCCAATTGCAAAAAAATCCGCGATGACCAAGGCTATTGGGAGCAGATCGAAAAATATATCACCGAACATTCCCGGGCGAAATTCAGCCATGGAATCTGTCCGGATTGTTCAAAACAACTTTATCCGGAATTGATGTCCGCTATTGATGAATCCCATGACTTGGAGAAAAAATGAAGCAGAATGCGACTCTACCCCACCAGTACTTGTTGCCCGGCCAGATCATTTTCGCCGAGCAACCCACCCGGATCTACACTGTACTGGGTTCCTGCATCGCCGTGGCCTTTCATCATCCCCCAACAAGAATCAGCGCCATTTGTCATGCCCAGCTGCCACAACGGAAAACAAATGGAAGTTGTGCCGATCCTTGCCCGGTAAAATGCGGCACAGAAATACCTTCCAACTGCGATTTCAAATATGTTACCTGCTGTCTGGAATACATGTTGGCTGATTTTTCAGCAAGGGGTGTGCCCAAAAGCGAACTCACGATCAAGCTGTTCGGCGGGGCCAATGTGATCCCCGGTCAGAGCAAAACAAAGACCGTGGGGGCAAGCAATATTGAAATCGCCCGCCGATTGATCCAGGAGAACCACCTGACTCTGGCGGCCGAGGATGTAGGCGGCGAATCCGGCCGATCCCTGTATTTCTACTCACATACCGGCACCATTTACATGAAACGACACCGTCAGGGAAAGGTTTTGAAAAAAATTATTCCAAATCCAACGTTCTGATCACTCTGATCACACCGCCTGGAAATCTGTAGGGGCGAAAAATCTTTCGCCCCTACAAGCCGGCAAACTCCATAAAATTCGCACCCAATAATCTTTTCTGAATATCTGCATCCGGAAAAAGCGCCTCGATCCTGCGTTTGATGAAACCATTGTCAAAGGTGCCGTCCGGCTCATGGTGGCTGTAGGGTCCGTCCGTGCCGAAAAAGCAGCGGTCCACACCCAGATAATCCACGGCCCGGCGGGTGATTTCGCCGTCCACATAGGCTGCGGCGGAAAGATCCACCCGGACATTTTTATTTTCCCGAATGACCTTCCAGGTTTCGTCATAGCAGGGAAAGCCGGCATGGGCCAGAATCAATTTGATCCCCGGAACCTTTGTAAGAAGTGCTGAGAAATCGCCATGACTGCCAAAGCCCACATGGATCAGCAAGGGCTTGCCGGCGGCCGCCGCCTTTTGCGCCACTTTCACCAGGGCTTCCGGTTGATATCAATAACCATGAAGCCTCCCAATTATTTCTGGTATAAATCCTTGTGCACGGCCCGGATTTCCTTTTTATTGAATTTACCCACGCTGGTCTTGGGAATCGCTTCCACGAACAACACGGCCTCCGGCAACTGCCATTTGGCGAATTTGGCGGACAGATGCTTGATGATGGCCTCCTTGGTAATAGTGTCCTTGTGCTCCTTGCGTGGGACCACCAGGGCCACCGGCCGTTCTTCCCATTTGGGATGGGCCAGTCCGGTGACGGCCGCCTCCAAAACGGCCGGATGGGCCATGATCTCGTTTTCCATATCCACAGAGGAGATCCATTCCCCGCCGCTCTTGATCAGGTCTTTGACGCGGTCGGTGATTTTGATATAGCCTTCCTCGTCGATGGTGCCGGCATCGCCGCTTTTCCAATAGCCGTCATCCGTGAATTGGACTTCGGAACCGGGGGCGTTGTAATAGGAAGCGGTTATCCAGGGCCCGCGGATGAGGATCTCCCCTGGGGATTTGCCGTCCCTGGGCACTTCGTTGCCCAGGGAGTCCACCACCTTCAGGTCAAGCCCCACCACGGCATAGCCTTGCTTACGCTTGATGTCCCATTTTTCTTCCTCGCTCATCTCCTTTTCCATCCACGGTTTGAGGCGGTTGATGGTCACAAGGGGCGTGGTTTCCGTGGCGCCGTAAGCATGGATGATTTCCGCGCCGGTGAGGCTGTAATAGCCTTTCATCAGACTGAGGGAAGGCTCCGAAGCCCCGGACAGGAAACGGGCGCCGCGCAAATCGGGTTTTTCCGCAAGCCCTTTGATGTATTCCAGCATGGGCATGAACAAGGCCGGTGCACCGGCGCTCACAGTCACCTTTTCATCCACCAGGGGTTTGGCCAGGGAACCCAGGTCGGCGATGTTATACATGCCCGGCAGCACATATTTGGCTCCCACCAACACGGTGGCATGGGGCATGCCCCATCCCAGGGCGTGAAACATGGGTACCAGTTGATAAAAACAATCCCGGTTGGAGATTTCCGTGTTGCAGGCAATGGTCATGGCGTGCAGGTACACATCCCGATGGGAGTAATATACACCCTTGGGCTTGCCGGTGGTGCCGGTGGTGTAGCAGGCCCCGTAGGCCGAAGTCTCATCTATCACCGGCCACTTGATTTCGGATTTTTCGGCCGAGAGCAATTCTTCATAGCTGTGCAGGGGCGCCAGTTTGCTTTTAATATCAGACAAGGGCTTGTCCGTCATGACAACATAGCCCTTGACCGTGGTGAGGGAGGGAGCCACGGCTTCGATGAGGGGCAAAAGGGTTTCATCCACAAAGATGAATTTGGTTTCAGCATGGTTGATCACATAGATGAGATCCACCGGCGCCAGACGGATGTTCAACAGCAGCAACACGGCCCCGGTCCCTGGAATCCCGAAATAGGTCTCGAAATGCCGATGGGAATTCCAATCCATTACGCCGATGCGGTCCCCGACCCCGGCACCGATGGTTTTCAGGGCGTTGCCGAGTTGTTTCACCCGGTCATAGGCTTCCCGGTAGGTATAGCGAATTTCTCCCAATGGCTTCTTGGCCACGATTTCCTGTTTTCCAAAACTGCGGGCAGCATGGCGCAACAGATTGATGACGTTGAGTTGGTAATGATTCTGTGAAGTGGATGGGAATCCTTTGATGATCTGAGTCATTGAGCCTCCTCTTGCGGGTGGTGGTTAACAGAGATGATGACCGTATTTCTTTTCTCAGGTTTTTAATCATTTTTCAAGCCTGCTTTTTATAAAGCAAAGCGGCGCACACCCGCAGGGACGGGCTATTTCCGACTTTTTTAGTAGGCATTACGGATCGAATTCGTACGATATTCCGCTATTTTAGTACTTTTTACAGGTCCGATAAAGAGAAATGACATTGACAAATCAGGAAGATATATTTTATGAAGATATAATACTGACGATGAGTATCCAGCGGCTACGGATACAGTCAGAAAAAAATCGTCATATTTCTCGGATAATTATTATAATTTTTTAGGAAAAGCCATGCTGATTTCATCCAAAATTGCCGGTGTCGGTTTATATGTTCCCCCGCGGGAAATAACCAATGATATGGTATTGGATAAACTGATCTCCGAAAGCAGCGGCTACCACAGCCAATCAGAGCTGAATCTTCTCATTGAAAAAGCCGTGTCGAAGATGAAAAAGGCCGGCTGCGGCGTGCGTTACTGGTGCGAACCGGATGAGTACTGCACCGACATCGCCTTGAAGGCCGCCCGAATGGCCCTGGAAAACGCCCGGCTGGAGCCAGATGAAATCGATTACATTATTTTCACCGGCATGTCCAAGGCCTTTGTGGAACCGGCCAGCGCCCATGTGCTGCGCCATGAACTCAAGGCCGGCCGCGCCAATGTCCTGGATACCCAGGACGCCTGCACCAGTTTTGCCAAATCCATTCAGATCGGCCACAGCCTGATCTGCAGCGGGATTTGCCGTAACATCCTGATCGTCTGCGGCGAACGCACCTTTGACTGGGCCGACTTTTGCTGCAAAACCATCGATGAGCTGGCCTGGAAATTCGGCAGCATGACCATCGGTGATGCTGCCGGCGCCATAGTTCTGCAGCAAACCGATGAAGCCTGCTATACGGAAAATACCTATCATTTTGACTATTCCTATTCCATTAAGAGCGGCACCTATGCCAATTGCCATATCGGTCTGAACCACCGCTTGGGCACCCGCTATAAACTCCATTCCAATTCACGCACCCTTTTCAGCACAGTGACCGAAGCCGGCTGGGAGCTGGTCACCGGACGTATGAAGGCTGACGAGAAGTGGGTACTGCAGCAAATCGATATTGTCTTTTTCCATGACATCGGCCGTTATATTGCGGACTTTATCTTCCCGACCTTTCAACCCCTTTTTCCCAACTCGCCCACGGAATACGTGTCCTATTTCGCGGATTACGGCAATGTGGCCTCGGCCAGCCTGCCCCTGAACCTTTGGCTGGCCCTAAAAGACAACCGCCTCAAGAAAGGGGATCAGGCGGTGTTTGTCTGTCCGGCCGCCGGCGCCCAGATCGGCATCATGACTTTCACCTTTTGATTCGGTTAGCGCAATTATCCGTATTAAATTTTTCTTGACCGTTGTTATGGAGCCATTTTAATCAGGCCTTTACTAAAATTTTAAATGCTGCTTGAAGATAAAAGCTAATAGCATTTAACCGACTACTGCTATAATCCTGTTGCTCTTGTTTTATTACTCGGGTTCCGACTCAGTAGGCACATTTTCGACTTTTTTTCCGACCCGCCCGTAATAAAAACAACAATTTAACCTGGAAGGATTTCCGGTTTTTCTCAAAATCCGTAGGCACACGAATTTGATTAAATAGCTTGACATTATTTAATATACATGATTGCCGAGTAAGCAATCATGTATCTGAGAACTACCAAAAGAAAAAATAAGGACGGCTCCGTAGTAGAATACTACCAGCTCGCCCATAATGAACGTCACCCGGACAACAAAAAGCCGGTAGCCCATATTATCCACAGCTTCGGCCGGGCCGATCAACTCGATCGGGATGATCTGGTCCGTCTTTGTAAGTCTATCGCACGTGTGTGCGGTTTGGAAATAGCCGATCTGCCAGACCAGGAGCAGAAAAAAGCCTTTGCAGCAGAAAAGGATTTCCCGAGCGATCTAAAACTCATTCGAACCTTCGACTTCGGATGTGTGATGGTGATTGAAGCCCTCTGGGAAAGACTCGGCCTTGGAAAAACCTTGAGGCAAATTTGCAGAATCAATCAAATCGATATCCCTTATGAGCGGGCATTACTCGCTATGACAGCCAACCGGCTTTGCGAACCCGAATCCAAATTGGGCGTGTGGGATCGATGGCTTTCAAAAGTATATCTGCCTCCCTGTGCCAGGCTTAAGCTGGATCATATGTACGAAGCAATGGATATGCTTTTCGAAAACACCGAAGATGTTGAACGGGATATTTTTTTCCATACCGCCGATCTTTTCAATTTGCAGGTTGATTTGATTTTTTACGATACAACCACGGCCTCCTTTTCGATTGATCAGGAAGATGAGGAAGGGCTGCGCAAGTTTGGCCGAGCCAAAGCGGGCAACTGGGGGCCGCAGGTTGTTGTTGCCTTGGCGGTGACCCGTGAAGGATTGCCGGTAAGGTGCTGGGTGTTTCCAGGCAACACCACCGATGTCGATACGGTGGCACAAGTACGCAAGGACCTTCGCGGCTGGAAACTCGGCCGGGCACTGTTTGTCGCCGATGCCGGAATCAATTCCGAGAAGAATCAAGATGAACTCAGCCGGGCGTGCGGTAAATACCTGCTTGCGAGCCGGATGGCAAGCGTAAGCGAAATCAGGGAAAATGTTCTTTCCAAACGTGGTCGATACAAGGTGTTTACGGACAACCTTCAGGCCAAAGAGGTTATCATCGGCGACGGGGAATGCCGAAGGAGGTATATCCTTTGCTATAATCCCAAAGAAGCCGAACGTCAGAAAAAACACCGCAGCATAGCTGTTGAGGCACTTAAGAAAGAGCTTGCCAAACATCCAGATAAAAAAGCAACCGCGCAGTGGGCGATTGAGCTTCTGGCTTCGAGGCGTTACAAACGCTATTTATCGATCACCAAAAGCAATCAGATCCGTATTGATTATGGCAAGATTCGTGAGGTTGAAAAATATGACGGGAAGTGGGTATTGGAAACCAACGATGATACCATCAGCCTTGAAGACGCCGCCTGCGGCTATAAGGGATTAATGATCATTGAGCGCTGCTTTCGCTCCTTGAAGCGGACCCAGATCAAGATGAGCCCCATGCATCACTGGCTGCCGAGACGGATTGAGACGCATGTCCGGATTTGTGTATTGGCGCTTTTGATTGAACGTGTTGCGGAACTTGCTTGCAAGAAACCATGGCCTCAGATTCGTGGGATACTAGAGGGGTTGCAGGTCACGGAATTTCAGACCCCGAGCCACAGGTTTTTCAAATTAAATGAAGCCTCGGCACCCATCCGTGAGACCCTTAAAATGCTTGGAATCCCTTTACCGACCGGGATTTACGGCCTGGAAGCCCTCTCGGGAAGCCAGTCAAATTTGTAGGCACATGGCAGTTTTTGGCAATCGCTATAGATGTACGCGCGGTGCGGCTTTACACGGAATCGTATGCTCACCGAACCGAAACCCGAGCAAGGGATGGGTGAAAATTTTGGAATTTGCCGCCTTTTCCCAATATTCGATCTGGTTGTCCAGGCCCGGCAGGTAGGGCTGAGTGGTAGTCGTTTTTTTTCGCCGTTATTGCATCCGTTAAGGCTTGAGTTATTTCTTGGCCATCCCTCCATGGTGGGAGCGGCTTCCAGCCGCGATAGGGCCGGACCTGTTATGCGGGCATCAATTATCAAGAGGCTTGGCCTTCGCTGCGGTTGGGACAATGGCATCAAGTTTTTCCGTATCATTAAATTTGGGTTGGCTTTAGGCGTTAAAATCAGATTGACATCCCATGGTAGTTTAGGATATGTCTTTTTGCTCTTTATTTTCAAATATCTATGTTAGTTAAGACAGGATGCTGTAAAAACAGGAAGGCTGACCACAGGACCGTTATTATTTTCCGGATTAAAGAGGAGAAAAAGCCATATGGAACCTAAAGATTTATTAGCGAAGCTTGAACAGAAAAGCCAGGAAGCCCTTCAGGGCGGCGGCGCCTCACGGATTCAAAAACAACATGAATCCGGAAAATTAAGCGCCCGCGAACGGATCGACAAGCTGCTGGATCCAGGCACGTTTGTGGAACTCGACCGCTTCAAAACCCATCGATGCACGGACTTCGGCATGTCGGACCAGAAAGTGCCGGGCGACAGCGTGGTGACAGGGTACGGTCTTGTGAACGGCCGACAGACATTTGTTTTTTCACAGGATTTTACTGTTTTTGGCGGTTCACTGTCCCTCGCTCATGCTGAAAAAATATGCAAAGTCATGGAAATGGCCCAACGCGTGGGCGCCCCCCTGGTAGCCCTTTGCGATTCGGGTGGGGCCCGGATTCAGGAAGGGGTCATGAGCCTTGCCGGATATGCGGATATTTTTTTGCGGAACGTCCTGGCATCCGGCGTGATTCCCCAGCTTACGGCCATCATGGGTCCATGCGCAGGCGGTTCCGTGTATTCACCGGCACTGACGGACTGGATTTTCATGGTTCAAAATACCAGCAACATGTTCATCACCGGCCCGGACGTCATCAAGGCTGTCACCGGCGAGAGCGTCACCAAGGAAGATCTAGGCGGCGCCATGGCGCACAATGCCGTCAGCGGCGTAGCCCACTTCGCGACCTTAAATGATGAGGAATGTCTGGCCAAAATCCGTGAACTGCTCGCTTTCCTGCCCTTAAACAACATGGAAGATGCTCCGCGTATACCCTGCACCGATGATCCTGGGCGCAGAGATCTGAACCTCCGTGATATTGTTCCGACCGACCCCAACAAACCCTATGATATCCGGGATATTATCCGCTCCAACGTTGATAACGGGTATTTCTTTGAGGTCCATGAGCATTTTGCTAAAAATATTGTCGTGGGATTTGCCCGGTTCGACGGGGCCCCGGTGGGCATTATCGCCAATCAGCCAAGCGTTATGGCCGGATGCCTGGACAGCAACGCCTCCATGAAAGGCGCTCGCTTTGTCCGGTTCTGCGACGCATTCAACATCCCCCTGGTCGTCTACGAGGATGTTCCCGGTTTCCTGCCCGGCGTCCATCAGGAGCACGGCGGCATCATCAAGCATGGCGCCAAACTCATCTATGCCTTCTGCGAAGCCACGGTGCCCCGCCTTACCCTCATCACCCGCAAAGCTTACGGCGGGGCATACTGCGTCATGAATTCCAAGCACATCCGCGGGGACATCAATATCGCCTACCCCACTGCGGAAATCGCGGTCATGGGCGCCGACGGCGCGGTGAATATTATTTTCCGGGAAGAAATCAAAAAAACCGGCGACCCCCAGGCGGAAAAGAACCGACTGGTGGATGACTACCGTGACAAATTCGCCAATCCGTACAAGGCCGCCGAGCTGGGCTACATCGACGACGTGATCGATCCCGCGGACACCCGGCTAAAGATCGTTTCGG
The DNA here is from genome assembly GCA_020723325.1 of Desulfosudis oleivorans. Taxonomy (GTDB): domain Bacteria; phylum Desulfobacterota; class Desulfobacteria; order Desulfobacterales; family SURF-7; genus DYJD01. The sequence continues at coordinate 6,589 of DYJD01000057.1, read as the reverse complement.
CCCTTCGGATGCTGCGCACCAAGCAGGCAACCAATCCACCTAAAAAACATGGGAATATCCCTTTGTAACAAAACGCGGGGTTAAATAATTCCCCGTGATACAGACATTATCGAAAGGAGTACCCCTTGGAACTGTTACTAAAAGCCCTGTTGATAACCGGGATCGGAATGGGCCTGGTCTTTGTGGCTATTTTACTGCTGTGGGGATTGATGGCTTTGCTGGTCAAGTTGACCGCCGATCCCAAAAAGGAAAACGAAAGTGAAAAAGATCAGGAGAGAATCGCTGTCATAGAAGTGCCCCAAGCGGCGGAGAGTGCGATTAAAGTTCTTGCAGCGGCAGCGGCCGTGGCGACCGCTCTGGCGCTTTCGACACGCTCCACCCAGCACCGCCCCCCGGAAACCGATCACTGCCCGAGCGCCTGGAAGGACGCCCACCGGGCCATGGAGATAAACCGGCGTTCCAGATGTTTTAATAAATAAGGAAGAGGTTCAAGCCAATGAAAATGATTATAAAGGTTTCAAATCAAACGATGGAGGTCGAGATCGAGGATTTAAATACCCGTCCGATCGTGGCTATAATCGAAAATGAGACATTTGAGGTCTGGCCTGAAGACAAGGCGGCACCCGCCGGGATGCTGGCCACTGAACCATCCGTTGTGCGGAAAGGGAACAAGCCGACGCCTTCTTCATCAAATGCGGCCGGTTCGTCCTCGCCTTCGGTTGCGCCGGCAGGGGGATCGGCGACAACCGAGGGAAAGGCCGAGACAGCCCCTTTGCCGGGTGTCATCACCAGCATTGCCGTCAAGCCCGGCGACGCCGTGAAGCCCGGTCAGGAACTGCTCGACCTCGAGGCCATGAAAATGAAAAACACCCTATACGCCTCCAGAGAAGCGGTGGTTGCGGAAATACTCGTTTCAGTAGGCGAGTCGGTGCTTCACGGCCAGATCCTGCTGAAATACACTTAACAAGGAGATGCCCGAATGGATTCCTCTCAAGTAATACTCTTCCTTACCAAGGGAGTGGCCGCCTTCGGGTGGGCCAACGGCGTGATGATCCTCATCGGCTGCATTCTGATCTATCTGGCGGTGGCCAAGGAATATGAGCCGATTTTGCTCCTGCCCATCGGTGTGGGTTGCATCCTGGCCAATCTGGGCATGTCGGCTTACCAGGATGATGGCTGGCTCAAGGTGCTCTATGACTTCGGCATCAAAACCGAGCTCTTTCCCCTTCTAATCTTCGTAGGCGTGGGGGCCATGATCGACTTCCGGCCGCTGCTCTCCCAGCCCAAGATGGTGCTTTTGGGCGCTGCCGGTCAATTCGGCATTTACGGAACGTTGATTCTGGCGGTATTGCTCGGATTTCCCATGAACGAAGCCGCCTCCATCGGCGTCATCGGCGCCATCGACGGGCCCACGGCCATTTTCGTAACCAGCATCCTGGCCCCGGACATGCTGGGCCCGGTTGCGGTGGCCGCCTACTCGTACATGAGCCTGGTTCCCATCATCCAGCCCCCCATCATGAAACTCCTGACCTCGCGCCGGGAGCGTCTTATTCGCATGGAATTCGCCCCGGTTCCGGTATCCCAGCGCCTCGCCATCATGTTCCCGATCATTGTGACCATTTTGGTCAGCATCATGGCTCCGGATGCAGCGCCCCTTATCGCTTCCCTGATGCTTGGCAATCTCCTCAGGGAAAGCCAAGTGGTCGATCGCCTCCGCAGGGCCGCCGAAAATGAAATCGTCAACATATCAACCCTGTTTCTGGGCCTTGCCATCGGGGCTACCATGACGGCAGATAAATTTTTATTCGATCCAGCTACGGGTTTTCAAATCAAAACCATCATGATATTGGGCCTGGGTCTTCTGGCCTTTGTCATTGACACCGTGGCCGGCCTTTTGTTCGGCAAACTCATGTGCGTGATCTCGGGGTACAAGATCAACCCGCTTATCGGCGCTTGCGGCATCAGCGCCTTCCCCATGGCGGGCCGCCTCTCGGCCAAAATGGCCCAGGATGAAGATTACAGCAACTTCATCCTCATGCATGCCATGGGTGCGAACACGGCAGGACAGATCGGCAGCGTGATCGCCGGCGGGCTTCTTCTGGCGCTGGTGCGCGGGCTGGGATCTTAAAACTTACCACTTGCATGACATGAACACATCAGAAACCGCCAAGGCGAAATAAATTGACAAGAGCACCATCAGACTGGTAAATGCGCAGAATGCCAGAAGCAATGTGCATCATTTTCGAAGCGTTATACGTGAGTGGATAGTGGCAAGTCGTCTTTACCCTTTACAACCGACTTTGGAGCGATCATGGACACATTTACCTAAGGTGAACCCGTTGATCGGCGCGGCCATCAGACTTTCGGTTTTAAAGGGCATGGGCCTCGGCTGAGGCCGTCCGATTTTTCAAGTTTATCATAGGAGGCTATTCCCGGAAAGCCTCCTGGAGATTTCAAGAGCAAGGAAACAAGGATGAAGAACCTCTTCTATTTCAGGAATTCTTTTATTTTCACGTTTTTCATGATGGTGATGGCGGCCTTTATCGGATACATCTATGAACGGACTGTGGCCGGCATCCTGGGCACCCTCTTTATCACAATGGTGCTGAGCGTGCTCGAGGTCTCTCTCTCTTTCGATAACGCGGTGGTCAACGCAACGGTCCTAAAGAACATGACCCCGGTCTGGCAGCGCCGCTTCCTGACCTGGGGGATCGCGATCGCGGTCTTCGGCATGCGCCTGGTCTTCCCTGTGGTCATTGTTTGCGTCGTGGCCAAGCTTGGGCCTATCGCGGTCCTCAAGCTGGCGGCCCTGGAGCCCGTCGAGTACTCGCGGATACTTACCAGCGCCCATCACCTGATTGCGGCCTTCGGCGGCTCGTTTCTGGCCATGGTCTGCCTCAAATTCTTTTTCGATACCGAGAAGGATTCCCACTGGCTCCACCTGATCGAAACCCGTCTCATCAAGCTGGGCCGCATCGAGGCGATCGAGATCGCCATCCTGTTGCTCTGCCTTTACTTCATATCGAGATTCCTCCCCGAGCATGAACAGGCCGGCTTCATCATATCCGGGATGTTCGGCCTAATCACCTTTGTTTTGGTGGACGGGGTGGCTATCGCCATGGAGGTCACCGAGGAGTCTATGAAGAGCGCCCACCGGGCCAGCGCCATGCTTTTCCTTTATCTGGAAATCCTCGATGCCAGCTTCAGCTTCGACGGCGTGATCGGGGCCTTTGCCCTTACCAATAACCTTTTCATAATCGCCACCGGCTTAGGTATCGGCGCCATGTTCGTACGAAGCCTGACCATCATGCTGTTGGAGCAAGGGACGCTCGCGAACTATCTGTATCTGGAACACGGCGCCTTCTATGCCATCGGCGCCCTGGCCCTTATCATGTTCCTGGGAACCTTCATCGAGATCCCGGAGATGGTGACCGGGTTGATCGGCGCCGGCTTTATCGGTCTGTCCCTCTGGGCATCTATTCGACACAAAAGACACCATGGCGAAGTGGCGCACAAGGAATGCGGGTAAGGCTGGTGCGCAGCGCTCCAGAACATCTCCGGTCCCATGATCTTGCTATAGTGAATCTTTTTTTTCTTGCAGTCTCATGTTTCAGATTGAACCCCAACGGTGAATTTGTTATTTTCAAACCATTAAAATTCATCCCAGACAAGGAATGATCCAATGAAATTGACGGCACGAGATGTGATGGTAAAGGAGTTCAACACGATTGATCAGAATGCGCCCATTGAAGACGCTGTGCGCATGATTTTTCGGGGCAAAATACGCAAAACAGGATACAAAACCGTCAGCGTGATCGTTACGGGCAAATTTGGAAATTTGGTCGGCGTGGTTTCCATGTTTGACATCCTGTACCACCTTCGGCCGCCGATATTAAATTACATGGGCGACAGCATTGATTTTCCGGAAGATGCACTCAACGCTTACATCAGCAGATTCAAAGGCTTGACGGTCGCCCAAGTCATGAACTCCCCTGTCCGGTATGTGTCGCCGGAAACAAACCTGATTGTCATCGTCGACCGCATGGTCAAGGAAAAAAGCCGACGGCTGCCGGTTGTGGAAAATTCCAAAGTCATCGGCATTGTCTATCTGGCCGAAGTCTTCGGTCACCTTTGTCAAAACTGGCTGAATATTGACATCCATTAAAAAGCCTGAGACTGCTTGCTCTGCAAGGGATGTGCTATCGATCCTTTTGTATTGGCTTCCGATGTCTTAGGGGATGTAACAAAATAACTTGTTCAAATTTTTTCTGCTATCTTATAATTCCACTCACCGTGAAATTTGTATTTTAATATGTTAACTGCTGGTGAAATCGGAGGAGATTATTTGGACTACTTTCCAAACCAATTCGGTGATTGATTTCTTGTCATCGCGGATGCATGCAATAAGGGAATCCCCGCGGCCCTGACCATAAACGGTTTTCGCGCCACCATGCGGGCCGAAGGCTGGAAACAGTCTTCACCCAAAAAATTGCTGGCGGCAGCCAATGCCCTGATGGAGGCTGATCTGAACCAGGATCATTCGTTCATCACCTGCCTTTGTATTATGTTGAGTAATCATGGTCGTACCTTGAGCTTCGAGCGCGCCGGCCATCCGAGTCCAATTCGGATCGAACCCGAAAGCGCCCCCCAAGTTCTCAAATCGAGAGGTATCGCCATCGGATTGCAGATCGGTTGCAAATTCGAGGAAATGCTGGAGGAAGTGACCCTTTTTCGCCATTGAAAGGAGGCTGGATGAATCAAGCGACGAAAAGGAATAGTGCCTGCATTATCGAAAAAGAAATAAACGGACTGCATACCTTCAAAATCAGCGGTTGGATGGACGCAAACACTTCTCCGGAAATCGGATTGAAACTATTCGGAGCCATCGAAGCCGGATCAATCCATATAATTTTTGAAATCTCCGGCATTATTTCAATCATACCGGTTGTTGAAACCGTCGACGAGGCAATGAAATGTTTTAAAATCCATGCGTAATTGGCACACAATTTGATTGTATTGCGCTTGGTTTGCGGAATATGAAGTTTTGCTTGGATATTATACCCTCTTGACAGTTTAGTATTACATGAAATAGTGTAATAGTGAACTGTCGGGAGGAAAGAACGTATGAACCCCCAAAAAAGAATAACACCGCTGCGGTGTTTACCCAAGCCCGCTCTGGCGGATCGTGAACTGATCACTATTGCCCAGGCCGGTGAACTAATGACTTTATTCAAGATGCTGGCCAACGATACAAGGCTGCGCCTGCTGCATGCATTATCACGTTCCGCAGAAATGTGCGTGAAGGATCTTGCTTCCGCGCTCGGGATGAAACCGCAGGCGGTCTCCAATCAACTCCAGCGTCTGGTGGACCGGGGTATTTTAGGCGCCTCCCGGAACGGCAACAATATCCATTACCGCATCGTCGATCCATGCGTGATCAACCTGCTCGAAAAAGGGTTATGTCTCATGGAGGACGCCGAAGAAAGACGGTCAAAATGAAGACAGGGCTTATTTGGGGAAGCGCCTTCGTGGCGGCGATAATCTTTATTGCGGCTTGGCAATTCCAGATATCAACGGCCTGGGCCCAGGATCAGGAGAATATGTCGGCACAGGCAATTCTGGGGGTGGACCAGTTCATGCGGAGCGCGGATCACTATCCGGGAACTGTGCGGGTCAAGGGCGTGGTCAGCGCCGTTGATGCAAATAAAAAGATATTCGCGCTGATAGATTTGGGTGAGTTTCAGCAATGCCGGATAACGTCCTGCGCACAACTGGTCCTGCCGGTCCGTTGGGACAAAGACATGCCTGATATAGCCCAGACAGTAGTAGTGACCGGAGCGGTTCAGAACAAGGCTGGGAAACGTCTTTTCGACGCAGTCGACATGGCGCGCGTGGCCACCGAGTCAAAGCCGGCTGGAGTGATTCCGTGAATTCCATCTTTCGACGTTCAGTGCTTCCTGCGCTCGCTTTCCTTTTCGTGATAGCGGCTCATTTCATTTGGCAGGGGTATTTTCCGGAACATGACCCGGTACAGGATCAATGGGCCGCGGTTCCCACTACAACAAATACCTCATGGTCGACCCGCTATCTTGAAACACAAGCCTACTTACTCGGCTATTCTTATGGGCTTTCAACCGCCTTCGCGGTGCTCATGCTCAGACGTTTCCGGGAGACGCAGAACTGTCGAGCAAAGCGGATCACCATCGGCAGCGTCACTTTTTCAGGATTGCTCGCGGCGACGGGTTGCTTTCTGCTGGGTTGCTGCGGCTCACCGATGCTGATGATCTACCTCAATCTGTTCGGAGCGGCATTTCTACCCCTGGCAAAACCGCTTATTGCCCTGCTGACCACTGCAATGGTGGCGGTTGCATGGTGGTGGGTCAAGCGGGTCGATGTATCCTGTCCGGAAGAATATGGTCGGATGAAAAGCACCTTGAGAGACCCGTGAGCCACATTTGATTTCAAGATATCATCGAAAATAATCGCGGATCAGATCATTTGCTTTTTCCCAGCGCACGCGTGGAATTGAGAACCGCCGCCAACGCGGTGCCCATATCGGCGAACACGGCTTCCCACATGGTGGCCAGAC
>DYJD01000077.1 GCA_020723325.1 Desulfosudis oleivorans | reverse complement strand
ATAGATCAGGCGCAATGTCGGATAATACCGCTCGGATTATGTAAGAGAACGCAAAACAGCATGACGGGCCGGGACTTTACAATCAACGAGCGGCTTCCTTATCAAAAGGGTGGCGGGTGGGCTCCCCTTCGGGCGCCTGATTTCTTATAAGCCGTTTTTTGACCGTAAAAACATCGTTATTGGGCCAAAAAACGGCCTTGTTTTGGGGTAAAATCCTTGACTGACGCGCATTTAGCTTGGTCCGACTACCGATCCGCTGAGAAAGGCCGCGGCCTTGATCAGGTTCAGGTAACGGGGCTGGTCCCTGCGGCCCTGCAGGCGGTCGTCGCCGTAGGTCAACTGGTCGCTGTAGGGGTTGCGCACGGAAAGGGGCTTGAGCAGGCGTTGAAAATCATGATGCTTTTGGATCACGGCCTGTTTTTCGGGGTCCAAAAGGCCGTCGTCCGAGAGGTGCCGCTTGCGCTGAAAGGCCATGATCCTGCGGGTCTGCTCGCGGCTCTCGTCAATGCCCACCACGAAAAAGCGGCTCTTGGTCTCGGCGTCGGTCCAGGGGTCGGTGGTGGTATAGAACACGGCGGTGGGGCCTTCCACGTGGTTGTTCATGGTGGTGAGCTTGCCGGTGGCCGGGTCCTTGATGGTGGCCTCGATCATCAGCACCCCGGAGCTGATCAGGTTGCGGATGGGATAGGCCGCCTCCTCGACCCCGTCGCCTTCAGCCAGGGCCAGCACCTTGTGCTTGAGGCTGAGCCGGTCCTTGTAGAACAGGGCCTTGCCCGAAAGACTGGTGAGTTTGACAAGGTCCTCGGGCGGGCAAAAATCCGTGACCGTGTCCTGCAGGGCCGTCTTGCCGGCCCCGGAGCCGGAAAGGACCAGGACCGAAAGGGGCGCCTTGCGCTTGCGGCTGGTCATGGCGATATAGCACAGCAATTTGTTTTCTTCCTCGCCCACCAGGCCGCAGGCCTCGAAATCCGTAAGAATGCGCTCGATGAGATCAGGCGCTTTGCCAAAGGAAAGGGCCGCCTCCCGGTCCTTGGGGTTCATGGGATTGTCGGTTTTGGGTCCGGGTTCCTGCTCGCAGGCAAGGACGATCTTGGCAAGGTCGGCCTCGATCTGTTCCGGCGTTTCTTCGAACAGGCGGCATAAATCCTGGGCCAGGGCTTTTCTGGCTTTAGCCGCGTACAAATCCAGGTGATCGGCATAGAGCTTGCCGTTATGGGCCGTCCGGATGCCGGCCTTTAATCTGCGGCCGTTTTTTTCCGGGGCGATGATCCGGTAACAGCGCGGGCCGCAGGTGACGCTCAGCTCGTCGCTGAAAGAGGCTTGCGGCCGGATCAGGGCCAAAAGCCGCTCCGGCCCGTATTGCACAAGATAGCTGTTGGGATCGTGGCCGTCCGGCAGGTCCCGCACTTCCACCACAAACCGCCCCAGACGTTCCTTAAGCTCGGCCATGGCCTTTTTGCCGGCCGCGTCCCCGTCCAACAGCAAAAGGATGCGGGCCACGCCGTATTCCTTGAACTGCATGATTTCACGCTCGGAGGGACCGGCCACGCCGTGCAGGGCGATGACGTTGGGCAGGCCGGCCGCCATCACCGACAGGGCGTCCAGCACGGATTCTGTGAGGATGATCTCGGACTGGGTCTTGATCACACTCACGTTCCACAGGCCTTTCATGCGGCCCGGCAGGAACAGGTGCCTTTTCTCGCCCGGGCCGGTATACCTTCCGTACAGGGTCAGGATGTTGCCGTCCACATCGTAAACCGGGGCCACAAGGCAATCCTGAAAGCGCTCGCGCTCGTCGTTCAGCAACAGGCCGATGCTTTTGAGTTCCCGCCGCAGGGGGCCTTCGCCCGGGATCAGGGCGGAGAGATTGCCGCTGCAATAGCCGATGCCGTGTTTGCCGAGCAGCTTCATATTGCCGAGCCCGCGGCCCGCAAGATAGGCACTGCCGGCCGCAAGGTTCTTGGCATACAGGCCCGCGGCCCGGGTGAGGTGCTGCCGGATTTTGGCCTCGGAGGGGCGTTCGTCCGGAACAGCCGCCGGGACCGGGACAAGGCCGGATGCGTTTTCATGCTTTTGGACGGAGGCCGCAAAATCCAGATTGAAATAGAGTTTGTCAAAGGCGAAGATATCGCCGCCGCGCTTGCAGCCAAAGCAATGCCAAAGGTTTTCTGTGGGGGTGACGGTAAAGGACGGTTTTTGGTCCGCATGGTCCGGGAACGGACAGCGGCAGGCAAAGCCCTTGCCGTTCTTCTTAAAGGTGC
>DYJD01000056.1 GCA_020723325.1 Desulfosudis oleivorans | reverse complement strand
ATTCTCACCGCAGGGGATGACAACACCGCAAGACTCTGGGATGCCAAATCCGGCAGGGAATTGCGCCGATTCAGCGGGCATGAAAACGGGATTCGTGCCGCGGCCTTTTCACACGACGACGCCATGATTCTCACCGCAGGGGATGACAACGCAAGACTCTGGGATGCCAAATCCGGCAAGGAATTGCGCCGATTCAGCGGGCATGAAAACACGATTCGTGCCGCGGCCTTTTCACACGACGACGCCATGATTCTCACCGCAGGGGCTGACAACACCGCAAGAGTCTGGGATGCAACCAGCAGCAGGGAAATCCTCACTATAGTTTCCGTTCTTGACGGATGGCTGTCCATAAATGCCGATGGCCGTTACCAAGGCAATCGCGAGGGCCTGAAATACATGAACTATTACGACCCCAATGAAAATGCCATGGTGCCAACCCTCTGGGCTGCCGAGGATCTTAAGGAAATGGCGGCGGAATAGAACAGGAGAGTCTTCATATGGAGTAGGAAAGCTTCTGACTAATCGCGGCTGGAAGCCGCTCCCACAACACAACAGAGTAGGGCCTGCCGAAAATGACCATTGAGATGGAATTAAATTGACCGCGCCCATGGCGCGACCACAACTTTAGTCACTTAAAATTTTAGTCACTTTAGTCACTTTTCTTGAATAGGCCAGATAGCCCCCCAACAACAATCCCCCGAACACGGCACTACCCGCACTCATAAGAAATAAAACCGTAGCCCCAGCCTGATCAAAAAGGGCCCCGTTCACCATGAAGCCCGCGGTGATGCCCAGGCCGTAGGTCACGGCATTGTTGACGGCCTGGCCAAAGGTCTTGGCTTGGGCCGGCACGAGCTGGTCCATGTAGAGAATGCTGGCGATATGAAAGGCGCCGTAGGTAAAGGCATGCAGCACCTGGGAGATGAGGATCACGACCGGGTTGATGGTGAAGGCCAGCACCAGCCAGCGCAGGCCGGCAGCGGCAAAGGTGCAGAGCAGGACTTTTTCAATGGAAAAACGTTTGAAGATGGCGTCGGATTTCACCATGACCAGGATTTCGAAAAACGAGGCCAGGCCCCAGGCAATGCCCACAAAGGATTTGTCATACCCGAGATTTTCAAGATGGATGGAGAAAAAGCCGTAATACATGCCGTGGCTGAAGAGCATGATCAAGGCGCTGAACAAAAAGACCGCCAGCCGGCCCTTGAGCAGCCCTTCTGGCCGGCTGCCATGGGCGGCTGTTTTAGGCAAGGCCGCGGGTTTGGGGATCTCAAAGGCGAAGAAAGCCTGGAGCAGGGCGCCCACGAAAATGCTGCCGATGATGATGGTCACGGAATACTGATCGATGAGCCGGCCCATGAGCACCACCACCAGGATGAAATGGATGGAACCCCACATGCGGATGCGGCCGTATCTGCGCTTTTCGCCGGCCAGGATGTCCATGGTAAAGGCTTCCATAAAGGAAATAATGGGCGCGTAAAAAATGCCGTAAGCGATGCTGATGAGCAGCATGAGACGGAAGTCCGTGGTGAGCAGGAAAAAGCCCCAGATCAGGGCACTGATGAAATTGCAGCCGATGAAGATGGGCCGGCGGATGCGGAACCGGTCTGCCAGGGCGCCCCAGACCAGGGGGAACACCACTGTGGCCACGGTGCGCACCGAGGACAGCAGGCCGATTTCAAAACCGCTGAAATTCAAATGATGGCAATACAGATTAAAATACGGCAAATAAATGCCGAGAACTCCGAAATACAGGGAATATTGCAGGCTGAGAACCCAGCGGCGCCGGACAGGGGAGGAACTATGCATAATATATAATTTGAAGCCGCATGAAGAAAGATGGCCTATTATCGGGGTCGGGGTCGCTATCGGTATCGGGGTCGAATTTTTTTTCGATTCCGATACCGACCCCGATACCGACCCCGAAAAAAAACACATGCGGTTTCCCCTGATTCCGCCAATCCTTCCCCTTTACAAACCAGGCCGGGAATGCTAAATTTCGGCCGATCTGTGTGTCTTCGCTTGAAAAACTCGCATCAATTACAGCAGCACCACTGTAACCGCTTCCCGATGCTTTTTCAACCGCAAATCACGCGGATCCGGCAGCTATTTTTTGCAACCCATGCACGGCCTGTTTCATCCTTTTGTGTGTAAGGAGTTGAAAATGGAATTCATTAAAATACGCTTTGGGAACGATCCCATCCAAACCGGTTCCAAACTGGAAAAGACCATCGAGGAAATGTTTCAGACCCTCAATCCCATGTTCGCCCTTTCCGAACGCGCCTGGAAGCCCCAGATGGACATTTACGAGGCGCCGGACGAAATCCATATTCTGGCGGAAATCGCCGGGGTGGGGAAAGAGGATCTGGAACTGGAAATCAACCGCAAGGCCGTGAAAATCAGCGGTCAGCGCCGTTGTTCACCGCCGGTGGAAAACGCCCGCTACCTGCTGGCGGAAATCCAATACGGCTTTTTTGAGCGGGTCCTGTTTTTGCCCGCCCCCATTGACACGGAACAGGTTTCAGCCTCCTATTCCAATGGCTTTTTGCAGATCAAACTGGCCAAGCTGCCCCGGGATGTCAGCCACTCCATTCCCATCAGCGACGGTTGAGTCGGCCGAAAGCCGCGGCACATCCTTGTGACCTTTTGCATAGCAGGAAACCAAAAAACAATGCGCGCCCTGTGCGATGCTGATCCAGCAACCCGGAGGAAATATGTCTGATAATCCGCTGTCCATGGAAATCGATCCCAACAATTTACCCAAAACCTTGCCCATACTACCCCTTTTCGAAGTCGTGCTCTTCCCCAAAATGGTCCTGCCCCTGGTGGTCATGGAAGGCCAATCCATCCAGCTCATCGACGAGGCCATGCAATCAGACCGCATCATCGGCCTGATTTCATCCAGAAAGACCGAGATCAGCGAGTCCTACACACCGGACAATCTGTATACGGTGGGCACTTCCGCCATGATCCTCAAAATGGCCAAGGCCGACGACAACAAGGCCCAGTTGATGGTCCAAGGGATCAACCGCTTCAAGATCCACAAATACATCAACGGCAAGCCCTATCTGCAAGCCATTGTCACCCCCCTCCAGGACAAGGCCGTGGTGGACAAGGAAGCCAAGGCCCTCATGGCCAATCTGCTGGAGCTTTACGGCAAGGTGGTGAAGCTTTCCCCGAGTCTGCCCCAGGATATCAGCAATATGGCCCGCTCCATCGACGACCCGGGCATCCTGGCCGACATGGTGACCTCCACCATCAATTCCTCCATCGAGGAAAAGCAGAAGATCCTGGAGATCCAGGATATCAAAAAACGCCTGACGGAAGTCACCCGCCTGGTGAATTATCAACTGGAGATCCTGGAACTGGGCAGCAAGATCCAATCCCAGGTCAAAGGCGACATGGACAAGAAGCAGAAGGAATACTATCTGCGCCAGCAGCTCAAGGCCATCAAGGAAGAGCTGGGGGAAACAGATGAAACCAGTGTGGAAATCGACGAATACCGCACCAAGGTGGAGGAGAAGAACCTGCCCGAGGAGGCCAAGAAGGAGGCTGAGCGGGAATTGAACCGCCTGGCCCGCATGCACCCTTCCTCTTCGGAATACACGGTGTCCTCCACCTACCTGGACTGGCTCACCAGCCTGCCCTGGAACGACAGCACCGAGGATAACCTGGACATTGCCAAGGCCAGGAAAATCCTGGACGAAGATCATTTCGGCCTGGAAAAGGCCAAAAAGCGCATCATTGAATACCTGGCGGTGCGCAAGCTGAAACCGGACTCCAAGGGGCCGATCCTGTGCTTTGCCGGCCCGCCCGGTACGGGCAAGACTTCCCTGGGCCATTCCATTGCCCGGGCCCTGGGGCGCAAGTTCATCCGCATGGCCCTGGGCGGCGTGCGCGACGAGGCCGAAATCCGCGGCCACCGCCGCACCTATGTGGGCGCCCTGCCCGGCCGCATCATCCAGGGCATCCGTAGGGCCGAGTCCAACAACCCGGTGTTCATGCTGGACGAGATCGACAAGGTGGGTAGCGACTTCCGCGGCGATCCCTCTTCCGCCCTGCTGGAAGTGCTGGACCCGGAGCAGAATTTCTCCTTTGCCGACCATTATCTGGATGTGGCCTTTGACCTGTCCAAGGTCATGTTCATCACCACCGCCAACGTGCTGGACACCATTCCCCCGGCCCTGCGGGACCGCATGGAAGTCATTCAACTTTTGGGCTACACCGAGGATGAGAAGGTCAACATCGCCAACCGCTATTTGATCCCGCGCCAGCGCAGCGAGCACGGCCTCAAGGTCAAACAGTTCAAGCTCAGCGACAGCGTCATCCGCCACATCATCGCCGGCTACACCCGCGAGGCCGGACTGCGCAATCTGGAGCGGGAGATCGCCACCATCTGCCGCGGGGTGGCCGCCAGCATCGCCGAGGGCAAGAAAAAAACCGTGACCATCAATGTCAAGGATCTGTCGGATTATATCGGGCCCATCCGGTTCTCTTCCGAAGAGATCAGCAGGACCGCCACCCCGGGCGTGGCCATGGGCCTGGCCTGGACCCCGGCGGGCGGCGAACTGCTGTTCATTGAAGCCACGGCCATGAAAGGCAAGCACGGCCTCACCCTCACCGGCCAGTTGGGGGATGTCATGAAGGAATCGGCCACGGCGGCCTTGAGTTTCATCCGTTCCAACGCCAAGAGCCTGGGGGTTCCGGAAGACTTTTTCGAAAGCAAGGACATCCATGTGCATGTGCCGGCCGGCGCCATTCCCAAGGACGGGCCGTCGGCCGGTGTGACCATGCTTTCCGCCCTTACTTCCTTGTTGACCGGCCGGGTGATTCAGGAGAAATTGGCCATGACCGGCGAGATCACCTTGCGCGGCCAGGTCCTGCCCGTGGGCGGCATCAAGGAAAAGGTGCTGGCGGCCCATCGCGCCGGGGTCAAGACTGTGATTCTGCCCAAATGGAACGAAAAGGATCTGGTGGATATTCCGGCCAATGTCCGCAAAAGCCTGAAATTCCATTTTGTGGACAAGATGAGTGAAGTGTTGAAACTGGCTTTGGCCAAGGAAGCCAAAGCAAAGAAATAAAGGGCCATGATCAAATTCCGAAATTGGCTTTGGCTGGGCTGCGGATTGCTGGTGTTGAACTGGGGTTGCCGGTCATACTCCCCGCCGCCGGTGCCCCCGCCCGGCTACCCGCCGCCTTATCAGGTGTTCGGCAAATGGTACCAGCCCCTCCCCAGCGCCAAGGACTATCGCGAGCAGGGCATTGCCTCCTGGTATGGCGCGGACTTTCACGGCCGCAAGACTTCCAATGGCGAGATCTACGACATGTACGCCATGACCGCGGCCCACAAGACCCTGCCCCTGGGCACCTTTGTCCAGGTCCGCAACGAAACCAATCAGAAGGAAATCACGGTCCGCATCAACGACCGCGGGCCCTTTGTGGCCGGGCGGATCATTGATCTATCCTTTACCGCCGCCAAGGAGCTGGATATTGCCGAGCCCGGCACGGCGCCGGTGCAGGTGACGGCCCTGGGAACCCCGGCCCCGGATTCAACCCCCGGCGCGCCGGTGTATGTCCCCGGCGACTACTATTCCGGCAATTTCACCTTCCAGGTGGGCGCCTTCAAGGATCTGGCCAATGCCGAGCGCCTCAGGAGCCAATTGGCCAAGACTTACCCCAATGCCCACATCTTCAAATGGGATAACGGCCGGGAAATCTTTTACCGGGTGCGGGTGGGCAGGTATCAGACCCTGGCCCAGATCACGGCGGACGAACAAATCCTGGCCCGGGACGGCTATGCCGGCGCCTTTATCGTGGCCGAGTAGGGCTTGGAAACATGCCATGACCACCGCCCCTGCTTCTACCAAATTCGTTTTCATGGACCGCGACGGTGTGATCAACAGGGACTCGCCGGACTACATCAAGAGCTGGAGCGAGTTCGAATTCCTGCCCGGCAGTCTTGAGGCCATGGCCCGGCTCACCCGCAGCGGTTTTCAGATCATCATCATCACCAACCAGTCCATCATCAACCGCGGCATGGTGAAACAAGCCGTGCTGGACGACATCTTCCGGCGCATGACCGCGGCCGTCATTGCCGCAGGGGGCGCCATTCTGGACATTTTTTTCTGCCCGCATACGCCCCACGAAGACTGCGACTGCCGCAAGCCCAAGCCGGGAATGATCTTGACAGCCGGCCGGCGCCACGGCATCGATCTCTCCCGGGCATACATGATCGGCGACAATGCCAAGGACATCCAATGCGCCCGAAACGCCGGGGTGGGCACTTCCATCCTGGTCAGAACCGGCGCGGGCCTGGAAGCCGAAAGCGTTCTCACCCGCAAGCGGATCAGGCCGGACCACATCGCCGCAGATCTTTTGGCCGCCGCCTGCTGGATCACCGCCGGCCCTGCCGCCCATGGAAAAATGCCATGATCGTGCTGGCCGGCCAGGTGGAGCGCATCACCTTTTACAATCCGGAAAACCATTACGCCATTGCCCGCCTCAGCACCCCAGGCGCCCAAGCCCTGGTCACCATCGTGGGGTGTATGCCCGGCATCCAGGTGGGGCAGAACCTAAAAACCAGGGGCGCCTGGGAAACCCATGCCAAATTCGGCCAGCAGTTCAAGATCCATTCCTTTGAAATCACCCTGCCGGGCACGGTGGCGGGCATCCGCCGCTATCTGGAATCCGATGCTGTCAAAGGCATCGGCAAGGTCATGGCCGCCCGGCTGGTGAACCATTTCGGGCCGGACACCCTTGCGGTCATGGACCACGAACCCATGCGCCTGACGGAAGTGGAAGGCATCGGCGAGCAAAAAGCCCGGAGCCTGCATGCCGCCTGGAAAAAGCACCGCATTTTGGTGGACATCATGCAGTTCCTGCAAAGCCACGATGTCAAGGCGGCCCATGCGGCCCAGATCCTCAAGGTTTACGGCGAGGCGGCCCTGGACATCATCAAGGCCGATCCCTTTCAACTGGCGGAGGACATTCCCGGCGCCGGTTTTCTCATGGCCGATGCCATTACCCGGCATCAGGGCCGGCCCCTTAATGATCCCAGACGCATCCGGGCCTGCCTGCATTTTTTGCTGGATCAGGCCGCGGCGGAAGGCCATGTTTTCCTGTACGAAGACCAACTCTTGGAACGGGCCGAGCAGTTGTTTGAGCTCGAAGCCGAAACCGTAACCACGGCCCTCGGACGGCTCACAGCCAGGGGTGATCTGGTGGTGGAAGAAGGTATAGAAACAGATGAACCCCGGGCGGTTTTTTCCGGCGTGCTCCACCGCGCTGAAAAAGGCATTGCCCGGCGCATCAAGGCCATGCTTTCCATGCCGGTCTCGGTTTTTGACTGGGATGCGGAGCGCCTGGCCGCCGAGGTCTTCAAAAGCCTGGCCATCCAGCTTTCCCCGGAGCAACTGGCGGTGCTTACCCAGGTGCTCACCCACCGGGTGGCGGTGATCACCGGCGGCCCGGGCACGGGCAAGACCACCCTCATCCGCGCCCTGTATTCGGTTTACTATGCCGCGGGCCGCCGCATTCTCCTCGCCGCCCCCACGGGCCGGGCCGCCCGGCGGCTGACCGAAGTCACCGGCCGGGAAGCCCAGACCATTCACCGCCTGCTGGGCTATTCCTATAAAGAAGGCGAGTTTGAAAAAGACCAGGACAATCCCCTGGACGCCGACGTGGTCATCATCGACGAAACCTCCATGGTGGACACCCTGCTCATGAGCCACCTGCTGAATGCCGTGCCCCTGTCCTCCCGCCTGGTGCTGGTGGGCGATGTGTTTCAACTGCCTTCCGTGGGGCCCGGCAATGTGCTGGATGATCTGATCCGTTCTGAACAGGTGCCGGTGCTGGGCCTGACCCAAATTTTCCGCCAGGCCCGAAAGAGCCCCATCATTCTTAACGCCCATCTCATCCGGGAAGGCGAATACCCGGAAATCCAGCCCATGGAAACGGTGCGGGAAGGCGTTGAATTCTGCTTCCTGATCAATAACGATCCCCGCCGTATGCCGGACCAGATCATCACCCTGTGCCGGGAAACCCTGCCCCGGGCTTTTAGCCTGGACCCGGTGCGGGACATCCAAGTCCTGACCCCCATGCACAAGGGCGCCGTGGGCACCCTGCAGCTCAACCGTCTGCTCCAGGCGGCCCTGAATCCGGCCGCGGGCGTCCTGGAAAGTATGGGCATGACCTTCAAACTCAACGACAAGGTCATGCACCTTAAAAACAACTACCAGAAGGAAGTCTTTAACGGCGACATCGGCACGGTGACGGACTATGACGCTGAAAGCGAGCGCCTGCTGGTGGACTACTACGGCCGCACGGTAATTTATGAAACCGAGGAGCTTAACGAGCTCACCCCGGCCTATGCCATTTCCGTGCATAAATCCCAAGGTTCCGAATACCCGGCGGTCATCATTCCCCTCACCACCCAGCACTTCCCCTTGCTCCAGCGCAACCTGCTGTACACCGCCATCACCCGCGGCAAACAACTGGTTATCCTGCTGGGTTCGCCCAAGGCCCTGGACATCGCCCTGAAAAACGACAAGGCCCAGCAGCGGCTTACCCGCCTTTGTCAGAAATTGCTCAGTCCAAATTATACTTGATTTTTGATTCGGCCGTTTTCTCCAACTGGCCGCTGCCTTAACCGCCCAGGAGATCAATTATAGTAAAATCGGCCGTGAATTGGGCCTTACCCAGTAAACCGCCAAACGCTGGCTCGAAATCCTGAAAGCGACCTTTCAGTGGTTTGAGGTTCCTGCCTTTTCCGGAAATGCCGTTAAAAAGTCAGCAACAAACCCAAGGGGTATATTACCGACACCGGGCCGGCCTGTTTTGCCCAGGCCATCTCTTCCCCGACGCTGGTTTTAAAAACAAATAAACATATGAATTTTATACACAAATAGCTTTTATGGGTTATTCAGGAAATTTACTTCCACCATCATGAATCATAAGATCTATATTATTACCAGGATTACACCAAACAGGGTGAAATAGATGACTCGAAATGTCAGGAAATGAGCCAGTTCCTTTACGCGTTTGACTTCGAAAGCCGCAAAGAGCCGGACTACACCGATTACGGAACTTGCGTGCATGGGAGAATCTATGTCAGAAAAATGCGGTTAAAAAAAAACGGCCGAGAAAACACTTTCTCCGACCGCTCAATTTCTTAAAAACCCGTTTTCGGTCCCCAAAAGCTCGTTATAGGGCCAAAAACCGGCCTTGTTTTGATGTAAAATCCTTGACTGGCAAGGATCTTCCGTGGCCCGCCCCCCAACCCCACTTCAAAATTTTACAAAGGCCGGACTTAAAACGTGGATACAATCAAATACCTTTTTGAAACACTTCCTTGAAAAATTGATCTTTATCAAGTTTTTTCTGCCATGCACGGTGCCTTTTAACACTATCAATCTTTCGCTCCCTAGAAAGGGTCAAAAAGCGCATTGCCTCCAAGGGACCCAATCCCTTGATGAGCAACTCGACACCTTTCTTGAGCATCAATTCTTCATCCATATATTTAACGGCTTTCATTTCAAGTTCTCCTTTAGGCAAAATTGCAGCGGATCACCACACCAAATTTTTAGATCGCTTTTAAGACATCGTTTCAGCAGACGGTCGTCGCATGTCACAAAATCCGCATCGATCGCTTCTGCAAACGCGACATGCGCAGCATCGGCTACGCCATAGCCATTTTCAAAAAACCGTTCGGCTCTCAGGCGCACATTGCCTAAATTTGCCTTCACGAGTTCACCAAAATTATCCAACAGGCTCAGTATTTCAATTCGCTCGGCAAGATCGGGGATGGCTTCGATCTCCATACGGTGAGCAGGTGAAACTGCAAGTTTAAATCTCTGACTCCTGATATTTGCGAGGATTAAATTGGTTGCTTCGCTTTCAAGCCTTACACGCAAATATCGTTGATCATCAAAAGGACGACATAGAGAGCATACATCAAGATAAATTAGTCTTGATTTCAGCACTTGTCTCACCATGACTCTCGTGTATAACAACTCAAATTGCGCTAATGGCTCCGGATCTTCAGTACATTCTGTTTTTAATCACAACAATATGAAAAAAGAGTATATCTGTCAACGTGAATCAAAATTCAAACTTTTCTGGGTCTGCATACTCCCGTTATAGCCATAGGTAATATTTACCTTGTCTTTGGTGATAGAGTCCACTTTGCAGCCACAGGAATAGATATCGTCGATCTCGCTCCCTGTGCAAGCCGCATCATTATTTTTAAAAGGCCATTTTCACCCCAAAAAATTAATTTTCAGGCTTTAAAATGGCCTTGTTTTGAGGTCAAATCCTTGACTGGCACGGATCTTCCGTGGCCCGCCCCCCGACCGCTATAAGAAAGGTTTCGTCCCCAGTAAACTTGCTGCTGCGTACCGCCATTACATCAAAACCGCCATCTCGCGTTTTTGGAGTCAGGTAAACAGTGAAGCCCTGGTTCTTGAAAATAGAGGCTACCAAGGACTCAAATAGCCGGTCCGGCATCGTGTGCAGCTTTTCCGGATTATTCTGAAAAACGACCTGGCCCAGCGCCGGTTTACGCGCCTGAGTCAGAAATTGCCAAATGGCTAATCCTCGAATTTTGATGGCCGCATCATTAAAATTCGAGGTTTTTTACGATGCGATCCATCACCCAATCCTTTGCTTTTGAACCTTTTTACCCGGCGTATAATTCCGTTACGCTCTTGGGCAGTTTTCCGTCTGTCAGCATAAAAGAGCGGCAGGGCATGGACGGGCGGTTAAGTTTTTTCTGCTTGGCGGCAAACATATCCAATACATCTCTTCGGAACCCTTTTCCAAGAGCGATCAGCTTTTCCTCATCGATGCCAGTCACAACCCCGATTTGATGAAACATCGTCACCAGGTCCTCTGTTGAAATCAACCCATGGTTAAAGTGGTCGCTGTAGTAATCACCTTCTCGTCCCTGGATCGGGACACCGTCCACAGTGTTGGCAGGCTGCCCGCCGATGCCTGACATGCAGGATTCAAACCGGATAATGCCGGCTTTCAGAGCAGCGGCGGCATTCCGAAGAGCAGAAGCCATGTTTTTGGTATGGAAGTGTGCGATATATAGGTTAGGATCAGCATAGTTCCGGCCATCGGGACCGATCCCCATCTCCTTAGGGTCAAGCACGCGGCTGAAAAACTCATAGGCTTTGTGATAATCGGTAACCGAGCCGTCATGATCGGCGAGTTCAATGTCGTCGGCCCCGCAGCCCAGATACCGTTTGACAAAGGCAATGGCAATATCCAGTTTTTCCTGCATGGTATACTGTTTGTTGAATTTTTCAAAGGGGCTGCCCCAAATGGTGCTGACCGTTCCGTTGACCACCATCCCGCGGCTGTGTGCGGCTTTAATAACCTGCTCGGTCATGGTAAAGTACTGGTCATGGGTCTTGCCTGAATTGGCCTTCTGATGTTCCGGGCAGGTTGAGGTCATCTGCAGGATGCGGTCCGGGCCATGCCCTGCATCAAAATCTTTGAAAGCCCTTTCAGCGCCGCTTTCATGAATGGTAATCGCTGTCAGTTCTACATCGCCGCCGTTCCGTTTCATCATCTGACCGATGGTTCGGCCGTCCGGTGCTTTGGTTTCGCTGTTCAGCAGGCGCTTCAATACTTCCGTTGCATCCGGAAAAAAGGGGACAAATTTGGGGTGGCCGTAGTTGGTTGCCTCCATCCGCTTGAATCCCGCCAGAATCAAGCCTTCCAGATATTTGACCTTGGTGTCGGTATCAATAACGGTCTCCAGCGACTGCAGGCCGTCACGGATACTGATATCGCTGAGTTCCACTTTTTTCCCTGCCAGTTGATTTTTGGCAATATAAAGGTCTGTCATGTTTTCCGTCCCTTCCTGTCAACCGCTCTGATGGAGCTTAAAGGCCCCCCTGGTTTGTAATTGGAGAATTTCGACCGACGATTGACAATTTAAAAGATTGAAGTCTCCTGTCCTGTTTTTTCGTTAACCGTCCATAATTAAATGAGCGGTCATCACCGGATCAAGACAAGCGAATGAGCGCTCAGTCACAGATAATTATAAAAGGCTCTCCACCATACTGTCAATGGTTTTTTGCGCTTACGGCGCAGACATTCTCGAATGATATTTTGCTGGAATATAACGGCCGATACTATCCGATAGAAATCAAGGCCAAGAGCAATCCCAGCCGCCGGGACACCTCCGCTAATCTTTACGCGTTTTACTTCGAAAGCCGCAAAGAGCCGGACTACACCGATTACGGAACTTGCGTGCATGGGAGAATCTATGTCAGAAAAATGCGGTTAAAAAAAAACGGCCGAGAAAACACTTTCTCCGACCGCTCAATTTCTTAAAAACCCGTTTTCGGTCCCCAAAAGCTCGTTATAGGGCCAAAAACCGGCCTTGTTTTGATGTAAAATCCTTGACTGGCAAGGATCTTCCGTGGCCCGCCCCCCAACCCCACTTCAAAATTTTACAAAGGCCGGACTTAAAACGTGGATACAATCAAATACCTTTTTGAAACACTTCCTTGAAAAATTGATCTTTATCAAGTTTTTTCTGCCATGCACGGTGCCTTTTAACACTATCAATCTTTCGCTCCCTAGAAAGGGTCAAAAAGCGCATTGCCTCCAAGGGACCCAATCCCTTGATGAGCAACTCGACACCTTTCTTGAGCATCAATTCTTCATCCATATATTTAACGGCTTTCATTTCAAGTTCTCCTTTAGGCAAAATTGCAGCGGATCACCACACCAAATTTTTAGATCGCTTTTAAGACATCGTTTCAGCAGACGGTCGTCGCATGTCACAAAATCCGCATCGATCGCTTCTGCAAACGCGACATGCGCAGCATCGGCTACGCCATAGCCATTTTCAAAAAACCGTTCGGCTCTCAGGCGCACATTGCCTAAATTTGCCTTCACGAGTTCACCAAAATTATCCAACAGGCTCAGTATTTCAATTCGCTCGGCAAGATCGGGGATGGCTTCGATCTCCATACGGTGAGCAGGTGAAACTGCAAGTTTAAATCTCTGACTCCTGATATTTGCGAGGATTAAATTGGTTGCTTCGCTTTCAAGCCTTACACGCAAATATCGTTGATCATCAAAAGGACGACATAGAATCTGGATAAGGAATGGTGGACAACTGCATCCGTTTAATCGTTTGCAGGATGCCGGATGAACGTAACAATAAGTTGTTTGGCCTTTTTGTGAGTAGGCTCGTCATGAAAAAACAACAATTGCGTTGATAGGAACAGTACGGCCAAAAATTTTATTATTATTCAATATGACTATTGACGATCGTAAATTGTATTATTAAATTATATTTAGATAATTCGAATATATTCGAATTATCTAAATATAATAGTTCAACAGTATAAAAGGAGAAGAATCATGCCAGGGGAAAATAATGAAAATAGAGGTGATCAGAAATACCACAACTGCTGTGATGGCAGGCGGTGGCGAAAAAAACATTACAAACGCGGCCTGAGGTTCGGAGTTATGCTGGTTATTCTGGGCTTATTGTGGTGTGCGGCTAAAACAGGAATGCTACCGGTTGAATTGACGCAAACATTCTGGCCTGTAGCAATGATATTTATTGGGATATGGATATCAATGGTTTCAATTATTAAAAAGAAAAAGCTGGATTATCAGACAAAGCAGTATTAAAAATTAAAGGAGAATGACAATGAATGTGAAAAACTCAAACTGCTGTGCGGGAAAGAAGTACCAAAATATAATGAATGATTTCATGGATGTATGCAAAAAGAACAATATTGATATGGAGAAAATCAAAGCCAAATATTGTTCAAGTTCATGCGATTGCACAGAGATATTTAAGAAGATGAAAAACAATTGCAAATCATCATAGCATTTAAACAGGGGGGCGCCCCCCTACTTATTATAAAGGAATATTTTTAACTCAAGAGAAAAAAGAAAGAAATAGCCGATGAACTGCTGTTGGGGACGGCGATGCTTATTCCGGGCCATTCCGGCGAGGCGCATGTCGTGAAAAGCAGTGGCGTTCAATGTTCCGGGATACCGGAAATTCACGTAAATTCTCGAGTGCAGGAAAACGGCTATTTGACTGACACTTTAGTGTATCTTAATGCGACGAGGAATATCGTTTTCGATGTTGAAATCGGGCAGGCCAAACAAATTGACAATGGAATCGCCGAACTGCTAAAGTGCAGAATATCAAAAGCAATGTGCATCATTTTGAAGGGGTTGGACCTGGGTGCACTTTGGCAAGTCCTGCACTTTTGAGGTTTTCGTTTCCAGCCTTTCAAAATGTAGGGAAAAAATGAAACCTTTCCGAGTTATAGAAAAAGTCAGAATAATCCTGGTACTGGTACTTTTGCTTATGATTCCTGAGTCTCATATTGTTTCGGCAACTCCTCAAATGGACAAGTCTTATAATCATGAGTGGGTGAGTTTGAACGATAGTGATGAGATTGGACGCTATTTTCGTAAAGGCGAGAAAATTTACGTTCACGTGAATGGTATGATTAGCGAAGAACTCAAGAACGCTGATCCTACTTCTTTTCGAGTCAATAGAAAATTCAGTGAGTTTGGTCGAGACAAGTCTCATGTTTGGTTTATAGCCGGAGAGTTGAGCGTGAATCAGGCGACCTGGGAACCCATCAGCCAAAGTTATTCTATAGACGAAATCAAAGTTTATTGTGGTGTCCATCAACTTACAAACGCAGATCCGAAAACGTTCAGGGTCATTCGTGAAGGCTTAGCCGAGTGGGGGGCAGACAAAGAATCTGTTTATAACGGGTGGTTCAAATTAGAGAATTCCGACCCACAAACATTTCAGTTCATAAATGCCTCATTCTCCAAAGATAAAAATAGTGTTTATTTTTTTCAAAATCGTTTAGATGGAGCCGATCCCAATAGCTTTGAAATAATCAAGGATAATGTGGCAAAAGATAAAAGTGCGATATTTGCTTTTGGAAAGAAGATGCCGAGCTATATAGATAGGGCAAGCGTTCGCGTGCCGGGTGATGGATACATATATGATAAAAACGGGCGATACCACTTGCACAAGGGTGAGTGGATTAGAACTGAAAGATAACATGCTGACGATTATTCGGAGCCACCTTCGCTCGTATGCCGGTTGGGTTTTACTAATTACTCTTCATACTGTTGCTCGCTACCGTCTTTCTTGGGGGGCTTCTGACAACTCTAACCTTGGAAAGATCGTAGGTACTGATCTGGCCCCTTACATTGACAGCGGAATTGCCGAACTGATAAAGTGCAGAATGTCTGAAGCAATGTGCATCGTTTTTAATGGGTTGAGCGAGGCCACAAAGTGGCAAGTTGTCTGCACTTTCGATGAGATCTTTTTCAGCCGGGATTTGGAGCGGTTGATTTCGGACGCACTGGTCGGTTATAAAAATGCAGCTCGTCTATCCAAAGAGCCGGGCAGAAAGGTATCCAATCCAACCGACAGAGGAAGCACTCAACGAATGGTTATAGGTCTCCAGGAGTTTATAAGCCTGAAATGGTGGAATAATCAGAAAGCGACTTTACGTCGACTCCAGAAAATTATTGCAGGACCAGCCATAGTATGTTCAGAAAAATAATAAAATTCTATACCATTATTGTACTTTCGAAAATATTTTTGGGAATATTTTTCTTAAATTTCTCATTCGGCTACGCTGATTTATTAGTAGACGAGGCACAAAAAGGCAATCTGCAAAAAGTTAAGGAACTTATAAAAGCTGGTGCCGATATTAATGCAAAAAACGAGTATGGAGTAACGCCATTATACGCAGCTTGTGCGAGAGGACATAAAGAAACCGCTGCATATTTATTGGATATCGGCGCTCAAGCGGGTACCTCTACAGATCATAGCTTCACTCCGCTCATGATGGCTTCCAGCAAGGGCTGGTATGATATTGTCAGCAGAATTCTGGAACATGGTCCTGATGTCAACGCTACTTCCGATAATGGGTTAAGAGCTATAAATGAGGCCACCTCCAAAGGCGAAATTGAAATCGTCAAGTTGTTAATAAAATCCGGTGCCCAAATCAATACACAAATCGATATCGCAGATCCGCCATTATTGACCGCTATTGAATCCGGCAAAAAGGAGCTTGTAGAATTTTTTATCGAGAATGGCGCTGAATTTAATAGATTTGCAGGAAAAACCCGTAGAAATAGAAGCAAAGGTGGATATGTAGCATTTTCCAGCGGAAATCAAATAAGTACAAGTTCAATTGCGGCTTATGATCCTTTATTAATTGCCATACAATATGGGTACGAAGATATTGCCTTGTATTTGTTATCGAAAGATGCGCCGATTCATGATCTTACTAAGAATCAATCAATTATTACACTGAATATGGATTTTAATTCTCCACTCTTGACTGCGCTTCGTAAAGGACTTTTCCGTGTTTCAGATATTTTGATATCAAAAGACGAATCCTTTAATCAAAAAGGGTCGGCTCTGCTTTTACGTTATCTCAACGAAAAAAAATGGGACGTAGTCAAATACCTATGTTTAAAAGGAGTAAATATCAATTTTTTCACACCACAAGGGGATACACCATTGATGCTTGCCGCCTGCCAAGGTGATGAAGCATTAGTAAAATTTCTGATTGAGAACGGAGCTGACATCAATCTTAAAATGAGCAAACCTGGAAACACACAGCATAATGGCACAGCCCTTGTTACTGCTGCAGCATGTGGAAAAGACACCATTGTATCCTATTTAATTTCCAAAGGGGCAGAATTAAATGCAGTGAACTCAAATGGAAGTAGTGCAATTATTGCGGCATCTGCGAGTGGTTTTAGATCAATTGTTGAAACGCTTATCCAAAAAGGGGCCAATATAAATATTGAGAACCAATTAAATAACTCACCATTAAAAAAGGCAATAGAAAAAAAACATTTTGATATCGCCGAAATTTTGATTAAGCATGGCGCCGATATCAACGCCAAATGCATGCAAGGTTTCCTTTTACTAAGTATTAACTCTCAAAAGACTGAAGCCGTTCGCTTCCTTATTGAAAACAGCTACGATATCAACACTCCTTTTAACGGTTCCACACCATTAATAGGAGCGGTTGATCAAGGAAATGTTGATACTATTAAACTACTCTTATCGCATGGGGCTGACATAAACCATGTCCCTGAAAGGGACCTTCCCGCCCTTAGCCTGGCTTCAAAAAAGGGAGATTTGGAAATCGTTAAATTATTGATTTCCAATAAGGCAGATATAAATATTAAAGCATATCGAACAGATGAAACGCCTATTTTAATTTCATCAAAAGCCGGACATGCTGAGGTTGTTAAAGAGTTGCTCAAAGCAGGCGCGGATGTGAATAGCATGAATAAGGCTGGAGAAACACCTTATTTTGTAGCCAATATGAAAAAATATGGTGGTGTTTTAAAAGTATTGGATGCTCATGGTGCAGATCGATCGTCAACTGAGCGCATGATGAAATCAGTGCGGTTGTTACAAGAAAAAGGAATTTTTCCTTCAGATATAAAGGACGAAAATCTGGAGGGACTGACCCCGCTTAAAGTAAATTATCTTATTGAATATTACGAAAAGTTATATGGAATAGATGATTTGAGTAAATGGTCGCCGAAGCCAATTTATTCAACTCCTGAGAAGACATGGGAAGTTTATCAAGAAGCTTTGATCAATGGAACCATTGAGAGGGCAACAAGCTGTTTTTCTCCGGACCAAGTAAAAAAGCAAAAACAAATTTTGGAGACCCTCGGAAGAGAGCAAATGAAAAAAATAGCCCAAAATATGTTTCCGATTGAAAAAATACAGGTGGATTCACATCAAGCAAAATATAGGATCAAAAAAATAGAATCAATTCAAGGAAACGAAAAAGAAATCACATGTTATATTTATTTTACAAACATACTTGGAGAATGGAAAATTGTGAAATATTGATTCTCACTGAAACGGTGGAAAAACACCTTATTAATTTTGGGGATTCCTCAATGGCCAGGTCGGGCCAAGCTGAATAGGGGGCATCAGCGTCCTGAATCTTGAAAATGACTATACTTCCCGACGGCCCTTTTCTTTTTAACAGTTAAAAATGACAGTGTTCCGTTTTGGGGGAACCGTGAAAGGCAGCGCAGATGGTTGCGGGCGCAAGGGCGGCGGAGCATTGAAAAAGTTTATATAACGAGCCGTTATGTAAAAGCGGGAGAGAGGGCAGGTTTTTGGCGGGCGGATTTCGTTTCTTGAAATATTTTGTTCAATTCCAATTTATTACAGCCTCTCACCCTTCACGCCGCCATTGTTCCGGGGTAGATGGAGACTGCCGTTTTCAGTGTTGAAATCAGCCAAGTCAAACAAATTGACAAAGGCATTTCCGGACTGGTAAAAGTGCATAATGGCAGGAGCAATGTGCATCATTTTTAGTGGGTTGCGATGGGCGCACTGTGGCAAGTTTTGTGCATTTGTAAAGTGTTCGCTTTTGACCTTGCTATTGGCTGAAGGAAACAATGGGAATTC
>DYJD01000026.1 GCA_020723325.1 Desulfosudis oleivorans | reverse complement strand
TCCCAAATTATTTTTTCGATACCGATCCCGATACCGACCCCGACCCCGAAAAAAACTACATGCGATTGCCCTGCAGGCCGGCCCCTTCTTGCATCTGTCTTGACAGAAGGGCCATCTTCTTATAAAAATTTGATATTCAAATAAAATAGAAACAGGAGGGGATATGGGTGAACTGCCCTGGATAAAGTCTTACGCTGCGGGTGTGCCGGCAACATTAACATATGAGAAAATCACCATTTCCCAGGCCCTGAGCCGTTCGGCCCGGAATTTTCCCCATGGTCCGGCCTTGAATTACATGGGCAGGCGCATTACCTATGGGGAATACGACGGCCTGGTAAACCGTTGCGCCCGGGCCCTCATGGATCTCGGAATTCGGCCCGGAGATAAAGTGGCGGTCTGCCTGCCCAACATTCCCCAGGCCTTTATCGCCAATATGGCTGTTTTCCGGATCGGTGCCGTGGCGGTTCAGACCAATCCCCTGTATACCGAGCGGGAACTGGAATATCAGCTCCGGGATGCCGAGGTAAAAATGGTCATTACCCTGACGCTGCTGATCCCGCGCATGCAAAAAATCAAGCCGGCAACCAACATGGAAAAAATGATCGCCTGCCACATTCATTCCTACCTGCCCTTTCCCAAGAAACAGCTTTTCCCTTTTGTGAAAAAGGCAATGGTGCGCAGGATCATTCCCAATGAAGAAGTCCGGGTGTTCAAAGACCTGATTCGCAACTATTCCCCGGCGCCTTTGGAAGATAAGGGGGAGTGGCATGAGACCGCCGCCTTGCTGTATACGGGCGGCACCACGGGTGTCAGCAAGGGCGTGATGCTCACCCATGCCAATCTGAGTATCAATGTCCAGCAATTCGCCGCCTGGTTTCCGGATATCAAGCCGGGGCAAGAATGTCTTGTGGGCAATTTTCCCGTGTTTCATTCGGCCGGATTCACCGCCATCCAGAATTATTGCGCCTGGATGGCCAACCAGGTGCTGCTGGTGCCCCGGCCCGAGCCCAAAATCATCATGGATTTGATTCAAAAATACCGGCCCACTTTTTTGCCGGCCGTGCCCACCATTTTTGTCGGCCTCTTGGCCGACCCGGCTTTCCGGAAAATGGATCTGTCCTCCATCAAAGGCTTTTTTTCCGGCGCGGCCCCTCTGGCCGCCGATACCATCAATGACTTGAGCAACCTGACCGGGGCCGGCATGTGCGAAGTCTACGGCTTAACCGAGACGGCGCCCATTGCCTGTGTTACCCCCTGGGGCGGAAAGATCAAGCCCGGGACAGTGGGTTGCCCCTTGCCGGACACCCTGGTCAAGATTGTGGATTTATCCGACCCTGACAAGGAATGCCCCCTGGAAGTCGCCGGCGAAATCGCCATCAAGGGCCCCCAGGTCATGGCCGGTTATTATAAAAAACCGGAGGAAACCGCCAAAGTATTGAAGGATGGTTGGTTTTACACCGGCGATATCGGCCTGCTGGACCGGGACGGTTATCTGAAAATCGTGGACCGCAAAAAGGATATGGTCATCGCCGGCGGATACAACATTTATCCAGTGGAAATCGACGGGGTGCTTTTCGAACATCCCAAGATTCTCGAGGCCTGCGCCGTGGGTGTGCCGGACCCCTACCGGGGAGAGACCATCAAGGCCTTTGTGGTTCTGAAAACAGGGGAAACCTGCACGGCGGAAGAAATCATTCAATTCTGCAAGGAAAGACTGGCGGCCTATAAAGTGCCCAAAGCGGTCACCTTCCTGGATGAACTACCCAAATCCGCCGTGGGCAAAGTTCTGCGCCGTAAACTGCGGGATACGGAACAGGAACAGCAGGGAGCGGCGTGAGACATGCCAAGCATCGTGGAAGGCCTTGGGAATTATCGACATTTTCTAGCCCGGCTCGATCAGCGCTGCCGGGAAATCATGACAGCCTATCAGCCTTATATTGTCTGCGCAAAAGGTTGCGACACCTGTTGCCGGCACATTTCCGTATTCGCTGTGGAAGCAGTGGCCATGGCCCACGCCCTTTCCCGGTATTCCCAGGCTGAAATCACCCTGATCCGGAAACAGGCGCTTTCCGCCGAAGCGGACGGCCCCTGCCCGCTCTTGTCCCAGGGCGCCTGCTTGCTGTACCAGGCCCGCCCGGTCATCTGCCGCACCCACGGCCTGCCCATCATTCTTTCCCAAAAAGGCAAAAGCCGGGTGGATTTTTGCCCGAAAAATTTCTCAGGACTGTCGACTTTGCCCGGCGATGCCGCCATTTATCTGGATCGTGTCAACGAAACCTTGGCCTCTATCAACCGCCTGTTTACCACGACTTTTCTTCCGGACATTTTACCCATGGAACGCTTCACCATGGCCGAAGTGCTGCTTCTGGAGATGGGGGACGAGTTTGAACAGCCGCATGACCATCATTAGGGTTGAAAGCCAAGCATTGTTTTCAACAGAAATGGTTGTAAATTCTGAATAATTCAGGTAACTAGTCGAGGTCTCGCATGCACATTGAAGAACACTGCTGGTACAGTCACCATCTGGATCGGGAAATGGCTTTGAAAGTCTACGGCCATTTCGGCAAGCCTTTTATTGTTTTCCCCTGTTCCCGGGGCCGCTATTTCGACTATGAAGGCATGGGCATGATTGCTGCCGTCAGCGCTTTTATCAACGAAGGCAAGATCAAGCTCTTTTGCGTGGACGGAATCGACGGCGAATCCTGGTACAATTTTTCCGTTTCACCTGCAAGTCGCAATGCGTCCCATGAGGCCTATGAACGCTATATTCTCGAGGAAGTCATTCCTTTTATACGCCGCCATTGCAATTCACCCCAGATCCGCGTGATGACCAACGGCTGCAGCATGGGGGCCTATCATTCCGTTAATTTTTTCCTCAAGCACCCGGATGTGTTTGCCGGCGCCATTGCCTTGAGCGGGCTTTACCGCCTGGACCGGGTGGAGTTCGGCCTTTCCGCTGCCGACATTGCGCCTGTCTATTACAACTCGCCGCTTAATTATCTTCCCGGCCTCACCGATCCCTGGTATGCGGCCCATTACCGCCACAGCCGCCTGATCGTCTGCGTGGGGCAAGGCGCCTGGGAAACGGAAGCCGTTGAGGATACGCGCCTGCTGGACGGTATCCTCAAGGCTAAAGGCATCCCGGCCTGGGTCGACTTCTGGGGCCACGATGTCAACCACGACTGGCCCTGGTGGTACAAACAGATGAACTACTTTCTGGCGCATCTTTTCAATTAGTTATTTCACGGTATACTTGATCTCATCCGTGATGGTTTTGCCGTCGATCACCGCCTTGGTCTTGATCGTATATTCGCCGGCTTGTTTCAGGCTCACATCCGCGCCGTAGCCGCCGCCCATGCCCATGGTGAGGGTCTTGGACTCCTTGCCGTCCGGCCCGGCCACAACAAATCCGATCTTGCCGGAAACCAATTTCCCCTGGGCATCTTTGACGAACACCATCAGATGGTTGGTGATGTCCGGGCTGTTGCTCATCCCGTGCATTTCCATGCCCTCCATACTTTTCATCATCTGTTTTCGTTCACCCAGATCATGCAGATAATAATTCAAGGTGTAGCCTTCCACCTTATTCTCGGCCAGCGGCTTTCCTCCGGGTTGATGGGCTGTCTGGTCGTGCCCTTTATGGCCGGCCGCGCCCCCTGCATGATCGCCGCCTTGGGAATGGCCTGCGTGGCCGCTGTGGTCCGCGGCCCAGGCCGGATTAAGCAGCAAAACCAGGGTGGCGGAAATGATCAATGTGATGTTGTGGATTCTTTTCATGTCTTTTCTCCTTTGTTGACGTAATTGCGTTGCTTCCATAATTTAAAAACAGCCGGATAAACCAGCAGTTCCAAGACAAACGAGGTCACCAGCCCGCCGATCATGGGCGCGGCGATGCGCTTCATCACGTCGGCGCCGGCGGAGGTGGACCACATGATGGGCAACAGGCCCATAAAAGCCGCGCAGACGGTCATCAGCTTAGGCCGCGCCCTTTTCACCGCGCCGTGGACGATGGCTTCGTCCAGTTCCGGAAGGGTGCCGAGTTGCCCCCGTTTTTTGGCCTCATCATAGGAAAGCTCCAAAAACAGCAGCATGAAAACCCCGGTTTCCGCATCCAGGCCCAACAGGGCGATCATGCCCACCCAGGCGGCGATGGAAACATTGTAGTCCAGAAAATAAAACAGCCAGATGGCGCCGATGGCGGAAAAGGGCACGGCCAGCATGACGATCAGGGCCTTGACCACCGAGCGGGTGTTGGCGAACAGCAGGATGAAAATCAGCACCAATGTGATCGGAATAATGACCTTCATCCGTTCCTTGACGCGCAGCATGTTTTCATACTGACCACTCCATTGCAGGGAATAGCCCGTGGGCAGACTGAGCTTTTCCGCGACTCTTTGCTTGGCTTCCTCCACATAACCGCCGATATCCCGGCCGGTCATATACACATACACATAGCCGGAAAGAAAACCGTTCTCATTGCGCAGCATGGACGGTCCCTGCACCAGACGGATGTCCGCGAGCTGTCCCAACGGCACCTGGGCGCCGCCTTCCGTGGGCACCAGCACCCGCTGCAAGGTCTCCATGTCGCTGCGCAATTCCCGGGGGTAGCGGATGTTCACCGGGTAACGTTCCCGGCCTTCAATGCTGGTGGTGATGTTTTCGCCGCCCACCGCGCTCATAATGATGTCCTGCAAGCGACCGATGGTCAGGCCGTAACGGGCCAACTGCTCTCTTTTGGGTTCAAAATCGATGAAATAACCGGAGGCCGTGCGTTCGGCAAAAACACTGCTGGTGCCGGGAATTTCCTTCATGATAAGCTCCAGACGTTCGCCGATACGTTCTATTTCGGCCAAATCCGCGCCGAAAATCTTGATACCCACCGGACTGCGCACGCCGGTGGTGAGCATGTCGATGCGCGCCTTGATGGGCATGGTCATGGCCCCGCGGCTGGTGACACCCGGAATGGTCAGTTTTTCATCCATTTCCGCCAGCAGTTCCTCATAGGAAATCCGGTCGGACCAGATTGCGCGCAAGATGGACTTTACAAATTCCGGCGTAAAAGAGGAGTACCAGCGTTGTTTTTCCCGCCATTCGTTTTCCGGCTTCAATACGATGGTGGTTTCCATCATGGAAAAGGGCGCGGGATCGGTGGATGTATCCGCTCGGCCGGCCTTGCCGTAGACCCGCTCAACTTCCGGAAACGTGCGCAGGATTTTATCCTGGATCTGCAAAATGCGCTGGCTTTCGGCCACGGATATGCCCGGCAGGGTGGTGGGCATGAACAGCAGCGTTCCTTCCCGCAAAGGGGGCATGAACTCCGATCCCAGCTTGAAATACACGGGGATGCTGATCAGGACAAGCGCCGCTGATGCTAGTATCACGGCTTTGGGATGGCGCAGCACCAGCCGGCAGGCCGGCTCGTAAATGCTGAAAATGGTCCGGCTGATGGGATGCTTTTCTTCCGGATAATAAGTCCCCACCAGGGTATGGGTGGCCAGGCGGGCCAGCCATTTGGGCCGGAAGGTGAAGGCATCGATGCGGGCGAAAAGCATGCGCATGGCCGGGTCCAGGGTCACTGCCAGAATGGCGGCAATGGCCATGGCCAGATTTTTGGAATAGGCCAGGGGCTTGAACAGGCGACCTTCCTGATCCACCAGGGCAAAGACCGGCAGAAAGGCCACGGCAATGACCAGCAGGGAGAAAAACACCGATGGTCCGACTTCTTTTAGGGCATCGAGGCGTACATCGAAGAAATCGCCTTTGCGGCCGTCGGCCTGCCAATGGTAGATCTTGTTATAGGCGTTTTCCACTTCCACAATGGCGCCGTCCACCAGCACACCGATGGAGATGGCGATGCCCGCCAGGGACATGATGTTCACCGTGACCCCGAAATAATACATGGGAATGAACGCGAAAAGAACCGACACCGGAATGGTGATGATGGGCACGATGGCGGAAGGGATGTGCCAGAGAAACAGCAGGATCACCAGGGAGACGATGATCATCTCCACCACCAGTTCATGGCGCAGGGTGTTCAGGGCGCGCTCGATCAGATCCGAGCGGTCATAGGTGGTGACGAAGCGCACCCCCTTTGGCAGGGACGACTCCAGCTCCTGCAGCCGGGTCTTTACCCGCTGGATGACGTTCATGGCGTTTTCGCCGTGGCGCATGACCACGATGCCGCCCACGGTATCGCCGGTGCCGTCCAGATCAGCGACTCCACGCCGGATTTCCGGGCCGAATTCCACCCGGGCGATGTCCTTCAGCCGCACCGGCACGCCCCCCGGCGTAGTCTTCACCACGATACTCTCAAAATCCGACAACTGCCGGCTATAGCCCCTGCCCCTCACCATGTACTCCCTGCCGCTCAATTCCAACAGGCGGCCGCCGACTTCGTTATTGGAGGAACGCACCGCTTCAATAACCTTGTCCAGGGGTAGATCAAAAGCCGCCAGGCGATTGGGGTCCACGGTGATCTGGTACTGTTTTACAAAACCGCCGATGGAGGCCACCTCCGCCACGCCGGGCACGGCCTGCAAGGCGTAGCGCAGGGTCCAATCCTGAAAGGAGCGCAATGCTTCCAGGGAATGGGTTTTGGAATCATCCACCAGGGCGTATTGGAACACCCAGCCCACCCCCGTGGCATCCGGCCCTAGTTCAGTGGCAATCCCCTGGGGCAGGCGCGACTGGATCTTGGAAAGATATTCCAGCACTCGCGACCTGGCCCAATAAATGTCCGTGCCGTCCTCAAAAATCACGTAAACATAGGAAAAGCCGAAATCCGAAAAACCGCGGATGGCCTTGACATGGGGCGCGCCCAAAAGGGCCGTGACAATGGGATAGGTCAACTGATCCTCGATGATATCCGGTGAACGGTCCCAGCGCGAAAAAATGATCACCTGGGTGTCGGACAAATCCGGCAAAGCATCCAGCCGAATGTTCTTCAGGATATAGACCGAGATCCCGCCCACTGCCAACATGAGCAGGAGCACCAGAAAACGGTTACGGCCGGAAAAGTCGATAATTTTTTGAATCATGTGCTGCGCTCTTATTATTTATTGTAAGAATTCAGAATTCGGGAGTCAGGAGTCAGAATATTAAGGATTTATTATCATTCTTCTGTCTTCTGTCTCCTGACTTCTGTATTCTGTCTTCTGTCTCCTGGCTTATCTCTTCTTCATCGCCCCCTGTATCAGCGCCTGCAACCGCGATTCCGAATCCAGCAGGAAATTGGCCTTGACCGCCACATGCTCGCCCTGGGCCACGCCTTCCAGAATCTGAATTTGGCCGTGGCTCCTGGCACCGGCCCGGACTTCCCGGGGCTCGAAACGCCCGTTGCCCAGGTACACGAAAACCACCTTGCGCGGCCCGGAATCCAGAACCGCCGATTCCGGAACCTGCACACTCCGGCCGTGATCAAGCCGAAGGCTTACATCCACGTACATATCCGGTTTCAACTTCAAGTCGCTGTTGGCAAACTCCAAACGGGCCTTGATGGTCCGGCTCTCCGGATTCAGGTAGGGATATACCAACGCCACCTTGCCCTTCATTTCTAGGGCGGGATCATAGGCGGAGGAAACCACGGCCTCCTGCCCAGGCTTCAATCCCTTGCCTTCATATTCATAAAAGTCGGCTTCCACCCAGATATGACTCAGATCGCTGATGACAAAAAAAATCATGCCGGGTTCCACCTTCTGGCCTTCCAAAACCTCTTTGACCATGACAAAACCGGAGATGGGCGCTGTCAAGGTGACGGCCCGCCGGGGTTTGCGCTTTTTTTGGAGTTCGGCGACAAAAGCTTCGGGAACATCGAACAACTTCAAGCGCTGGCCGGCAGAATGCCGCAATTCCTCACCGGATTTACGGGTTTCCGGGTCGGAGGATGCCGCCATCTTTTCCGCCATGGCCAGGGCTTGAATGTATTCCTCCTGGCTTGACAGCAACTCCGGGGAATAGAGGGCTATAATCGGCTCCCCTTGCTGCACCATTTGCCCGGCGGAGCGGACATGCACTTTTTCCACCCAGCCGCTGACCCGGGTCGGCACCTTGCGCACCCGGGTTTCATCGGCCATAACTCTTCCCACAGTGCGGATTTGCTGCTCGAAATTTTCCAATGTTACAGGCGCGGTCAGCACGCCGGCCGCTTCAATGCCGGCCTGGGTCAGTGTTATGGGTGCGAGTCCTGCCACTCCGCCTTGGCCGGCACCCGTCCCTTGATCGCTGAAAAAGTCGTCCACTTCCTGGGCCATGGTCTTTTTGGGCGCATTACCTTCGTCCTCGTAAACCGGAATGTAGTCCATGCCCATTTCGTCCTTGGCCGGCGCGGATGAAGTGATGGCCGGATTCATGGGATTGCGGTAGAATAAAATCTTGCGTTCCCCGGATTTTTGACTGGAAGCTGTTTGCGTCCCAGCGCCTTTGCCAATGGGTTTCAGCAAAAAATAAATACCACCGGCCAGGACAAGCGCTATCATAACAAGGAGCACCCGCGTTCTCAGCGGATATCGATTCAAATAATCACGGAATGTGGAATCCAACATGCCCTTCACCTACCCTTCCTGCTTTTCCGGCCATGAAAAACCCACCGTTGCTTTTAAAACCGCCGTTGTTATCCCCTGATCCGCCTTGCGTCTTTCCGCGGCCAGTTTGGTCGTAAGTTCCAGCATCAGAGCCTCCAACGCATCGCCGAAGGAAATTTCGCCGCTTTCATAGGCCCGGCCGGCAGTACGGACGTTGACACGCGCCAGTTCGGACAATTTTTCCCGGTACAGCAGATCTTCCCGGCGCGCCTGATCCGCCGCAACCCAGCCTTCCCGGACCTTTGCCGCGGTTTCCGCCGTAAGTCCCGCCAATTCCTGCCGCAATCCATTAAGACGCCTTCTAGTCTCCCGCAGATAGGCCTCGGACAAACCCATGAAGGGCATCTTGGGCTGGCCGGCGCCTGCTCCGGCCGGTACATTGGTCTGAAAAGCCGTATCCATTCTGCCGGTGCCGGCTGTGGTCACGGCCCGGTTTTCGGTAAGGCTATAGTTTTGGGAAAAACCGGGATAAATCTCGGTCTCACCCATTTCGATCATCAACTCCATGCGGTTGATCATGCTGCCCATGCGGATCAATTCCTGAGCATGGGTCAGGGCGAGTTCATTCAGCTTGGCAAGATCCGGCAAGGCCGGATGGATCTCATGGCCTTGGGGTGATCCCATCACGGCTTCATCCGGCAACAACAGCAATGCTTTGAAACGTGAATCCAGGCTGCGGCCGTTCTCCGTCAATGTAATCAGTTTTTCTTTTAGTTTCTCTTTGCGGATGCGCAGCATGACAAGCTCGCGCAAAGGGATCTGACCGCCGGCGTAACGCTGCTGGACCGAAGCTTCAAACCCGTCCAGAAGCGTGATACTCTCGGAAGTAGTCGCCCGGGCTTTACGATTGTAATACAATTCCCAATAAAGTCTGCGGGCCTCGGTGATGATTGTGCGCCGGACGATTTCCAGATCCTCACGGGCGATCATGGTTTCCGCCTTGGCAATATCGCCTTTAAGGGCGGTGATTCCGGGAAACGGAAAAAGTTTATCGATGCCGCCCATATTCCCTGTCGGCCCCACCCCGGCCATGGACCCGGCGGTAAAGGCAATGTATTGCGCGAGGACATCATCCAGGTTGGCGACCTGGTCATAGGCTTCCAAGGCGGCGCGGAAATTATTCGCGGCGCTTTTCAGCATGGGGTTGCGGCTCCAGGTCAGGATCTCGAGATCCGTCAGGGAAAAATCATTGGAAAGCAGTTTTTGGGCTTCAGCCGGGTCATTGATGGCCGGCGCCAAGGCTTCCAGACGACCGGCCTCCGGGGTATAAAAACTCTCTTGGGTGATGGGCTGCTCCAAGGCTTTTTGCGCCGCCTGCTTCATCTGGAGAAGTTTTTCGCGCTGTTTTGAGAAATCGGCATTAAAGGTATCGCCGACCGTCGTTGATGATTCTGCAGCAGGGGGTGCGGCCTGGGCTGCCTGATAAACCGCAGGGGGAAGGTAACCGTCGATCTCCTCCTGTACCGCTTTTGAGCCGGAACAGGCCGTCAGTAATAGTAGGGCTAATAAAATTATAAGCAAGGGATTCATGCCAATTTTCATAGAATCATAAGTTGCGGAATCAAAAATAGTTTTCATGGGCTGACCTCCTCTGATTTGGCTGCAGGAGGTTCCTTCCTGGTCAAGCCCTGTCCGGTCAGGCTTTCCAGCCGGGCCAGAAAGATTCCGTGATCCGCCTTGGCCCGAGCCAGGGCCAGTTGGAAATTGTACCAGACCGACTGTGCCTCAAGATAATTAGACAGGCTGCCGCTGCCCTGGCGGGCCCAGATTTCGGCGGTTTCCATGGAGCGATAAGCCTGGGGGATGAGCTGATCCTTGTACAGCACGATCAGTCTGTGAGCGTTCTGCAGCCGGAAAAGGGTCTCCCGCACCATGGCGCGGGTATCATTGACCTCGGCGCGGGTCATGGCCTCGGCCTTAGCGACTGCGGCTCCGGCGGCCGCACGCCGGCCTGCGTTTTTGTTATACCACAGGGGCAGGGTCAGTCCGAACTGCACGCCCACCATATCTTCCCTTGAAGCCCTCAAATCCTCGGGTTGGGTGGACTCGTACAACAAGCCTACCATGAAATCCGGATAGGATTCATAGCGGGCCATTTTCTCCTCGGCTTTGGCTTTGTCAATTTCCGCCTGGGCCAAGCGCACTTCCTCCCGGTTCTTTTCCGACTGGGAATACAGCTCTTCTATCGTGAAAACCACGGGCTGAGGTGGATCTTCGGACAAAGGCCCGATGGTTGCCCGGGGTTCGCGATCAAGCAGGCTATTCAAGCGGGCGGCCTCGGTTTCCTCCAGCTCACCTAGCAGGAGCGCATCATAGCCGTTTTGGGCCGCCTGGGATTGTGCCTTGAGCACATCCAGCAGGGTGCCGCGCTC
The DNA here is from genome assembly GCA_020723325.1 of Desulfosudis oleivorans. GTDB lineage: Bacteria > Desulfobacterota > Desulfobacteria > Desulfobacterales > SURF-7 > DYJD01. Next base: position 97,591 of record DYJD01000026.1, on the reverse strand, counting down.
CTTGGCATAAGTGGTTTCCGAAAGAGCGCGCAGTTCATCGATCAGTTTCCGGTTCTGCTCGGCAATCCTTTTGGCTGAACGGATATACGCCAATTCATGATAGGACTCCCGTACGGCCGTGACCGTGTCCCGCACGGCCCGGTCCAGGTTGATACGGCCGGCCCGGGCTTCGATCCTGGTCACTTCTCCGGCCGCGCCAAGCTTTCCTGGAAAAGGTATCTCCTGGGAAAGCATCAGCTCGTATTTTCGCATGAACAAATCGTCAGGAACCGAATCCGGCCAGTAGGTGGCAGTCAAACGCGGGTCCGGATAAGCTTCGGCGACCCGTTTGCGCTCCAGGGCCTCTCGCCAGCCTGCTTTTGCGGCGGTGATCCTTGTCCCTGTCCGGTAGGCATAGGCTACCACATCTGCCAGGCCGGGTCCGTCGACAAGACGCGCTTCCAGGCTTTCAACATCCGGATCAGCGGCAATTACCGGATATGCCATCATCATAATGAGCAAGATCACCGGCAGACAACAATACGGGCGTATATCTGACATTCGCCCTGATAATCGCTTGCGCTCGAATGATTGCATGGCCGACTCCGTTTTCTTTCCCTTCCAGCTCGTTTCATTTTCCAGGAACTATCGGCACCTGGAAATCATACAGCAAAATATAGCAATATACATACCAAACGAAGTTTTGGTCTTGATCATCTTTGCGGTCATTCATCATTGTGGGAGCGGCTTCCAGCCGCGATATGGCCGCAATGATTTTCAAGGCCGAAGTTTTCTATTTTTTTCTTCTGATGATAATTTGCGCGAAAAGACCGCCACGGCCGCGAAAAAATTGCGCGCTTTCGGCCACCTGATCGCGCAAAAAATTCGCGGTTTCAAACCGGTTTTGAATCGATCCAAAAAGGTTCAGGTGAATAACCTGAGCAGTTACGGCCCATCTTGAATTGCTTCCAGGATGTTTAGCAGAGTGTCTTGATTTTATCACTGTAAAGAATTATTTAATCCGTATAATCACACCGATTTAAAAAAAACGCAACATCATTCTGCCCGGTTCCGTCGATGATCCAGCCATCCTTCAATTCTATGATAAAACGATGGCGAAATTATGGCTGCGATGGATTTTGAATGAATTGATTCTGGATTGGCAGACATTATGCAACCACAGCTTTCAGGTTTGATGGAGTGTGATGTATGGGAGCTATCGGTAAAACACAACACTAATCTGGAAAAGGAATAAACCGATGCTGAGACCCAAAACACTTCAACAGCGTTTTGCGCTTTTTATGCTGTTGCCCGTTGCGATACTGCTGTTCAGCATGGGTTTGATCGGCTTCATTTACGCCCGTGACAGTTTGCTGGATCAGTGGGGCGAAGCCGCCCTGTTGAAACTTGAACGCGCCGCCCACCAGATCGATATGCGCCTGGCCCATCCCAAAGATTGGCTGCAAATGGTGCAGGAGACAACCCACCTGCCCCATGGGGATCATTTTCGTACAACCATCATTCAGCAGCTCGAAAAGATGGAAGGAGTCGTGCGGGTCCGTCTGACCGGCGGAACAGGACCGGAAATGGATCCCGCAGCACTTTCGGAAGAACCCAATAGGCCGGAACCGCCTGTCGGCCATGACCATGCAACCAATCCGCAAGTGCTCTATCATCAACATAAAGCCATCCGTATTATGCCGCCCCAGTACGACCCACAGCTTCAGAAGCAAACCGTTTCCATTGTTTCCAAGGTAAAGGATGAGCAGAAGCGCATCATCGACAGCCTGGAAGTAGTTTTGCGATTCGATTATCTCATGGATGCCGTGGCGGGTATGGGTTGGTGGCAAAGTGACAAAGCCTTTATCGTTGCTGATGACGGCCGGATACTGACCGGAACCGGCCGCGACGGCAGAAAAATGCTCGGCGAAACCGGAGATGCCCTTGAGATGAAAACACTTTCGGCCATGCACGGCCAGATTCGCGGAACAGTGATCGGCAAGGACTATCCGGGAGGTGAGGTCAGTGGCTTCTATCGCCTGCAGGAAGCGCCCTGGTATCTTGTCATGTTCGCACCGGCACAGGAAATTCTGGCCCCCATCATCCGTTTTCGCTGGCTGTACGCCGTCACCGGCACGGCTTTCATTTTTTTCATTCTCCTCCTGATTCGTCTGGTGACCGGCCGAACCGTTTCCGCCATCAAGAAAGTCACCCAGGCCGCCAACAAATTGGCCAAAGGCGAAGACTATCCGCCCGTTACGGCGGAAACCCGGGATGAAGTCGGCGAATTGATCCGGAATTTCAATTCCATGGCCTTACAATTGGAAGAACGATTGCGCATGAAACATGCCCTGGGGCTTGCCATGGATGTGCAGCAAAATCTGCTGCCCAAGTCCGATCCGCATATGGCCGGCCTGGACATCGCCGGCACCAGTATCTATTGCGACGAGACCGGCGGAGACTATTACGACTTTTTTCAGCACCCCGGATCAGGCCATAACAAAATCAGTATCGCCGTGGGGGATGTGTCCGGCCACGGTATTCCCTCGGCCCTGTTAATGGCCACGGTACGCGCCATCCTGCGCCAGCGTGCATCCGGCCATGACGCCCCGAGCCGCATCGTAGCGGATGTGAACAATCAACTGGTCAAGGACGTGGAGGATTCCGGCCGCTTTGTGACTCTTTTTTATCTTGAAATCGATATTAATCAAAAAAAGATTCAATATATTCGGGCCGGTCATGATCCCGCGATTCTCTTTGATCCCGCCACCGATACTTTTATCGAGTTGCTGGGGAAAGGCCTGCCTTTGGGTGCAATGGAAAATGCGGCATATGAGCAGAACAGCCGGGAAATGCGCCCCGGGCAAATCCTCATCATCGGCACGGATGGTATCTGGGAAACACGAAATCCCCAGGGCCGATTGTTTGGGAAAACAGCCTTTCTATCCCTGATCCGCGCTGCCGCGCGCAGATCAGCCCGGGAAATCATCGATGTCGTCATCCAGGAGTTGAACGATTTCCGATGCCCCGGTGAACAGGAAGACGACATTACCTTGGTGATTGTCAAAGTCGAACAGTAATTCAGGCTTTGATCATTGTTTCAGCCACCCGCCATTGTGGGAGCGGCTTCCAGCCGCGATAGAGCCGGAACGATGCCCAAGGCCGTAATTCATCAGGAGGCGCCATATGATCCATATTTTTCGAAATCAAAAGTTATTTGGGTGTATCGCCTTTGCCTGTATCGCCTTGTTTTGGAATACCAGTGCCTTAGGACACGGTGGAAAGCATCAAGAAGAATCGGCAACCGCATTTAAAGTGCTGCAGGAAGCCACCGTGCTTTATGACAAACTTCTGGCAAGCGGGAAACTGGATCCGAATTGGGAGATAGGGCTGGTCAAAGTGGAAATTTCCATGCAGCAGGCAAAGGCGGGGAATGAATTCACGGTTTCCTTTCACCGCCGCGAAGGTTCCCCTAAAACCGTCAACATCTTTTTTTCACAAGCAGGAAAATATACCGGCTCCAATTTCAGCGATGAATAAAACGGAATCGTGACTGTAAGGGCGAAAAATTTTTCGCCCCTACAATCCTCGGCGCAAATTGGATTTCATAGCAACCACGGTATATTTTACAATGCGGGATTATTTTTTTCACCAGGGCACGAAGAACATGAAGAAAAACCTGATTATATCGGATTTTGGGGAGCCTAATTTTTCAAATGGAAAAAGCACTTGACCAACCAAAATTTTAGTTTAAAATATGGTCATAATTTGGATCAATATTTAGTTTTAAATTATCGGGTGAAACATGAAAACCATATTCGCAAAATGTTCAATAAGTATATCTGAATTAAAAAAGAATCCCAGCGCACTTATAGCGCAGGCGGAAGGCGAACCCATAGCGATTCTCAATCACAACAAACCCACAGCATATCTTGTCCCTGCCGAAACTTATGAGGAAATTATGGAAAAACTTGAAGACTATCAGTTGGGGCTGATTGTTCGAGAACGGCAAAACGAAAAAATTTCCGCCATTGAAGTGGACATTGATGAATTATAAATATAAACTTAAATTTCTCCCCACAGCGTTTAAGGAATGGAAAAAACTCGATGGTTCCATTCAATCACAATTTAAAAAGAAATTAAAAGAACGCCTCCAAGAGCCACATATAAAAGCAAATCAACTTACAGGTTTAAAAAATCACTATAAAATAAAATTATGGGCAAGCGGATATCGTCTTGCTTATGAAGTCAATGATAAAGAAATCTGTGTTTCAGTCATAGCTGTCGGTAGAAGAGACAAGAATGAAGTTTATGAGCAAGCCCGGAAACGAAATATGAAGTAGTAAAATAATGAAAATAGATCGATTATCATGCTTTTCAATAGCGTTTCTCATGATTACGTCCATATATGGCTGCGGGGTCCTGGGAAGCGCCATTGCCAGATTAACGATGGATTTCAAGGCATGGCCGTCAGATGATAGGATTTTGTTTGAAACAGGGGCCGAGGCCCTGGCTTCCGAAGCAGCTCTGTTTCTGCCCCAGGCAATCCAAAATGTTGAATCGAGACAATTCGGTGAATTCAAAGCTCCGATTAAAGTATATGCCTTTGCTACTTCCAGGAGTTTTGCGCGCTTTTCAGGTGTTTCAGAAAAGGTAAAAGGGGCATCCGTCGACAGCGAAGTATTTCTTTCCGGGCAGCTCTTAGAAAAAATGGCTGAAGTTCAAGGCATGCTGACCCATGAGCTTTCCCATGTCCAACTGTCCCAGACCCTGGGAACCATCCGATTCAATCATACCTTGCCGCGATGGTTCCGTGAAGGACTGGCCATTTACGTCTCGGATGGAGGCGGTGCCACTTCCGCCACCGAAGCCGAAGCCATAGAACATTTTGCAAAGGGAGAACACTTTTACCCGGAAGCAGAAGGTACCCTTCTCTTTCCAGGCTTCCTTGCTTCAAAGGGCTTGGAACCAAAGATCTTCTACCGCCAGAGTGGAATTTTTGTTGGATATCTGGCAATCACTTACCCGAAACAATTCAAGACATTTCTGCAAGGGATCCAAGCAGGAAACTCATTTGAGCCTGGCTTCACAGAATGCTTCGGCTTCAAGCTGGATGAGATGCTTCAGGTGTTCATCAGCTCACTGACAAAATTATAAGCAAAAAAGTTCAGGGCATTGTTTCTATCATTTACTATTATAAATTCAAGAATGCCCACAATGTCAAGATTGCAGGCTAAACCGATTTAGTAAACCGAATCGTCAAGGAATGGATTTCAAAATGGCAACGTCAGTAAGTTGCGGAAATTTCTTTCAAGGAGGATTTCTCATGGCTTTACGATCATGGTGTGCGATTCTGGCGTTTAATCTGATGGTCCCGGTGTTCTCCTGGGGCCAGACACCCTTCAACCACCTTGACGCCAACGGCGACGGCTACCTTTCTCCGCAGGAGTTCAAGGGCCCTCCGATGGCGTTCAACCGGCTCGACCGGAACCATGACGGCCGGATCAGTTTCGATGAAGCCGAAGGGTCCCCCCTTAGGGAGCAAAAGGGAGGTCCGCGAGAGCAGCTTCAGACTACTCCCCAGAGCAAAACCGGTCGGCAAGAAGCATCGGCGTCCGCCACTGCAGCAGCAACCCGGCCTTTGATCTTTATCGACACACACAATCACTTGGTCGGCAAGGCCGGGCCGGGAGCCCGGAGAAGCGGCGGTGAGGGCCCCGCGGAAATGGCCCTGAGAAGCATGAATGCGAACGGCATCAAACTCAGCCTGATCATGCCCATGCCCCAGGGAACCGAACAGCCCCATCGCCTTTACGTAGATGACATTCTGCCCTACGTTCAGCAGTATCCTGACCGGTTCGCTGTCCTTGGCGGCGGGGACACCCTCAATGTCACTATCCAGGAGTCCGTCAAATCGGGCCAACTCACCGACCAGATGATCCGGAGGTTCGATTCCGACGCGGACGCGCTGGTGAAGAAAGGCATTGTCGGGTTCGGCGAGATGACGGCGGAACACGTGTCCATGAGGTCCGACCACCCCTACGTCGCCGCTGCGCCTGATCACACCTTGTTCCTGCGCCTGGCGGACCTCGCCGCGAAGCACAATCTTCCCATTGACTTCCATATGGAGTCCGTCCCCGAAGACATGCCTCTGCCCGCCCACCTCGACCAGGCCAATAACCCGAAAGTCCTGAAGGCCAATATCCCAGCATTCGAACGCTTACTGGACCACAATCCGAAGGCGAACATCGTGTGGGTCCACATGGGCTGGGACAACACCGGCAAGCGGACGGTGGCGCAGACCCGGCAACTTCTCGGGAAGCACCCGAACCTGTATGTAAGTCTGCGGGTGGCAAGCGGTATGCAGGCCAAGCGGATCGAACGCGCGACCTTCCCCCTGGACGACCAGGGCCGCCTCAAGGCCGACTGGCTCGCTCTTTTCAAGGAGTTTCCCGACCGCTTCCTGATCGGAAGTGACGAAATCATCAAGAGCGGTGATGATCACCCCAGTGCGGACAGCATCACTTCGACCATGAGTATGATCCGGCAGCTCCCTGAGGACCTTCAGAAAGCCATCGGTATCGACAATCCACAGCGGCTGTATCGCCTGAAGAAATAGGAATAGTAGCTGACGGAAAGGGGGTCTGCCGACCAGGGTATTGACGGTACGCGGTCACCCGTGTTCAGGTCCAGACGGCGCCCAGGGACCGGCTCACGTTGACGGCCGATGTCACGGCGTCTTCATGCAGCCCGTAGCCGAAATAGGAGCCGCAATAATACGTATTATTGATTCCGTTCAATGACGGAAGCTCTCGGATCGTCCCAGATGACCGGTTGTCGTAGATCGGCGTTCGGAACACTTTCTGGAATTCGATCTTATCCTTGTCGATGGGGATGTTGGGGTGCTGGCAGCCGATGTACCCGCTGTCGTCAGGAACCCCGTTCTGAAACCGGTAGTGGGCGTTGATGGAGGTGTTGATCGCTCCGTCCTCGTCTGTATACAGGTAACTGTACATGGCCCAGAGATCTTCAGGCGGATAGTTGGATTTGTCCGTGTGAACGATCACGAGGCCATCGTTGTAGCGCCATGGGGAAAGGAGTTTCTTTTCCTCGTCGGTGGGCTCGGCCAGAAGACGCAAGGCCGTGTCCGCCGGACAGGCGAAAACGACCTTGTCAAAGAATTCTTCGGTATCGTCCTCCATTTTAAGCACCACGGACCTGCCGTTCCGGGCGACGGCTTTGATGCCCGCGTTCAAACGAATTTTGTTCTTCAGGGGGGCTGCCAGTTTTTCGATGTAGACCCTTGTCTTGCAGGGGTAAAGGCGCCATGAGGCGAATTTAAGCGGCGTTCCCATCTGCTTTTCGATTTTGGCCACCACGAATTCCGTGGGCGTGTCCATCAGTTCTTCCCAAAGCATGGAGGTCATGACGCATACCGGGAAAATGGCGAGTTTCAAAAGATCGCCCTTTAGTGCCGGACAGAACTTCAACGCCTGCCTGAGGGTAAGTCCCTCCAACTGGCCTTTTCTGAACATCCGGACAATTTTGATGTAATTCCACAGGGCCATTATCTGGTACACGGCGGACTTGAAATTCTTGGCGCTGAAGGTTGACCTGGGCTTGGTCAGATCGCAGCTCAGGTAATAATCCCGCCTGGTCAGCAAATTGCGAAACGACTGGCTCAGGCCTTCCATGGGCTTGGTGGTCAATTTGATATCGAGCTTTTTCAAAAGCTTGGCAAAATTAGGGTACAACCGGGGGGACCAGAAAAAAACGGAGATATCGATTTCCTCGCCGGTTTTGGTATCCAGGGTGTAGACGTTTCCGCCAAGCCTTTCATCTTTTTCAAAAAGGGTGACCTGGTGAAAATCATTCAACAGATAACCCGCGGTCAGTCCGGCGACGCCGCCGCCGATAATCGCGATTTTTTCAGACATGATCATCCTCCTTCAAATTCTCGAACCGATCAAACGGTTGATCCAGCCCGATCCCACGGGAAACAGCCGCGCCACCAGATCGCCGGAATACGCATCCGGTCCCACCAGCACGCGTTTTTTCTTGCGTTTGACGCCCCGGATGACCGCCCTGGAAACGCATTCAGGCGTTGACATGGAATATTTTTCGAACACGGAGTTGAACTCCTGATGGGTTTTCTTGCAGGGAGTTGAGCAAAACCGCGCCCTTTTCACGAACCCCGTCCGGACACCGCCGGGATAGACGGTCATCACCCGGACGCTGGAACCGTGAAGCTCATGGCTAAGGGCCTCGGAAAACCCCCTGACGGCAAACTTGGAGGCGTTGTACGAAGAAAGATGGGGCATGGAAACCATGCCGAATACGCTTGAAATGTTGACGATGCAGGCCTCTTGGGATTTTCTGAGAAAGGGGATGAAGAACTTGCTTCCATAAAGCACACCCCAGAAATTGATGCCCATCAGCCATTCGTAATCCTCGATGGTGTGTTCCTCCACCGAAGAGACCACCACGACTCCGGCGTTGTTGACGACGATGTCGGCGCCGCCCAGGGCATTCATCACCGCCTCGGGATAGCCCCGCATGCTTTCCTTGTCCGAAACATCCAAGACCTGACTGAAAACCCTGGCGCCGCGATTGACGAGCAGGTCTTTGGTCCGGGCCAGGGATTCAGGGTCGATGTCCGAGACGGCCAGGTTGCAGCCTTCTTCCGCGAACGCCAGGGCCAGGGCCCGGCCGATGCCGCCGCCCGCGCCCGTGATCACCACGTTTTTTTTGTGAAGTGTCTTCATGCCTTTTCCCGATCAAAATGGTTTTTCACTTTTCCAGGATATGAATGGCCATGGAAGCTTCCCCCATGCCGATGAAACCGCCGCCGTTTTCCGCCAAGGCGATTCTGGGGTTCGCCACCTGCCGATTTCCCGCCTCGCCGCGCAGCTGGACGACCAGCTCATGGATCTGGGCCAGGCCGGACGCGCCGATGGGATGGCCCCGCGAGATCAAGCCGCCGCTGGGATTCAGCGGAATCGGCCCGTTCAAGGCGGTCTTGCCCTGTTCGGCCATCACGCCGCCCTCGCCTTCCGGGCAGAAGCCGAGCTGCTCCGCCTGATAGATCTCTCCGAAAACCGTGGCGTCATGGATTTCGGCCACATTGATATCTTCGGGGCCGACTCCGGCCATGTCGTAGGCTTTCCGGGCCGTCCGTCTTGAAATGTCGCTCGCGCCCGTGAGCCGGCCGGATTGCATCACGGAGGCGCGGATCCGGACCGCCCTTTCATTCGGGCGTTTTTTCAGAAATGCTTCCGAACAGATGACGGCGGCGGCGGCACCGTCCCCAATGGGCGCGCACATTGCGCGGGTCAAGGGAAAGGAGACGGCCCTGTCCGCCAGCACTTCATCGATGGTCATGGGAAATGTGTATTGGGCCAGCGGATTCAAGGCGGAATTACAATGGGACTTGGAAGCGACGGCCGCCAGCTGGCGCTGGGTCATTCCGTATTTCTCCATGTGCATCCGGGCTCCGGCGGCATAAAGGTCCATGAAAGAGGAATGGCCGCCCTTTTTGCCGTCCTGCCCTTTTTGTTCCGCATCCCGGTGCGCTTGTTTCTTCTGGGCGTTGAGGGCGTTGACAAGTTGCTCGATGACTTCCACATCCGCGCCGGAGGCAAAGGATCGCATCACTTTTTCCCGGTCCTGGTCGTAGACCTTTTCAGCGCCGATGGCCAGGGCGCAGTGGTACAGACCGGCCCGAACCGCGGTCACCGCCGAATGCAGCGCCGTACTACCCCCGGCGCAGCCGTTTTCCACATTAATGACCGGGATCTTGTCCAGACCGTTGGCCGACAGGGCCACCTGCCCGCGGATACAGTGCTGGCCTGAAAACATACCCCAGAGGGAATTGGAAAACCATGCGGCTTCGATATGATCCAGGGAAATACCGGCGTCCTCAAGGACCGTGGCAAGGGCTTCGCCGGCAAGGCTCTTGATGGACCGGTCCAGGTACCGTGAGAATTTAAGCATACCTGTTCCGATGATATACACATTTTCAGACATCAATTTTTCTCCTTATTAAAACCGTCTGGGCGGCTGGGGCACGTCTCGATCCAGCCACCTGAAATAACTGTAAAATTCAATAAAATCCGATATGGAAATGGCGTTTTCCGGGCAGATGGCCGTGCAGGCCCCGCAGGAAACGCACAGGGCTTCGGCGCCCTTGGCCATGACCGGTTTCTTTTCCTTGGTCCCGCTGATCACCCCGGTGAAACAAGCCTTTTCGCACAGGCCGCAGCCCTTGCACCGGGCTTGCTCGAAAAGGACGGCGCCGTGCTTCAGGTCGCGGCCCAGCAGGTCCAGCTTTTCCACGTAAAACATTTCTTTCCACCTCAACGTTTCGGGCATGGCACCCTCCTTAAGAAACGATTCTGAACCGGCCGTCCGCGCCGTACCAGTCGGTTTTTTTGGTTTCCCGGACCACATAACCATCGGGTGTTCCCACCGGATAGCCGATGGCGATGGCTGTCACCAGGCTGTAGGGATATTGGATATTCAAGCGTTTTTTCCATTTCCTGTTGTTCCTGCCCCGGAACAGCAGCTTTACAAAACTGACCCAGCAGGTTCCGAGACCATAGCTGTGGGCCACAAGGTCCATGGTCTGCCCGGTGATGCCGATTTCAATAGCCGAATCGCCGGGCGCCCTTTTATCGGCCAGCATGAGGATCAGGGTGGGGGCGCCGTGATAGATGCCGGCTTTGCCCTCGGCGATCAGATGGGATGCGATAAACGGGACAGGGTGGGTGTTGCTGGGATCGATCCGCTGAAACAGGCGTGAAACAAAGGATTTCACCTTAGAGCCGTTATTCAGGTAATAGAAAAGCTTGGAAATGGTCCGGCAGGCGTTGCGGATGTCCTCCTCCATTTCAGTCAGCATTTGGGAATCCTGGACCACGATGAACTTCCAGGTCTGACCGTTGCCCGCGGAAGGGGCAAAGCGGGCAGCTTCAAGCAGGCGCCTGACCACGTATTCCGGCACCTGCTTTTTCTGGTAAATGCGGACGCTCCGCCTGCGGAAGACAACCTCCTCCACCGTGTTGAAGGGCGTGCCGCTTTCGGGAATGGTTAATTCCATATCGCTGTTCTCCATTTATGCTGATGGTTTTTGTTTGGTGAACATTAGACCGCCACCATGGTGTCCACGGTATCCGACGTCACGCCTTCCTTTTCCAACAGATGTTTCATGATCCGGTGGGAAGTGGTTTTCGGGAATTCATCCACAAACCGCACGTACCTAGGTATGGCGTACTTGGCTAGTTTGTCCGACAGAAACTGCTTCAGGTCCTTTGCGGAAAGGGACGAACCGCCCACCAGCTTGATGGCCGCCATGATTTCATCCTCGGCGAGTTCGGACGGGACCGCGTAAACCGCCACATCTTCCACAAAAGGATGATCCATGATCACATGTTCGACCTCATAGGCCGAGACGTTCTCCCCCCCTTTTCGCATGGATTCCGTGTTCCGCCCCACAAAATAGAGGAAGCCGTTTTCATCCTGGCGCACAAGATCTCCGGTGTGAAGCCAGCCTGATCCGGATTTTTTCTCGGAAGCCTCCTGGTTTTTGTAATATTCCACACGGCCGCTGCCGCCCTTGACTTTGAACAAGAGTTCACCGGGTGTGTCCGACGGAACGGCCCGGCCGTTTTCGTCCACGATCCTGATCTCTTCAGGTCTTGAGGGTTTTCCAAGGGAGCCCACCGGCGCGGTTGCGAGGTTCATGATGGCCTTGCCCCCGCTGTCCACGGCGCTGTATATTTCGTAAATCGTGGTTCCGAATCGTTTTTCAAAGGCCTCCCACATGTCCGCAGGACAGGCGGCGGAAATGATGAAGCGGACCTTGTTGCGGGAATCCGCAGGGCTTTCCGGCTGTTTCATAAGGATGGGAATGATGGAGCCGATGGTGTTGAACACCGTGGCCTGGTGCTGGTTCACCCGCTCCCAGAACCTGCTGGCCGAGAACTTTCTCGACAGCGCCACGGTGGCCCCCCGGGCAAGGGCGAGGGTCGTCGTCACGAACAGGGCGTTTCCGTGGCACAGGGCAAGGTAGGTGTAATACACATCATCCGGCTTCAGCAGGACGTGGGAGATCAGGGAGAGCAGCCGGACATTGGTTTTTTTATACCGGTACACCACGCCTTTGGGTCGGCCCGTGGTACCGGACGTGTACATGATCAGGCAGACATCCTCCCGGTTATGGCCGATCCCGGGATTGTGAACGGGTTGCGCATACCCAGCGCTCAGCAGGAGCCGGTTATCCGGAATCCGGAACGGTTTTGCTTCCTTTTCCATGTCGTTGACGATCACATGTTTCAGACGGCCCAGGCGATCTGCCACCGCTTCCAGCGAATCTTGAAGCTCCGCGTCCAGAACGATGCCTTCAATGTCGCTGTGGTCGATCAGATAAGCCAGGCCGTCGCCCTTAAGCTCGGGGTTGATGGGCACCAGGTACATGCCGAGTTTCTGTACCCCGAAAAAGATATCGAGAAAACGCGGGGAATTGCGCATATAGATGCCGAGCCCCTTACCTTTCCCATATCCCAGCCCGAGAAGGAAATGGGCGATTTGATTGGCCCGTTCATCCATCTGCCGGTAGGTGACCGCCTCATCGCGGTACAGGAGAAAATGTTTGTCAGGCATCTGCCGTGCCCGGGTTTCGAGAAGCTTTGCCCAGGAGATGTCGTTGGTATCACCCGCGCGTTTGGCCTTGATGTTGGCCACCATCCGGCCTTCGCGCAGCTCTTCTAGATAAACTTTAAAAAAGGCTGCTAATGCGGATTTGAGCAGTTTCAATTTTTGAAATTTCCTAGCCGTCGAATGATTCATTTTCCGTTTGTTTTTCATGCCCACACCTTCATCCTCATAAAAATCGTGTTGCTTGATCCCTGCGATACCGCCAACAGGAACCCTCTTCCCTTGACCATATCTGCTTTGTGGTATGCTGTTGCCGTATATAAATATTTCCAGGATTTTTGTTGATGATGTTTACGGAGAAAAATTTGATATTTTCGGCAGACCAGGGTTTGTGGGTGGGCAGGACAAAAGGTTCAGGCGGGCGGGGATTGGGCCGTCATTCGCCGTCGTTTTTTTTTGAAATGTTTTTTTTCCGGTATCTTCCGGGAGACATGCCGGCCAGTTTTTCAAAGGCCCTGGTAAATGCGCATGTTTCGCTATACCCCAGAGCGTCTGAAATGTTTTCAATGCTCAGCGCCGGATCACTCAACAGGTTGAGGGACTGCTGGAAAATATAATCCTTCTTTATTTCCCGGAAACTGCTCCCCTCCTTCGACAGTTTCTCCCTCAACGACCGTTCGCTCATATTGAGTTTTCTTGCAATATCCAGAAAGGACGTGTTGCCCTTGCCGATCTGGAAATGAAGTTTGACCGAATCGGTCACCAACGAGCGGGTCCGGCCGCGCAGACTGTTTTCCGCCTGGCACTGCTGGCGGAAAAGTTCGAATTTATGGGGAGCCGCACCAGGCAGAAGCACGTTCAAAATATCCTTATGGGTCTCCACATAATTGGCCGGCTGATTAAAACGGACCTGGACGAGAAAATACTCCCGGTATTTTTGTTCATCGGTTCTAGGACTGTGGGCCAGGGAAATGCACGTGGCGTATTTCACGAAGGTGCCGGGCAACCTGTGATCGATGGCTGTCTGCCCTGCAATGATGTCCCGCTCCACAAGTACCGGAAAAAGATCATCGGGAAGGTTGAACTGATTTTCAGCGTAAAGGCGGATTTTATCGCCGACCGTTTCAAGATTGATGCGGAAATAAACATGGAGAAGTGAGGCGTATTCGATCCAGCAGGCCACAACATCAGCCACTGTCGGAGCGCTTTCCATCATGCCGCCTAAAACGCCGTGGGCCCTTGAGTAGAAATAGCGGCCGAATTCCCAGGCGGTTTCCGGTGCCGGCAACTGTTGGATGAGGTTCCGGACGATGAGTAGCTCATGGGCCAGGGAAATTTCATTTTGCGGGTCAAAAAAATCACTTTCCCTGAGGCCTGTCCCCTTCAGAACGGATTCGATGTCAACGCCCTTGTCCGTAGCGAACCGCATGTAAGGGAACACACCTGTGATCGGACGTTTGATCTCCCAATCCTGCATGATAGACCCCATCAAGAAATTAGAAACTTCCCCTGTTCCCTAACGGCCAATTTTTGACCAGCATTTTTGCCAGTTCGTGCATGGTTGCAATTCTTTCTTCCTGAAAAAGTTCTTCCGGCGGCTATTTGGATCCGAACACTTTTCTCAAGATATCGGACACGCGCGCGGCGGGGTTCTCCCGGATCTTCAGTTCTTCCTGGGCAATGAGATGGAATAACCCGTCAAGCGCCTTCTGGGTGACATACTGATCAAGGTTCGGATTCACCTGGGATTCGCCGGAAAATAATGTAGTCGTATTGTAGGCCGTTGCAAGCGGATTCCAATATTTGGTCACTTCCACGGTCTGGATGGCGTTTTTAACAACCGGCGAAAACTCGGAGACCAGTGCGTTTTGGGTCTTGGTTTTCAAATACTCGGTGGCAGCATTGTTGGAACCGCGCAGTATGGCGATGCCATCACTGATGCTCATGGCGAGAATCGCATTTTTGAAGATGGGCAGCGCTTTTTTGGATGCCTCCTCCGCGGCCCGGTTAAGCGAATGTTCAAAATCGTTCACCTGACTTGAAAGACCAATTTTTTCCACCGCGTTTTTCACCTTCACGGCTTCCGGCGGAAACGGGATGCGGATTGACGGATTCAAGTTAAACCCGTCTTTTTTTGAGGTCAACGCGGTGGAATTGGTTGCCCCCACCACAAGAGCCTCTTTCAGCCCGCTGATAATCTCGTCGTTTGAAAGCCCGCTGCCTGTATTGGAGCTGCTTTCCAGGATCTGCTTAATTGGGAGTTGTTTTAATACCTCCACGCAGCCTACTAGTAAAAAACCTGATAACAGCATGGATAACATTATGTTTTTTTTCATAAAAACTCCATTTTTTCATATTTTTGCTTTTATAGGATTCCGGCCCACTCACTAGCCGATCTTGACGGATTTCGATAAGCCGAGTTGAACCTTGATCGCATGTTCTATTTTTCGGATTTCGTGATCCTGGAGTTTTGCTATGCGATTTATCAAACGCTGCTTGCTCACAGTGGTCAACTGGTCCGCCAACGCCTTGTTCGGCTTGCCTTGCACGGTCACCAGGGCCTCACTCGGATAGAGGCGTCCCACATTGCTTGTTAAGGGAATGACTTGGACGCGATTCAAATATTTGTTGGACGAATCATTACTCACAATGACGGCAGGACGTTTCTTGCGAATTTCGCCGCCAACAGTAGGATCAACATTGATCCACCAGACCTCACCGCGGTTCATCGCCGGCATCCGCAATCATTGCCTCGGCCCATTCCATGGCCTCGGTTTCCCGCGCTTCCTCTTGCGCCATCTGCTCATAAGCAGCATCAAGCTCCTTATGCAGTACGTGCGGACGCACCAATTCCTCGATAAAACGGCTGATTTGGCGACGGCCCACTACCTTATAAAGGCCCTCGTAAATATTTTCATCAACAGTGATGGTTAATTTTTTTTGCATCTTTTCCACTCCATTATATACGTATTTAATACGTATAATAAATAATCAACATGAAGCTGTCAAATTGGTTTTTGGTGGACAAGAGAAGATGGGTGATATTGGGATCACATCGTATTTAAAGCAACCTGGGCGGTCTGGAGTTTCAGGGGATTTCCGTAAGTAGTTTTTCAATTCTTTGTTTGATTTCATCCCGCAGCGAGCGCATGAATTCAATGGACTTGCCGGCCGGGTCCGGCAGGTCCCAGTCCTGCCTTTTCACGCCGGGAATGAATGGGCATTGTTCACCGCAGCCCATGGTAATGATCCAATCCGGTTTTGACTGGGCCAGGACTTCATTCAGGGAGCGGGGTTTGCTGTACATGAGATCAATACCCGCCTCCTGCATGACTTCCAGCATCAGGGGATTCACGGCCTCCGCCGGCTCGCTGCCGGCGCTGAATACCGTGAGGCGTTCCCCGCCCAAAATACCGGCATATGCCGCGGCCATCTGGCTGCGGCAGGCGTTTTCACGGCAGGCAAAAACGATTCTCGGACGTTTTTCAAAAGGACCGGCCAGGGTTTCGATGGCCTGTTTCACATCCTCATCCAGCAAGGGATAGGCCTCCATGTCGCCGATCTGTTCGATCTTGCGGTAGGTCAGGCTGCCGGCATAGGTTGCGCCCACGGCATCAAAAAAATATTTGGCGGTCAATTCCATGCCTTCAAACAAATTTTTCCCTTTGGTGGCACCCACAGCCAGCAAAAAACCTTTGCGGGTGCCCCGTTTGGGATCGGTCAAACCGAGTTTGTACTTCCGGGACCACAGGGCCTGGGAGCGGTCGATGAGGGCTTTCAACTGGGCTGGGGCATTGTAAAAATAAATCGGCGTGGCCGCCACCACCACGTCGGCCTGACGCAACAAGGGATAGATCACTTTCACCATGTCGTCGTCATCAATGACACAGCGGCCTTTTTTTTCACAAAATCCGCATCCCCGGCAGGGCAGCAGATTTAATGCGGCGACTTCCACACTTTGAACGGAAGCACCGCGTTCCTCTGCCGCCCGCAATATGGCGGAGAGCAGATATTGCGTATTCCCCTTACGGCGCGGACTGCCCTGCAAACCGACGATCATCATTTCTGCTACCCCTTGATGCTGTGGCATTGTTTGCAACTGGTCGGCCCGGTCTTTTTACCGGCCTTGGCCATATCGCGGTGGCACTTCAGACAAGTGTTCATTACGCCTTTTTTCTCGAGTTTGCCTGATTTTTTCAAGGAATCAATGGCGCCGCTGTTTTGGGGAAACTGGGCATGGCAAATATTGCAGTCGGAAAGCGTATTCTGGTGTTTGTGATGGGGGAAATCAATATTCCCGCTCGCTCCACCCTGGATCAATATTTTTTCCGCGCCTTTGTTTTCGGCCCAGGCCGTCAATATAAAACCTAATAAAAAAATCAACCCTAAGCTTGTCCACTGCTTGATGTTCATGAAAAACCTTCCGAATCCCTTAGTAGGCCTCTTCATAGGCCAGATCCTCTTCAGTCACCTTATCGCTGAACAACTTATATGCCCAGATCTGATAAATCAAGACAATGGGAATGAAAATGCTCACCACCACCAGCATGATCTTCAAGGTCATGGGGCTGGAGGAGGCATTGTAGGCGGTAAGACTGTATTCCGGATTCAGGCTGGATGGAAAGAGATTGGGGAAAAGCCCGGCCACACCGAAAAAGGTGCAGGCAACGATGGTCAGTGCCGAGGCCAGCCAGGCTTTCATGTAAGATTTCTTTTTCAGCAGCAGGCGCGTTGCCGCTAGGGCCAGCACCGCCGTCACAGGCAGCAGGAACAACAACGGATGAGCCAGGTAATTGTCGTAAAGCTTTGTATAATACTTGCTGGCTGCCAGAAACAAGACCGCGGCCACCAACAGGAACAACCAAAGGACTGCGGCAGTCTTATGGGCCCTTTCTTGTAATGCTCCTTCAGTCCGGATGGTGAGCCACAAGGCCCCGTGCTGCAGGAACAGCAAAAGGAACAGCAGGCCGCCCAGCAAGCCGTAAGGATTCAGCAGCGTAAATAAAGTTCCATGATAGACTCCCTGGCGGTCAAAAGGGATTCCCTGAAAAATATTGGCAAACGCCACTCCGAACAAAAGCGCCGGTACAAAACTGCCGATAAAAATGGTCGTATCCCAGACTTTGCGCCAGCCGGGGTTTCCGATCTTGCTGCGAAACTCAAAAGAAACCCCCCGCAAAATCAGGGCGAACAGAATCAACATCAAGGCCGAATACAAAGAGGAAAACATGACGGCATAAACCGCCGGAAAGGCGGCAAACGTGACTCCGCCGGCCGTGATCAGCCAGACTTCGTTCCCATCCCACAGGGGGCCAAGGGAATTGATCATGATACGCTTGTCCGTATCGGTTTTGCCCAGAAAGGGATACAAGGTGCCGATCCCCAGATCAAAGCCGTCGGTGATAAAAAAAATTGCCCACAACAAACCCCAGAGAAAAAACCAGATCATCTGCAAATCCATTTTAATTCACCTCCCCCTTCGGCCCCTTTACGGCATGCTGATAAATCAGATAAAATCCCACGGCACCCAACAGGCCGTACAATAAAATAAAACCGATCAAAGTGGTCAACACTTGCGGGCCGACAATGGGCGAGACCGCATCCGAGGTGCGCATCAGCCCGTATACGATCCAGGGTTGGCGCCCGACTTCCGCCAAAACCCAGCCCAGCTCAATGGCAATATAGGGTAATGGGATTGAAAACACCATGGCCTTCAGCAACCAAGGGCTTTCCAGCAGACGATTGCGCCGTATCCAGGCAATGATCATGATCAGCACAAAATACGTTCCCAGTCCCACCATGCCCCGAAAGGCCAGGAAGGTGATCAACACCGGCGGCCGCTGTTCCTTGGGAAAGGAATTCAAACCGCGCACCTCGGCATTGAAATCATGATACCCCAGGAAACTGAGCAGGCCGGGGATGGAGCCGATCTCCACCTTGTTTTTTCCATTCTGCTCATCCGGAATGGCAAACAGATGAATGGGGGCCTGGCGGGTGGTTTCCCAATGGGCTTCCATGGCGGCCAGTTTGATTGGCTGGGTCTCGGTGACATGCACGCCATGCATATCCCCTTCAATGGCCACAAACAAGGTTGCCACCACACCAAAGGCCAAACCAATTCGAAAGGATCTGGTGAAAAAGTCCGTCCGGTTTTTCTTCAGCAGGTGATAGGCGCTGATTCCCATCACCACAAAAGCACTGAGGATGAAGGCCGCTCCGATGGTATGAAACAACTGCAGAATGGCGAATTTGTTCGTGACCACGGCCATGAAATCATCCAACTCGGCCCGGCCGTTGCGGATGGTATAGCCCACCGGGTGCTGCATCCAGCCATTGGCGATGATGATCCAAAGGGCGGACAGATTACCGGCCAGGGCCACCAGCCACATGATGGTCGCATGAACTTTTTTGGACAGTTTTTTCCAGCCGAAGATCCAAACGCCCAGCAGGGTGGATTCCAGGAAAAAAGCCATCGTCGCCTCAATGGCCAGCAAGGACCCGAAAATGTCGCCCACATAGGCGGAATAGCGCGACCAGTTGGTGCCGAACTGGAACTCCAAGGTGATGCCGGTGACCACCCCCAGGGCGAAGTTGATCAGAAACAACTTGCCCCAGAACTTGGTCATCCGCAGATAAATTTCTTCATTGCTGCGCACGTATTTGGTTTCCATTACCGCAACCATGACCGCCAGACCCAGCGTCAATGGAACAAACAGGAAATGGAACATGGTCGCTGCGGCGAATTGCAGCCGGGAAAGCAGCACAACATCCATCAAGGCCTCCTCAACTCTTAAAAAAATTCTTGGTCATTCGAAACGCGTACTTCCATCCGCTAAGCGGCGCCTTCCAATTTACACTGGGTGAAATCAATGGGTTTACCGCAGCCCTTGCACTTATGGGCTTTGTCGAATTCGTCGGAAAAAATTTCAACGGCCTTGCCACAGGCAGGGCATTTGCATGTAAAGGTCTTCAGGCTCTTGAACTGTTCGTATCCAGGGCAGTGTTTTGGTGTCGTCGTCATTGCTCCCCCCTCCTTAGTTAATTGGATAAATTGAAAATTTACAAGCCCATTTTCAACGAATGCGTTTATCAACACCGGAATCCGTGCAATCCGGTGTATAACAGGAATTATCCACGAATTCGCATTTGGCCTTGCAGGATGGACATTGATCCGGTGGTTGTTCGGCTTTAAAGGTATATCCACAAACGGAACATTTCCAACTGGTCATAATTGCCTCCTTTTAAAATACGCACTGCCCATGGTTACCGCATGTTCACCATGGGCAGCGTAGGTTGTTCACCTGCTTATGCCTTCCAAACTCCATGCAGGTTACAGTATTCCCGGGCAACAACATTGGCGGCTTTGATATAAAAAACCGCCTCAGGGGCTTCCCCGGGTTTCAGGAATTGACGGTAGGCCTTGCCGTCGGCGATGATTTCGATCCACTCGATATAATGTTTTTCTTCCATGGGATGGGTCACGGAACCGACCTTGACCTTAAACCCGCCTTCGACTTTTTCAATTACCGGCACATGCTTTTCCTTGGCGGCGTCCACGGTGTTTTCCACCATGAGCTTCATGGCGACCCCGCAACATACCAATTCCCCGCCCCCGCCATGGAGGACTTCAACGATATTTCCGCATGTGTCACATTTGTAGACTTCAAGTTGTTTTGCCATGTTTCGCTCCTTTTCAATCCGCGGAATAATGGTTAGTAATTTTCGCCCAGCAGTTCAAAATGGGCCTGGGGATGGGCACAAGCCGGGCAAGCGCCCGGGGCCTCCTTACCTTCATGCAGATATCCGCAATTGCGGCAACGCCAGGTTTCCGATTCATCCCGCTTAAAAACACGGCCGGCTTGAATGTTGGCCGCCAGGTCATTGTAGCGTTTTTCATGCTGTTTTTCAGCCACGGCGATCTTTTCAAACACCATGGCAACAGCCTCAAAACCTTCTTCTCGCGCGATTTTGGCAAAACCCGGGTACATGCTGGTATGCTCGTGATGCTCACCAGCCGCCGCCGCCTTCAGATTTTCAAGGGTGGTTCCCACCACGCCGGCGGGAAAAGCGCCGGTGATTTCCAGCTCGCCGCCTTCCAGAAAGCTGAAGAAACGTTTGGCGTGCTCCTTTTCCTGATTGGCGGTTTCTTCAAAAATGTCGGCAATCTGAACATAACCTTCTTTGCGTGCTTTGCCGGCAAAATAGGTGTAGCGATTTCTGGCTTGGGATTCTCCGGCAAAAGCCGTCAACAGATTTTTTTCGGTTCTGGTTCCTTTGATACTTGCCACTTTTTTCCTCCTCTCATTTTACAGGTTGACGAATTGATTCGCCATACAAGGTTGCTGAACCAATGTCGGTGAGATTCAATCCGCTATTCTTCTTTCCACCATCCTTTGCGCATGTGGGCTTTTTTCTCTTCTTCCGCGAGTTGCTTAAGCTTAAAGGCATAGTCGCGCAGAAGTCCGTATAATACACCACAGCCCGTATCCTCACGTTGCAGATCCCCTTCTTCCGCCAGCCGAATCATATCTTTGGTCATTTTCAGAATTCGTTGAATATTTTCGTTGCAGGCTCTCAAGAGTATCGTCACTCCCGTGAAATACCTCGGCGCATTATACGGCCCGGTTCCATTTGATAAATAGGCTTCAATGGTTTTTTCCCAGTTGTTTTGGAATGGAATTATTTTCAAATTATGTGCCAAAAAAGCATTGCTCGGCTTTGTTTTTGATATCACAAAACATTACAAATACTTAAAAAATATAAAACTGAATTTTAGCTTTGGAAATCAGAATGGATTACCACGGCAATGTTTCAATGGGGATCTCATATCATAAGAACTCTGCAAATACAAATTGATAAATCCAGCCGGCTATCCTGTGCCCCACCAGCATCCCACGCCCATATTGAACACTTCGTCCCATCTTCTCTTGAGACAATTCTGTTTCAGGACACAAGCGGTGCTATTCGATGGAAACATTCACCTGGGTCGGCTTTTGTTCCTCGGGCTTGGGAATTCTGATTTCCAGGACCCCGTCTTTGAAAGCTGCCTGGATTTTGTCCGGAACAATATATTCCTGGAGGGTGAAAGCGCGGTAAAACTGGCCGTAAACCCGTTCCCGGCGAAAATAGTGCTCATCCGGAATATCCGTGTCGGCCGGGCGGTTGCCTTTCAGGGTCAACACATTGTCCTTCACATCCACGGAGATGTTTTCCTTCTTGACACCCGGCAGTTCAGCGCGAATGATAATCCCTTCATTGTCCTCAAAAATGTCCACCGGCGGTTTCCAGGAATTGCTGATGATGTCTTCCTGACGTCCCTGGTTCACGGCAAAGGCCTCATCAAACATGCGGTTGATCTTGCTTTGAAGGGAAGCGATGTTGCCGAAAGGGTCCCATTTGATGATGGTCATGATCTACCTCCTTGGTTTGGCCTCACCCATTGTTACGGCCAGCCCCCATTGTGGGAGCGGCTTCCAGCCGCGATTCGGCCGAAACGATGATCAAGGCAGTCTGATTTTATTGGTTAACGAATGTCGTCCTTTCCAAATAGGCGAGGGTTTCCCATAAATGGCCCTCCACATGGGGTTCAAGAGTGATCACCGGCTGAAGCCGATGGTCCTTAAGATAAGCGAACAAAGAACCAAAATCAATGCGGCCCTTGCCCATGGGCAGATGGGCATCGCAATCGCCGTGGTTGTCGTGCAGATGGATCTGGCCTAAATAGGGTCCCAGGGTTTCAAGCCAGCTTTGCATGGAAGTCCGGCTGAATACGGCCTGATGCCCAGGATCAAAACAAAAGCCGATAGGTGACGCGCTGGAATTCACAAAAAAAGGCTTGAGCTGATCCGCCTCAGTTTCATAAACATTCTCCAGCATGAGCCGGGCACCGGCTGCGGAGATCTCCTTTGCGGCCCAGGTCCAGAGCTCTTGGGCCTTTGACAGCCATTCGGCCTGCATGAAACCATACCGGTGGGGATCATAGCCCCCGTGGCAGACCACCGTGCGGGGTTTGAATACCGGGATCAGGTCGATGACTTGAGTAAGGCGCCGGCGAGTGACGGCCAGTACGTCCGGGTCCGGCGAACCCGGGGACAGGTCCATGAAGGGACCATGAAAAGTGATTGTCCGTCCCTGTTTTTGAAAAGAACGCGCAACCTCTTTGAATTCCGCCGGCGAATAGCTGTCCAATGCATCGGCATCCAGGCCGATCTCGGGATTCAGGCCGAAATAAATGAAAAGTTCCAAATAGGTTTCACACAGCATGCGAAAGGGAATACCCACCTGGACTTTGGCGATGATTTCTCTGGTTGTATCATTCATTTTAGATTCCTGGACCCTGGATTTACCAGCCGGGCCTCCTTGGTTCGATATTTTTTACAATTTATAATTGATTGGGCTATATCGCGGCTGGAAGCCGCTCCCACAAAAGACGATAGCCGCAATGATGATCAAGGCTGAAATTCAGTATATGGAAACAATTGTGGTTGTCAACCGGTATGGGGCAATTGCTCTGAATGAGAGTTAGGCAATCGTCCGAGTACTACTGTCCACTAAAGCAAAGCGATCCGTGAGCAATCTGGTTTTGTCTCGTTCATCCAACCTCTCGGGGTCGCTATCGGTATCGGAATCGGTATCGAGTTTTTTCTATTTTTCCCGACCCCGATACCGATAGCGACCCCGACCCAGAAAAACCACCACATGCCATCACCTGGACCATTGTCGGCAATGCAATCTTGAACTTTGATCATCATCTAAGCCGGAATTCCCCTTGACAAGGAAAAGAAACCAATTTATTTAGTATACAAAGGATCTTTACCATGTCGTATACGGATTGCATCGTATTTCTGCTGGCCAAGGCCTACCAGAAATCACAAAATAATTTAAAAAACCGCCTGAAGCCGTACGGCCTGACCGCTGTCCAGGCCCTTATCCTGGAGGTTCTCTGGGAAGAAGACGGCCTTACCGCCGGTGAAATCGCCAAGCGCCTGGTGCTGGACAACGCCACCGTGTCCGGCGTGCTCGACCGCCTTTCGGATGCGGAATGGATCATCAAGCAGACCGACCCGGAAGACAAGCGCGTGCTGCGCATCTACATAGCGCCCAAAGCCAAAGCCATGGAGCCGCAACTGATGGAGGAAAGGACCCGCGCCAATGACGAAATCATGAACGGCTTTACCATGGAAGAACGTGTTGTGCTGAAACGTCTGTTGCGGGATTTTCTGTAGTGTTAGGTAAATAGACTGAAGGTTGAAGACCAAAGGTTGAAGGCATTATGCTTTGTATACAAAACAACTTAAACCTAAAAGGGGGTCACATGAAAGATCCGTTATTTGAACCCATCCGCATCAACCAACTGGAAGTGAAAAACCGGATTTACCTGCCGGCCATGCATCTGGCCATGGCGCAAAATTTTCAGGTCACGGACCAATTGGTGGAGTTCTATGCTGAAAGGGCCCGGGGCGGGGCCGGCATGATCACCGTGGGTTATGCCACGGTGGATGATCTTTCCGGCAATACCCAGAACATCGGCGCCCACCTGGATGAATTCATTCCCGGACTGGCGCGCCTGGCCGCCGCCATCAACGACAACGGCGCTCGTTCGGCCGTACAGTTGAACCATGCCGGCCGCTATAATTTTTCCTTTTTCCTGAACGGCAAACAACCGGTGGCGCCCTCCCCCATTGCCTCGCGCATGACCAAGGAGACCCCGCGGGAACTGAGTCGCGATGAAATCAAGGACATCATTCGGTATTTTGCCGAAGCGGCCCTAAGGGTGCAAAAAGCCGGTTTCCATGCCGTGGAAGTGCTGAGCGGCACCGGATATCTCATCAGTGAATTCCTCTCGCCCCTCACCAACAAGCGCCAGGATGAATACGGCGGCAGCCTGGAAAACCGTATGCGTTTCGGCCTGGAAATCATGCAGGCCATCCGTCAAAAGGTCGGCCCGGCCTATCCGGTAATCGTGCGCATGAACGGCAACGATTTCATGCCCGGCGGCCAAGGCCGTCTGGAACTGCAGCAATATGCCAAGGCCCTGGTGGTCCAGGCCGGTGTGGACGCCCTCTGCATCAATGTGGGCTGGCACGAGGCCCGGGTGCCCCAGATCGTCACCTCGGTGCCCCGGGGGGTTTTTGCCTATCTGGCAAGGGGCATCAAGGAATTGGTTTCCGTACCGGTCATCGCCAGCCATCGTATCAATGATCCGGCCACGGCCCGGGAAATCATCAGCGACGGCATGTGCGACATGGTGGCCATGGGCCGCAGCCTCATCGCCGACCCCTTCCTGCCGGAAAAAACCCGCAGCGGCCGCGAGGATGAGATCGTGCATTGCATTGCCTGCGCCCAGGGGTGTTTTGACAATCTCTTCAAACTGAAAACCGTGGAATGCCTGTGCAATCCCAAAGCCGGCCGGGAAAAAGAAGCCCGGACCTTCAAACCCGAACCTTCCAAAAAAGTGCTGGTGATCGGCGGCGGCGCTGCCGGCATGAGCGCGGCCTTGTCAGCAGCCGAGCGCGGCCATGCCGTGACCCTATATGAAAAGAGCGACCGCCTGGGCGGCCAGCTCTATCTTGCGGCAGCCCCGCCCGGCCGGGAGGAATTCGCTGAACTGGCCCGGGATCTTGCCAAGCAGGTCTCTCTCAGCAACATCACCGTGCGTCTCAGGCAACAGGTGGATGAAGCCTTGATCGATGCGGAAAAACCGGCGGCTGTGATCATCGCCACCGGTGCGGTTCCTATTGCACCGCCCATTCCAGGCTCAGATCAGCCCCATGTGGTCCAGGCCTGGGACGTGCTCCAAAACAAGGCCCATGTGGGCAAACGGGTAGTCATCGTTGGCGGCGGCGCCGTGGGCGTGGAAACCGCCTTGTTTCTGGCGGAGAAAGGCACCCTGTCCGGCGAGGCCGTCAAATTCCTTTTGGTGAATCGCGCTGAAGACCCGGAAACCCTTTATCAGCTCGCCACCCGAGGCACCAAGGAAGTCATTCTCATTGAAATGCTGGAAGCCATCGGCAAGGACATCGGCCGCTCCACCAAATGGGCCATGTTCCAGGACATGGATCGCTGCAACATCACCCGTTTGACTGCTACCAAAGCCCTGGAGATCACTCCCGGCGGCATTAAAATCGAGGGTCCCCAAGGGGTGGAAGAGATCCAGGCCGATACCGTTGTGCTGGCGGTGGGCTCCAAATCCTACAATCCTCTGGTGGAAATCGTGCAGAAAAAGGGCCTGCCCCATCTTATTGCCGGTGACGCCCAGCGCGTGGCCCAGGCCATTGATGCGGTGCACCAGGGCTTCAAGGCCGGCAGAGAAATTTGAAAAGAAAGTGACTAAAGTTGTAAGTGACTAAAGTGAGCTAAAGTTGTGGTGCCGCTGCGCTCCGTCAATTCAATATAAATTGATGGAAATCCATAGCTTTAGATCACTTTGGTTCACGGTGAAATGGTCTTTGGCAAGGCAACCAGGATCGCCATTCTTCGAAGTTCTGAATTGTCCGCACATCATCAAGCGCTTTAAAATGAACGCCTGATATTTTCCGCTTATTCTTCACCTATGGCTCGACGCCGAACCAGTCGGGAAGGACTCTCTCCGACTGCCCGATTTTAAGCCCGTTTTTGCTATCAAAAACATCTTATTGACCCCCAAAACGGCCTTGTTTTAGGTCAAATCCTTGACTGGTAAGCATTCAGCATAGATCTTTTTTGGTCTTTGCCACACGCTTTTTCGACAACAGAGGAATTAGACAGCGTAAAGCGTTGTTTACAGATTCCGAGTCCGGGAAATAGGCGCGAACTCCTGGTTCAAGAACCACAACCCCGTCTTTGGGAGCCACATTTTTTACAACAGTGGTTCCGTCCGCTTTATGGACCGTTATATTGTAACCGGCTTTCAATGCGTTGTGGTGCTTGCCGCGCACTCCCCCCTGAAATCATACTCACTACGCATGTCCTTGTCCTTCGCATGTTCAATTTTAGCCGTTGTTTTCTTCATAAAATTTACGCTCCTTTGAGGTCGCCTTTCGGCAACTGATAATACGTATATTTAAACCACGCTCTGTATAAACATCAACAAACTCCGACAACAATAAAAGCGATGATTTCCTCCTGACCGATACCAACCAACATCATTTTCCGATTATCAAATCTCCGTATTCCCACGATTTCGCTCCCACCTGATAATTTCGGTGGTATCGAAAATTATTCCCATGGGTTTTTTTCCTGGATGGACGGCCTGGAGCGAATCACTTTTTCCATCCAAATTCAACAGGCTATGCCCCCATGTCAGCCAACCCAATTCTGAACCTTCAAGCCAGGCACCCGTTGGAACTCACGCTCGTTGTTGGTTACTATCGTGAGGTTCGCCGCCCTGGCGTGGGCCGCGATCCACAGATCGTTGTTGCCGATCGGATACCCTTGGGCCTCCAATGATGCGCGAATAGCCCCATATGTTTTCCCGGCCTCCTCCGGCATCGGCAAAACTGGAATAAAAGTCCGGAATTCTTCCAGCAATTCCAGCGCTTTGTTCCTCTGCCGGCTTTTTTCAGCACCATACAACAGTTCTCCCCATGTGATTACGGATATCATGGCATCACCGGGTTTGAGCTTCTGAAAACGCTCCAGCACTTTCGCTGGTTTCTGACGTTGGATGTAAATACAAATATTGGTGTTCAACAAAAAACGGGCGGTGATCATAGCCCCTCCCGATGCTGAGGCGTCGGATCCGTGCGACCTTCAGGAAAAAAATCATCGGGAAGGTCGGTCAATAGTTCAAAGGCTCGGGCCAATCCTTGGGCCGGCTCCCGAAGAACGATTTCATCACCACGGCGGAAAATTTCCAACACCTTGCTCCTGACCGAAAATTCCTTTGGTAAACGGACAGCCTGACTGTTTCCGGATTTGAAAACACGCGTCGTCGTCACCATAACCCCCTTTCTTCAGAACGGAATTTTGTTCCTTTCAGATGATTGCATGCAAGAATTAAAGATGCTGAATGTATACACAACATAGTATATACTTCCAGCACAACGGTTGTCAATTGCTCTGCGATAACAAGGGGAGCGAACAGAATATCGAGAGGAAGTGCAGCATGCCAGCTCACAAAGTTCTTCAATAAACCATTTGATATTTAAATCGGCTGAACTTATAAACTTTTAATCACTTTAGTTCATTTTTTTTAAGGAATTTTTTTCATGCTGGGAACCTACATCAATACTCTCGCCATCGTCGCCGGCAGCCTGCTTGGTTTGCTGCTCCGCAAAGGCGTGCCGGAACGTTTTCGTCGCACGGTCATCGACGCCCTGGGCTTGGCGGTTATTCTCATCGGCATTAAAAGCAGTTTGAAAAGCGATGCCCTGCTGATCATTATCGTCAGCCTGGTGATCGGCAGTCTGATCGGAGAAATGGTCGGTGTTGAGGCGCGCCTTGAAGCTGTGGGCCGCTGGCTGGAATCCAAGCTGGATAAATCCGGCGGCGGCCTAGCCAAAGGCTTTGTGACCGCCAGTCTGATTTATTGCGTGGGCGCCATGGCCATTGTCGGTTCCCTGGAAAGCGGACTGGCCGCCAATCATCAGACCTTGTATGCCAAATCCATCCTGGATGGCATCGCCTCCGTCATTCTGGCTTCCATGCTGGGTATCGGCGTCCTGTTTTCCAGTGTATCGGTATTGATTTATCAGGGCGCCATCACCCTATGTGCCGTTTTTGTGAAACCCATGCTGACGGAAACGGTTATCCTGCAAATGTCCGCGGTGGGCGGCATCTTGATCACGGCCATCGGCATCAATCTGCTGGAAATCAAAAAAATCCATGTGGGAAACATGCTACCGGCCGTATTTATTCCGCTGCTGTATTATGGGATAAAGATGTTTGTTGGATTTACAGGATAGGGGACTGTGCCCCTTCTTTCATAAAGAATATGAATTCAGAAACCTGGCGGAAAACATGGGGGAACCGATTGTTGCACTAAAATACCTTATGGACGAGCATGGCCTCAAACAGAAAGATCTTGCTGAAATTGGCTCCCAAGGGGTGGTATCGGAAATTTTTGCAGGAAAACGGAATCTGAATATCCGCCAGATAAAACTATTAAGTGAACGGTTTAATGTTTCGCCGGCAGTATTTATATAGTCCAGTAATCGTATAGCCGGACGGCCATCTTGAGACATCAAGTATGACCCAGACCGAAGTCCTATCGGCCTTCGGAAATCAAGTTGGTACAAGGGGGGTCTTACAGCCTTTTACGCGCTAAACCAGCGTCCCGCGTGGATTCGCGGCCGCCTCAAAGAGGAGGGGACTGCCCCCTTCTTTGTCCCCTTCTGGCCTTTATGCAATTATAAGGGTTCAAGGATAGAAGAAAGATTTGAGAAGAAAGTGACTAAAGTCACTGTAATTCGCTTGAAAGAAATTTAACAGTTACACCTAATACTTGACAATCAGCGCCTGAATGATGTTTATTACATTATAATTAGGACCCTTCCCTTCCACGACTTCTAAAAAGGAGAAAAACCCATGAGAAATTTATGGATTGCTATCGCTTTGTTGCTGATCGTCGTTCCCGCCGCCTATGCACAAGATGAATTCGAAGGACCCAAGGCCGGTGATTTGGAATTAAACCCCATGATCCAATTCATCTCTTCCCATCCGGATGAGGGCGACAGCAATAGCGCCTTGTTCGGTTTATTGGGCATCGGCTATTATTTCCGGCCGGACTTCTCCCTCTCTGCCTCTTTTTTGATCGGCGGCGCCGGCGAATCCATCTCCGACAATCTGCTTTACTACGTATCCCTTGAGCCCACCTATCACTTTATCTTGAGGAATAAAAGATTGGTTCCATTTGCCGGAGTAAGTCTTGGTATGGCCGGCACGGAATCGGAAGACACCAGCGAAGTCGGATTTTCATATGGAGCTTTCGGCGGCCTGGATTACTACCTTTCCTCCAGAGTGGCGCTCAGCGGAAGAATATCCCAGCTCTTCTATAAACTGGATGAATCCCAAACCGCGTCGACTCAATTCTTGATTGGTGCAAAAATTCTTTTCTAAAGAATTAATTTCGAAACTACTCCCTTTTCCGGTGGCGTTATGAACAAAACACATCATGTGCTTATCTTCGCTGTATTGCTTGCCGTCCAACTTGCCCAGGGTGCTGAAGAGAAAAACATAACCGTAAAAATCAGCAATGAATTAGAGGGACATTCTGATACCATTTCCAGTCTGATTTTCAGCACCTCAAGCCTCCGAATGGCCTCCGGCGATGAGAGTGGAGATATCTACGTATGGGATATTGAAAATGAAGGCAAATTGCTGAATAAATGCGCAGGCCATCGAAAGAAAATCAACAGCCTGGCTTTTTCTCCGGATGATAAATATTTATTCTCCGGCAGCGAAGATGAAAAGATCAACATGTGGGAAGTAGCCACAGGAAAATCAGTCAAAAGTTTTGATTTTGACCAGGAAGTCAAATCCATCGGCAGCAGCCCGGACGGCAGCAGCCTGATTTCCGGCGGCGGGGACGGTAAAATATCCATTTGGGATATTAGAACCGGTAAACAGACCAAAATCATCGAACAGGCTCATGAGAACGCCGTCTTATTTGCCGGATTTACTTCCAATGAAGCTTTCCGGTCGGTGGGCGAGGACCGCAAAATGCGATTCTGGGATGTCAACAAATCCCAGCCCCTGGCCACCTCCATTGAAGATTCGGCCGATGAGATGAATGCGGTTGCCTGTGATCCGGAAATATCTTCCTGGGCCATCGCCGCAACGGTGATCAAGACCCAAAAATTCCATGCCGGCATAAAAGAATGGTTCAATATTTTCCTGAAAGACGGCTCCAACTGGGCCGCCGCCGGCACCCTGAAAGGACATGAATACCCCATCCGTTCCCTGGCATTTGCGCCGGATGGACAGTATTTGGCCTCGGCAGGTGAAGGGAAAACTCTCAACATCTGGAACTGCGAAAGCGGAAGAATCGCCATCGACATTAAATACGGCGCCGTCATCTATGGGATGAATTTCAGCCCCAATGGCCAATGGCTGGCCGCCGGCGGCGACAATCGAATGGTTTCCCTGTATAAAGTCAAAGGCGTGGCTCCGTCCCAGAAAATCCCGGATTTTATCTTAACAGCGGAACCAGACCCCACCCCTGGTGAAAAATATGCCGTGGTGATCGGCGTATCCAAGTTTAAAGATGCCCGCATCACCAAATTGAACTACACGGTACCCGATGCCAGGTCCATCTATGATTTCCTGATCTCCAAAAAAGGCGGATTTTCCAAAGATAAGGTTCATCTGCTGCTCGATGAAAATGCCACAAAAGTAAATATTGAAGATGCCCTGAAAAATTATTTGCCGAAAAATGCCGGAAAAGATTCTTTGGCCCTGGTCTTTTTTGCCGGGCATGGAACTCCGGAAACGGATTTGACCGGGCACTCGGATGACGGCGTGGAAAAATATATCGTTCCCTACGATGCTGATCTGGATCGGATCTCGGCAACCTGCTTTCCCATGTCGGACTTCACCAAGGTATTCAGCAGCATCCGCGCCAAAAGGGCCATTTTCCTCATTGATAGCTGTTTCAGCGGCGGTGGGGCCGGCAAAGGGGCCGTTCCGGATGTGCTTCAAAGAACTTTCCCTTCCAGTCGAAAAAATTTCAGGGCACTCACCGTTTCTCCAAAATTTTTAAAAGATCTGGTGGATACTCCCCAAGGCTACGGGAAAGTAATCGTTACCGCCAGCCAATCCAATGAGCAGGCCCTGGAACTACCCCGTATGGGACACGGTCTTTTTACCTATTATTTGCTGGAAGGCTTGGAAGGAAAAGCCGATGCCAACAATGACGGCTTTGTCACCCTGTCGGAAGGATATGACTATCTAGAAGAGAAAGTGGCTTCCTTGTCCAGAAAAGAAGGCGGAAAACAAACCCCCATGATGGTCGGATCGGTTACCGGTAAAATTGTAGTGTCCGTACTGAATGAAGGTAGATGATCAAGGTTTCATTTGCTTTTTGCCTTCAGACAGGCCGAAATATTCGGCACGATCCCATAAATCACCTCGGCCGTGGCTTCCTCCCCTTCCAGTGAGACGATTTTGACCGTGCCGGTCTTTTGGCCGGTGACCATGAATTTCCGGCCGTCCTTGCCGCTGATGAGGCCGGGGCCGGCATAGACATCCAGTTCCGCAAACAGGAACAGGCCGATATTGCGGCCGGCGGTTAATTTTACACGGGTGCCTTGTACATCGGCCAGGTAGATTTTGGCGGATTCATTCTTTAAAACATCGATAATTCCCTCGCCTGCCTCCAGGGACAATTGGTTGATGGCCGCGTTGATTTCGGCTAGGTTGATGTTGGTATCGCCTTTTTTGATTTCCTCAAAACGGGCCGGACTGCTCTTGATTTCCGCGCTGTAATACGCATCCATGATTTTAGCGCCGGTTTCCGTGTCCACCATGGTTATATTGCAATGGACCACTGCATAATAAACTGTTTCCTCAAACCACCAAAAACCCGTCAAGCGTTTTTCCGCGCGGATTTCCGGGATTGCGCCCAGGACAACGGCATCAACCCCTTTGCGTCTTCCCTGCAAGGCCAGTTGGTAGGTGTCCACTTCCCCGGACGGCAACAAGGGCACTGAAGTCCGGTTATCCTCCTTGTCATCCTTAAACAAGGCTTTGGGAAAGTTCACTGTGATATAATTCGCCACATGTTGCCGCAAAACCCACTCAAGGCCTTTCTCTTTCAAATAGGAGTCGTCGGTAAACGGCATCAGCCACACCGTCCTGTTCAATTGGATGGCCGGGGTTTCCTGGTCCCCGGCCATGGCCCTGGCGCGTTTTTCCAGGCGGAGATTGGTGCATCCCAAGGAAAAGATCAAAGCGCTGATCAGTATCCAGGCCGGCGCCGAACCCGGCCGAAACGAAAATCGAAGCCCATGGTTTTTCATTTACTCTCCTTATATTCGGTGGTCACCGTGGACAGGATGCCGCCCCTGGCGGTAAAATCCCCGGTAACGGACAGTTGTTTGGGTTGCAGGCACTTGACCAGGTCATCGAGAATCCGATTAACCACATGTTCATAAAATATGCCCACATTGCGATACTGGAGCAAATAATACTTCAAGGATTTCAGCTCGATGACTTTATTATTGGGGCGATAGCAGATGGTGATGCAGCCTGTATCCGGCAGCCCGGTCATGGGACAAACCGAGGTATATTCCGGCTGACGGATGGTGATATCGATATCCCGCCGACCATGATACTGATAATCGATGGGTTCCAGGATTCCGGCATCCACCACCTCCGGACCTTCGGCCCGGTAGCGGATGCTCCGGCTGTAATCCTTATTCATAACGGTTGCTCCTTTCCAAAAAAACCGATTATTAGACCATCCTTCGGGATCTGTCAAACCTGGAAAAAAATCGAGTGAACGAAAGTGACTAAAGTGAGCTACAGCGATCTAAAGTTAAGGAATTCCGTCATTATATATTGATTGAGCGAAGCGATTCCACAACTTTAGCTCACTTTAGTCACTTTTAACTTTAGTCACTTTTTTCCCTCCCCTCATATTCCTTCAATTTCAACTGCAAAGTCCGCCGACTGATGCCGAGAATTTCAGCAGCCCGGGTGCGGTTTCCGCCTACGGTTTCCAGGGTCCCGAAGATCATTTCTTTCTCCACTTCCCGCAAGGATTTGCCGGCGGAATAGAGCGAAACCGGCGGCGCAGCCCCTGTCTGCTCAGCCCAGGTGATCCGGTCGGGGATTTCCGCCGGCGTAATCATCTCGGCCCGGGCCAGGATCACGGCCCGCTCCATCACGTTTTCCAGTTCGCGCACATTTCCCGGCCAATCGTAACGCATGAGTATGTCCAGGCTGCGCGGCAACAAGCCTTTGACCAGTTTGCGGTTTTTTTCCGCATACCGCTTGATGAAAAAGTCGGCGAGGAGCGGAATGTCTTCCTTGCGCTCCCGCAGGGCCGGCATATGCACGTTGACCACATTCAAGCGGTAAAAAAGGTCCTCCCGAAAGGCGCCGCGCCGGATCTCCTCCTCTGGCCGGCGATTGGTGGCGGCGATGATGCGCACATCCACCCTAATGGTTTTAGAACTGCCCAGGGGATCAATTTCGCCCTCCTGCAACACCCGCAGGAGTTTGGCCTGGATGGCGGTAGGCATTTCCACAATTTCATCCAAAAAAATGGTACCCGTGTGGGCGGTCTGAAATCGCCCGGGCTTGCGGGCCGCGGCGCCGGTAAAAGCGCCTTTCTCATGCCCGAACAATTCGCTTTCCAAGAGGGTTTCCGGCAGGGCTGCGCAATTGACCTTGACGAACGGCCTGGTTTTGCGGCCGCTGTTGGCATGGATGGCGTCGGCCACCAGCTCCTTGCCCGTGCCGCTTTCGCCGGTGATGAAAACCGTGGCATCGGTGGGCGCCGCCAAGCCCACCACCTCAAACAATTGCCGTATGGCCGGACTGCCGCCGATGATATTGGAAAAATCAAAGGGTTCAGTAATCCGTTCCTTCAATTGACTGTTTTCACTCTCCGGTTGCTGATGGTGCAAGGCTTTGCGCACCAGCAGCTTCAACTCTTCGATGTCCAGGGGCTTGGTCAGATAATCAAAGGCACCGGCTTTGAGGGCCTCCACCGCCGTACCCACCGAAGCAAAGGCGGTCATAATGATGATGAAAATACCCGGACTGATCTGGCGTATGGATTTGAGGGCCTCGATCCCGCCGATTTTACCC
Organism: Desulfosudis oleivorans; assembly: GCA_020723325.1. GTDB lineage: Bacteria > Desulfobacterota > Desulfobacteria > Desulfobacterales > SURF-7 > DYJD01. Next base: position 63,223 of record DYJD01000026.1, on the reverse strand, counting down.
ATGCGCACATCCATGAGCACCAAATCGAAGAATCGGTCTTCCACGGCGGCAATGGCGGCCTGGCCGCTGTCGGCTTGGGAAACTTCAAAGCCCTCTGCGGTCAGCACGGCTTCCAGCATCCGGCGGTGGGAAAAGTCGTCGTCAACCACCAGTATTTTGGGCTTCATGACCATTTCTCCATTGAAACAGCCTGCTCCTCCTTTGGAATGAAAAGGTCAAAGCGGCAGCCGCGCCCGGTATTGCCCACCGGGCTTTGCACCTGGATCAAACCGCCGTGGTTATCCAATATTTTCTGGACAATGGCCAGACCCAGGCCGGTCCCTTTTTCTCGGGTCGTAAAAAAGGGTTCAAAAATTTTTTTATGATCATCCGCGGCAATGCCGGGTCCGGAATCCAAAACCCAGAGGTGCAAGACCGATTTTTGATCGTCCACAGCCCCGCCGATGCAAATATAGCCTGCGGTCTCAACCGCCTGGAGAGCATTCAATAACAGATTCAACAAAGCCGAATTCATCTGGTTGCCGTCCAGGGAAAAGGTGCCCGGCTGCCCCGGACAATCCACTTGAACGGCGATTCCACGGGAGTCGGCATCGGCCTGGATCAAAGTTACCGTGTGGACGAGCAAGGCCTTGACATCCGTAGGCTGCCGCTCGGCCTCCAGGGGCCGGGCAATAACCAACAAATCCGTAACCACCCGATTAATGCGGTCCACTTCCTTGATCATGATATCAGCGTACTCCCTTTCCTTGGGCCGCTCATTCAGGGCCTGCCGCAAAAACTGGGCAAACCCCTTGATGGAACTGAGCGGATTGCGGACTTCATGGGCCACCACCGCCGCCATCCTGCCCACGGCAGCCAGTTGTTCCGTGCGCCGCACCCTGGCCTCCAACTGCTTGATCTGGGTTAAATCCCGTAAAACAAGCACCGCCCCCCGGCAATCGCTGCCCTCACCCAGGATGGGTGTGGCGGTGATGGCCAGCGGCACGATTTTATCCGCTGGGCCTGACCGGGTCTTGAAATGAATTTCCTTTTCCAAAACCGCGGTGCAGCGGTTTAAAATGTCATCAATGCCGCTTTCCTGAAAATCAATGATCTCCCTCAGATCAGCCGCCTGAAGATGCCTTTCCTCCAGCCCCAGCATCTCCATTGCCGGCCGGTTAAAGGAGAGCACACGGCCAGCCCGGTCGATGCTCAGCAAACCATTGGCCATGTTTTCCACCACCAGCCGGGTATAATCCCTGGTCTGCTTCAGGGTCCGGTTCACCAGATAATAATTCTGAATCACAAAAATGAAAAAGATGGCGCCGGAGCCCAAGGCCAATACAATTGCCGCCATGATAACGGCATGGTGCAAATCCGTTTGCCGAGCCTCTTCAAAAGCCTGCATTTTCAAGGCGGTAACAATGATCGTATCCCCGTATTCATCCCCGTCTTCCGGCGCAAGCGAACCCGGCATGCGGCTGTTGGATGCAGCATGGGGACTGGTAGGCGTGAAGCGTTTGGCCAATTCATATACCTGCACCCGATCCGGCCTTGTGCGCATGCGGCTCAGAGTTGCTTCAAATCCGCCGGTAATTTCTTCGGGCCAGGTCCGGGCGCTTTCGTCGTCGGTTCCGGGCTGGTCCGAACGAATGATCATCTTGCCGGTGCCGTCCAGAATATAGACATAGGCCACATCTTCGCCGTCAGCGGTTTCCCGGATCAAACGCTCGATGACCTGGTCGGACAGGTCCCGGCCCACCAATCCGGCCCGGATGCCGGCCTCCAGGGTCTGAATCAACAAGAGCCCCTGACGATGCACGAATTCCAATGCTTTTTCCCGGTCCCGATCCAGATTCTGGAAAGTGGATACGCTGATCATCACCAGCAGCAACACCACCACGATCACAATGGACAGAGCGGGAATAAACAGGACTTTCGGTCTGGTAATTTTCATATTCACCGCCGAACATTAAAAGTGGTTGCAGATGGGCAAGCCGTTCAGCAGGCGATATTATCGGCCGCTTCTAACCGCTAGGCTTTCGCTTAATCCGAACGGTAGTCCAGATCCTCCAATAAAAGAGCGACAATCTGTTAAATGCATGTGACTATTCATATTGCAAATTGATATAAACGTAAAGCTGTTTAGTGTTTTCTCGGTAAATGGACATTTTTTACATGCGATTACCCTGATTTCAAGACACAGCTTCATGGAATCTAGTGCCGAAGGCGTTGATCGTTATTTGCAGGGGAGCGGATTGAGGGCTTTAAAGAGATTGGCGGAACGATTCAAGGAAGAACTTCCGTGGCTTTCGATAATTGTACTTATAGATGGAGTTTATCCCCATGGTTCTTTCTTGGTGATTTGCCGAAAGAACAACCGTGGTTTTGTGATTGTTTTATATGGACAAAAGCCTCTCCAAGGGACAATTGGTTCTGTCCGAAACAGACCCGCTAAAAACAAGAATCCCGTCGCGATGTGGACGGGATTCTTATAATAAGCATCAGGCCTTTTTCTTCAGGCCGTCGATCTCTTTTTTCAAATCCGCAATCTGACGGTCTTTGTCTTCTGCCGGAGCCGGCTCAACACCCTCATCTTTTTTCCAGGTGTCTTTCAATTCATCAAAACCAAGATACAGGGCCAGACAACCGCCCAGCAGCAACATGGCTGGAATACTACCGGCCAAAAGCTGCAAAAATGAATCGAACCAAATGGCCATGCCGATAATTCCCAAGAGAGCTCCGATTGCGCCGCCGATTAGTGTTTTCATAAAACCGTTTCCTCCTTTAACTTAAAATTATATGCACAATTTATTTCAACCGATTCAGATAGATATATAATATTTTGCAGGCCGGTTCAAAATTGGGCAAAACGTAACATAACCACCCGGCTAACGCAAGACCAAAATTTTTCAAAAAACAAAGGGAATGATTCTTCAAAGACGGATTATTTGAGCTATAGAAAAAAACGGCCTTGATAATTCGAATCAATCCTATTGCAAAGCCTTATTCGATTTGTTAATTTTTTTACCTTTCGCGGGCCTTGGTCATCGTCTCGGCCTTATCGCGGCTGGAAGCCGCTCCCACAATGGAGGATGACCGAAATGATGATCGAGACCCTTTCGCGGAAACGGTCTGCAATTTGAAACCGGCCGCAGATTCCCAAACAAACGGATAACAGAGATGAACCAAACGCTAAAAAAGGTTTTCCAGCAACTGAAAACCTTCCTGGATAAAATCATTTTCTCGGCCCTTTCAGGCACGCACCATCATTATACCTGCCAACTGCCACCGCGCATCGGTCTGTTGACCAATCTCATTCTGCGGCTATTTTTTTCCGGCATTCGCATGGAAGGGCAAACCCTTTCCAAACTGAAAGAGCTGGAAAAGGACAGCGTGGTTGTATATGTCAATAAATATAAGAGCCATTTTGAACTGTTGCTGTATCATTCCCGCCATAAGGCCCTGCGGCTGCCTTTCCCGGAAATCGGCTTGTATTACAATCTGTATATGTGGCAACCGTTGACCCGTTTGCTGCGGATTTTCCTTGCCCATTTGGATCATTTCGCGCGGCACTTCACCTTTCCGGATCCGTTCAAAAGCGGCCACATCAAAAAAGAATTGTCCGGCGGCAAAGCCGGTTTCTTTTCCCTGGTGGATAAAAAGGGCTTTTACCGGCGCTTTATCAAGGCCAAAACCGATCCGGTCCGCTATTTGATAGAATTGCAATACACCATTGACCGTCCGGTCCTGATCATCCCCCAGATGGTCTTCTACAGCAGCCGTCCCATCAAGTCCTCGCCTTCCCTGCTGGATGTTTTGTTCGGGGCCGAAGAAGCCCCTGGGCGGATCAGACGGCTCATCATGCTGCTGCAGCGCCCTAAAAAAATCTTTGTGGAAAACGGTGATCCGATAAATCTCAAGGAATTCCTATCCATCCCGCGTATCAGCAGCATGAGTATTGAGCAGCAAGCCCTGACCTTGCGGGAATACTTGCTGTCCGCCATTGATCGCCATCGCCGCAGCATTCTGGGCCCTGTATTGAAAACCCGGGTGGAGCTGAAAGAAAGCGTCCTGGTCAACCGCCATCTGCAGGAATTCATCCAGCAACACGCCAGTGAGGAAAATCTGCCTCTGCGGCAGGTTCAAAAAAAGGCCAACGACTATATTGAAGAAATCGCCGCCAATTACAGCTCCAACTGGATCAAAATGTTCGACCTGACTTTACGTCTGATCCTGGGCATGCTGTTTGACGGCATGGTCATCGACAAGCACGGGCTGGAGCGGGTCAAACGCCTTTCCACCAAAGGGCCTTTGGTGCTGGTGCCTTGCCATAAAAGCCATCTCGACTACTTGATCCTTTCCTATATTTTTCACAACAACAACATGCCCTGCCCCCATATCGCCGCCGGCAAAAATCTTTCTTTTTGGCCCATGGGGACCATTTTCCGGGGCGGGGGCGCTTTCTTTTTGCGGCGCACCTTCAAAGGCAATCCCTTGTATGCCATGGTGTTTTCCCGCTACATTTACAAAATCATGCATGAAGGCTTCAATATCGAATTTTTCATCGAAGGCACCCGCAGCCGGACCGGCAAACTCCTTATGCCCAAACTCGGCCTATTATCCATCATCGTGGAATCCTATTTAAAGGGCGCCTGCGATGATCTCCTCTTTGTTCCGATTTTCATCGGTTATGACCGGGTTATTGAAGAAAAATCCTACTTGCATGAAGTCGAGGGCGGCCAAAAAGAACCGGAAAGCCTCAAACAGGTCATCAAGGCCCGCAAAACCTTGAAAAAACGCTACGGCAAGGTCTATGTCAATTTCCACGAGCCCCTTTCCTTCAAGGAATATTTGCATAGCCGCGGCCATCATCAGCCGGATTTGCCCCGGGAAAAGCAAAAAGAAATCTGTCAGGATCTCGGCTTTCGCTTTGTCAACAGCATCAATCAGGTATCCGTGGTTACGCCTTACGGAGTCGTGGCTGCCGCCGCCCTGAACCTCTCCAAAAAAAGAGCGCCCTATGAAATGATTGAAGCCTTGCTCACCACCTATATGGATTATCTGATGGCCGTCAACGCCAAACTAGCTGATTCATTGCTGGGCGGGGACCACGCCCATACCTTCCGGTCCGTACTCGGCGTTTTTATCCAACGCAAATTCATTGAACAAGCCACCACTAAAGAAACCGCTCCTGACCTTGATTCCAAGCGGCTCTATAAAATCAACGAAGGCCGGCGTCCCGGCCTGGACTATTATAAAAACAGTTGTATCAATTTTTTTATACCGGCGGCCTTTACCGCCATGGCCATTCTGGAAGCCGATGTGTTCCAGTTTTCCGCCCCGGAGCTCATCAGCACCTACCGCTTTCTGCAGGAATTGTTCATCAACGAATTTGCCTTTGATCTGGACAAAACCGCGACCATTTACATCCGCAAGACCCTCAAGGCCTTTATCGACAACGGCATGCTCATCCCCCATCATTCCCTGCCGGAAACCTATTCATTGACCTCCGCCGGCCGGCGCAAATTGAAATTTTTCGCCGCTTTTTTGAAAACCTATCTGGAATCATACCTGATCGTTCTGACCTTTTTTAACCGCTATCCGACCCACGTGATCGACAGCAAGGACCGCCTGAAAAAAATCCAGACCATCGGCAACCGCATGTTTCGCCGCAAAGAAATCGAGCACATCGAGGCCCTTTCCAAAATCAGCTATTTGAATGCGGACAAACATTTCATGGACCAGGAGCTGAATGATGAAAACAACAAGGAAAAAATCGAATTCTATTCGGAAAAAATCCAGTACTACCTGAATTTGTTGACGGACTGAACCAGCATGAAGGCCTTAATCCTAGCCGCCGGTCTCGGCACGCGGCTCTTGCCCCATACCGAGCGTTTTCCCAAGCCGCTTTTTTCCATCAACGGCCGGCCTTTGCTGGACCATATCATCGGGCAACTCATCCAGGCCGGTTGCCGGGCCATAGCCGTCAACACCCACCATCTCCATGACCAGATCGAAGCTTTTATCGCTTCCCGGACCTATCCTGTTCCGGTGCAGGCCCGCTTTGAGCCTTCCATTCTCGGCACCGGCGGCGCCATTAAAAATCTTGGGGATTTCTGGGATCAGCAGCCTTTTATGGTGATCAACAGCGATATTTTCACCAACATCGATCTCCGCCTGGTGTATGATTTTCATCAGGCCCACCCCTATCCGGCCACCCTGGTCATGCATGATTGGGCGACCTTTAACAATGTGACTGTAACCAAAGGCGGAATGATCTGCGCGTTTAATCAAGGGCCTCCGGATGCCCAAGAACAGGGAACTGTCCGGCTGGCCTTCACCGGAATTCAAGTCCTGGATCCCGAGGTGCTTGACTATATTCCCGCCCATGTATTCTACAGCAGCATCGATGCCTATCGGCAGCTCATTGAAAATCGCCGCGGGGTAAAAGCCTTCATCGCTCAAAACCATGTGTGGCAGGATATCGGCACGCCCGCAACCTATCGCCGCACAGCCTGTGAAGCCATGGTGCCCGAAGCCTTTCAGGCGGCCTTCGGCAGCAAACCCCAAAGATCCGTGGATTGGATTCAACTCAAAGGCGACGGCTCCGACCGGTGCTGGTTCCGGCTGTCAGCCGGAAAACACAGCCTCATCCTTGCCGATCACGGTATCCGGCCATCAAAGGAGGTTTGCGAGGCCGACGCCTTTATCGCCATCGGCCGCCATCTGCAGAGGAAAGGCCTGCCTGTGCCCCGCATTTTTGCCGCCGATGCCTTTGCCGGCCTGGTATTTCTGGAAGACCTGGGCGATCTCAATCTTCAGCAACAGGTTCAACATCTCCATACCCAGGCGGATCTTCGCAAATGCTACGGTAAACTCATCGATCTCTTGGTGCGCATGAACATGCTGGCTGCGGAAGGTTTTGACCCGGCCTTTACTTATCAGACCCCGACCTATGACCATGATCTGATCATCCTTCGAGAATGCCGCTATTTCCTCAATGCGTTTGTGAACACCTATCTTGGAATTGAGTTGGAATACAGCGTTATTGCAGAAGATTGCGAGCTACTGGCCCAAGAGGCCCTCCAGCATGCCGTGACCGGGTTCATGCACCGGGATTTACAATCCCGCAATATCATGGTCAAAGACGAGGGTTTCTTTTTGATTGATTTCCAGGGCGGACGCCTGGGTCCGCTGCAATATGACCTGGCTTCCCTGCTGCTGGATCCCTACACGGCCCTGCCTTTTGCAGCCCAGTTGCAACTGCTGGAATATGCTGCGGCGCAGGTCAACACCCGCCTGAACCTGCCGAAAAACTTTTTTCAACGGGGCTTTTTCTGTTGCGCGCTTACCCGCAACCTCCAGATCCTGGGGGCCTTCGGTTTCCTGAGCAGGGTCAAGGGCAAGGTTTTTTTTGAACAATACATTCCCCGGGCAATGGAAAGTCTGGATTACTACCTGAACCATCCGGCAGCCCCGGACTTGCCGGCTCTGAAGACGATTGCCAGGCAGATCAAAACCCGCTATACAATCCTGCAAGGAGGATAAGCACATGGCACCCATTCCCATCATGATCAACGGCATTCCCGGCAAAGTGGCCGTCAACCTTACTGAACACGCCCTTTCCGATGAGCGCTTTACGGTGATACCGTTCTCTTTGACCGGTCCTGAAATCGAGGCGGACACTCACATGGTTGCTTCCGTTGCCTTTCACCTGATCAAACCCGGGCAGCGGGATGAACAATTGCGGGTCGTCCAGAAGCAATACAACCGCTTTATTTCCATTGACTATACCCACCCTGCGGCGGTCAACGCCAATGGAAAATTTTATTGCACCCATGAACTTCCTTTTGTCATGGGGACCACCGGCGGGGACCGGGACGAACTTGCCCGCACCGTCCTGAATTCAAACATCCCGGCAGTAATCGCCCCCAACATGGCCAAACAAATCGTCGGATTTCAGGCCATGATGGCCTATGCGGCCGAAACCTTCCCGGATCTCTTCAAAGGCTATACCCTTTCCATCCGTGAAAGCCATCAAAAAGGCAAGGCCGACACCAGCGGGACTGCCAAGGCCATGGTGGGCTATTTCAACCGGTTGGGCGTGCCCTTTTCCGCCGACGACATCATCATGGAACGGGACCCGGAAAAACAGCAAAAGGTCTGGGGCATACCTGCCGAATATTTGGGGGGCCATGGCTGGCATACATATACCCTTGTTTCCGCCGATCAAACCGTGGTATTCGAATTCACCCACAATATCAACGGCCGCGATATTTACGCGGAAGGCAGCCTGGATGCGGTCTGTTTTTTACACGACCAGGTCTCGGCCGGGGTAAAAGGCCGGATTTTTTCCATGATGGATGTTTTGAAAAAAAAGGGGGCTTAACCCTGCAACTATATTCACATCAGCGGCATGGTGATCAGAAATTCAGTGCCCTTTCCCGGCGCGCTGTTGCATTCAATCCGGCCGTTTAGTTTCTGGGTCACCAGATTATAAACAATATGCAAACCCAGGCCGCTTCCGCCTTGGCCGCGTTTGGTGGTAAAAAAAGGCTCGAAAATTTTTTCCAAAATTTTTGCGTCCATACCTTTTCCATTGTCCTGGTATTGCAAATGCAACTTCTCCTCCTTGGGAGTTGCCTGGATATGGATTTCCCCTTTGGCATCGCCTTCAAAAGCATGCATCAAGGAATTCATCACCAGGTTCGTGATGATCTGGGAAATCGCCCCTGGATGGGTATTGATCTCGAGTCTTTCCGGGCAATCAATGCTGACCGTATGACCTGTGCGCTTGTACTTGGGACGCAGGCTGCGCAATACTTCTTCTATATAGGCTTTCAAATTGATCAATCTTTTCTCATCGCCGGTCTGGTCCACTGCGACCTGCTTGAAACTGTTCAGGAGTTCCGCCGCCCGTTGCAGGTTGGCCAGGATGAGCCCGGATGATTCCCGGGCAATGCGCGCATATTTTTTTACCTCGGCACTTTCCGGTTCACCTGCTTCCGCCTTACGAAGATAGGTGAAGGTGGTATCGTTCAAGAAGGATGCGGACATGACCGCCACACCCAGCGGGGTGCTGATCTCATGGGCCACCCCGGCCACCAGATCGCCCAAAGCCGCCATCCGCTCGGATCGCAACAGATGGGCCTCGGCCCGTTTCCGTTCGGTTATATCCCGTAAAATACCTCGAAAGCCGGTGGGATTGCCGGCAGCGTCCTTGATCAAGGTGATGGAGGTCTCGATCCAGCATATGGAACCATCCCGGCGAAAAACCCACCAATCCACGGCCTTGGTTGGAACCCCAGTGCGAAAAACCGTATTAAAGGCTTTGAACACCTTCTTGGCGTTGTCTGCATCCATGAGCTGCCGGTTGTTCATGCCGATCAATTCCTTTTCCCCATACCCAAGAATGCGGCACATGGAAGCATTCACCGCCGTCAGGTTCCCGGCCAGATCCACTTCAAAATACCCATCTTCGATATCCGCCAGAATGGCCCGATACTTTTCTTCACTCTTGCGTAAGGCCGCCTTGGTTTGATGCAGGGAAACAATCTTTTTACGGTATTGCTCATTCACGTCCTGCAGTTTTTTGCGGGCCAGGATTTCTTGCTGTCGCAAGCGTTCGGCTTCAAAATAGCGGCGATCGGCCAATTCGAGCTGCCGCTCAAAAAGCAAGCGTCTTTCCTTGGCCATGGGGTTGATATCCTGAATCATCAACAGCCATCTGGGTAACAACGGCATCTCCGACCAATTGATGCGCACCCGTCCATAGGGGGCATCAAAAATATCGCCTTTTCTCAGCAAACACACGCCGTTTACAACGACATCCTCGGTAATGACCGTGGCATTAAAGGGCGGATCCGCTGAATAGTGCTCACTGAACACCGGAACCTTGTCCCCAGGCTGTTCATGCAAGCGGATCCGATTAGCCACAAGGCGGTCCTTGAGGAAAATATTGCCGTCACACTCCCTGTAGTTCAATTCATAAGCGCTGTATAATTTTTCACAGATATTTTTCAGCAAGGCCTGATCATAGAGAATAACGGCTTCAGCCGGCTTGTGGCTGTAAACCGCGGGCAACACCGACAGAAAACCGGCTATCCAACGTCCGTAGATTCCCATGGACTGGGCAACCACCGAAGGTTCCATGCTGATGATAAAATCAGCCGTCTTCTGGTTTAATTGAACCATTTTAATGGTGGAAAAATTGTTGAAACGCCGGATGAGCCGGTGGGAAAAACCATAACTTGCACGCAAGCCGAACAGGGAAACAATCGACCGGAATAAGGCTGAAGTCGGTCCGCTTTTAATTTGGGCACCGATTCTTTCCCAGTCGTCCAGGGTCAGGGAAGGATAGGCCCGCCGACAATTTTCAATGATGGTAAGAAAGTCGCTCAGGGAAATCCAGTTATGGGGTTTGGATAAATCGTCTCTGGCGGTCTCGATATTTTGCAGCAGGTCGTTTTCATCAACGCCTAGCTTGATAAAATAATCCAATAATTGAATCGTCGATATGCATCGAACGCGATATGTATCGATATCCGTCCCGCCCATAACGCAAAACGCAAATTGAAAGTTTTTGGAATGACATGGATGACTGACGTATTAAATTCTTATTTTTCCGGCTACTTTAGCGTATAATAAACAAGAAAGCAACCACTTCAAAAAGGCATTGACTTAAGAGTACGGTTATAGTAGTAAACAACGTTTATAAAAGTGCCCAAGGCTTTCATAACAAACTATTAACCCTTTTAGGATGTGATTTGAATGAAAAAATTGATATTATTTTTTTCGATCCTGGTGTTCCCTTGTTCTGTTTGCGCACTGGACTCTATATCAGATGCAGATCTTGAAGAGCTTTCCGGCCAGGCCGGTATCAGTATTTTCCTCAACACCCTTCGGATCGAAAAATCCTCGTGGGTCAGCGGTTACGGCGATGAAGGTGAAACTGCTTTCGGCAACAACACGAACTGGTTGCTCATTGAGGCCGAAGGATCAACCCAGGAGATCTCTTTTCTCGGTTCAAGAACCCTGGACATCGACATCATCAGCCGGTCTGAATTCACCAGCGCGATTGCTTCAGGCGGGATTCCCGGCATAAGCGCCGCTGATGCTGCGCGCTTCGGCAGCCTGCAGATGAGCGCTCTGAATGAAGCCAATCCTGCCGTATCCGATCGCGTATCCGATGTTGCCGTAATCATCAGTCTGCCCAACGGAATCCAGATCGCCGACTTCGGTGATGTTAAAACCATCGGCCTGGGTCAGGTCGCCAACGGCACCCCCATTGATTTTCACAGCCAGATGCAAGTCTTGATCAAAACTTATGTCGGCGGCGGGACCACTACCATCACAGGCGCCGGCGGCGCCGCAGCCGCCAATAACGTTCATATCGGCATCATGGCACATGACTAGCGCTAATGGTTTGTGTTTCCGCATGCTGGGGAACAACCCGCTGAAGGCAAAGCTGTTTATAGATCCTGCGGGGCAGTTTTACATCAAAATTCCGGCTTAGGTATGCTTTAAAACTGTTCAGGGCATGGATCCGCCCTTCGGAAAGACGCCGCCCGGGCTGCCCGGCCTCATATTCAGCCAGGGCGGCTGCTTCCGAGGCCAGGCGTTGATCCACGCGCTGGTATATATCCAGAAGATAGTTGTGGGACATGCCTTTTTTCCTTTTCTTATTTTCCTGCCCGACTCGGTTTCAAGGATAGGATTGGGTGGCCAAATTGTACTGTTCCGTGAGATAATCTTTGAGTTCGGTGAATTCCTGCAATTGCCCTTCCCAAAAGGCCGCTTCCAGCCCATTGCCCTGGTGCAGCATTTCCGCCTGCCGCAATTTAATCTGTTCCAATGTTTCACTGATATAACGATGAATTTCAAAAAGGTACTGATTTGCCATTTTCCTTCCCAATCCTAATCAAACGGTGATTCATGTTCATATGACTATTTCTTCAAAATCTGCTGTTTGAGGGCGTCGATCTCTGCTTGAATGCCGGCGGCGGTGTCACGGGACTCGCAGACCGGACAGAGATAACTTGTTCGGCTGGCAGGTTGAAGTCCGCAGCCCACGCAAAGTCCCTGATCCATGCGCTCCTTTTCAACACAACTCCAATTCAGCGGCGCGAGGGAGGGCGCCTGCTCCTTTTTTCCCGCCAGTTGCAGTAATTTTGCGTATTTCATTTATTCCTCATTTACGATTTCCGGCAGCCGCCGGCGCGGCAGCCGGATATGAAAAACAGAGCCCTTGCCGAGCTCCGATTGCACCTCGATGGTTCCGCCGTGTTCCTGAATGATCTTCTTGCTCATGAGCAGGCCGAGTCCGGTGCCGTCAAGCCCTTTGGTTGTAAAAAAGGTGGAGAAGAGTTTTTGCCGGGTTTCCGCATCCATTCCGCAGCCGTTATCCGTCACCACAATTTGAATACTGTCATCTTCTTCAAAACAATTTACATGAATTCCGGCTTCGGCCGAGTCCTCCCGTCCTTGGCATGCATCCACGGCATTCCCCACCAGATTGGCCAGGCATTCGTGCAGGCTTTCAGCATCCAAGGCCGCCGGTTCCATGGCTGCCTGTACTTTATATTCCAGACCGATGCCTAGGGTGATGGCTTTGGCGGCATACATCTCCACGACTTCTTTCACAATATCCCCGGCGTGGTTGAGAGCCGGACGGATCTTGCGACCTTTTGAAAAACCGAGAAAGGCCTTAACAAAAGTGGACATCCGCTCGATATTCCGGTGCAGCATTTCCATGCCCTTTTCCAAACGCATGATATCGGCTTTCTGCACTGCGCTGTTGAGCATATACATGCCACCCTCCAGGGCAGTGATCAGATTTTTCACGCCGTGGGCCAAGCCGGCCACGGTCTGGCCCACGGCGGCGAGCCTTTCCGCTTCCAGTTTTGCGTTCTGGAGTTTTTTGATTTCACTCAAATCCTGCAAAGAAAAAGCCATGCCCAGGGATTTATTGTCCATCAGCAACTGGTTGCCCACCAGGCGCACCGGCACGGCCTCACCGGTGAAACTTGTCACCACGGTTTCCGGTATATAGACATGCCGCCGATTCTCGGTCACCTGTTCAATAACCCCTGCGGGCAGCAGACCTGCCAGGGATTCCCGGGTCAAGATCTGATTGACTTGGGCGCCTAAGAGTTTGCGGGCCGCCGGATTGATGATGGTGATGCGGCCGCCGGAATCCACTGCCAGAATACCGTCCATGGAAGTGGCCACCAGGGTCTCCAGGAAAGTTTGGGCGTAATTCAGTCCCTCCATTAATTTAATGGTTTTTGTGACATCTACGGCCATTTCCATGACCATATCAAAACCATTGTCCGTAATCTTTAGCGGCACGGTGATCACATGCAGGTGCACGGTCTGCCCATCCTTGGTGCGCCAGATGTGATGGCCGGTGTGAAGCTCGCCGTCTTCAAAGGTCTGGCGTGCCGTACATTCCGAGCAAGTATGATCAAAGCCCTTCAGACTTTGGAAGCAATGTTTACCGTCAACATCACCCAGCATCTCACGGGTTCTGGCATTGGTCTTGACGATCCGAAAATTCCTGTCGATCAAGAGAATCTGGCAAGGCACCTGATCAAAGAGGAGTTGATGCTCCCTGCGGATCTGCTCGATTTCAGTGACATCCATGCACATTTCCACCAGGAATGGAATGTCGCCGTCTTGATCCACAATCGGTAAGGTTCGCTTGATATAACGGGTCAATTTTCCGTATTTATTGATACCGACTTCTTCATTGATGCGGACCTTACCATCAAGAAAGGCTTTTGCACCTTTGCAATCCGGACAAAGTGTACCCCTATTCTTGTACACAGAATAGCATTTCTTTTGACGCCAGGGGCCGAAAGTGTCTTCAAAGGCCTTGTTGGCATACACAAGATTAAAAGCCTGGTCTATAAAAGCAATGGCCATGGGTACGGCATCAAACAATTGTTCCCGAATCCATATAGCTATTTCCTGTGGAGGCGGTATCAAAATGGCCAAACTCCTTATGGTTTGAAAAATTTCGTATATAGATACAATATGTTATTCATTTTATCAATACAAATCGTATGCGGTTTCCAAGTTGGGAAAGACCATCCGGAATTAACCCAATGAAAATTAAAAAATAGCAATAGTCTTCTCGTGTGGCGTCAGAGCTGTATTTGAAAAAAGAGGGTTGACAACCACGATTTTCTCATTTAGTTTACCTTTTTCTTGTTTCTTGACTATGGAGATCAAGAAAAGAGGGGAAACCAAGATGGCAGCAACCAACATACATAATGTGCACGATGAACTAAAGCCATTTTCAAGCCGACATTTTCTTCGATCGACCCACGCATTCAGCAACTTCTCGCCACAACAAACCCAATAGCCACCAATGTCAGAACTAAGCAAGGATCAATCTGCCAAATGAACGAGGATAATAATATGAAGACGGGAAGGGCGATAGGCAGAACAGCATTGTTTTGCCTGATTGCCGTATTTTCAATCTGGGGCATGCAAGGGTTTGGAACCGAAACACGAACAGAGACAATAAATATCACCGGTTCGGCAGATGTCGTCTTCATCGACTCCATGAAGATTTTCGGGAAGCTGGAACGCCCCGCGGTTCCCTTTCCGCATGACCGGCATACCACGATCCTGGCCAAACAGCGCCTGGACTGCACCACCTGCCATCTTCCCAAAGCAAACCGCTTCTCCCTTCAGTTTAAGCGTATTGAAGACCGCGACCGCCAAACGGTCATGGATATTTACCATGAAAATTGCATTGCCTGCCACAAAGCCATGGCGGCCGACAGCAATCCCTCCGGGCCGGTGGAATGCGGTGGATGCCATCTGGAAAAACCTACTGTTCAAGCGGATCGACAACCTATGGGGCTTGACCCATCCTTGCATTATCGGCATGTTCAGGCCCTGGAAAACAAGTGTGAAATCTGTCATCATGAATACGACGAGGCCGCCCAAAAACTGATTTATATAAAAGATCAGGAAGATTCCTGTCGTTTTTGCCACAAGCCGGTCATGGAAAAAAACCGGCGCTCCATGTCCGCCGCAGCCCATACCGCTTGTCTTGATTGCCATTTGAAAACCGCTTCACAGAAAAAGAAGAGTGGTCCGTCGACTTGCGCAGGGTGCCATACCCTGGAATCCCAAGCCGGTTTTGAAAAAATCGCGCCGGTGCCTCGCTTGAACCGCAAACAACCCGATAGTCGGTTGATAAAAACAAGTGCCGAGCCTATAGAAAACCGTATGAGCTTCGTGCCCTTTGATCACAAAGCCCATGAGGAAAGCAACCATACCTGCAGGGTCTGCCACCATGCCGGCATGCAGAACTGCTATGTTTGTCATACAATGACCGGTGCCCCGGAAGGCGCCAAAATCAGCTTGGAACAAGCCATGCACCGCCCGGATTCAGCCTCTAGCTGTCTGGGTTGCCACGCCCGCAACCAAGCCAAGCGGGAATGCGCCGGCTGCCACACGCCTATTTCCGGGAAAAAGCGGGCGGATAACGGCGGATGCGGTAAATGTCATACCCCACTTCCGGCTGTGGAACAGGGCCAGGCCAGCCTGGAAGCAGAAACCGCAGCCGCGGCCGCTTACTTGGCAGAAAGGACCTTGGTTCCTCGACTGCCGGAAACCCAATCCATACCGGAAAAAGTACTAATCAAACGCCTGTCGCAGAAATATACGCCGGTGGAATTTCCCCACCGTAAAATCGTGACCAGCTTGTTTGAAGAAATTAAAGGCAGCAAACTGGCCGGCTATTTCCATGCGGATCAAACCACCCTTTGCCAAGGTTGCCACCACAACAGCCCGGCCGGCCTAAAGCCGCCCCAATGCGGAAGCTGCCATGGCGCGGCCTTCAACAATCCGGCCGGCATCAAGCCGGGCCTGCTGGGGGCCTATCATCTGCAATGCATGGAATGCCATAAAAAAATGGAGATCCATAAACCGGCCGGCTGTACCGACTGCCATAAGGAAAAAGGGCAATCGTGATGAGCGCTGGGATAAAATGCAATCGACCCAAAGTCCATTTGCAAATAGAATAGAGGAACGATCAATGGCCATATCAAGACGAAAATTCCTGGGCTGGATGGGCGCGGCCGGCATCGGCTCCACGGTCGCCAAATCCGCTGGGGCTGCCTCCACCGGGCATTTCACCGGCTACCCCGGCAGCATGGGCGTGCTGCATGATATCACCCGCTGTGTGGGCTGTCGTTCCTGTGAAGCGGCCTGCAACCAGGTTAATAATTTGGCGGCCCCTACCAAACCCTTCTCTGACTTAACGGTACTGGAACAAAAACGGGCTACTACCAATGAAGCCTATACGGTAGTGAACCGCTACGAATCTTCAGAACCGAAAGCTGCGATCCCGGTGTTCCGTAAAATACAATGCAACCACTGCCTTGAGCCGGCTTGCGCCTCGGTCTGTTTTGTACGCGCTTTTAAGAAAACTGAAAAAGGACCCGTACTTTACGACCCGTCGGTTTGCGTGGGCTGCCGCTACTGCATGATGGCTTGTCCCTTTGAAATCCCCACCTATGAATATAACGAGCCTTTGACCCCACGGGTGCTGAAATGTACCCTGTGCGCCCCCCGGCTGGAACAGGGCCTATTGCCCGGCTGTGTGGAAGCCTGCCCCAAAGAAGCCCTGACCTTCGGCAAGCGCACCGATCTGATTCAAATCGCCCGGGAGCGTATCCGCAATCATCCGGGCCGATATCTGAATCATATTTACGGTGAAAACGAAATGGGCGGTACAAGCTGGCTCTATCTTTCCAGTGTGCCCTTTGGCTCCGTCGGCTTGCGGGAGGATCTGGGCATCAAACCCGCACCGGAATTAACCGCCGGCGCTTTAAGTATCGTACCCATGGTGGTGGGCCTCTGGCCGGTTTTATTGACCGGGGTGTTTGCCATGAACAAGCGCAAGGAAAAAATCGCCGCCCAAGAACAAGCCCAAGCTGTGGCGGCGGCCGTGGCCGAGGCCCAGCGCAAGGCCCAGACCCAATTGACCCAGGCCCTGGACAAGGCCAAAAAAGAAAAGGACAAAGCCCTGGAACAGGCGGAAAAAGCCAAAGAACAGGCTGTCAAAAAAGCCCTGGAAGCAGCCGCCACCGCAACGGAAACCAAACCGCAAACTAAGGGTGAGGGGGAGGAAGTATAGATGTCCACAGAAAACACTGCACCCAACAGCTCCAAGCTGACACCATTCAATCTCATTGCCGGCCTCATTGTCATCGTGGGGCTGTTCATCACCGTCCTGCGTTTTACCAAAGGGCTGGGGGCGGTTTCCAATCTGTCCAACCACAGCCCCTGGGGCATCTGGATCGGCTTTGACCTGCTGGTGGGCGTGGCCCTGGCAGCCGGCGGTTATGTCACCTCGGCGGCGGTCTATGTTTTCGGCATGAAACGCTATCATTCCGCGGTGAGGCCGGCAGTTCTGACCGGCTTTCTCGGATACTTGTTCGTGGTCATCGCCTTGCATTACGATGTGGGCCGGCCCTGGCGCCTGCCCTATCCTTTCATCGTGGGCTGGGGCACCACATCCCTTTTGTTTGAAGTCGGCCTGTGCGTGGCCCTTTACCTAACCGTCCTGTTCCTGGAATTTACGCCGGCGCCCCTGGAATGGCTGGGCCTTACCAAGACCCGCAACCTGGCGGTAAAGCTGACCATGGTCCTCACCATTTTCGGCGTGGTGTTATCCACCCTGCACCAGTCCTCCCTGGGGGCACTGTTTCTGATCGCGCCGTCCAAACTGCATCCCCTTTGGTATTCCCCCTATCTGCCCGTGTTTTTCTTTGTCTCCAGCATTATCGCCGGGCTGTCCATGGTGATCTTCGAAGGCTCCTTGTCCCATAAGGCTTTTCACCACAAAATGGATGCAACCCATTTGCAGGAAAGCGACGGGTTGGTGCTGGGTTTCGGCAAGGCCGCGGCCCTGGTGCTGGCCGGTTACTTCACCATCAAGATCGTGGGTATCACCGCCGGCAATCATTGGCACCTGTTGACTAGCCCCTATGGATACTGGTTCCTGGTCGAGCTCCTCGGTTTTGTGGCCCTGCCCTGCCTGCTCTACGCCATGGGCGCCCGGGAGAAGAATCTCAAACTGATCCGTTTCACCGCTGCCTGGACCGTGGCCGGAATTGTGTTGAACCGCTTGAACGTGTCCGTGATCGCCTTTAATTACCATCTGCCGGTTGCCGAGCGTTATTTCCCTCACTGGATGGAAATCGGCATTTCGGTTTTCATGGTGACTCTGCTGATCCTCGTATATCGTTTTATCGTGACCCGGATGCCGATTCTCTATGGACATCCGGATTACCAAGCAAACCATTGAAGGGATGACACATGCATTCTGTATTTTACTCGCTCCATGAATTTATGTTGCATACGGAAAGCTTAACCTATTTGGTAATGCTGATCTCATTACTGGGTTTCCTCGGTTTTTTTCTGTTTCTCACCGACCGGGACGATGATCAGCCGGAAGACACTAAACCAGGCCGGCATGGGCATCACTGATTTTACCCCTTTTGGGCCTGTATGCAGGAGAACCTTATGTACGCAATCGTCACTGGACCGCTGGCATGGCTGGCGTTTCTCATCTTTTTCATCGGCATCGCGGTACGCGCGGTCCTCTATATCAGAGGACTGGACTGGAAACTGGATCGGGTCACTTATTCCGTCAATACCCTGTTTGGGGTCAAAGGCGCTCTGCGCTCCATCGTGTTCTGGATCATTCCTTTCGGCTCAAGAAGCTGGCGCGCCAAACCGTTCTTCACCATTTTAGTGTTTCTTTTCCACTTGGGCCTGCTTATCACCCCGGTTTTTCTGTTGGGTCACAATTTACTGCTCAAGGAAAGATGGGGATTCAATCTGTGGGCCATCAGCGAAAACACTGCTGATCTCCTCACCATATTGGTCATGATCTCCGCCGCATTTCTGGCCCTGCGCCGTATTGCCCTGCCGGAGGTCCGGATTCTGACCACGGCTTATGACTATCTTCTGCTGCTCATAGCCGTGGCGCCTTTCATCACCGGTTTTCTGGCCCATCGCCAGACGGCGGATTACCAATTCTGGTTGATGCTGCATATTATAAGCGGCGAGGTCTGGCTGATCGCGATTCCCTTCACCAAATTGTCCCACATGGTCCTGTTCTTCCTGACCCGGGCCCAGATCGGCATGGATTTCGGCATCAAGCGGGGCGGCATGAAAGGCAAAGGGTTGGCTTGGTAGATTTTAAAAGAAAATTTATATTATTCGGGAATCATAATCATGGCTCAAGGAAAACTGTGTAATCGCAAACCGGTAAACACCCGTGAAGAGCTCAAGGCCCTTTTGGACGATAAAAACGGCGCTCAATACTACCAGGAAATGAATCAACTGGATGTGGACCGCGAAGCTCTTTACAACACCCTGCAAAAAACCTGCAAATCACGTTTGCGCACCTGGCTGGAAATCTGCGCCCGATGCGGACTTTGCGCTGACAGCTGCTTCTTCTACCTGGCCAACCAACGGGATCCCAAACAGGTTCCCTCTTACAAAATCCAATCCACCCTGGGGGAAATCGTCCGTCGTAAAGGTAATGTGGACAATGCTTTTATGCAAACGGTCATGGACACGGCTTGGGGTAAATGCACCTGCTGCAACCGCTGCGCCATGTATTGCCCCTTCGGCATCGATATGGGCGTTATGTTCGGTTACTTGCGCGGTCTTTGTTTCTCTCAAGGCTTTGTGCCCTGGGAGCTGAAGATCGGCTCCGGCATGCACCGCATCTACAATGCTCAGATGGATGTGACCTCCGAGGACTGGGTGGAAACCTGTGAATGGATGTGCGAGGAAAATTCCGAAAAATGGCCCGGTCTGGAAATCCCAATTGACAAGGAAAATGCGGACTTCATTTATACCGTGAATGCAAGAGAACCCAAACATTATCCTGAAGACCTGGCCGAGGCCGCCATTCTTTTCCACATCGCCGGTGAGAACTGGACCGTGCCCAGTGAAGGCTGGGAGGAAACCAGCCTGGCCATGTTCGCCGGCGACTGGGAAGGCTGCCGCCAGCAGGTAATGTCGGTCTATAGCGCCATGGAGCGCTTGAAACCCAAGCGCATGGTGGTAACCGAATGCGGCCACGCCTACCGCGCCACGGTCATTGAAGGCCCTTACTGGGCCGGTTTGACAAGCGGCAAAACCCCGGTGGAAACCCAGCATTATGTGGAATGGGTGGCGGAAGCTTTGAAAACCGGCAAGCTGAAAATCGATCCTGCCAAAAAAATCAAGGAACCGGTGACCTACCAGGATTCCTGCAACTACATTCGCAATGCCGGCCTAAAGGACGCGGCCCGTTACATTATGAGCCAGATCGCCGATGATTTTCGGGAGATGTCCCCCTGCAAGGAGCATAATTTCTGTTGCGGCGGCGGCGGCGGCATGAACGGTCTAGGCCGCTACCGCAAGGAACGTAACATCGGCCTGAAGGTCAAGCGCGATCAGATTCTGGCCACCGGCGCTAAATTGGTGGTTGCCCCCTGCCACAATTGCTGGGACGCCATCCGCGACATGGAGGAAATATATGAAATCGGCATCCGTTGGTCCTTTCTCAAACCCCTCCTGCTGAAAATGGTGATTGTTCCGGAGCATCTAAAGCCTGCAGAAGAAGAGGAATAGGCCGCATACAGGTTCGCGAGATCTGGGATAGGAAAAGCCATCATTAATATACGCATAGTTGATCCACACGCTGGAATATATCCAGAAGATAGTTGTGCGACATGCCTTTTTTTCCTTCAGAAGCGGATTCATACGGCGATTTCCGGCGGCGGCAGTATCAAAATGGGCGGATTCCTTTCAGCTAAAATTTTTTACATATAGATACAACACGTTACTCATTTTATCCAAAACAATTATCTGGGTATTCCATATATGCGGCCTAAAATTTTGCTTGACAAATTATCCGACAAATTCGATCTATATCCTTTTTGTATAGATTATTTTGGATATCTATAAATCAATCCAAAATAATTCAACCTAAAAAAAAAGGAAATTAAAAACCGCACAGCCTGCCCAACAGCGGGCTCAGTCTGATATTCAATTTAAAATAATAAAAATGGAGAAAAGGCGCTGCCCAAGAGGAGGATTTGAATGAAAAAAATATTGATTTTAGGTTCCGGGGCCGGTGGAACCATGGTTGCCGCGAAATTGCGCAAGGAATTGAATCCGCTGGAATGGCAAATCACCATTATCGACAATGATGAGATGCATCATTACCAGCCGGGTTGGCTGTTTATTCCCTTTGGTATTTATACTGCCGCGGATTGTATGAAACCCAAACGGGACTTCATTCCCAAAGGTGTGAATTTCATATTGGACGAAGTGGTGGCTGTGGATCCGGACGGCCGCACGGTTCAATGTAAGAGCAGCAGCTATGAATATGACTGGCTCGTAATTGCCACCGGTTGCCGTATCGCCCCCCAAGAAATCGATGGTCTGGATGACTGGAAACCGGATCCCAAGCGCAAGGAACATACTTTCTTTACCCTGGAAAGCGCTGTGGCCCTGCATAAAAAAATGAAATATTTCAAATCCGGCCGCATGGTTTTCAACATTGCTGAAATGCCCCATAAATGCCCGGTGGTTCCCATGGAATTCATTTTCATGGCCGATTGGTTCTTTGCCAAAAACGGCGTGCGCAAAGACATTGAAATTGAATTTGTGACACCCAACACCGGTATTTTCACCAAACCCATTGCCACCAAAGTGTTGAGCGTGGCCGCCAATGAAAAAAATATCAAAGTCACCCCGAATTTCGACTTGGCCTCCGTGGATCCAGAAAGCGGCATTCTGACCTCGGCCAAAGGCGAGACCGTTCAATACGACCTGTTGGTTTCCACCATGCCCAATCTGGGGGCAGAATATGTGGACGACTCCGGCTTGGGGGACGGCATGGGCTATGTCATGACCAATCACCATACCCTCAGGGCGGAAAAATATGATAATATTTATGTAGTGGGTGACGCCACCAATGTACCCACTTCCAAGGCCGGTTCCGTGGCCCATTATGAGGCGGAAATTGTGGTTGAGAACCTGCTCCTGGAAATCGAGGGCCAAGCGCCCAAGCCCGCCTTTGACGGCCATTCCACCTGTTTTATCGTCTCTGGTTATGACAAGGCCTATTTGTTCGACTTCAACTACAAAACCGAGCCGCTGCCCGGCAAATTCCCCTTCCCGGGTCTCGGGCCCTTTGATCTGGTGGGCGAAAGCTATATCAACTACTGGGGCAAAATGATGTTCAAATGGGTTTACTGGAACATGTTGCTCACCGGCCAGGAACTGCCCCTTGAGCCTCAAATGAACATGGCCGGAAAAAGCTGGCCGCGCATGGATATCGAATAGGAGGCAGGCATGACCAATGAAGAATTGATCCTTCAGAAACTGGAGTATTTGGAGTCACACCTCATCCCGGTGATCAAATTCGGCCAAAGCCTCAAGGAATTGAAAGACGATATGGTTCCCTTGGGAAATACGGCCGTGCACCTGGTGATCAAAGAATTGCAGGAAGTCGAGGCCGGATTTGAGTTGGATGACCTTTTCCTGTTGATTAAACAAACCATGCGCAGCACCCGGGATATGATTTTCGCCATGCGGCAGATGTCCAGCATCATCGAATTTGTTCGGGATCTGGAACCGCTGATGAAATCCGCCGTGCCGCAAATTATTGAGCATTTGGATGATCTTGAACGCCGTGGGGTTTTCCGGATCATCAAATCCATGCTGGATGTACGCGCCAAAGTGGCCGCCACCTACAATTCCGAAGATATCGATAAAATCGGCGATGTCATGGTGGCCCTCTTGGGTCTTATGAAAAAACTGGCCGATCCCAAAGCCATGGCCTTTCTGGAAAAGGCAGCGGCCCTGCCGGCCAATATCGACCTCGCTAACAGCCAAAAAGTCGGTTTGGTGGGCATGATTTCAGCCGGATTCGACAATGATGTCAGGGAGGGGCTGGGGGTCGTGCTGGAATTGACCAAGGCCCTGCGCAGCTTAAAGGAAAGCACACCTGCAGCCTAGTGCTCCATATCTGTATTTTACTTCCATTTTGCATCCAAAACGGCAACCAGGAGCTAGGGCCGAGACCCAGGCCGTGTTTGATGCAAAATGGAATATATGGGGTTGCTTTTCAGTGCAAAAGTTGAGATACGAGATTCAGGCCAGCCGAATTGGTTCATGCAATCTCAGCGAAAAAAGAGGAAAGGAATTAACTGATGGTGCTTGCTTCTGAAAAAAAAATCCTGGTGGTGGATGATGAGCCGGATGTCCGTAACTTTCTTGTTACCTGCATTGCCGACGCCGGCTTTCAAGTGGAAACAGCGGCCAATGGTGAAGAGGCCTTGAAAAAAATAGAAGCAAACCCGCCGGATTTAATGACCTTGGATATGGTAATGCCGCGCAAATCCGGAATCCAAGTCATGCGCACATTGCGCGAGAACCCCAAATTTAAAGATCTGCCCGTCATCGTCATAACCGCCCATGCCCATGATGAATTTGGCCGGGAAGATCTGAAAAGCTTCAATGCCTTTGTTTCCGGCAATCGCCCCCGCTATACCCTGGAAAAACCGGTTTCGCCCCAAAAATTGGTTAAGGCCATTTGCGATATTCTATCGGTAGGTATTGATCAGGAAAAAGAACAGGCCGCATCCGACCAGGAGGCCGTCATTCGCCTCGTCCAGAGCAGTGATCAGGAAACCCTCCGTAAAATAAAGGAAATGCTTGCCAATCGCTGAATACTAGCAGGCAGGTTTCCAAGGAGACACCTGATTGTCGCCAATTAAATCAGCAATACAGATGGCGTCCAGTTTTTGATAAAGCACTTCCGTGGCTTCCTTCCAGGCCATGCGGACTTTGCAATCGTCGGCCATCTCGCATTTTTCCGGTGAGCTGATGCATTCCACCAGATCGGTCTGGCCTTCAAATAAACGCACAATATCCCCCAGGCTGATCCGGGCCGGGTCCTTGGCTAAAAGGTGACCACCTTTGGGGCCCCGCATGCTGGTGATCATCCCGGCCTGTTTCAATGACCGGATGAGCTGTTCCACATATTTAAGCGGGATTCCCTGTCTTTTTGAAATGGCGCTGACCTGCACGGGCCCGCCCTTGCGGTTGCGCGCCAATTCCAACAGGATGCGGGTTCCATAACGGCTGCGGGTTGAAAGTTTCATGGATTCAACGCAAAGGCCCCTTTCCCATGCCGGTCCAAGGGCGCCTCATGACGCCTTCCTTTTTTGGAACACAATGGCTTCACCGATTTTTTCAGCCGAAAGTCCGAAGAGATCCTGGGTGGTAATCATCTCCAAATGGACGTCATCCCAAACCACGCTGTTTTCCTGAACAATATTCTTGATATGCTCATACTTGCCCCCCAGGGCCTTGATCTTAGAAACCAACGGAATCCGCTCCTGAAAGCCGATATTCAGCAGCAACAGGAATTCGATCAAGTTGGGGGTGGAATGGGAAGCAGAAATGATGGGGATCACAATAATGCTCCGGTCATCTTTGCGACCTTTGCCGATATATACATTCCCTTGACGAACAATAATCCGCTTGGTGCCCTTGAGCAGGGTGTCCTTCTCCACCCGGGACTCCAGGGCCGCCAGTATGCCTTCCTTTTGCATGATATGGATCCGGGTTTCATCCGTGAGTTCCCCCAGGGCGTCCAGGCCCTCAATGCGATACAGAATGGTCCCTTTGATTTCCGAAACAACTCCCTGCAAATTTTTCAACACCAAAACATTTTTGTGGGTCAATTGGGATGTCTGAAACCCGAATTTCGCAAGTATATTGAAAAGGACGCCCTCCACTTTCTCGCTGATCCGGCTGGTGCCCACGGTAACGGTTTTGGCCTGGTGTTTGATGGCGTCGATGGGCCGCGCCATGGAGTTGATGCATTCGCTAAGACAGGTAAAAAGGCTGTTCAACATGTTCAGGGCCGTGCCCCTGACATTAAAATCAAGTTCAAAGTCGGCTACCGGCAACCGGCCGGACAAGTATTTCAACAGCAATGTCAAGTCCGCGGCTTTCTCAATGCCCATGATCCCGGCGATTTGATTCTGCTTTTTTTTCCAGCGAAAGGCCTTGTAGAATTTTAGGATCTTTTCCCGAAAGGTTTTTTCCAGAACAGCTTCAAAAACATCCAATCCCTGGGCGGCAAAGGTTTCAATGGTGTTTTTCAATTCCTCCCTGGCCTCATGGAAAAAACTGGAGCCGGCATGAATGGCAAGGGCGGCGTAATACCCCCACAGATGCCCGACCAGGGTATTCACAATGGGGGCAAGATGTTCACCCACTGGGGGCACGTGAAACACGGCCTCCGCATAAGGGGCAAAACGCTCCTCGCCTTCGTCGGCGATCACCACCGGCAAGGCCTTATGGGCCTTGAAGATGGCCGTGTCTTTGATGATATCGCCGATGACCGCATCCCGTGCGCCGGCCGCGCAAATGATGATCAGGGGCTCGGAGGACAAGTCTATATGCTTCTTGTCCTCCACATAATCCGTTGAAATGGTTTTATAGCAAAGCTCGCTGAGCTTGATGCGGATCTCATCGGCCGAGGCTTTGTTGGGACCGCTGCCCACAACCGCCCAGTAGGTTTTGGTTACTGCCGATTGCCGCGCGGAAGCTTCAATGGCGTCCTTCATGGCCAGAATCTTGCGCATCTGGGCTGGCAGGGCTTGTAGTTGTTTGATCTCCGCGGTGATGAAATCATCTCCGCGCCGTTTCCTGATTCCGGCCAAAAACAACCCCAGTACTGCGCCGGCCACGATCTGGGAATAAAAGGCCTTGGTGGAAGCCACCGACATTTCAATATCACGACCGCTGCTGGTGTAAATCACACCGTCCACCTTGAAGGTGATGTCCGAATCGCGGCGGTTGACAATGGCCAGGGTATGACCGCCCCGTTCCCGCACCATGTCCACGGTACGGTTGGTATCCGTGGTGGTGCCGGACTGGGTGATGGCCACCATGAGGGTATCGCCCAATTCCTTATGGCTGTTACTGCGTCCGAGTTTGAAGCCGCTCATCTCGGATGATTTAAGGGCTTGGATCTGGAGGCCGGGATCATCCATATAGTAATTGAGGATATCGGCGCAGGCCTGGGCCGCCACCCCGGCCGTGCCCTGACCCACGAAAAAAATCCGGCGGATCCGCTCTTCCAAAAGAGCCAGCCTGATCTTTTGCGGCACAGCCGCCTCATTCAAGGCAATGACATATCGGTCCTTTTCACCGGGCTTGATTTTCCAACGATTCTGTATGGTTTTTTCCACCGATACCGGCGCTTCGGAGATCTCCTTCAGGAAATAGTGGGGAAAATTCTGACGATCAATGTCCCGGGAAGTGATTTCCGTGGATTTGATATCTTTTTCCGTCAGCGCAATGGGCGTGCCGTCATAATAAAACCCTTGGATGCCTTCCAGTTTTCCGGCCGAGGCCTGGTCTAGAATAAAAAACTGTCCCTGGGTTTTGCCGGCCTTTCCGTCGACAATTTTTTCCCCGTCCAGCTTCAGATAGTTAGAGGTCTCCTCCACAAAGCCGTACACTTCCGAAGTGGGCATGTAATGATCTTCCGAAAGCCCTATGAATATGGCCTGCCCGCTGCCTTTCTGGGCCAGGAACAGCTTGCCGGGCAACAGATCCGTATGCATGGAAATGGCATGGGAACCTTCAAAATCATTCAGGGCCAAACGAAAAGACTCCACCACCCCATGCCCGTTGCGCAGATAGGTTTCCATCTGCAGGGGAATTATCTTGGTGTCGGTGCTGACCTCTTCCTGAATAGGTCCGGATTTCTGTTCATAGGCGGCTTTCAACGCCAGATAATTATCAATATCGCCATTCAGACAGACATGAATGGTGCCGTTGTGGGCTTCGGACCTTTCCGCGGAACGATTGTCCACCGGATGGCAATTGGGCTCGGTGATGGCCCCCACCGAGGCCCAACGGGTATGGGCGCTCACGGTATGGTAAATAATGGGCAGGCCGGCCAAGGTCGACAGGATTTTATCCTCCCGGATCTGGGTCCGTAAAAAACGGATATTGTCACCCAAGTGACCGATTTCAGCCGCAATCTTATAAACCATGGTCAACGTAGCCCGGGGTTCGCCGTTTTCAGCCGTGGATTCATGCACACTGACACTGCGGTTCAACAGGATCGGCTGCTGCACCCTGGTTTCAAAAGCGGCTTTTTCAGATTCCATGGCTTTCACACGCTGCTGGAATTCCGCATAGGTCTGCCCATGAATCACAAACATCAAGGAAATCCCGGCCGAGTCCCGTCCGCGCACTTCCAGCCGGTCGATGCTGTTCAAGATCGCATTCAAATTTTTGTAGATCCCGATGACCTGGGCTGAAACAGCTCCCCCCAGGGTGGTCATCAGATCCGCCGTGCTGGCGATATTCGTAAGGACCTCCCGGCGCAGGCACCAGTTGATATCCTTCAGGTCTTCAAGGCGCCGGGCCGCTATATCCGCATCCACAATGCTCAGATCACCCATATGTTTCTCAAGCAGGGCGGCTTCGGTTTGAATGACCTTTTCCAGTCCCTCTGACAGACTGAAGAGCTCCTTTTGCATATTAGGATTTTGAAAAATTTTCACAAAAGCCGGTTCCTGCTTACACAAGCGCGCGGCTTTGAGAAAATCCCTGGTGCCCAGTTCGCCTCCCAGGTATTTTGCGGCAATATCCCCCGCCTGCCTGGGGCCATGGGCTAGGCCTTGGCCCTCCAGTGCGGCCGCTGCCTCAAGCAACCTGGTCAAGCTGAAGTGCTCGGCTGCCGCGGTTTTTTTCTTAAAGGCGATGATGCCAGCCAGACCGCAACACAATAGTCCGGCCTGGTACGGAAAAAGCACCAGGCAGTCTCCGGTCATGCTTTTGGGGGCCCTGCCGAAATAAATCTCCAGCATCAGTACAGCCCAAAGCCTATGCCGGAGGACCTTTAGTCCATGATGAATGCAAACCAAAATAGTTAGAAGCATGTTAATTGCTCTTTACATCACATTCTGCGGTAGAGATCCTGAATCCGGTCCCGGGTCATGATGTCGCGCCAATTCTTGCCCAAAGCATTTTCCCAGAGCGGTGCCAGTCCCAAAGCCACGTTGGTCATCTTCTCCATCAAGGCCGCATCCATGTCTCCCACCACGTTCCTAGGCAAGACAACACCCTGTTTCTCCATCATACGGCGAAATTCCACCACTCCCTCCGGGTAGAACTCTTCCAGGTAATCAAAAACAATGCAATTGCCGATGCCGTGGTGCACGCCTAATACAAATGAAAGGCCGTAGGAAAGGGCATGACATATGCCCACCTGGGAATAGGCAATGCTCATGCCGCCGAAATAGGAAGCCATCATCAATTTATCGTCACTGGCCGGACCGCCTTCCAGAAATACCTCCCGGCACAAATCATTGGCCTTTTCGCCATAGGCCTGACTGAAGGCATTGAGGTAGGTGCCTTTTAAAGACTCAACGCAATGGATATAGCAGTCCATGCCGGTATAGAAGCGCTGCTCCTTGGGGGCGCCGGCGATGAGCTCCGGGTCCAGCACCACCTGATCAAAAACCGTATAATCCGAATTCAACCCCAGTTTTTTGTCCGGGCCGGTGAGAACCGTTGTTCGCGACACCTCCGCGCCGGTGCCGGATAGGGTGGGAATGCCCACATGGTATACTGCCGGATGCCGAATCAGATCCCAGCCCTGATATTCGGTGGATGAGCCCGGATTGGTGAGCATCAGGGAAACCGCTTTGGCCAAATCCATGGTGCTGCCGCCGCCGATGCCGATGACTCCCGCCGGCAGACGCGGCGAAAATTCCTTGACGGTCTGCGTCAATTGATCCACATATTTGGTTTTGGGCTCATCATCCACATTGACCCAGAGCAGCAGGTCCGGTTCCTGCAAGGGAATCCGCGACCGCAGGGGTTTGTCGGTAAAATAGTCATCCACGACAAAGACCATGAAAGCGCCCTCATGGGATCGCCGTGGGGCCAGGATGTCCGTTAGCTGGGCAAAACAGCCGCGACCGAAAACCATATTGGTGACTTGTCTGAAATTACGAAACATTTCTGCTTTTCCTTTTTTTCGATTCCGATTCCGATACCGATAGCGACCCCGAAAAAACCTGCATGCCCTCCTTGCTTATCCCCGCAACACCGAAACCATGGCATCGATCCTGCGGTCAATTTCCGCCTGGGTCCAGGCCAGTTTGATCTGCATGCAGATGGTGCGACCGATAATGGCATCGGATTTGGGGCTGGCAATCCCACCGTAATCCGGACGGTCGGATATCAAATCAATGGGCAGTCTTGCTGCCGCGGACATTTTTTTCAAGTGCTCCCATTGGCGGATGTAGTGCCAGTTGTTGTCATACCAATAGAAACATCCGTCCACGCCGGCTTGGCCGAGCCCGGCAGCCGCCTGCCTGGCCTGATTTTCATCCGAGAGGAAAAATGCAAGAAAGGTGGCCGAATCGCCTTCTTCATCCGGCAGCACCCGGAATCCCAGCTTGGTCTTTTGCGTCAAGGCTGCTTTGATTTCCTGCTTGTGGGAACGCTGGCGGGCGATGATCTTGTCCAGCTTGCGCAACTGGGCCAGGCCCACAGCCGCATTCAGTTCACTGATGCGGTAATTGAGCCCCAGAATCGGATGCCCTTCTTTCCCGCGATCATGGCCCACATGATCATGGCCATGATCCGCATATGCGTCTGCTTTGACATACAGGGCGTGATCATTCGTCACCACTGCCCCGCCCTCGCCGCAGGTGATGGTCTTGACATAGTCAAAAGAATAACAGCCCATCTGCCCGAAGGTGCCCAGGGCTTTGCCGGCCATGGAAGCCCCCAGGGACTGGCAGGTGTCCTCGATCAGTACCAGTCCTTTGCGGTCGCAAAATGTCTTGATGGCTTCGATTTGTGCCATGGCTCCGCACATGTGCACCGGCAGGACCGCCTTGGTGCGGGTAGTGACGGCGCGTTCAAGGGCCTGGGGATCCAGGCACAAGGTCTCATCGATTTCGGCAAAAACCGGAACAGCGCCGGCCATGAGAACCGCCTCAATGGTGGCGATAAAGGTAAAGGGCGGCACAATCACCTCATCCCCGGCGCCCACACCGCAGGCGGCCAAGGCAATGGAAAGGGCGGCTGTGCCGCTGGCGCACAAATGACTGTGCCCCACCCTCAGACGTGCGCAGAGTTCCTCTTCAAAACTGCGTGCTTTGTAATGCCCCTTCCGGGCCTGATCAAAACCATAGCGGAATAAAACTCCGGTATCCAAAACATCCTGTACTTCTTTGCGCTCTTCTTCTCCGAATAACTCAAAACCCGGCATTTACGAATCTCCTTACCAATGCGGATCACACCGCATGTCTGCTTTTCTTCTTGCGTTTTACGACCTGTTTGGAATCCGGTGTCTTGACGGTTGCCAGCTTCTCTAGGTAGCGTCCGAAATATTGCTGGATGGCCAAGCGGGCATAGTAGGCCGAACGGGTTCCAATGAATTTTTCATGGCCCACCATGGCCGCCACCGCGATTTTCCGACCGCTCTGTTTATCCTCACCAAATCCCACAAACCAATCGAATTTCAGGTTGGGTACCTCCCCGCTGCCCATGGAGCCGGTTTTACCGCCGATCTCCAGGCGGGAAAGAATCGGATCTTTATCCGCATCCTTGAATACCCGCCTGCCGGTGCCGCTGCAAACCGTTTCCAGCATCATGGCATTGATGGATGTCGCTGCATCGGCGGAAATGGCTTGGCGCAATGTTTTGGGCTGACTCTTATACTGCACCGCGCCCTTTTCATCGGTAATTGTATCGATGATGGTGGGTTCAATAAAGACGCCTTTATTTAAAATCGCCGCGCTCATCAAGGCGCCGTGCAAAGGCGACAGGGTGGTATCACGATTGTATCCGCTTGCCACCATGGCCAACTGATAGGTGTCCTCGGGCTGCATGATTTTGCTTTGGGCCAGGGGCAGTTCAAAATTGATGTGCCGGTTGAATCCAAAAGCCTCGGCATATTTTTCCAGCAATGATCGGCCCACGTGGTTGGCGCCAATCCGGCCGAAAATCGGATTAACCGAATGGGCAAAAGATTCCTTGAGACTCATCCATAGCGTGTGCTTGCTCACGCGCTCATTGATCTGGGACTTATAAAGGGTGTGCTTTCCGCCGTTTAAAGCGAACCTGGAAGAGGGTTGAAAGCCGCATTTTTCAATGCCGGCCGCTGCCGTGACGATCTTGAATACGCTTGCCGCCGGAAAAGAGGCTTCAATACAGGGATTGCCGCTGCGATTGGTGCTGTCAAAGCCGGCCATGGCCAATACCCGTCCGGTGGCAGGCTCAACCGCCACAATACCGATGTAACGGGCATGATTCCGATTCATATTTTCCAGCAGAAATTGCTGCAAAGAGGAATCCAGGCTGGTATCCACCAGGTAGTGGCGCCCATCGATTTGGATGTCCACCGATTCTCTCGTTAAATTATAAAAATTCTTCCAATTCAGCAGGGCCTGGAGCTCATCTTTCCGCATGCCGCCGGCATGGACAACTTCATTGAAGGCGGCCGGGTCGGCCGACAGAACCGGATGGGGTGGATCAAAGCTATCGGCAGGACTGCTTGGTTCGGCTGAAGCGCTTTCAACGGCAGTCCTATCCGCATCCTGAATTTCAGGATGCTGGCTCGAATCGGTCCTATTTGTCTTATCGGTCTTATCAGTCCTATCGGTCCTATCCGCCGAATCAGTCCTATCGGTGGCACCATCAGGTGTGCCCGCTGCCACAACCGCCGCGGTGGCCGCCTTTTCATTGCTGGGCAGAAGCTGCTGGTAGGCGGTCCCGCTTCTGCCCACCGGCACGGTATAGCTGACAACAATAATAATGGCCATAATGGATGCATAAGTGAACAGCTTCTTTTTCAGCTTGCTGTAAACCGCTTCCCGTTTCAGTTTGGATTGGTAGGTCTGCCAGCTTGACTGACTGCAACTCGATCTGTGATTTCTCTTCTGCATAGCTCACTCTTCGCTGATTCGTAAAGTGTACTTGAACATATTGTCAACCAATCAAAAGATCCACCCATAATGGTTTACCCGCATTATGAAAGGGGCGTACCGGCAAGCACGCTGCGGTCCGGCACCACCACCACAGGCCCTTTGCCGTCATTGGCTGCAAGAAGCATGCCCATGGACAGCACCCCCATCAATTTCACCGGTTTCAGGTTGGCCACCACGATCACCTGCTTTCCGGTGATTTCTTCCGGCCGATAATTTTCCGCAATTCCGGCAACGATTACCCGTTTTTCACCCAGATCAATTTCCAGTTTCAGCAGCTTTTTGGCTTTGGGAATCGTTTCCACCGATAGCACCGTACCAACCCGCAAATCTATTTGCGCCAATAGGTCGATGGTGATTTCCGGTTTCAATTCCGGGAAATTGCGCTCTGCTTCCAAAACTTGGATTTCCGGCAGCTCCTTTTTCTTCACATCGATTCTTGGAAACAAGGTGATGCCTTTGGGGAGTAAAGTCCCGGCCGGCATCAAGCGCCATTGCCGCAATTTCTTAATCAGATAAAAGGCGGCGCCCGGATCCTGGCCAAGATGGGTCTGCATGGTTTTGGCCGTATCCGGCATGATCGGATAAACCAAGCCGGATATCACCCGCAAGCCTTCCAGTAAACTGTAAATAACGGCTTGGAGCTGCTTGCGGCTTGACTTTTTCTTGGCAAGTTCCCAGGGCGCGGTCACATCGATATATTTGTTCATCTGGCTGATGAGTTCCCAGACAGCCATCAAGGCCTTGTGAAAGGCGAACATTTCCATGGCCGCCTCAAATTCATCCACGGCCCGGCGAGCGACATCCTCCAGACCGAATTGAAAGTCCTTGTCGGTTTCCGCATCCACCTCCGGAACCCGACCGTCGAAATATTTGTGCGCCATGGCAATCACCCGGGAAAACAGATTGCCCAAATCATTGGCCAGATCTGAATTGATGCGCTGCACCAGCGCCGTTTCTGAAAAACCGGAATCCAGTCCAAAAACCATCTCGCGCATGAGAAAATAGCGGAAGGCATCCAGCCCGTATTCTGCTTTCATTTTCAGGGGATCAACCACATTGCCGATGGTTTTGGACATCTTGCTGTCATCCACATTCCAATAACCATGAACATTCAGATGCTCATAGGGTTTCACACCGGCGGCTTTCAGCATGATGGGCCAGTAAATGCCGTGGGGCTTTAAAATATCCTTGGCCACAATGTGCTGGGCCGCCGGCCAGTACTTCTGAAAAGCCGGGCCGTCCGGATATCCCAGGGCGGAAATGTAATTGACCAGGGCATCAAACCAGACATAGGTGACATAGTTATCGTCAAAGGGCAGGGTAATGCCCCATTTGAGACGGGATTTAGGCCGGGAAATACAAAGATCCTCCAGGGGTTCCCGCAAAAAGGCCAGGACTTCGTTGCGATAGCGTTCCGGCCGGATGAAATCCGGATGGGTTTGAATGTGCTGAATCAACCAATCCTGATATTTGCTCATACGAAAAAAATAATTGGATTCCTTGATCAGTTCCGGTTCTTTCTCATGATCCGGGCATTTGCCGTTCACCAATTCCCGCTCCATATAGAAGCGTTCACACCCAAAGCAATACAGCCCTTCATACTCGCTGAAATAAATGTCGCCGCTGTCATATATTTTTTTCAAGATGGCTTTAACCACGGCGATGTGCTCCTTGTCCGTGGTGCGGATGAAAAAGTCATGCTGAACATTTAGCTCCGGCCACAATTCCTTGAAGAGGCGACTGATTCGGTCCACATACACCCGCGGGCTGAGGTTTTCTTTCTCGGCCGCGGCCACGATTTTGTCCCCATGTTCATCCGTGCCGGTTAAAAAAAAGCGATCCGTCTCCCGCATGCCGTAAAACCGGTTGATCACGTCCGCGGCAATGGTGGTATAGGCGTGGCCCAAATGGGGCTTTGCATTCACATAATATATCGGTGTGGTTATATAAAAAGACCCTGCCATGTGAGCTCCTATCCGTCTAGGTTTTTGATTTCATCAATACCGACCTCGGTTTCGACGCCGTCCTCATATTGCACGGCAACCCGGTTGCAGATGACATTCTGACGGACGACCTTGCCGGAACGGCCGTTGATGCATACCTGTAGACCGATTTTCGGCGCTTTTTGCCGAAGATGGACATACGTGTCATTTTCAAAGGTCAGGCAGCACATGAGCCGCCCGCACTGTCCTGAAATTTTGGTGGGGTTTAATGACAGCCCCTGTTCCTTGGCCATGCGGATGGATACCGGCTCAAATTTGGCAAGAAAGGTGGCGCAACAAAGCTGCCGGCCGCAGCGCCCGATGCCGCCGCACATTTTGGCCTGGTTACGGATACCCACCTGGCGCATTTCAATGCGGCTGCGGAATTGCTTTACCAAAATCTTCACGAGCTGCCTGAAATCCACCCGGCCTTCGGCTGTAAAGAAAAAAGTCAATTTATTGGCGTCAAAAGTGCTTTCAACGGAAAACAGGTTCATGTCCAGCTTGAGAATTTCAATTTGTTCCTGACAAAAATCATGGGCTTGTTTTTCCAGTAGCAGATTGTTTTCCTGTTGTTTGAAATCATTTTCCGTGGCCACCCGAAAGACTTTTTTCAATGGATTGGCAAGGGTTTCTTCCTCCATTTGAACCGGCGCAGCCGCCACTGTCCCGAACCCGAGTCCATGCTCGGTCTCCACGATGACGGTATCACCCAAATTCAATACAAAGGCGCCGCTGTCAAAATCATAAATCTTGCCGGCCGGTTTGAATCTTACACCCACCACTTTTTTCATAGCACCCCGCCCGCCATTTGCAGCATCAGGGTGTCCATGATCAGCCGCGCATTGGCATTGGCCTCGATTCGTCTTTGGGCATTGCCGATGGCTGAGAGGATTCCATGGAGGGCTGCGGACTGCCATTTAGGGCCCATGCCGGCAATGGCAGCCTTCATATCCTTGTTGATAATCTGGTGCGGGGCTTTTGAAAACACGATCAAATCCCTGAACCAGGTCTGAAAAATTTCCAAGGCCTCGGTCAAGCGTTCTTTTTTGTCACAAAGCTGCTCGGCAAACAACAGCAAGCGCGTTATGGATGGATTCGGCAATTGGGCGAGCTCCCGCAGCAAGCTGTTCCGAAAGGAAATCCAATTGGTTTCACACATGATCTGGGCCTTGGCCAGGCTGCCTCCGGCCATTTGGGCCAGGATACCGGCTTCTTCAGGATTCAGCCCATGGGTGGCCGTCATCCATTCCACAAGACTTTTCACTGAAATGGGCCGGAATCGAATCTGCTGGCATCTGGAGACAATGGTGGCTAAAAGCTCGGACGCCTGCAGCGCAGTCAAAATGAATATGGTTCGGGCAGGCGGTTCTTCCAGGATTTTCAGCATGGCGTTTCCTGCCTCCGCATTCAATCTTCCGGCATCGGAAATAATCACCGCGCGCACCCGGGCCTCATATGGTCTAACGGTCAAGCAACGACAAAGGTCGCGAATCTGGGCGATGGTGATAACACGCGCGGACGGCTTCACATTAATTACATCCGGATGCTGGCCGGATATGATCTTACGACAAGTCTTGCATACGCCGCAGGGGATTTTGGTTTGACCTTGACCCCTTGCCTGGTTTTCAGGAATTTCTTCCAAGGCCCTTGCCGTCTCCAGGCGTATGGAGCAGTTGCAGGCCATGGCATAGGCCAAGGCCGTATCCTGCTTTCCCACTCCCGGTATCCCGGTTAAGAGCAGGGCCTGGGGAATGGTTCTCTTGTTGAGGGTAGCGGATAAAAACCGTATGACCTTTTCTTGATCAATAAGGGATTGAGTTGCGGGCTGCAATTGCAAGTCGGACAAAATGTCGGACCCGGCCACGCGTTTAGTAATCAACCCGCTCTTTCAATTCTTTACCGCATTTGAAAAAGGGCAGTTTCTTTGGTTTAATGGTTACTTTTTCGCCGGTCTTGGGATTTCGGCCGGTATAGCTCTTGTAATTTTTCACAAAAAAGCTGCACAATCCCCGGATTTCCACCCGTTCTCCTTTGGCCATGGCATCGGCCATGGAGTCAAAAAAGATCTGAATGACCTTGGCCGCGTCGGACTTGGAAATATTCGCTTCATTTTTTAATGCGGAAATCAACTCCAACTTATTCATATATCCTCCTTATTATTCAGGAACAATCGAGATCGGCAGCCGAATCTTGATGCAACCAACATGAATTCATACACACCCACGACAATAAAACATAAGTAAGTAAAATGTCAAGCAGTTATGATAAAATTTCCGGCACGGCCTCCACATCTTCCTCATTGACGTTCACCGCGGCGAATTGTCCAAGGGCCTCTATATTCACAATGACCCGGCCTTGGCCGCGATATTGAACAAAATAACCCACCACCCCGGCAAAAGGCCCCTGGATCACCATGATCCGATCGCCTTTCTTGAACCGGTTGCCGGTAAGGATCTGCTCATCCCCATTCACCATGATTCTAAGGGAATTCACGGTTTCATCCGGGACCATCCAGGGACCGCCGCGGTTGCCCACCAGCCGGACCACCCCCACGGTTTTGACGATTTCCAGGTATTCATGGGGATGCAGTCCGGTCTTTACAAATACATACCCGGGAAAAAGCGGCACATGGATCATCAGCCGGCGATCCCGCCGTTTGCTTCTGACCCGGATTTTCGGTAGAAACACCTCCAGCCTTTTTTTTTCCAGGCCTTCGTGCACCACATTTTCAAAGCGGCTCCTGGTATGCAGCACATACCAGTTTCGCGGCAATTGGGCACCGGTGATTCCTGTTTTGGGGACTGCAATCATTTTTCAACCACTTCTAATGGGGGGCGGCAATCGAAGTACCGGTTTGCCCCAATCCGTAAAGATGGATCATGAAACGGTAAATCGAATCCTTTTCCCGCTGCATGCCGGCAATGTCCAAGGCCCAGCATTGGCTCGTATATCGCAAACCAAGGCCGGTTTCAACATTTTTACCGTCTTTTAAATTGCGTTCATATTTTCCATAGGCCGACCAGCGTTCACTGAACAAAATATTTCCCAGGCTGCAAACCGTTTCAGAAATCTCGGCGGCCCGGCGGAATTCAAATAACAGACTGTCGCCGCGCTCATCGGCCCAACGCAAAGCCTCGCTGTGAGATACAAACCGCTTGGTATATGGATCCCAGCCCCAGTCAACCCTCAGGCTGATCTGGGATGACGGATTCAGCTCCAAGAGACCGGTGACGGCGGAAAAAGGTTTTGGGTCCGAGGATTCACGGGCTGCGTTGATATCATAAGACTGGGACAAATGGAAGTAGCAAAATTCCGAATAAACATGCTGAGAGGCTTTGTATGCATCTGGGAGCTTGATTTCATTTCCTTGGTCGGCAAGGGGCCGGCGGGCAATGAGGGTATTGGCAATGGAATAGGTCAAGCGGTTCTGTTTTTGGATCCGATCAAAGGCATCAAACAGCGGATAGCGGGTTTGGGCTTGTTCCGGAATAAAATCATATACCAACTGGGGTCGCACAGCATGTTTCAGCGCATCGATTCCCAGGCTGCGCACCGAAAAGATCCGCTGCACTTCAGTGGAAAGATCCAGCCTGACATCCGGTATTTGGCGGTTGAATCCGGCCTGGTCGGCTTCGGACCCGTCATCGTGCCGATTGACATACCATAGGGTTTCCCGCACTCCCGCGGAAGGCTCGAAAGTAAAATAATGCTGATACGATATGGGCGCATAGATCCGCGGATGGAGCTCACCCCGCTGGCCGCGATTGCCGTCTTTGCGGAACAAATAGGCATATTCGGAAACCAGGTCCCAGTAAAAAGGGGCGGGGCCCACCCGCTGTTTCAGACCATGGAACTGAATATGGGGCAATTTTTGCAGGGTGTTGTCGGTTTTCTCCCAGCGCCGCTTGAGCACATCGTCATACCACAACAGATCCCCATTGAGTGCATATTGCACCCAAATCTTGTTCAGATTGAGCTGATTTTTGCGGATGGTCTGATTGTAATCATCCAGCCCGCGGCCGTAGGCCCCTAAAAAATAATCCTGGGTGGAGCGGAAGCCGTTGTAGCCATCTTCAAACTCCAATAAATAATCCTGATCACTGACCACATCCAGATCCAGTTTGGCCGCAACCCCGTAACCCATGGCCTGATCATGTTTCATGCGCAACCAATACCGGTCCGAATTGGATCGCAAATACCCATCGTTTTCATAGCCCCAGAGCTTGCTGGTCCTGCCGGTGCCGTCATCCCTGCGGCTGTCGTTCAGAAAATCAAACATGCTGCCGTGCTGGGTCTCGGCAGCAGCGATATATCGAAATTCGGCCCCCAGTTTGGCGCCCCTGGCGGACATGTAACGGCTGTAAAAAGTGACATCCATGTTTTCCTTAAGGGCTAGGAACAAGGGTTGATTCCAGTCAAAGCCTTTACGATCCGAAAAGGAGATTTCCGGCACCAGCAGACCGGACTGACGTTTGGTCTTGGCCGGGAAAACCAGCAGGGGCGAATACAGCAAAGGCAGGCTTTTGCCCCACAGGGCCGCATGCTGAGCCACGCCGTAGCCCTCCACGGTGACTTCCAACTCCTGGCAGGTCAGCTTCCAATCCGGTGATTCCCCATCACAAGTGGTGATGCTCGCATCCTGGGCAACATAGGTTAAGGGGCCGGTCTTTTGAATGACATCGGCCTTTATATAAAAATGATTGAATTGGGTGAAGGCGCTGCCCTGGTAAATGGTTCCGGTGCCGCTTTCCAGATCCAGCTCGGCCCGGTCACCCATGAGGGTGTCTTCACCGGCTTTCAGGGCCACATGCCCCTCGGCCTGGGCGCGCCTGGTAAGTCGATCATAGCTCACATGATCCGCGGTCAATTCACGCCCGGGTTTTTGGATGCGCACTCCGCCCTTGGCAATGAAGCGGTCCGCTTTCCGGTCATAGGTCATTTCATCTGCAAAAATCCGCCAGGAGTCCATTGGCGATTCCCCACAATGAACTGGTCCCGCCGTGGCTGCCCATAAGACAACCGCAAGAAAAACGCTGCTCCACCAAGGCCATTTCCCCATCAGCATCCGCAACCATCTTGTCGAGGCATGTTTTTTCACCTTGAACCCTTTAAAATTTTTCAGTATAAAACGGACCTGAATGGAAAAGTCAATATAACAGATGTAAAGTGATGAAATGAGTATCCTAGTTACCAACGATGACGGTATTTTTGCTAAGGGGCTGTGGGCCCTTGAGAAGGAGCTGGCCCAGCTCCGCAAGGTTACGGTGATTGCACCGGATCGTGAGCGCAGCGCCGTGGGTCACGGCATTACCCTGCACGAACCCATCCGCGCCGACAAGATCCGATTAAACGGGGATCACTGGGGCTTCGCGGTGAGCGGCACACCGGCGGACTGCATCAAACTGGGGCTCCTGGAACTGCTGCCGGAAAAACCCACCCTGGTGGTATCCGGCATCAATCCCGGCGCCAATATCGGTGTTAATGTAAATTATTCCGGCACAGTGGCGGCCGCCAAAGAAGCCTCGCTGTACGGCATCCCGGCCATTGCCGTTTCCATTTCCAATTCCGCACCCAATCATTATGAAGACGCGGCCGGATTCACCAGGCGTTTGGCTGAAAAAGTGCTGGCAAACGGCCTGCCCTTCGGCACCTTTTTGAATGTCAATTTTCCGGACCTGCCCATGGGAGCCGTGGCCGGCATCCGGGTCAGCCGCCAGGGTATTTATTTTTTTCAGGAGCGCATTGAAAAAAAAATCGATCCCCGCAACCGTCCTTATTATTGGCAGGCCTGCGACAATCAACTCCGTTTCGCGGATCCGGACATCGATAGCGAGGCCCTAAGCAGCAATTACATCTCCATCACCCCCATCAAATGCGATATGACCGACTACGGCATGATCGAAAATCTGAAGGAATGGATTATTGAATAACATGTTCATTACCCTGGAGGGTATCGAGGGCTCCGGCAAAAGCACTCAACTGCGGCATCTGGTGGCCATGCTGGCGGCCAGGGGCCATGATTGCCTTGTCACCAGGGAGCCCGGCGGGACCCCCATCGGCCGAAAAATTCGCAGCATTTTACTGGACCCGGACAATACCGGCATGGCCCCCCTGACAGAACTGCTGCTATATGCCGCCGACCGTGCCCAACATACCCGGGAGCTCATTTTCCCGGCCTTGGCCCAGGGGCGCACGGTCATTTCCGACCGCTTCTGGGATGCAACCACGGTTTACCAGGGGTATGCGCGCGGCCTCAACCTCGACGTCATCCGGCAGCTTCACCGGCTGGTGCTTGCGGAATGTAAACCGGATTTGACCCTGTTGTTCGATCTGCCGGTTGCCGTAGGTCTTGCCCGGGCCTTGCAGGCCATTGACAAAGGGGCCAGGATGGATTCAGAGTCCCGCTTTGAAAGAGAGCGACTCGATTTTCATGAACGCGTCCGCAAGGGCTATCTGACCCTGGCCGGCCTGGAACCGGACCGGTTCCGGATTATCGATGCCGCCGGTGATGAAACCGCGGTGCGGAACAAAATGCAGACGATCATGAACAGCATCCTTGAAAAAAACCATACAGCGCATCATTCACACCAAACGCAGGAAAACCCATGAGCTTTTCAATTCTTGATAATATCGGCCGCACTCCGCTGGTGGAAATAAAACGGTTGAATCCCAATCCCCGTGTCCGTATTCTGGCCAAACTGGAATATTTCAATCCCGGGGGGTCCATCAAAGATCGTGCCGCTCTTTACATGATCAATGCCGGCGAAGCCTCGGGCGAGCTGACCCATGATAAAATCGTGCTGGAAGCCACCAGCGGCAACACCGGTATCGGCCTGGCCCTGGTCTGCGCCATAAAAGGCTACCGCCTGCTGCTGGCCATGTCCGAAGCCGTGAGCCAGGAACGCCAGAAAATTCTAAAGGCCCGGGGCGCGGAAATCCTGCTGACCCCCGGGCATTTGGGTACGGACGGCGCCATTGAAGAGGTCTATCGGTTGGCCCGGGAAAATCCCAAATCCTATTTCATGACCGATCAGTTCAACAATCCGGCTAACTGGTTGGCCCATTACGAAGGCACCGGGCCGGAGATCTGGGAGCAGACCAACGGCGAAATCACCACCCTGGTGGCCACCATGGGTACCACCGGTACCCTGATGGGCCTTTCCCGCCGCCTCAAGGAATACAATCCCCAAATCAGAATCGTGGGCGTGGAGCCGTATCTAGGCCATAAGATCCAGGGCCTGAAGAACATGAAAGAAGCTTACCAGCCGGGAATTTTTGAAAAAAAACGGCTGGACAAAAACCCTCACATTGACGATGAAGAGGCCTTTGAAATGACCCGCAGGCTGGCCCGGGAAGAAGGCCTTTTCGTGGGCATGAGCAGCGGCGCCGCCATGGTCCTGGCGGCCCGGGAAGCGGAAACCATGACCCACGGCACCATTGTGGTGATCTTTCCGGACAACGGCGAACGCTATTTGAGCACAACCCTTTTCACGGTGCGGGAAAAGGTGGAATTGACCTTGTTCAACACCATGACCCGCACCAAAGAACAATTTGTGCCGGCCATCCCGGGCAAAGTAAGCATGTACACCTGCGGGCCCACCGCCCATGCCCCCATCCATGTGGGCGAATGCCGGCGCTTTGTTTTCTCGGATCTGTTGTCCCGTTATCTTACCTTCCGCGGTTATGAAGTCCGCCATGTCATGAACATCACCGACCTGGATGACAAAACCATTGCGGGCTCCGAGCAGGCCGGCATGGAACTCAAGGAATTCACGGAAAATCATATCAACCGTTTTAAAAAAGACTTGATGGTTCTGAATATCAAACCGGCCGAGGAATATCCCCGGGCCAGCCAGCATCTGGATGACATGGTGGCCCTGGCCGGCAAGCTGGTGGAAAAGGGCTATGCCTATGAAAAACTGCGCTCCCTGTATTTCAATATTGCCCGGTTCGCGGAATACGGCCGCCTTTCCCATATCGATATCAACAAGATCAAATTGGGCGCCACCGTGGACTTGGATGAGTATGAAAAGGACAATCCCAGGGATTTCACCCTGTTTAAGCGCTCAAAGCTCTCTGAGCTGAAGCGGGGAATCTTTGTCCGCTCTGACTGGGGCAATGTGCGGCCTTCCTGGCACATCCAATGCGCGGCCATGTCCATGAAATACCTTGGTGAAAATTTCGATATTCATACCAGCGCCCAGGAGTTGATTTTCCCCCACCATGAAAACGTCCTGGCCACGGCCAAGGCCCTTACCGGCAAATCCCCGGCCCGCTATTGGATCCATAGTGAACGGATTCTGGTGGACGGCAAAAAATTGGATGAAAAAGGCACGCGCATCACCCTCGCGGACATTCATCAAATGGGTTATAACGGCCGGGAGATCAGATACTGGCTCTTGTCCAGCCATTACCGCAAACCCATTATCTTTTCCCCGGATCGCCTGGATAATGCCAGGCGGGCCTTAAAAAGAATCGACACCTGCATGGCGCGTTTGTTCGCGGCCTGGGCCGTCAAATCCCTTGGCGACCTGGATCAGTTGCTGTATGACATCAAGCAGGGATTCATCAACGCCATGGACGATGATTTAAACATTTCAGCCGCCTTGGCCGCGCTTTTTCAGAATATCAGAAGGATCAATGCCCTGCTGCAAAACAACCAAGTCAGCGCTGATGATGCCGGTAAAATCATCAATGCCTTTCGGGCCATTGACGAAGTTTTACAGGTTTTCAATTTCAGCAACAGCTTTGGGGATTCAGAAATTCAGCAGCTTCTGGAAGCCCGGGCCAAGGCTCGCAAGGAAAAAAACTGGGGGCTGGCCGATCAAATCCGCACCCAGCTCCATGACCGGGGGATTGCTGTCCATGATCATAAAATTTGAAAAGGATCCCATGACACCGCTTTATTTTCCTTTCACCCGGCTTCCGGCCGGACATTTGAAGGCCCTCTCAGGTTGGTTTTCAAAAATCGCCTTGTATGCCTCAACTTCCCAGGCGGCCCTGCATGATGAGGAGGCCGCGCTCCTTAAGATCCATGTTCCTTTGCCGGAAGATGAGGAGCACTTTGACAACCTGTATAAGTCCTGCCGGGAATGGGGGCGGGTCCACGGCCAGGGCGATCTTTCCTTTTTTAAAACCGTCCTGTCGGAGGGCAGCAGCGGGTCGTCCGAGTCAAGCGCCGCCCAGATCCGCAATGCCGTCCGGCAATATTCACGGCCGGAACAAGATTCAAGCAAGAGCAAGGACCTTTTATTGCATGCCCGCCTTTTTCTGCAGCTTGCCCGGGACTTTGACGGCCAAGCAGAGGAAATCAGCCGCGGCATGGGCCGGGTGGCGGCCATGGAAGCTAAAATGCTGCGAGGGCTCATGGGCACCATGGATGCATCCAAAAAATCTTCCAACGGCCTGGGGCTTTCATCCCCGGCGGACTCGGATCCGGGTGCCCACATGCCGGCCGAGCGCCTGGCAGCCTGGTCCTGCCTGTTGCAACACGACCCAAACGAGCACGGCCTGTTCATCACCGTCAGCCGCGCCGTGCTGGATCTGATCCTTGAAGCCGGGCCGGAGTTCGTACAAATCGCCACCCTGTTTTCAGACCCCCAGGCCGGGCCGGCCCCGGATTCAAGCTGGGATTCCCGGCCCATGGTGTCGGCAACAATCCTTGGCCTGGCCCAAGCCCCGTTTGGTTCAGCAAGGGAACAGGTGCCGGTGCCGTCTTCCCTTCAGGAAGCCTCCATCTACATGGATCTTTACAAAATTTCCGGTCTTAAGCCCCGCTCCTTTTTTCAACGGTTTTTAGGACCCTATTCCCCGGCAGCCCCATCCGCCTGCGGCCCGTCTTCGATTGT
The DNA here is from genome assembly GCA_020723325.1 of Desulfosudis oleivorans. Lineage (GTDB taxonomy): Bacteria > Desulfobacterota > Desulfobacteria > Desulfobacterales > SURF-7 > DYJD01. The sequence goes on along the minus strand of DYJD01000026.1, from coordinate 19,324 downwards.
GGACACCTTGATCGGATTTATTTCCATCAGATGAAAAGAAGGGGCTTGACTCCCCCTCTTAATTATATTAAGCAAATTTTTCCGACCATTTCCAAATGGGAAGTTAGACCGTATTTACACAATAGAATTCATTTACAAGGAGGCTTATCAATGGCTTTTAATCCGATTGTTGACGCAGAAAAATGTCAGGGCTGTGAAGAATGTGTCGATGTTTGCCCTGTGGAAGTATTTGAAATGCAGGATGGAAAATCCGTTTCTGTCAATGCGGAAGAATGTCTTGGCTGCGAGAGCTGCGTGGAAGTGTGTGAAGAAGACGCCATCGTGGTTGAAGAATCATAATTCGCTTACTGCCCTTTCGCAACACTGCCGGCCCCCGGATATTCGTCGCAGAATATCCGGGGGGCTCAACCCGGTATTGCCGGCCTCGCTTCATCCTGAATTCCTTCATGCTTTATAGTGGGTAAGGGAATGCGTTCGTCCTGGAACAATGCTGTGCATCCTGATCTGCTTTTGGCCCTGGTCAGGCAGACCCTTTACCAGGGTGAAATCCAGGACATGGGCCCAACCATTTCCCAGACCATCAGCCGTCTCGCCCTTTCCGGCCGTATCTCCCCCGGCGATTCCGTGGCCGTGGCCGTGGGCAGCAGGGGTATTGATAAAATCCATCAGGTCACATCCCGGTGTATTCACGTCCTTCAACAGTTTGGACTCCAACCCTTTATTGTACCGGCCATGGGCAGCCACGGCGGTGCAACCCCGGAAGGTCAAAAGCAATTACTGGCCAAATTCGGCATCACTGAAACCGCCATGGGGGTTCCGGTTCGTGGGGAAATGAATACGGTTGTGATCGGGGAACTGGAAAGCGGTTTGCCGCTGCATATGGCCCAAACAGCCCTGCAAGCCGATCATCTGGTGCTGATCAATCGCATCAAGCCCCATACCAAATTCAGCGCCCCCATTGAAAGCGGTCTTTGTAAAATGCTGACCATCGGACTCGGCAAGGCCGTGGGCGCCGCCGCCTTTCATCAACACGCGGTCCGCCATGGTTTTCAGATCATCGAGGCTGCCGCGGCCCGAATATTGCCCCATTCCAAATTATTATTCGGCCTGGCCCTGCTGGAAGACGGTCATGGCCGGCTGGCCCATATCCAAGCCCTCTCGCCGGAAACCATGATCCGAGAGGAAAAGGAACTGCTGAAACAGGCTTACACCTGGCTGGGACAAATCCCCTTTGACCCCATCGATATATTGATTGTTGATTATATCGGCAAAGACATCAGCGGGATCGGCATGGATTCCAATGTCACCGGACGCCATCGGGATATAACCGGTGATTTCTTCAGCGCCCCCCACCCTGGACGGATTTTTGTCCGGGACCTGTCGCCCTTGTCGGACGGCAACGGCAACGGCATCGGCCTGGCGGATGTCACCACCACCCGGCTGGTCAAAGCCCTGGACATGGCCAAGACTTATACCAATTCCATTGCCGCCATCTCGCCGGAAAAAGCCGCCATCCCCATGCATTTTGCATCAGATCGGCAAGCCCTGCAGGTTTGCGTCCAAACCCTGGGGCTCCCATCCCTTGCCAATGCCCGCATCGTCCGGATCAAAAACACCGCTGATTTGCGCCTTCTCCAGATTTCCAAGGCCCTGGAGCCCTTTATTACTAAAAATCACGCCTTGCAAATGATCAGCCCCTGGACGCCACTGCATTTTGACGCAGAGGGAAACCTGCCGCCCTTGCCGGAACCATAATTTCCCAAACAGATGTTCATAATATCAAACCGCATCCGATCAGGCGAATACCCCCAATGCGGAATACTGCCATTTTAAGCGAAGCCGGATTCTGTTGGCCCCGGCGTAGCGTTTTTCGCGAAGCTGGGTCTTTAATTAGCGTAGCCATTAGGCAAAGCCGGATTCATGATTTGATTTTTGGGAGGAGATACGATAGAAATGAAAACAGCCTGGATGTCAGCCTTGACTATTTGCTGAGAAGCGGGAAGAATCGTGTCTTAGGAAAAATACGAGATTGAACTAATCGACCAGTTCGCCCAAAGAGATGAGCTTTCAGACGAAGACCGTATGCATCTAAAGGTTCTTATCGAAGCCTTTATCAAAAAGCATCTTTTCGAACAACTGGCCATGAAAGGATCGGATTCGAGGAGGACCATATGACCGCAAGAGCCGAACAAGTGCTGGCCGAAGCACTGACTCTGCCGCCGCATGAAAGGGCACAGTTGGCGGAACGTTTGTTTACCAGCCTGGATATATCCTATGAGGAAATAGACCGATTGTGGGCTGAGGAAGCCGAAAGCCGGATTGATGCGTATGAACGGGGCGAGATAAAAACCGTATCCGCAGAGGACGTTTTCAAAGATCTCCGCCGCCGATGAAGGTTGACTTTCTCATACCCGCCCGCATGGAGTTTTATGAAGCCGTTGTTTTTTACAATATCCAAAAACACGGGCTGGGCGAGGATTTTACCGAAGAGGTGGAAGATACGATAGAGCGGATCAAAGAAAATCCGGAAGCCTGGTCCCGCCTTCCTTCGTCAAATCGGACCCGCCGCTGTCTGACCAATCGATTTCCTTACGGGATCATTTACCAAATCAGGGAAAACACTATTTTGATTGTCGCTGTTATGCATCAGCGTCGACATCCGAGAAGCTGGCAATCCCGACTGCCGAAAAACGAGCACTGATACAGAGGCACTCGTCGATAAGAAATAGCGTTACAAGGTAACATAGATTAAAAACTAAGGATGTCGCTTGTCTATTTTAAGCCCGCCGCTGTCATGATCGCTGCAAGATTCCGGCAGCCATCACGCCGGTGCCGGGCGGGGGCGAGATAAGCGGCGTCAATTTTGATGACTACCCACCCGCCGACCCTTTGAACAAGGAGTTCCGTCTTTATTTTAACCGCAACAGCACATGAGGAAGCCGCTTGTCAATTTAAAAGGCCCCGCCCGTCATGCTGCCTGCGTTCTCTTACATAATCCGAGGGGTATTATCCAACATTGCGCCTGATTTATTCTACTTGAGGTGCAACGATCGGATAATTCGGATTCATGTAATCGAAAGCAAGCATCACGCCGGGCGGGGCCTTGCGTTGCGGTAAACGTCTGTCTGATTTTATAAACCGGCTTCGCCGTGCCGCGCGCGGCGGGCTCGGCACAGGGCACTCGTCGGTATGCTGTCAATTGTAGCAGTTAAAAGAAAAAAGCAGCCGGGGAGTTGATTGTTGATCTTCTGTCAAGAGTGTACGACCCCTATGTTTTTTTGTTTTGAGGTCAAATCCTTGATTGGCGAGCATTCAACGAGGCCCGCCCCTCTCTATCACCCGATCCGATCAATTTTTCTTACTGAGCTGAAACCCGAGCTTTAGATTCATTATTTATTGTTTTTTTGAAATCTTCGATTTTTATTTTTTTCTCATCGAAACAAATCATATCTTTTTCTAGTATTTGATAATATCCACTCGAAGCTCCCGTCAAATAATATGATGACTCATCTTGAGTAATAAAAAATACATATTTTCCACCGTCTACAAAATTAGACAAATCCTCTTTCGGTGCAAAAAAATAGTTTCCATATTCTATTTCTATTTGCTTTTTTGAAATATCACCTTTAATTAACTCAATAATATCAATTATTATTTCATCTTTTGTAAATATATTTTTTGTTATTTTTATAATTTTCCCAATAGCAATTACATCAGATCTATTAACTTTTTCTTCAAACGAATAAACAACTATTTTTGCGTTAACATTATTGCTAATTGATAAAATGGTAATAAGCGTTATTATATTAATTATGCTTTGTGAAGCACTATAATATGATTTTGTATAGCTCATATCTCCATCATCCTTTATGACCTTAAGGATACATAATTACTGAACCCTTTTGCCATTATTCTATGGGCATTGTTTTCCATAATCTTCTTTATAGCTATCTTCATTGTCCTTTAACCATTTATCAAGGATTTTATACTCATTCGAATTGGGATCATATTCATTTTTCTGTCCTTTTATAAAATTAATTTCTTGCTCACGAACTTTCTGCTCCCCCATGAAAGGTCCATATTCTCTATGCAAACTCTCATGATATTCCACAGATTCCTGTTTTAGAGGATGTAAATTATCAAAGTTCTGATTATAACGGGTGTAAGGGCCGACTGTTGTAGCATAGGCTGAACTGTTTTTTTCTGAATGACTATGGAAGCCAGATTGTATTATATGCAATCCATATGGGTCAATCAGGTTGACCGGATTATTTAGGACATACCCATACAGATCCGTATCCCCACCGGCAAAAAGAATCGGGTCTTTGGCAGTCCAGCGACCGGTTTCGGGATCGTAATCGCGATAACCGAATCTTACCAGACCGGTGTTTCGATCGTGCAGGCCTCCGGCAAATCCAAACGGAACTTTGAAAGCCGGGTTGGTATCCGTTATAATATTGCCGAATGAATCATAATCGATTCTTTTTACCACATTTCCCGAAGCGTTGGCAACCAATCGCAATGAACCGACCTGATCATAGGTTAGATAGTAGGTGACACCGCCCCGGGTCATTGCAACCGGCATTCGTTCATCGGCATATTCAAAGCGCTGGATTAAGTTATCGGCACCGTCATAGGTGGCCAAAAGCCGTGTAAGGCCTTGCCACAGATACTTTTCCGTCATGGTTCCGTTGACTCGTTTTGCAATGCGTCGTCCAAGCGGGTCATTTTCATATTCAATATAGGTGCCATCCGGAAGCGCAACGTTGAGCAACTCACCTCTGGAAGAATAGGTATAGCCTGTGCTTCCAGCTCCCTCGGTTTTGCTGGTCAAAAAGCCGTCCCGATCGTATTGATAGGATACTCCACCCGCTGTGAGCAAGTGATCTTCATCCGAATACGCCAGGGTTCTTCCGGTGATTCCCCGCAAGGTATTGGTTTCGTATTCGCGAGAGCCATTGAGGTTATAATCGTATTCTTCAACCTTTACACCGTTCTTTGTAACCGTAAGGAGACGGCCCATGCTGTCATAATCGTATCCGAAGGTCACCGTCACTCCGCCGACGGTTTCGGTTTTCGACAGAATCCGGCCGGTATTGTCCGGCGATACACTCCAGGACAGCAAAGCCTGTCCGCCGACAGTTGCCGTTTGATCGCTGATCTCAGCATAACCGTTAAAAGAGCGGGAGAGATGGAATGAACCACCAGAAACGCTCTCCGGTAAACCGTTCAGCGCATTGCGGGATATGGCATAGACCCCTGATCCGGTCAGCAGACCGTCATTGTCATAGGTAAAGGAATTAACCGTGCCGGCGTAGGTGAGAGACTTGACATTAAAATCATTGTTGTAGGTGAAAGTCAGATTTTGATTCAACGTACCGCTTATTACTTCCGAGGTAAGCAATTTGCCGTCGTAGCCGTAAGTGACGCTCTCGCCATCCTTGGTAATTCTCCCGACCTTGGAACTGCACAGATAGGTATAATCGATATTGCCTTCCGGTGTCTGGATCTGGCTCAGCAGCATTCCGTCATAAAGATTGTAAATTTGTCTGCCGGAAGGGAAGGTCTTGCGCACCAGTCGACGATCTTTATCATACAAGAAGCTGTATCCGCCGCTCAAGGGGGTTTGATAGCTGCCGAACATATTAACCCGGTTGTATCCAAATCCATGGGCGATCGTATTCGGATTGGTCAATATGGTCATATTGCCGTTATCGTCGTAACTGAAGAAAAGATCCGACGTATCCGGCCGATAAACCGCGGTTACCCGCCCCAAATCGTCATATCCGTAAGTTGTGGTATGATATTCGGGATCAGTGACGGAAGAGAGATTGCCCCGGCTGTCATAAGCGAAAGCGGTCTCCCGAGTATTCGTGATGATGGAGGTGATACGGCCTCTTTCGTTATAGCTAAAGGTCGTTTCAAAAAGCTCCGGGATGCTAAGACTGGTGGTAAGCAAAGTTGTTGGATCGTAAAGAGTGGTCACGGTCCTCCCCGCTGGTGAGGTGACGAATTTACTCGACTGGAGAGCATCGGTTGAAATTGTTGTAGCCTTGCCATTTACCATCGCAATTTCGGTGATTTGATCGGGGATTTTATCCGCGTTCGAGTCCACATAGGTCTTCTGATGTGTGATGCTCCTTTTCAGTCCCGATGGTGTGGTTTCACTCATTTGCTTCACATAATCGAATCCATACTCGGAATCAAGGCCATATTGAAAGGCAAGCGACATGCCGCAGCTGGTAGTCTTTTGCGCTGTAAGACCATCCGCCGAGCGGCTATAGAGAGTTTGGGCACCGTTGGGGTCGGTTATAGTCGACTGATAGGCGCCAAGTGGATCGGTATGATCTCGATAGGTGGTGAGGTTCCCTTCGGCGCTTAGTTTTTCGACAAGATTGTCGCCACCAGCTTCTACCATCGTGGAGTAGCGCCAGAGTCCGCCTTCGTCGTCCGAAATATTCACCAGTCGACCTTGGGAATCGAATCCGTTGCGGAAATGATTGCCTTTGGGATCGATCTTTTCGGTAAGCAAACCGTCGGCCGTATAATGAAAATTATAATGAACACCACCGGGGTAGGTGACCTGCGCCAAGTGGTTGGCACTGTTAATGGAAAGCTCTGTTCTCATTCCATCGGGCGAGATGACGGCCATTGGGGAGCCACCAGCTCTTTCAATATGAACCGTGTTTCCGAATTGGTCGGTGATGGAAACAAGCTTTCCTTCCTGGTTATAAGAGAATTCGTACAAGGAGACTCCTGTATAAAGATCGATTGTGCGAATATGCAGGCCACTCGTGCTCATCACATGCCCAATCTCGCTTCCTTCGGCAACTGCGAGTTGGCCGCTGACGGTTATCGCATTTGCGAAAGTTCCTGGCGCCTGAGCCACTTTACAGATACGATCGTTACTCATATTCGAGGGCCATTCGTCACCCATATCCGCAACAAAAAGATTTCCGAAAGCGTCCAGAGCCATATCACAAGGCAAATGAAGCGCTGTTTGCAGTGCGGGACCGCCGCCCCCATTGTATCCCCATGAGCCGTTGCCGGCCACGGTGGTGATGACACCGTTTGTATTCACCTTCCGAATACGATTATGGGTTGCTATATAGAGGTTTCCGGAAGTGTCCACGGCTATACCCTTAGGAAAGCTAATTCGCGCTTGAACGGCGGGGCCACCATCTCCATCTTCACCCCATAGGCCGTTGCCAGCCACAGTCGTGATAATGCCGCTTGTATCTACTTTACGGATACAGTGGTTGTAAGAATCCGATATATAGAGGCTTCCGGAAGCATCCACAGCTACATCGTATGGTTCGTTAAGCTGCGCTTGAATTGCTGGACCGCCGTCTCCACTGTAGCCCCCGAAGCCATATCCGCTGTTGCCAGCCACGGTCGTGATGATGCCACTTGTATCTACTTTTCGGATACAGTGGCTGATTGAATCCGAGATATACAGGTTTCCGGAGGCGTCCACGGCGATTCCTTGTGGCCACTCAAGCCATGCTTCAGTGGCAGGCCCACCATCTCCACCGTCACCCCCTCCAGCTACGGTTGTAATGACACCATCAGTATTCACCCTCCGGATACGGCGGTTATCTCGATCCACAATATAGAGACTCCCAGAAGCATCCACGGTCACACTAGTTGGACGATTCAGCTGCGCTCCAACGGCCAAGCCACCGTCTCCGCTGTCGCCGCGAGAACCAGTGCCGGCCACTGTGGTGATGATATTGAAGCCAACTTTGGCAAAGCTTCCATCGCCTTTGCTAATAAGAACTGAATCATTGTCATGGTAAAGCCGATGGTGCAAAGAAAGCGTCCAGCCTTCGGCGATAATTCCGCTCCCCCGATCACTTTCGACTGTGGTTTTAATGTTGAAATCCTTCCAGAAGGTCGCCTCTTTCAACGCCTTGATTCCAGTGTTATTTCTCCCTGCCTGAGCGAATCCTTTAGCGAATTCATCAGGAGAGTAGTAAAACGTATCATAAACAAAACCGATATGGACATGCGCGGTTACCACCCCTTGCGTTTTGTTTCCAAGATAATCCAGCCCGTTCCAGAAAAACGTCGCCTTCTGATTGGGCAACGGAGACAAGGACTGCATAAAAGTCCTGCCGGCTATTTCGACTTTAACGAAGATTCCCTTAAGACTGAACGGCACAGTCGGCCCACTTACAGGCACACTGATAATGGTCTTGTAGCCTTCCACCCGGTTGCTGGCATAATGAAGCGTCATATCCGTGCCGGCAATTGGAATATCTTCGTGGAAGATCCGACTTCTTTCCTCCACAAAGGAATTATAGCAACCTTTGGAGTCCTCATTTTCTTTCTTTTGCTCATCCATGTCGGGATCTGTTGGGGGGTTGGGTGGAATGGCATCATCCGGAGGACCATATGGCCAGTTACAATCCCATGGCGTGAAATGGGTTATGGCGACCCGCCAGAAAGTGGTTCCCGACGCATAGCGGGCACTGTCTTCCAGGCCGATGGCTTCGTTTGTATATGTACCATCACCGTCTAGATCGTCGGGTTGGCCGTCGCCGTTGGTGTCGATGGCGTCAACCTTGCCGTCGCCGTTAGTGTCGAGCAACCGAACGACGATACCGTTATCCGAAGGCACCCAAACGCCTCGGTCGCGATCAAAATAGCCCACGGGAACGATTTCGCCCACGTCAAACCCAAGAAAGTTATCGACCCAGGTGGTGACCGGTTTGCTGAATTTTACTCTTTGAGCACCATCCACGGCGAGTTCCACACAATAAGTGAATGCGGAATTCGGGGGAAGGACGGCCGGCATGGAGGCGGGCGTCGGATATATTGTAGCCCTGGCAGTAATAGTGTTCAGGGATTGAACAGCATTGCCGTTTTCATCGGACAGGTAGGCCTGATTGTCGCCGGTAAATACCAATGTTGCGGAACGGGTGCCGAACTCGTCGGTATAGGGCGTGCTGCGATGAGTGACAACCGTTTCGGGGCTGCCGTCAAAGTTAACGCTGGTGGAGGCCGGATCTTCAGTCAGCATGGCAATGGTTTCAGCTATCACAAAATCGTTCCACGGCACGTTGACCTGCCTGGAAGAAGTAACCAGACCTTGTTTATGATAGACAACGGTCATGACGGCGCCACCTTCAACCGGTAAGGAGAAATCTCCCTGTGCGTCGGTTGTGGTAGTGCCGTATTCAGGATGTTTATGAATGGAGACGGTTACCCCTTCAATGGGTTGGCCCTGCAAATCAACGACCTCGCCCGTAATGATGGCAAAGCGTTTTTCCTCATAATAAAAAACCGAGGCGTCTGCCGGGATCAAGTCATTATACATATGCCCGAACGTCCCCTCGGGTTGAGGATCTGGATTGCCATTGACATGCACGAACACTTGCGCGCTGGACGAACCGCCGACCCCGGTGGCAGTCAAACTATAAACAGTGGTATGCTCCGGCGTAACAGAGATGCTTCCGGTGGTGGGAACGGTACCGATACCGTTATCGATATAGACTTTTTGCGCAATAGCAGCGGTCCATGACAGTGAAGCGGACTGGCCTCGAGAAATGGTTATTGATGAAGGCGTAAAGTTGATGCGCGGCGGACCGGCTATTGGTTGCACCTCGATTTGGACTTCGGCCGTAACGATCCCCCCCGGACCTGAGGCTGTGATAGTGTAAATTGTAGTCTGATTGGGGGAGACAGTGGTGGTGCCGTTTAGCGGAACCGACCCCAAACCGGGTTGAATGACACAATTTTCCGCATTGGCCGACGTCCAGGTTAGAGTGGCTGTTTGACCCTCTATAATCGTATCCGGATCAACATCGATAGTTACAGTCGGTGGCAAAAATACAGAAACAACCGTTTCGGCGGTGGCAGTGCCGCCCAAACCGATAGCGGTGATGGTGTAAGTGGTGGTGGCTTGGGGGCTTACTGTCATCCGGCCGCTCAAGTCGACTAGACCGATATCAGGCGTGATTTCACAAATGTCGGCGTTTTCCGATGTCCAGGCAAGTTCGGCGGTATTCCCGAGGATGACGGACGCGGGTGTCGCTTGAATGGTGACCACGGGCGGATCGATATCCTGAATGATCTCAACAGAAATATAGGTTCCGGGTGCGCCGCGTAGTTCGACCTTTATGGTATTGCTTTCGGCCAAATTTACTTCGGCGGTCAGGACATCAGCCTTCTTTTTAAAATCATCCGGATTGAAAACAGTAACGTCGTTTATGAAAACACCCGCGCTGGTAATGCGGTTTCCTCCATTGGCGTCGCCGTTTCTGATAATCAATGTCCCCTTGCCTTCCACACCTCGAAAAGATTTGGAATAAATGTTCGGCGCACCTGTGGTGCGATCGTATTGAAGCGGACCCAGCAAGCTTACCTCAACACCCAAGGCAGATGATGACACGACTAGTAAAGTCAAGAGACCAAAAAACAAGCCGCTGATTCGTTTTTTCATGTAAGTATCCCCCAATTTCTCACAATATTTTTGTAATACATTCTAATATAAAAACATGACCGAAAATGATTTGCTGCTTCTCATCATTCCCAATGACGTTGTTCTCAAACACTGGCTGATATATCAGCAATCCTTATGCCAAATACGCATTGTTAAGACAACTATTTGTTATAACTAATAAATATCGCAAAAAATGGAAAAATTTTACTGACGAAACCATTATAACAAAAATTATTGAAATGCATGAAAAAGGCAATTATTGACACATTTTGTCTTAATAAATAAATGCGTTATCGGCATTTATAACAAAACGCATAATTATAATATTTGTTTTATTGGTTTTGGGCTCGATTCGGGAGAAATCAATGCGGAATAAAGATGAGTTTTGCGCTGATCAATTTTTAAGGCGCCTGCTCAAAGCCGGCTGGGAAATGCCCAGTATTTTGGCTGCTATCGATTGGTTGTTTTTGGCTCTTTTCATGGCCTCGGCCACCAGCAACCGGGTCGCCTGCCTGATAGTCGGAATATTCGTGTGAAATGTCAGGAGGTGACCATTATCCTGATTCGGTTGTTGTGCTGATGAAGCGCCATCGTCTGATTTGGGATGTATCGCTGACCTGAATACATCCAGTGACAGCATTTTTGATTTATGCCGGCTGACGGCATTGACAACCATGGCTTGTAATTCCCTTACATTGCCTGGGAAGGAGTAGGTTTCCAAGAGGGTAAACAATTCCTTTGGTAGGGAAGGCTTTTTTTTATTCTGCTCTTTGGAAGCCTTTTCCAGGAAAAAATCCACTAGCAAGGGCAGGTCTTCCAGCCGTTTTCGAAGCGGCGGGATGTGAATGTGATGAAAACGCAACCTGTAATTTAAGTCTTCGCGAAACCGATACTCTTCCTGAAGTTTCCAAAGATTTTTATTGGTGGCGGCTATTATCCGCGCATCTGTCTTTTGGGGTTTATCAAGCCCCAAGGGCAAGTATTCGCCTTCCTGAAGAAGTCGCAACAGCTTCACCTGTGATTTCATACTGAGGTCGCCGATTTCATCAAGAAAAATAGTGCCGCCTTTCGCTCTTTCGATCAGCCCGCGGCGAGTCTGATTTGCGCCGGTAAACGCGCCCTTTGCATGGCCGAAAAGGGTATCTGAAAACATGGCGTCATCCAGCCCGGCCACGTTCACTGATATCAGAGATCCTTTTCTGTCGCTGATTTTATGTATGGTGCGCGCAAACAGCTCTTTGCCCACACCGGTCTCGCCGGTAATCAATACCGGATGGTGTGTGGGCGCTATGGCTTCAATATTTTTAAAGACATCTATCAACCGGGCATTTTGCGTGACGATGTGGCTGAATGCTTCCGGATTTTTAAGAAGATTGAATTCGCCGGTCTGTCGAAGCCGATCATTTTCCCGCTTCAATTTTCGTAAGTCCATTGCCCGTCTGATGGCAGAGACCAATAAGTCGGGGGCAACCGGTTTGATGATATAATCATGCGCCCCCAATTTAATACATTTCACGACATCCTCAATATCCTCAGATCCGGTTACGATAATAACCGGAATTTCAGGGAACCGCTGATTGATCGTTTCCAACAGCTCATAGCCCGAAGTATGGGGCATCAACAAATCAACCAAGGCGATTTCAATAGAATATTGATCAAAAAAATCCATGGCGTTTCTGCTATCCTGACAAGTGAGCAGATTGTTAATGCCGGCCTTCTGCAACTGTTTGCAAATAAATTTCAGATTGACTTCCTTGTCATCCACGATGAGGATCGGATATTGGGGCTGCAGGATTTCAGTCATTTTTTCACCACAAATTTTTGTATTTTTGGATATCCGCTGCCTGAAAGTGCGGCTGCCGTCGACTCCCGAAAATTATTGCATAATAATCGAAAAAGAAGAGGATAGGCAACGGCAATTACGTCTTCTCTTTTATATTTAAAAATTAATTCGATACCGATAGCGACCCCGAGGATAGGACATATTCATACATGCGGTTGCCCTGCCATTGATTCCTTTCTTGAATCTCTCACAATAAAATGATAAGTTATATCAAAATATCCAACTGAACCGTTTCTGATAACGTCCCCAAATTAAAAACACTCATCACCCTGCCGGTGAATCCATCGGCAATTTTCTGGAAAGTTGCTTTCATCCATGGTCGTTGATGGGAAAAATATAAAGCCGGATTTCAATTTACCGGAACCCGCCCTTGATGAGAATCCGGCTGCCCTTCAGGCGGCCCTGGAACGGATTCGACAATTATCGGCGGCCCTGGAAAAGGAACAGGCCCAACATCAGGCTTTGAAAAAGGAGCTGGCGCTCGAGCGCGGCCGGATGGAGGAACTGGTTAAGGAGCGTACCCAGGAATTGCAGGAAATGACCGAAAACATGATGCGGGAGCTGGTGCGCGTCCGTGAAATGGAAAGATCCCTGATCATGTCCGAAGGGCGCTTGAATACCATCCTAGATACTATCCAGAGCGGTGTTTTCATCATCGACGCCCTGGACGGACTGATCATGGATGTAAATAAAAGCAGTCTGAAAATTGTCGGCGCCGACAAGGAGCGGATTGTGGGCCGCCCTTTCCAGAACTTCCTGAACCAAGCAGACCTGGACGCGCATCTGATGCCGGATCTCATGGGCCGGGATGAGGATGTGGAACTGCGGTTGACCACCGCCGCCGGTATGAATATTGCCGTCCTGAGCCGGGTTTCCCAAACCAATTTCAATGAAAAGGATTACTGGATCGTCAGCTTTGTGGATATTTCCAACTTGAAACAAACGGAAACGGAACTGAAAAAAGCCATTGCCGCTGCGGAAGATGAAAAATTCAGGGCCGAAGCTGCCTCTGAAATGCTGGCCGACACCAATCAGATCTTGAAAAAGGCTTATGAGGATGCGGAAGCCGCCAATCGCACCAAGAGTGTTTTCCTGGCCAATATGAGCCATGAAATCCGCACACCCATGAACGGCGTCATCGGCATGACCGATTTACTGCTAAGCACGGAATTGACCACCGAGCAGAAGGATTTTGCCGAGACCATCCGCGCAAGCGCCAATGCCTTGCTCACTGTAATCAACGACGTTCTGGATTTTTCCAAGATCGAGGCCGGCAAGCTGGACATGGAATGCATTGACTTTGACATCAGAACCATGCTGGATGAGGTCAGCGATATCCTCTCGATTAAAACCCAGGAAAAAAAGCTGGAATTTGCCTGCTGGATCCATCACGATGTTCCCTCTTTACTGCAGGGTGATCCCGGGCGCTTGCGTCAGGTGGTCATCAACCTGGCCAACAATGCCATTAAGTTCACCGAGCAAGGGGAAGTCATCATCCAGGTGGTCCTGGAACAAGAAGACGAATCCGGCGCATGCCTGCGCTTTACCGTAAAAGACACCGGCATCGGCATTCCTCCTGATCGCATGCAGTACCTGTTTCAGTCTTTTTCCCAGGCGGACAGCTCCATTACCCGCAAATACGGCGGGACCGGCTTGGGACTAGCCATTTCCAAGAATCTGGTGGAATTAATGGGCGGGAAAATCGGCGTGGAAAGCCGGCCAGGGGAAGGTGCCGTCTTCTGGTTTACGGTGGTGCAGAAAAAACAAAGCGACACCCAAAAAAGACAATCCGTACCCATGGAAAGTATCCGGGACAAACTGATTTTACTGGCTGAGGCCGACACCCCCAGCCGGCGCGTCCTTTGCCATTACCTGGAAAACTGGGGCTGTTGTTGTGAAACCATTGCGGATGCAGCCGCGGTTGTTGCCAAACTCCGGGAAGCCCAGGCCCGGCACCGCCCCTTTGACATGGTCGTTGTTTCCGCGCTCACGGCCGATGAAGAAGCCGAGCGCCTCGGCCGGAGCATCAAGGCTGATCCCGCCCTTGCGGAAACCATTCTCATTGCCATGGTCTCCGCCGGTGAACGCGGCGACGGCGCCCGCTTGCGGCAAAACGGCTATGCTGCCTATCTCACCAAACCCATCAAGTACAATCAACTGCGGGAATGCCTGGCCCTGGCCATGGGCCTGCGCAAAATCGATCCCACCGGCAAGGCCACGCCCCTGATAACCCGCCATGCCCTCAAGGAAAACCAGAAAAAGGGGATTCGGATTTTACTGGCCGAGGATAATTCCATCAACCAAAAAGTGGTTCTCATGATGCTTTCCAAAATGGGGTATGCGGCCGAGGCGGTTTTCAACGGCAAAGAAGCCTTGTCCGCCCTTCAGGCCGGGACATTTCAGCTTGTGCTCATGGATGTTCAAATGCCGGAGATGGACGGGTTCACGGCCACCAAAGAAATCCGCAAGCTCACTGCCCCGCTTGGCAGCATTCCGATTATCGCACTGACCGCCCATGCCATGAAAGGAGCCCGGGAAATCTGCATGGAAGCCGGCATGGATGATTATTTGACCAAACCCATCAACCCCCAAGAACTGCTTCAAAAAATCGAGACATGGCAAAGCCGGCAGTCCCTTGCCAAGGACTCGGAATGAAATTCATGGGGCATTTTATGGACAGCCCTATTTTTCGGCTGCTGTTTTGCACCCTGGCCGCGGTCCTCACCGCCTCCCCGTTTTCGGACATTGCCGCAGAACCCGGGACTGAGCCCATTGTGATTATCGGACACAAAACCCTGCCGGTGGACAATCTCAGCAAAACCGATTTAAAACTGATTTTTAAAGGCGAACGCACCCTTTGGCCGGAAAACCAGCCCATACTTTTTGTCCTGCAGAACGGTGGCGAACTTCATGAAACCTTTGTGAAGCAATACCTGCGCAAGACCCCGGTCCAGTACAGCCGCTATTGGAAAAAACTGGTCTTTTCAGGACGCGGATTCCCGCCCACCACTTTAAAGACCGAAGCGGATGTGATCACCTTTGTGGAAAAAACCCCGGGCGCCGTCGGGTATGTGTCCAGGCTGGCCAAGCTGGCGGGGGTCAAGCGCATCCGGATCTTAGAAGATGAATAAGGAGATGAAGGCATGATACGAATATTGCTACGGAGCATGCTGATAACGGCCGTCATGATGGTCGCAAATACCGTCGCAAATGCGGAAATATTGGAGCCCGGCGCCGTGGCCATTCATGGTTTCGTCTCCCAAGGATACATGCAAAGTTCCAGCAGAAATTTTTTTGCGGAAACCAGCCAGGGCACCTTTGAACTGAATGAAATGGGCATCAATTTCATCACCCACATGCCCGCACACCACCTGCGCCTGGGTCTTCAGCTTTTTGCCCGGGATTTGGGTCAGATCGGAAACGACCAGGTCTTTCTGGATTGGGCCGTGGCCGAATACCGCTGGCGGGACTGGCTGGGTTTCTCCGCCGGAAAAATCAAGGTCCCCCATGGGCTCTATAATGAAACCAGGGATGTGGACATGCTCAGAACCAATATTTTCCTGCCCCAAAGTGTGTATAACGAATCCTGGCGGGATGTGATCGCCGCCAATAAGGGTGTGGGGATCTTCGGCAACTTTCCCTTGATGAAATTCGGCCGCATTTCCTACCGGGCCCAGACCGGGACAGTGGAGATCGACAGCCATAGCGGCCCGGCCTTGCATTTCAACGACCAGGTGCCCCGCGATCTTCCCACTTCGGCTGAAAAAATCCATGTGGAACACGGGCATGTGGCCAGTCTGCAATGGCTGACGCCCCTGGAAAGCCTGCGGCTGGGTTGTTCCTTCTGGTCCCTGGCCTTTAAAGCCGACATGGACACCCGCCGGCTGCCCATTGATACGGATTTTTCCCTGGATGCCGAATCCTATACCCTTTCGGCTGAATACACTTTTGAAAACCTGATCCTGGCCGCGGAGTATATGCGAATATACTGGAAAATTTTTCCCACCAACCGGCGTCTCTTGCCCCTGGCCCCCGGCTTTGTCCCCGAATTCTATACCCAAGGGTATTACGGCAGCGCCACCTACCGGCTGGCTTCGGCATTTGAAGCCGGCTGTTACTATGCCGAATACTTCCCGGATGATTTTGACCGGGAGGGCCGCACCCAGGAGTTCTTTCACCGGGCCTGGCTCAAAGACGCCTGCCTTTCCGCCCGCCTTGACTTGAATGAATATTGGACCATTAAAATGGAAGGCCATCTCATGAACGGCAGCGCCATTCTGCTCAACGCCGATAATCCCGACGGCTTCGGCACCAATCCCCACTGGTTTCTGTTTGCCGCCAAAATCACCTTTTCCTTTTGATTCCATGGAACAGCAGGCCCTCATCAAAACCGGCGTGATCACGGAAACCCTGCGGGGGATCGTCAACCGGGTCACCTATCATAATGCCGAAAACGGCTGGTCGGTGTTGCGCGTGTCGCCCTTCAACAACCCCCATCAGCAGGAAACCGTCATCGTCCACCAGATGAAAGTCTTTGCCGGCGCCACCATGGAATTTCACGGGGCCTGGAGCATTCATCCCAGGCACGGCCGCCAGTTTCATTCCACCAGCGCCGTGGAAAAAAAGCCGGCCACCAGCGCCGCCCTTGAAAAATACCTGGGCTCCGGGCTCATTAAAGGCGTGGGACCCAAGACCGCCACCAAGATCGTCAAACATTTCGGCAAAAAAACCCTTGACATATTTGAAGGCGATATTGCACGGCTCACGGAAGTGCCCGGCATTGCCCATAAGAAACTGCTCATGATCAGTGCTGCCTGGGCCGAGCATCGCGCTGTCCGGGAAGTGATGATGTTCCTCCAGTCCCACGGCATCAGCACCCTTTATGCCGTGCGGATCTATAAGGAATACGGCGACAATGCCATTGCCTATGTGACCGCCGATCCTTACCGGCTGGCCAATGATTTTTACGGCATCGGCTTTTTTTCCGCGGATAAGGTGGCCCTCAGCATCGGCTTCGGCCCGGACAGCCCCCAAAGGATCATGGCCGGCATCAAGCATGTGCTGGCCGCCAGCCGCCAACTGGGGCACTGCTACCTGACCGAATCCCAGATCGCCGCCCAGGCAGGGGAGCTGCTGGGTTTGGACCTTGCCCAGCAACTTACTGATTTGCTCCAACAGATGGAAAAGGACGGTCTGCTCATGGTCCGCCGGCCGGCCGTGGCCCAAGGCCGCGGCGAGCCCTGCTACTATTCCAAGAGCCTGTATTTCGATGAATTGTATGTGGCCCAAAGAATCAGCGGCATGAACAGTACTATCCCGGTTGATCAAGAGCGGATTCAACGCTGGATCAACCTTTACTGCCGGGCCAATGGGATCGCCTTGAGTGTGGAACAAGCCGAAGCCGTCAACCGCATTGTCGGCTGTCAATTCGCCATTCTCACCGGTGGCCCCGGGGTGGGCAAGACCACCACCACCCTGGTGCTGGTCAAACTGCTGGAAGCCATGAAGCTGAAGGTGTTGCTGGCCGCCCCCACCGGCCGGGCGGCCCAACGCATGACCGATGTCATCGGCAAAGAAGCCAAAACCATCCATCGCTTGCTGGAATGGCACCAGGGCCGCTTTAACAAAAATGAAGACAGCCCCCTGGCCCTGGATTTTCTCATCGTGGACGAATGCTCCATGCTGGACATCAGCCTTACAGCCGCTTTGCTCAAGGCCGTCCCGGCCCACGGCCGGGTCCTGTTCATCGGCGACGCCGACCAACTTCCCTCGGTGGGCGCCGGCAATGTCCTGAAAGACCTGATTGCTTCCGGCCAGGTGCCGTGTTTCCACCTGACCCGTATTTTCCGGCAGGCCGAGCAATCCTTGATCATTCAATATGCCCACCAGATCAACCGGGGAGATTTGCCCCGCATTGATTCGCCCTTTAAAAAACCGGAAATCTGGAGCAATGGCTGCGATTGTCTTTTTCTGGATGCGGACGAGGCCACCCAGGAACAGTTAGGCTTCATAGCCCGGGTCAAACGCTTTTACAGCCTGAAAACCGCGGCCCTGGAAACGGAAAATACGGCCGACCTCTATGAGTTCCGGGTCGGTGAGGCTGTAAGCCCCTATGAGACCGAACTGGTCATCCCTAAAAAATTCCAGCATGTGAATCTGGAGGCCCTTCTCCAGGCCGGCAATCCCATTGAAGAACTGAGCGCGGTTTTGAAAAAAGTCCACCCCTGGTCTTCCTTGCACTATGGTCTGACAGCCGTGGATATTGTCCGGAAACTCTATCTGGAATGGATACCCAAATATTTCGGTAAAGACTCTGAGATCCAGATTCTGGCGCCCATGACCCGCGGCAGCCTCGGCACACTGAATTTGAATGCCGTGATTCAGGAAGCGGCCAACCCTCCTACTGAAGGCAAACGCCAACTGCGGGTGGGGGAAAGGATTTTCCGGGAAGGCGACCGGGTCATCCATCGCCGCAACAATTACGATCTGGGTGTGTTCAACGGCGACATCGGCCGGATCCGGCAAATCGACAATGAGGAACTAACCTGCGTGGTGGCCTTTTACCCGGACAATCGTGAGGTCCTTTATCAACGGGACGACATCATGGAACTGGATCTGGCCTATGCCGTCACCGTGCATAAATCCCAGGGCAGTGAATTTACCGCGGTGATCATCCCGGTGCTCAGCCAGCATTTCAACATGCTCTTTAAAAACCTCATCTACACCGGCCTGACCCGCGCCCGCAAACTGGCTGTTTTTGTGGGCACGCGCAAGGCCCTGGCCATGGCCGTGAAAAACCAGGACACCAGCAAACGCCAGACGGCCTTGCAGGAGCTATTGGTTTTTAATGGTTAATAATCAATTGTTAACGGTTAATTGTTAATGAAAAAAACAGCAAGTGGGAATATAGGTCGACCCTAGGGGCGAAAAATTTTTCGCCCTTACCGTGCGCAATAAACAAGCATCCCCTGCCGGCTCCCCCAGGGCAATCGCATGTAGTTTTTTTTCGGGGTCGGGGTCGGTATCGGGATCGG
>DYJD01000076.1 GCA_020723325.1 Desulfosudis oleivorans | reverse complement strand
ATCCAGGTGGCCGGAACGAAGCAGAACGGGCATAACCAGGCGGAGCAGAGCAGAACGGCGGGAGAAAAGGCGCTCCGTGTAAAACGAAAGCGGACAGATATTGGGAAAATGGGGAGCCGATCTAGCATTCAGGCGCGATGAAATTGCCTGGGGGGAAGTGTCCAGGTGTTGGGATGGGTGAGGCGAAGGGCAGACTCAGGTAAGCTGAACGGCCAGGGTGGCTTCACGCACGAGGCGTGCCAGGATGGTCAGAGTGTCGAGAACATCGGCCAGGAAGATCAAGGCTTTGGAGCGGGGCAAGCCAAAGACGGGCATGCGTTTGAAGCCCCAGGCTTCGAAGGTAGAATTGCGGCCTTCGACGGCATTGCGGGCGCGGTGGTAGAGCGCCTTCCAGGAGCGGCTGCCGAAGGGGATGTCGCGGACGAGGCGGATGGAAGCATCGGGGAAGCGTTCACCAATGTTGATGACCCGACCGTGTTGGTGCTCAGTTGCCTGGTAAGGGCATTCTGGTGGGGGATAAGTGACCTGAGCAAGTTGGACATGTGGGGTTTTGCCCTGCAAACAGGTTTTGTCGCAGCACCACTTGTGGCGTTGACGTTCTCGATCGAAGCCATAAGAGTTCAAGGGGTAGCCATATTGGCAGAGGGGTCGCCCGTAGTCATCATACCCTCGCAGGACCCATTGGTCTTTGTTGCCATCAGTCTGATGGCAGCGGCGATCCACGACACGGCGGGCATGCAGCTTGGCGTATACGGTGTGGAGGAAGGCCTCATAGCCCAATCCGGCATCTCCGGCGACGGCATCCACCCGCAAAGAGGGGTAAAGGGGGTGGAGTTGCAGGAGCAGGGCGGCGCTGGGCACATCTTCGTGCCCATTGGCGGGCCGCACATCATCGAGCAAAGTCACGCTAAAACGGCGTTGGGCATCCGCCAGGCGCAGCGGCAAGCTGCGGTAACCATACCGATCTTCTCCCGCCTCACGTTCCTTTGCATCCGAGCGTGTGGAGCCATTGGGACTGCCCGAAGGCTGATTGGAGCCGGTGTAGACGATATAACGAGCCTCTGGATCACGTGGTGTGGCATAACGACATATCCGGGCGCAGGCCGTCTCCGTGCAATCGCAGCCGCGCCGTTCCTTCTCTTTGGCCGCACAGGGGCGAGGGTTCTCGGCTGTACTGGGCTGGTAACAGCTTTCCGTCACCGAGATACAGCGCAGGTTGGAAGACGCATCGTGGATCTGCCCATCCGGGCACAACAACGCTTGTTCCCAGGCGGATGGGCTGAGTACCGGTACCTGGCGCATAACCCCTATCGCTTGCACCAACAGCAGGTTCAGTTTCTGCACCGCCACCTGGATCAGCGTTTCCCCCTGCTCAACAGTCACGGTTTGGCCGTCCGCGGCTGAATTCTGCCCCAGGGTCGTCAGAAAGTAACGTATGCCCCCTTCGGTGGGATAGACCCCGCGGCGGAAACCAAACTGAGCCGCATAATCCGCATAGCGTTCATCCGTCAGGTTTTGCAGCACTTGACTGCGGCTCCAGCGATGGGTGATTTGCCAGGCCATCAGCAGGAAGAAGGAAACCGGATCGAACGGCTCCCAGCCGCGGCCCGATTTCCAGCCCAGCAAATGCGCCAGAACCGGTCGCAAACCACTGAAATCCACCAGCCGCAGCAGTAGATCAAATTCCGACAAATCCTTCCAGGCCATGATCGCTTCCGGATCAGCCAGGACTGCCCCCCAGGGATATACATACTCGGAGCGGTAGCGTTTCTTGGGTGAAGCCGGTAGCTCGGCGGGTGTGGGCCACTTCAAGGGCAGGCTCTTGTGCAACGCCAACAGGTTGCATTGGCTGACAAATAATTCATCTTGAGTGCGAGTTCCCTGGGGAGATGGTTTAGTGCCGTCCACTGCGCCCTCCTCGCCGTCGTAGCCAGTTCTGGGCCAGTTGATCCGCCAGTTCATACTGGGCCAGGGTGTGGCGGGCCAACAGGCTGCGCAGTTCCTGACTGTGTGCTGGTTGACGCAGCCAACTCATCGCCTGCGTTTCAATTTGCCCGATCCTTTGTCGGCTTACCCCCATCCGAACGCCTACCTCTGCCTGGGTGTGGGGCATATCTCCACCTAATCCATAGCGCAGCCGGATCACTTCCGCTTGCTGCAACGGCAGGCGATTGACCAATTCCAACAGGCTTTGGCATACATCCACCCAATCCTGCTGCTGTGCCGGATCGGCGCTCGCTTCATACGCATAGATCCTCAAGATCGCCAAGCTAACTCGCTTGCGCTGACGCCGCAGATGATCCCTGACAGCGTTCCAGACATGCCGTATAATCGCTTTGTAGGCGTAGGTGCTGAACCTGGTTCCCCGCTCACTGTTG
>DYJD01000075.1 GCA_020723325.1 Desulfosudis oleivorans | reverse complement strand
GGCTGGTCTTTAGCCACACTTGACACAGGGGGTGGAAAATGTTATACGGGGTGCATGTATGTTTGCGGTCAACATTTTTCCAAATCCATTCTGAATCGGATTCAAGAGACTATCCGAAGCGAGCCTTCTATCTCGCGACTCGATCTGTCGCGAAGGGTTTGTGAATGGTTGAATTGGCGATCTCCCAGTGGCCGATTGCAAGACATGGGTTGCCGAAAGGCATTGGCCCGATTGAATCAACGTGGTCTTTTGGATCTGCCACGACGGGAGGGATTTTATGGTTTTGAGCGCTCTGAGGGCAATTCCGTTGAGCTTGATATTCCTGAGCTGTGCTGTACATTGCGCGAACTGGGCGAAGTCACTGTTGATCCGGTCAGCAGCCGATATGCAAAGGAATCCAAGATTTGGTTTGCACTCCTTGATCAATACCACTATCTTGGAAGTGGACCATTGTGTGGCGCCCAGATCCGATATGTGGTTAAGAGTTCGATCCATGGATATCTCGGAGCTTTGGCCTTCAGTTCGGCCTCGTGGGCGCTGAAGGTCCGAGACGATTACATTGGATGGACTGAAGGGGCTCGCAGAGCCAACCTGCACCGGTTGGTCTCGAACGACCGATTTTTGATTCTGCCAACGGTACAGGTTAAACAGTTGGCCTCCCATGTTTTGGCATTGGCTGTTTCTCGTTTGCCTCAAGACTGGGAGCAACGTTACCAGAGTCGTCCTGTGATGGTGGAGACCTTTGTCGATCCCAGCCGTTTCGCCGGGACCTGCTACAAGGCGGGCAACTGGAAGTACGTTGGGGACACGGCAGGACGTCGGGACGGTATGGCGAAGAAGATTTTTATCTACCCCCTTGATCGGCGGTGGCGTAAGATTCTTTGCACCGAACCGCCCATTCGTCTGACCGAGAAGCCGCGTCCGGAAGCACCGGAGCACTGGGCGGAAGAGGAATTCGGGACGGTACGTCTGTATGATTCCCGGCTGAAACAGCGCCTTTACACTATTGCTCAAGACTTTTACAATTCTCCTCAAGCTAACATTCCGGAAGCGTGTGGCTCGAAAGCGGGAGCGAAGGGAGCTTATCGATTCTTTCAAAACTCAAAGGTTACCATGGATGTTGTACTGACCCCTCATACCGAAGCGACCATCGAACGGATGAAAGGACACCGGGTGGTGCTCGTGCCGCAAGACACGACGACTCTCGATTATAGCACCCATCCGATGACGGAAGGTCTGGGTCCCACCAACAATAAGGAGGATCATGCCATCGGATTGTTGCTTCATGACACCTTGGCCTTTACGGAGGGCGGGACGCCCTTGGGGATCGTGGATGCTCAGTGCTGGGCGCGAGATCCGCAAGACAAAGGGAAGAGAGAGCGGCGTAAAGAATTGCCCATTGAGCAAAAGGAAAGCATGAAATGGCTGCGGAGCTATCGCAGAGCCGCTGAAGTTCAGAAGCTGTGTCCTGAGACAATGCTGGTGGTGATGGGGGATCGGGAGTCGGATATCTATGAGCTGTTTCTGGAAACCATCAAAGAACCCGGCGGTCCCAAACTTCTGGTTCGGGCAGAGAAGACCCGGAATCGGAAAGTCGACCAGGAGTTTTTGTGGGACGTGATGGCAAAACAGAAGGTGGCGGGATCTCTTAAGATTCATGTTCCTCGCCGAGGTTCGCGCAAGGCCCGTGATGCCTGGGTAAGAGTCCGGTTTGCCAAAGTGGCGTTGACTCCTCCCAAGTCCCATGCTTCGCGGGATAGGTTGGCTCCCGCGATCACGGTCTGGGCCGTCTATGTGACGGAAAAGGCGGACAAAACAGTCGATGAACCGATTGAATGGATGCTCCTGACGACCGTGGAAGTTAACAGCTTCGAAGAGGCCCAGAAGCGGGTGGAATGGTATTCGGGTCGTTGGGGCATCGAAGTCTACCACCGGACCCTCAAAAGTGGCTGCCGGATTGAGGACCGTCAACTGGAGACAGTCGATCGGCTCGAAACCTGTCTTGGCGTGGATATGGTGGTAGCGTGGCGTATTTATTATTTGACGATGCTGGGCCGAGAAGCTCCGGAACTGCCTTGTACGGTGTTTTTTAAAGATATCGAGTGGAAAGCCTTGTGTTGCTATGCGAACAAAACACCGGTTCCTCCTGAGACGCCGCCTTCGATCCGCAAAGCGGTATTCATGTTGGGAGGCATCGGCGGCCATCTTGGAAGAAAAGGGGATGGTTTTCCTGGCACCCAAACCCTCTGGCGTGGCCTGGTCAAACTGTATGCCGCAACGGAAATGTATGCTATCCTTACTCAACAACATTATCCTCATCCTATGCAATCTGGCCCCTGACCTTTCCCCCTGTGTCAAGTGTGGCTAAAGACCAGCCC
>DYJD01000074.1 GCA_020723325.1 Desulfosudis oleivorans | reverse complement strand
TTTTCAGTTAAACACCCACCCCTATCCCGCCCGATATACCTCTTAAGTAGTCTTTTTTGTTCATCCAAAACAAAAAAAAGGAGGTATACCATGGCCACACCACTGAGAAAGCGCATGATCGAAGACTTGCAACTGCGCGGCATGTCCAAAAAAACCCAGGATTCGTATGTCCGCTCAGTCCGCAAACTGGCGGAACATTATCACAAGTCCCCCGATCAGATCACCGAGGAAGAACTCCGGCAATACTTCCTCTATCTCACCAATGTCAAAAAGTACGCCAGGGCCACCGTCACCATTGCCCTATGCGGCATCAAATTTTTCTACAACTACACCAGCAGGCGCGACTGGCCGTCGGTCAAGCTTATCCGCCCCAAAAGAGAGAAGAAGCTGCCGGTTATCCTCAGCGTCGAGGAGGTCCGCAAGATTATCGGCCTGATCCGCCTGGAGCGGTATCGCACCTGTCTTTCAACTATTTACTCCTGCGGTCTTCGCCTGCAGGAAGGCATTTCCCTGCGGATTGAAGATGTCGACAGTGGCCGCCTGCTGCTTCATATCCACGGCAAGGGCTCCAAAGACCGCTATGTGCCGTTGCCGCCCAAGACTCTCGAACTCATGCGTGAGTTCTGGAAGGCCCATCGCAACCCCACCTGGATTTTTCCCTCGCCGGGTCGTTGCGGCCTTGACATGCCCATCAGCAACGAACCGCTCTCCAGAACCAGTGTCCAAAACGCCTTCCGCCAAGCCCGGATCGAGGCCGGCATCCATAAGCGAGCCACGGTGCACACTCTCAGGCATTCATATGCCACGCATCTGCTCGAGGCTGGCGTCAACCTGCGCTTGATTCAGGAGTATCTCGGTCACAATACCCCAACCACCACCTCGGTCTATACCCATCTGACCGACAAGGCACAGTCATCGGCCGCGCAAACCATCAATCGCTTGATGGCCGATCTTTAGCCGCCGATGCCGGAGCTGGCGGATATCTTCCGCCGCTATGGCCGGCAGTACCGGGAAAAGTATGCAGACGGGATTCTCCCCAGTCATCTGCGGGCCATGCGGGATATCGAAAATTGCCGTACCGAGAGTATGGGTGGCCATCTCTACCGCTGCGATAACCACGCCTGCGGACATTACGTCTACAGCTACCACTCCTGCAAAAACAGACACTGCCCGAAATGCCAGAACGACCAGGCGGAAATCTGGCTTAATAAACAGCAGGATAAACTGCTGCCGGTTCAACACTTCCTTGTCACGGCAACCCTGCCGGCCGAGTTGCGGAGCCTTGCCCGCTCAAACCAGAAAACCGTCTACAATATTCTTTTCAAGACGTCCGCCGAGGCCATTTTAAAACTGGCCCGCGATCCCCGCTTCATCGGCGGTGAAATCGGCATGACCGGGGTGCTGCATACCTGGGACAAAACCTGTGGCTATCACCCGCATGTCCATTACCTGGTCCCGGCCGGCGGCTTGAGTCCTGACCATAGTGAGTGGCGGGCCGCCAGAAGCAACAACTTCCTGATCCGGGTTGAACTCATCTCCGCCATCTTCAAGGCCAAGTTCCGGGATGAATTGAAAAAAACCGGACTTTTTAACCTGGTCCCGGCCGAGGTCTGGCAAAAAAACTGGGTCGTGCACTGCGAACCGGTCGGTTCCGGCAGGGAAGCCGCCATTTACCTGGCCCGCTATGTCTTCCGGGTCGCCATCGCCAATAACCGGATCGTTTCGATCGATGACGACTGCATCACCTTCCGCTGCCTGGATGCCAAAACCGGCAAGTGGTATCTCAAAACCCGGCCGGCGCTTGATTTCATCCATCGCTTCCTGCAGCATGTGCTGCCCAAAAGCTTCCAGAAGGTCAGATACTATGGTCTGTTCGCTCACACCAACCGCAATCTCCTTGAAGTGGCACGCTACATCCTGGGCGCGCCTTTGCCGTCACCGGAACCGGCCAAGACTGAAAATGCCCATCCCCAGCTTTGCTGCCCCAAATGCAACGGAGCTTTGCGTTTGGTCGAAAAAATTCCCCGCCCAGGCAGAGGGCCGCCGCATTCCGCCACTTCCCGAAGCTTGCCGTATTATTGTTGAGGCGCAAATTATATCCTTTGCCGTCGGTGCCGAGGTATGTCTTTCTCTCGATTCTTGGCCGGTCATCGGCCAAGAATCAAACGGCAAATCCCGTCTTGCCTGCCGGGCAAATTATCAAAGAGTAACGATTTCCCTTGTCCATGCCACCAAAATCCATAAATCCCTGCTTGAAATCCAACCACCTCGCAAAACGGAAAAACAAAACTTCATTCGATTTCCAAGTAACGCCATCACGGCTTAGTTCAACCACAGAATTGTGTGGCGGCGGGACTATGCCTCCCCTGTATTGCTTTGCGTGGCCGCGCCACACGAATTCTTAAATCGTTAT
>DYJD01000025.1 GCA_020723325.1 Desulfosudis oleivorans | reverse complement strand
ACCTGTTGTTTTCCCCATCGCATGTCCATCATACCAGTGCGGGTTCCGGCTTCGATCGCCATGATGAGAGCCACGCCCTTTTCGCTTAAAATGCTGGACATGTACTTCTTTTCACGGCTGTAATTTTGAGCTGCCAGCACCATCACGATAATCAGGAGAATGGCGGCCGATCCGATGACGATCCATGGTGATGTATGCAAGCTCCAGGGCCTGCCGCGCTTTGTTTTTGAAATCATGAAACCCTCATGAAAAATGTTGTCCAAACACTATATCCAAAGTTGGGTATTTTGTAAACAACTTGGATTCATCGCCGGTAGATAAATGGGGTAAAAAAACCCCATGTGGCGACATCATGGAGTCCACCCGTTTTTAAACTTTTTAGAGTGTTGGCCATAAACTGTTATTATTCAAAATGGTTATAAAACAGAAGGAATTTGTGGCCCACGGTTTGCAAATACTCATGACAACAGCAAGAATGATGCCGTGAATAACAAAGAACATCTTACACCAACCAGAAGGAGACAGGACCAATGAAAAAAAAGACATTCTTCAGTACCGCATTGGCATTTATTGTACTTACCGGATCACAGGCTCTCGCCTGTTACTGGGACGGCCATCCGGGCGGCTACTACGCCGACACATATACCGACGGCAGGTACCAGGATTTTTGGGACGACACGGCCCAACTCCGGCAGGACCTTGCCGCTAAACAGGGGGAGTATAAAGCAGTGATGGCCAAGCCCGATCCAGACCCTGACAGAGTTGCGGGACTTGGCAGGGAAATTGCCGCCCTGGACATTCAGTTGCGGACGCGATCCCAAGCGTACAATCTTTCGGCAGCAAGCGCAAAATATAATTATGCCGCGAGGGATTGGTACGGTTACGGCTGTTGGTAAACCTGATTCCGGGGAAAATTATCTTTTCCCCATCTCCCATATCATAAAAGATTAGGTGGCACTATGTGGGGATGCGACTACATGTCATTTTCAAGCGGAGCGCCCTGGGCCGGCGGTTTTTTCCCCGGCGGCATATGGTACCCGGTATATGGGCTTGTCTTGCTTTTGATAGTCTGCGCTGCGGTCCGGATCATCAGAGCGATCAAGACGGATGCATCCGTATTGCAGCGGGATCGACTCGACTCCTTGGCCATTTTAAAGGCCCGCTTTGCAGAAGGCGAAATCAACGAAGAAGAATATGGCCGGATGAAAAGTATTTTGAGAGATGTGTGAGCCATTTGATTTCAAGATATCATTGAAGATAATCCCGGATCAGATCGTTCAGCATACTCCGCCGAAAGTATGTTCCTCTTCATCCTCAGACTCGCGGCCAATACATAATAATCGCAACTCCAAACAAAGCAACGGCACCCCCGAGGATATCAAATCTATCGGGTGCTATTTTATCAACTTGCCAGCCCCAGAAGATTGAAAGGATAATAAATATTCCGCCATACGCCGCGTAAACACGACCGAAATGAGCCGGCTGGAAAGTAGGGATTATCCCATATAGCACGAGAATGGCTGAACCTATAAATCCATACCATACGGGTTTACCTTCACGCAACCATAGCCAAACAAGATATCCGCCACCGATCTCGCACATTCCAGCCAGAATAAAATAAAAAAATGATTTTATTACTGTAACCAAGTTTTGGTCCTTTCCGTCTATAGCGGTCAAGGCATACATCGATCACCTGTTTTTCCCCAGTGCGCGTGTGGAATTTACTACTGCCGCCAACGCGGTGCCCATATCGGCGAACACGGCTTCCCACATGGTGGCCAGACCGAAAGCGCCGAAAGCAACGAAAAGTCCCTTGACCGTAAGGGCCAGGAAAATATTCTGCCAGACAATCCGCCGGGTCTCACGGGCAATGGCGACCGCCTCGGCCATTTTGGCCGGGGAATCGGTCATGAGCACCACATCGGCGGTTTCAATGGCGGCATCGGAACCGAGGGCGCCCATGGCCACGCCCACATCGGCCCGGGCGATCACCGGGGCGTCGTTGATGCCGTCGCCCACATAGGCCACCTTGCCGTTATTCCCGTTCCGGGCGACAATCTCTTCGAACACCCGGACCTTATCTTCCGGGAGCAGACCGGCATGAAAAGCATCCAGGTTAAGATGTTCGGCCACATGTTCGGCCGCGCAGGCATTGTCGCCGGTCAACATAACAATCCGTTCGACGCCGCTTTCCCGCAACCGGGCGACAGCCTCCGGCGCCTCGGGTTTGAGCTGATCACCCATCAAAAAATACCCGGCATATTTGCCATTGATGACCACATGGACCGTGGTGCCATCGGCGACACACTGGTCGTGGTCGATGTTTTCACGATGGAGGAGCGCGTCATTCCCCACCAGCACCATGCTTCCATTTACTATTGCCTTGACGCCGCTGCCGGCAAGCATACGATGGTCATGAACCGTGATCGCAGCCACATCGCCACCCTGTTCTGTGTAGGCCCTTATGATGGATTTGGCGATGGGGTGATCGGAATGGAGTTCTGCAGCCGCGGCATATTCGAGCAGTTTTTGCTCAGAATAGCCGTTAAAAGAAACCACCTGCCCGACTTCGAAGACGCCGCGGGTCAGGGTTCCGGTTTTATCGAACACCACTGTTTTGACCTGGGACAGGGCATCGATAAAGTTGGAGCCCTTTATCAGGATGCCGCGCCGGGAGGCCCGGCCGATGCCGCCGAAATATCCCAGGGGGATACTGACGACCAGGGCGCAGGGGCAGGAAATCACAAGTAAAACCAGAGCACGGTAGATCCAGGTCTGAAAGGCGGCCCCGGCCACCAGAAGGGGCGGAACCAGGGCGACAGCGGCGGCAATGAGGACCACCACCGGGGTATAATAGCGGGCAAAGGTCGTGATGAATTTTTCGGTTTCGGCCTTTCGGGCCGCCGCGTTTTCAACGAGGGCCAGAATCTTGGCAATGGAGGATTCCTGAAATGGTTTCGTGACCCGGACCGATAGAGCAGCCGTCAGATTGATCGCGCCGGCCATCACCGCATCGCCAGGGCGCACCCCTGCCGGCATGGACTCACCGGTCAGGGGCGCGCTGTTCACCTGGGAGTCGCCGGTGATGACGACACCGTCCAGGGGGATTTTTTCACCGGGCTTGACAAGGATCATTGCGCCCACATTCACCTGATCGGGCCGCATCAACTTTAGTCCGCTTTCGGATTGGACATTGGCGTGATCCGGCTGGGCCGCGAGGAGCGCGCGAATGGAACCCCGTGATTTCGACACGGCCAAATCCTGAAGCATTTCTCCTATTTTGAAAAAGATCATGACGCCCACGGCTTCCGTCAACGCATGGATCGCCATGGCACCGCCGGTGGCGATGACCATCAGCACGTTTTCGTCGAAAAATTCTCCGCGCCGGATGGTCCGGGCCGCTCCTGATATAACATTCCATCCGGCCAGGAGATAGGCGGTAAACGTGACGACATACTCCAGCCACACCCCGGAAGGCGTGTGGAAACGGTCCTCGAAAGCGAGCAGCAATAGAAAAAGGGTCGCCGACGCACCGAAATACAGCAGCGCTTTCCAAGGACGATAATCCGCCCCGTGGTCAAGGGCAACCGGTTTCAATTTGTCTTCGTTTTCCGGAATCAAGGTTACGCCGGGCTCGATCCGGCGGACTGTTTCCAACACCAGCTCCATATCCCGCGCTTTGACAGCCAGGGTAAGGGTGGCGAAGCTTAGGCTGACCGTTTCCACGCCGTCAAGTTTTCTCAGGTTGTTTTCGATTTTAGACGCGCAGGCGGCGCAATCCAGATTATTTATCCGAAAACGTTCGGTGGTCACTGTTGCCATACTTGTGCTCCTTATTTTTCCCCAAGGTGTTTGGCGCCCACTTTCAGCACCTGAAGAATGTGGTCGTCGGCCAATGAATAGTAAATCACTTTTCCATCCCGTCTGGATTTGACTATCCGGGCCTGTTTCAGGGTGCGCAGTTGGTGCGAAACCGCCGGCTGCTTCATTTGCAGCAGGGCGCCAAGGTCGCATACGCACATTTCGGATACACTCAGTGCCGATAAGATCCCCAGCCGGGTGCTGTCGCTGAAAAGCCTAAAAAACTCAGCCAATTGATCTGTGTTTTCATGATCAGGCATTTGCGGCCGGACCAAACGGATGGTCTGGGGATGGATGCATTGCGTGGCGCAAATCTCAGGATCGGACTCATTAGGCTTGAAATTTTCCATTTTTCATCTCCTGAACAAATTATCATATGAACATATAATAATTTGTTCTCGAATAGTCAAGTTCATTATCAAAAAGCATCGAAGCTTGACCGCCCCCTTATTATTAAGAAAAGCAGATCAAAACATCACGACAATGAGGCGATGAAATGGCAACCAGTCAGCTCATCAGAATGGGTATCGACATCGGCTTTGGGGATGTGAAAGCGGTTTCCAGCAAAATCATTGAAAATGGGCGCATCGAGACGGATATGTTCAAGTTTCCGTCTGCGGTGGCGCGGGTCAAAAACCAGGCCATTGCCGGATTGGACGACGCCCAGATGGAATACACGTTTGAAAACAAGAAATATCTTGTTGGAACCGATGCGCTGATCAGCGCCAACCTGATCCCCACCCGGGATATCGAATTTCTTTTGGAATTTTCCCCGCTGCTGATCCTCAAGGCCTTTGAAGGCGCCGCGCAACTATATCACCTGCCGCTGAAGTCGCTCTGCAATTCCGTGGAGGTCTGCCTCGGACTTCCGTTGGCGTATTACAGGGAAAAGAAAAATGACCTGGCCGGGCGGCTGGTCCGCTTTGAAGTTTCAGGTCTGGAGGTGACCTTCCCAAGGCTTGGCATTCAGGCCCAGAGCCAGGGGATTCTGTTGGACTTCCTGTTCGATGATCATTGCAGGCCGAACCGCAAATGGCTCGGCAGTGACCTGCTTATCCTGGATATCGGTTTCAATACCATTGATATCCTTTGTGTCCATGAAGGACGCTCCAGCTCCGAATGGTCCAACATGCTGGAGGGGGCCGGGTTATGCCGGATTTGCAGGGATCTGGACATCGAGCTGAAAAAGATGGGACTGGAACTTCCGGAACAGGCCATAAAAAATGCCCTGGTGAATCGCAAGATTTCCATTTACGGCAAAGAAATCGATCTATCCGAACCCATCACCCGACTCACCTGGGATTACGCCGATTTTTTATACCGGGAGATCAAATCGCGGCTTTCCGATGTCCTGAAAAACACCCGCAGGCTCATTGTGGCCGGTGGCGGGGCCTATTATGTTTTCCGGTTTTTCAAGGAGAAGTTTTCCGAGGATTTCCTGTATATGCCGGTACATGCGGAATTCAGCAATGCCCGGGGCTATTACAAATATCTGAAGGGGGTGAAAAATGCCTGATGTCTACCGCTTTCAATTCACGGTTGTGAATGAAAAACTGGCTACTATTCTGCGGACCGTTCCCGCTCCCTACCGGTCCCTGTTTGTGGAAATGGCTTTTGAGGCGCGCTTTGGTTCCAAAGATACAAAAGCGGTCTGTCATCTCTGTTCCATTATGAAAGCGGACAAACGAAAGCCGGTCAGGTTGCGGATTTCGCTCACCAATGAAACGATCATCAAATGGCTGCGGTCCATATCGGTGCGGCATCGGTCCTTGTTCGCGGAATCGGCCCTGGCAGCCTTTATGGAAACCGAAGCCGCTCGCAAGATGTTTTGCCTTTTTTCATCCAGAAGCAAGCAGCCGCTCCCGTTTCATGTGAGACCAGAGGAAAAGGACATTCGAAATGTCGGCATTCAGAACAAGCCTATGCAACGGGAACCTGAAAAAGTACCGGAAACGGAAGCACTTATGAAAAATGTGCTGCAATTCAAATAATCACCGATAATCCGAAATCAGGGAGAAGCTAAAAATGAAAAAACCGATCCTGTGGACAATGGCCATTCTGGCGATCCTTTTTTCCAATGGTAGCGCCGATTATCAAACCCCTTGCGCAAACATCGACCTGGCCTGGCTGGGAAAACATTCACCCATACCGCCCGGCCGGATCGCCTCAAAACAGAATATGGGAACTTTGTGCGAGATCATCCTCAAACTCGGCAATGAATATGTGCCGGTGTTTGCCGGGGAGGATTTCATCATCGCCGGAGAAATGTTTAAAGAAAGAAAGCAAATCACCAGGACCAGGATAGATGAACTCAAGGCGGAGGATTTAAGGAACTTGATCCCACTGCTCGATTCCATGGCCGCCATCACCTATACCCCGTCTGCCGGTAAAAACCGTAAGGTGTACCTGATCACCGACCCCCTCTGCCCCTATTGCAACATGGCAAGTGAAAAGATCATGGCGTTGGCCGACGCCCATGGAATCACCGTCAAAGCGGTCTTGTATTCTGTGCACGGGAAGGAGGGCGAACAGAAATCTATAGAAGCCGTATGCCGAAAATTCACCCTGAAGCAGTATGCGGAAAAAGAATGGAAACACCTGCCATTTGACGAAAGTCTTCGATGCCGTGACGGGGAGAAGTTGATCGCAACCGCGCATGAAGCGATCGCCAGGGCCGGAATCGCCGGCGTGCCTGTGTTTATCTTTGACGATGGCCGGTTTGTTAGCGGTGCCGATATGGCGGCGGTGGAAAGGATGTTAAAAGGGAAAGAGTGATTGGTTAAAACGGGATTGGGTTGAAGATGATGAAGAACACAGTCGTTAACTTTTGTGTATCCATGATTCTGTGGTGCCATCTTCCGGCCTTTGCCGACAATTATTGCTTTGAAGAGGCCGGCAGCCGATATGGGATCGCCCCACTATTGCTGCAGGCCATCTCGAAGGTCGAAAGCAACGGCAATGCCTATGCCGTAAATACCAATTCCTTTTCCCAGACCGTGGACATCGGTCACATGCAGATCAATAGTTCCTGGCGGAAATACCTGGGTCAGCATTATGCCGGTTTATACAATGCCTGTTATTGCACCATGGTGGGTGCCTGGATTCTGAGACAATGCGTCGACAGATATGGTTATGACTGGGAGGCTGTGGCTTGCTATCACACCGGATATGGCCTGTCTGATGCCAGAAGCGGTTTGAAAAAGCAGAACGGCGAGGCCTATATCGCCCGGATCAAACAACAACTGGCCACACTGAAATAAGGTGGGGATTTCGCGAATGCCAAATAGAGAAACAGCCGGCAATCCGGGCGGCGGCACGGACATCGTCCCGGCCGGGCAAAGCCGTTCCAGCACCCAGTCCATATTCGGCAGCCTCATCGACGCCATCTCCCAGATCCAGCAATTTGCCGTGATCGAGCGCACCGGTCAGGACATTCCGGATGATTTTCTGACCATTCGCGGCAAACTGAATTTCTTCAATATGGGCTTTGGCAACGGCTTTCTGGAAGGGCTCATCTTTGCGCTGTTAACGGCCTTGACCTTGCCGGTGATCTCCGATGACGGCTTGAACTTGTGGGTGGAGCGGTTTTTCCCAATGGCCCGGTCCAAATTCTTCTTGTGGTCCCTCACCTGCGCGCCCATCATCATTACCGGCGGGATCTGCTGTTTTCTGAGCAAATACCGGATCGGCGTGCTAACCCGGAATGCAGTGGATTCCCTGCTCACCGGAAGACTGATTTCTTTGGCGATCAAGGGCATCGTGATATTCATTTTGCTGGTTTTCCTCTCTAGCCATCTGACGCCGGAAACCGTCTGGAAGGCGGCCTATGGGATTTCGCTGCAGAAAAGGGAAGTAGCCGAGGTGATTTACCGGATCATCTGGCATATCAAGCCCCACCTGATTCCCACAGCCTACCGCACCCTTTTGGTTTTTTGCACGGCGGCCCTGACGCCGTTCTTTTCCATATGGCTGGTGTCCTTTTGCCGCAGAATCCGGCGGCGGCAGCTTGAATTGTACCAATAGTTTTTTGACAGGATTAACAGGATAAAAAGAAAAACTATTTCTGCGCTTATTAGCGCAGCGAACAATAAAAATCCCGTAGATCCTGTAAATCCCATCTAAAGAGAATTTTTATGAATCTTTTCAAAAAACGAAAATCCCAAACCCTGATCGGCAAAGGCCTTGCGCTGAGCGACCGCAAAAACCACATCCAGGACATTCGGCTACGGGATAGTGATCGCAAGGGCCATCTGTTTTGCTTCGGGACCACCCGCATAGGCAAGACCAAACTCATAGAAGCCATGATCTGTCAGGACATTGAAAAAGGCTACAATGTCGTCATGGTGGATCCCAAGGGGGATATCCCTTTGTTTTCCAAAATCGTCCAGACCGCCTTTGCCTGCAACCGGGAAAAAGAGCTGTGTCTGATAACCCCCATCTATCCGGACTGCTCGGCCCGGATCGATCCCTTGGCGTATTACTACATGCCCGAGGAAATCGTTTCCCATGTGGTTTCCGGGATCAAAGCCAAGGAGGAGTTTTTCGTCAATGTGGCCTATGAAACCACCCTGGTCATCGTGTTGTCCCTGATCATCTTCCAGAAAATGGGCCGGATGAACGCGGCCCACATCAACTTCGACGAGATCAAGAAAAGATGCTCCTATTCCGGGCTGGAAAAGCTCAAGGAAAGCCTGAGCGATGTTGCCGGTAACGAAGCCGAAGAAGTCCGTGCGGCTCTTTCCCAACTGTTGGAGTCGCCGGCCGACTATTTTGCCAAGATTTCTTCCTCCCTGAGAACCGTACTTACCTCCCTTTCCACCGGCAGCGTGGGCCAGATCATCGGCAAGGCCAGCTCCAACCGCTTCATGAAACGGCTCGAAGAGGGGGAGAAAGTGATCCTGGTGATCCAGACCGGCAGCCTCCTGACCCGGCGGACGAGCCATATCGTGGCTCGGGTGATGATTTCCATGCTGCAAAGTTTCGTGGGCCGCAGGTTCGCCTCGGGCCGGACCGTGAATCCGCCTCTGGCCTTGTATCTCGACGAGTTTTCCAACATCGCTTATTTCGATATTGCCGATCTGTTCAACAAGGCCGGCGGCGCCGGTATCTGGATTCATGCCTTTACCCAGTCCATTGCCGACCTGAACGCTGAACTCGGCGAGGATCATGCGCGGAAGATTCTGGACAACACCAATACGAAGATCTTCATGCGGGTCAATGATCCCCAGACCGCTCAATACATCTCGGACTATTCCGGCCTGGTCAAAAAGTTCAGCCCGATTCTCCAACTCGGCGGCGGCATCATGATCCGGGAAACCGAAGAGCAGGCGGTCTTGCCCGAGGATGCTATGAATCTTGGCATGCGGGATTTTTTCATGTTCGGCCTTACCGGCGCCTTTCGTGGAAAAACCTGCATGGTCAAACCGGCGGTTTTAGAGGTGACCTATCCGGAGATTCGGTTGATGGTCGATTAGTCTTTTGGGTAGCACAAAGGATAAATCATGTGGTTCAGAGAGACAGCTTCATTGTTGGGCTTTATCGGAATAGGCGGGCTTTTCCTGCTTTTGATCCGGCATCTGCTGGTACGCTCCAAAAAGGATAAAAAGGTATTATCAAACATCGATACTTTCCTTCACGGCATAGGGAATGAGACACCAAACGAAAGGCCGCCCATCAAGGAACATCAGATACCAAATCAGAAATGGAACCATCTTGAAATCACTAAATTCATGAACCGGCGGGTTGAACCCTATAAGGCGATGCTGATGGAGATCCGTGCATATGAACCGGTCTGCAAACTTATTGAAATTTTGGACCAGCAGGGCGGCTGTTCCTCCATTGCCCAGCGCTTTGAATGCGGTAAAACCGGCAATGACACAACAGACCAGGAAGCGGCGGAATGGAAAACCAATCAACGGACAGCCTATGAAATCCTGAGCGAAAATGTTTCTCTCCGGGAGCATACCCTGAACGTGGCCGACATTCTGATTGAAAACCGGAAAAAGGAAAGCAAAGATTTTCAGATGGAGATGGGCCGGCTTTTGCTGGTGGCCCTTGGACACGATATTGGCAAAATTCCAGAAATGGCCAGGCCCTTCACCCACAAGGACCACTTTATGATCTCCCATGACATCATGAGTGAGATTCTACCCATGGATTATCCCTCCCGTGAAGAGATTTTAAAGGCTGTTCGGGATCACCATCTCCCGGCGCCATCTTCCGGAAATTTGCTGAGCAGCCTGAAGGCCGCTGATCACAAAGCTCGGCAGCTTGAGTTGAAGCAATACGGTTATAGCGCGGTCACTACGGATTCGTCACCCATGGCCGGAAATCCTCATCAAAGAAAAATTGCCTATGTACCCCAGAAGCCGCGATACGAGCCGGTTGATCTCGCATGGCTTGATCTTCCTGTTTTACTGCAGCGTATCGGCGATAGGATCAATGTGGTTGAAAACGGCAAATACGAGGCCTTCTCCCATGCCGGGATCGTGTATGTGTATCCGCGCTTGATTGCCCAATATGCCTGTGATCTCGCAGTTCAGTCCGGCCGGATGGAAATCATGGCCCATATGGCAAATGAAGAAAAGATGGCCTGTCTGGAATACGCCCTCCGGCAGGCTTTGAATGAATATATCCCGGACAAACTGATCGGCCCAGGCTATATCGGCGGCAAATTTCAAGTCATCATGCAAGACGGGACCCGCTTGAACCCCGGGTTTTATCTACCCCTAAAAATAATGGCTTTCAGCACATTCGATTCTGCGGAAATTGAAAAGCGAAAACAGACATCATCGATTTTGCAGTCCATAAGGCAGGTGTCAATATGCAAGAAAGGTATTTGAAATCAGCTATCTTCAATGAGATTCAGATGGTATTATCTTTTACAAATTCAATCCTGTAATGCAATACGGAGAGTATGGGAGCTAAGGTATTTAAACTGATGTTGGAGCTTTTCCCGGATCTCATGTTCTGAATAAGGGTTGGAGAAACACCAGCCTCTTTAGCAAGCTTTCTGACAGAAATTTTTTCCTCTTCCATTGCTTCTATCAAAAATTCCGAAATAAGAAATTTTTCATATCCTTTTTCAAATCCCTCTTTCCATTTGGGATCTTGCATTAATTTCTCAAAGGTGGTTTGGGGTTGTTTTTTATTTCTCATAATAACTTCCTTCTTCAATTCGTTTCAGATAATCCTTTCGACACTCCAAAGCTTTTCTTTTTTCCTCCTTTGGCAGCTTGTCTGATTTTTTAAGAAAAGCATTGGTAATTATAATCTTTTTCCCTTTGGTGAAAAAGGATAAAAATCGATCCGGTTGTGGCTTGAAAGCGAAAATTTGATCTCCTTCGTTCCTGAATTTGGTCAAATCGTTAATTTTCCCATAATCACCCATTCGCTTAAAGAGATAGAATACTTTTTGCTGCATTGAAGCGTCTATATTCAAAAGGTATTCAAGAGCCTGGCTTTTCCCATGGATGTCAAAATACCACTCGATGGTAAAGGTGGCCCCCTTATAAGCGATATATTCCTTTTCGGTCATGTCATTTTGTACAAATATATTTATACAGTGTCAATAGCAAATTACGCTAAGTCGTCTGTATTCTTTTCGACCTGCTGCCTGAGCATATCTCCACAATTAGCGGGAATAGCGATCAATGGATTATACAGCCTCAAGCACACATGCAATTCATAATTCCTTAAAGCGCGCATCAAAGAACTTTAACTTGACCGACCCTATATTATAGAGACAGGACCGTTTCGATTTTGATTCAGATTCGCATTGATTAAACCTATCAACAATGGGTCGGGCAAATGATTCAAAAATTGGAACAATTATTTCTGTGTGAGCTGTTTGTTTTTTCTGTTTGGGCATCGCCTGTTCTTGCGGATGGCCTGATTCCAGTTACCGGATGCTTCCAGGACTTCAATGGGAACGGCATGCTCGATTCCGGGGAGTTCGGAGAATGCGTCACGACTCCCCAGGGGCAGCTCTGCTTGTTGGATCATATTCCTTGCGTGAACACCCAGGCGGCGGCTGTTTGCCCTGGTCCAAGTGCCTTGAATATTGCAGTGGATCAGTGCGAATCTCCGGCTCAGTATCGGTGCACAACCTCGGGCATGGTTTTCCAGACCCTTGCCGCCTGCAACAGCGGCTGCGGCCAAGGCACGGATTGCGTTTTGTATTGCCCGGACAATCTTTCGATCCAGGACAATATTTGCAGGGCCGCGCCCGGTTGTCCATCCGGCATTTATGACCCGGCCCTGGATGCCTGCGTGAAAGATACCTGCCCCTATGGCGACGGTTTCATCTGCCAGGAATTGAACGGACAAAAATACTGCAGCGCCCAACTCTGCTTCAATTCAGGCGAGCATATCACCAGTCCGAGCTCGCCCCAGGGTGCGGACGATCTCCAGAACAACGGCCCCAAGGACAGCACCAACCAGTGCCTGGGGCATATTTACATTTTTTCAGGCTATGACCGCCGGTGCCGCACCTCGGGCGCCACCATCCTGTTCGATGACTGCTGCAAGAGCAAGGATTACCTCTGGGGCCTTTTGCAATGCAATCAGAATGAGCAGATGCTGGCGGAGCTGAGGGGCGAAGGCCTCTGCCATTACGTGGGGCAATACTGCTCCCAGGAGCTTCATCTGCTGCTTGGCGATGTGTGCGTGGAAGAATCCAAATCCTATTGTTGTTTCAATTCCAAACTGGCGCGGATCGTCCAGGAACAAGGCCGGCCGCAGCTCAATACCTTTAACGGCTGGGGCCTCCCTTCCAGCCCAAATTGCCGGGGCTTCACGCCGGAAGAATTCCAGGTATTGGATTTCTCCCTGATCGACCTGTCAGAATGGTACGGGAGTATCAAGACCAAGCCCCAGAATGAAATCGAGACCAACATGAAACAGGGTGTCACGGACTATTACAACAGTATCCAGGATTGACAGAGGGGTATTGATGAAAACACTATGGCGCAGAGAAATAACGATCAGGAGGCTATGCAGAATACAATTCTCAATGGTCATGTCAGTAGTTTGCTTCATCGTCTGCTGTCTTTGCAGCAAAGCCTCCGCCGGAGTGAAGAACCTGGGCCTCATCGGCCGGGTCTATGCCATTGCGGAACAGGACGCCCTTCAGGAGATCAAGGCCAAAGCAGCCGGCATCGACTGGGAAAAGCTGATCCGCTCAAAGCAGAACCTGGAAAAAATCAGACGGTTCCGGCCAGATGGCATCCCCAAACTGCCCCGGGTCGGCCAGGACCGGACCTTTGAAGTGGATATGACCTACCGGCTTGAGTTCGATATTCCGGACGGAAAGGGCGGCATCCTTTATCCGGCGGGCTATACGTTCAATCCCCTGGATTATGTGGACTACCCCCGCACGCTGGTGATCATCGACGCCGAAGATCCGGACCAGATCGCATGGTTGAAAAAATCCGGCTATGCGAATGACAGCAAGACCCGTATTCTGATCACAGGCGGGGTTTATGGTGAAGTCCGGTCCCGGATCAAACGCCATGTTTATTTTGCCATGCCGGAAGTGATCAAACGCTTTCATGTCCAGGCCGTGCCGTCCGTTATCCGGCAAAACAAGGACAAAATGGAGGTCAAGGAAATTGCATTGGCAGTTCAAAAAAAGTAGCCTGGCCTGGATCATCTGCCTGGTGTTGATAATGGCGCCCGAGGCTGGGGCCATCTGCGGCGGAACCACCATGAACCCCATGAGCGATGTCTGCTGGGAGTGCATTTTCCCCATCAAGATCGCCGGTACCCGCATCGACGGACAGGGCAGCACCCCGGATGGCGGCATGATCGAGCCGCCGGATGCCGCGGACGGCAATACCATCTGCACCTGCCAGGCGCCGCCGCCCATTTATGAAAGAACCGGCATCGCCATCTCCTTCTGGGAACCGGCCCGGATCATCGAGACTGTGAAAGACCCGTTTTGTTTTCCCTATATCGGCGAGAGTGTTTACGATGAATACAACAACACCGCCGAGCTGAGCGGCGCCAACGAGGAGAACGGCGGCAACCAGGAGACGCCCAACACCTTTTCCCAGGCCCATTACATGATCTTCCCGGTCTGGTCCATGATGGAAATGCTGGTGGATTCCTCCTGCGTGGAAAGCGGTGGGTTCGACATCGCCTACATGACGGAATTCGACCCACTGTGGAACGACGACGAACTCATGTTTTACATCCAGCCGGAAGCCCTGCTGTTCGCAAACCCCATCGCCCAGTTCATCTGCATGGTGGATGCCGTGAGCAGCAACGTGGGTCTGCCTTTGGCGCCCCTGTTTTGGTGCATCGGGTCCTACAGTTCGGTTTATCCCTTGTCCGGCATTATCGGGCATTCGGATCATATCCAGTCCCAGGCGGCGCTGGCGGCCCGCATGCTATACAAGCTCGCCCGGGAGGGGCTTTTGGTGGATGTGGGGATTTATCTTTGCTCAGGGGTGAACACGCCCATCTGGGTGAAATGGAATTACCGGCTCCAGCTTGCCAAGCCCGTACGTTCGGCCGGCTGCATTCCCATCGGCAGAACCGGCCTGCTCTGGACCTATTTCAAGAACCCGCCCTTTTTTCCAGGGGGCGACAATTTTTTGTTCGTGATTTTCAGAAAGAGAGCCTGCTGTGCATCATGATAGACCTAAAAATTGGAAACGAATTGTCGGCGGCATGCTATGCGTGTTTATCTGTATGACCACCGGCATGAACGCCGAAGAACCATCGATGGAAACGGTGAACCGGATATTGGAGCAGGCCCAACAATCCCAGTCCAGGATGGAATTTCCAAAGGAACTGAACACGGCCGGCGAAGCTGCGGCAATAGAAGCCTTTGAGCGATTTCAATCCAAAGAATCCCAGGGAAAAATTGAGTTGGAAAAAGGGCGCATCGCCGGAACCTTGTTAAAACCATTGAATTCGGAAAAACCTTCAAATCAGGAGAAGCTCTTTTCGGATCGATTGCT
The DNA here is from genome assembly GCA_020723325.1 of Desulfosudis oleivorans. Lineage (GTDB taxonomy): Bacteria > Desulfobacterota > Desulfobacteria > Desulfobacterales > SURF-7 > DYJD01. The sequence goes on along the minus strand of DYJD01000025.1, from coordinate 100,145 downwards.
TAATTCTGAGAAGGTGTTCCTGTTCATATCCTCCTCCTTGCCCGAACAGACATTGAGAGCCTATGCCCGGGATCTGGATCGGCTGGGAGATCCCAATTTTGTCCTGGTTCTGCGGGGATTTGTGGACGGCATGCAACAGGCCCGGCCCACCCTGGATTTCCTTGAAAAACTGCTGGTGAGGGAAAGCGGCTGCCGGATGAACAAGGGCAAGGCCTGCGATCTTTTTCGGGTCAGCATCGTGATCGATCCTTTGGTCTTTCAAAAGTTCTATATCCAGGAAGTTCCTGCCCTGGCCTTTGTGCGGAACATCAATCTTATTGATCCAAAGCAAAGCATGGGACTTGAGGGCAATTTGTCCGGAGAGGTGGAGGCGGTGGTGGTTTATGGCGACGTGGCCCTTGCCTCTGGTCTGGAGCACATCTTGAAAGACACCAAAGATGCCCGGATCGAGCAGGCCGTTCAAAAATTACAGGGGGATTTTTATGAAGGATAAAATGCGTGTCTTGATTTTCTGTGGGTTGATCTCTTGCGGAAGTTCTTTGATCAGCATAGCGGTGTATCACCACTTCTTTGCCGTGCGGATTGCCGCGGCGGACACAAGCGCTTATTTGAAACAGGTCCGGGAGGATTATCTCAACCGCAAAATCAGTTCCAAGGAGTTGGAAGAAAAGCTGGAACAGGTGGTCGGCCTGATCCGGAATCAACCTCAAAACAAAATTATCCTGACCGCGGATGTGGTGCTGTCCAAGAATGTGGAAGTCATTACGCCATAGACTGTTCCCCAGTATCGTGCTGCCCAAGGAACCGAGGCAAAGAAGGATTTTTATGATTTCCCTGTGCCTCGGGCTTTGTGCATTGATGTACGTGGGCCGGGCTATCCCAAAGCATATGGCTTTTTCCAAAACCAATTCCCTGCTTTACCGGTTCTTTTTTTACCAAAGGCTGTTTACTCCAGCGGATTTGAAATCCGGCCGCTATGTGATCTTTTCCATCGATTCCCATCTGGTGGAGCATTGTTCCCCATGCATGGTGGTCAAGAAAATCGGCTGTGATGAGGGTGAGATGCTCTCGTCCACATCGGATGGCAATTATTACTGTGGCAATGCCTATCTTGGCCATGCCAAAAGTCATTCCCGAAAGGGCCAGGTGCTGGAACGTTACGATTATACCGGAAGGGTTCCGGAAGGAAAGTTCTTTGCTGTCGGTTCATACCCGGACAGCTTTGATTCCCGATACATCGGTTTTTTGGAGAAGAAGGACGTGGAAGCGGTGGCCATTCCTTTGTTTTAAGTTTTGGACAGGATTAACAGGATAAAAAGGATATTTTCCCATGTGGTTCCTAACCTCTTTGAGTTCAGCAGGTGTATAAATGTGTTTCGGTCCTAGCCCTATAATATGTTTCACAATGGGTCTGTTATTGTTCATGGCCGCCCCGGTGTATTCAAGCGAAGAGTCTGATCCGAATTCCAAACGGGGATGGTACTGGTACGAGATGTTCCAGGAACAACAGGACCAGCCCAAAGAGGAAAAACCGCAGCATCCGGTTGTCCCGGAGCATTCCTATGACCAGTTGTGGAACATGCACCCGGATGATTTCCAGGCGCATTTGAACCAGGTCACCAAGCAGGCTGTGCAGTTTCCAACCGAAACAAACGTGGCCCATTATCTGAAGGTTCAGGACGTGGCCCGCCGGAAATCCGCCGCCTTTGCCGCTGTGGTGGATTTTGTGGGGCAGAAGAATCCGCAGTTTTCCACCGAGGATGTATACCCCATCACATCCCCGGGCCGGATGGCACTTACGGCCATGCAGGTGAGGGAATTTGACGATGTTATCATGAAGGCTAAGGATGATTTCGGGCTGATCCTTTTCAGCAGTGAGGAGTGCGGCTTTTGTGAAGCCCAGCAATCGATCCTTGCATTTTTTGAGAACCAGTACCACTGGCCCATCCGCTCCGTGGATGTGAAAACCAATCCAAATTTTGCGACCCGGTTCGGGATCGAGCAGACGCCCTCCATTATCCTGGTGAACAAAGATAGTCAGGCATATCTGCCAATTTCTTCCGGCGTCATCTCCATGAGCGATCTCAAAAAGCGGCTGTACCGCTCCATCCGGTACATGCAGGGCAAGATTTCTCCGGAGCAGTGGGCGGTATATGAATTCGAGAAAGGGAGCGGGCACGATCCGTTGAAATTCGTGTCCCCGCAAAACCATTAATGGAGTTTCGCCATGTTGATCATTTATCTTGTGATTCTGGTTCTTCTTACCGGTTCCCCGATCCGGGCCACCGAATATGATGACGGCTATTCCGCCGGAACCTCCTCCGCCCAATCCATTCTGTCGGAAATCGGCGACCGGGAAAAGCTCAACAATAGGCTTCAGGCTCCCATGACGTCGGATATCGGATCGATGAGTACTTTTCAGTCCACCTATATAGACCCGAACGATCCCGGACCGCAGAGTTTCAAGGTGCAATTGACTCCGGCCTCCTCCGGTTTGTTCCTGGAAATTCATGTGCAGCCAGGACCCACCGGGGATATCACCATTTTGACTGTACGGCAGGATACCAATTTCGATAACACATTAGATTCCGCCTATACAGCGCCGGTGATCGCCTCGGGTATTTGCGCGGACGGCATCATTTCCTGCAATGCCGGCTCGTGGAGCAATTGCCGTTTCTATCGCTGGCAGGTGAATTCCAATACATCGGTGTATTTGGCAGAGGTTCCCGACATCACCCATCTCGCCGGGTGCTTTTGCGTGAATACCCATTGCAAAAGCAGTCTGGTCAGTGACGGCATGGGATTTATCCTGAAAAACCTGGGCGACGGCGTTGTCGGCGCCATTCAGAAAAACAGCTCGAATGTTCTGGTCACCAGGGTGGCCACACATGCCGACAGCATCCAATACTATGGCCAACGCTCTTCGGACTTGGGTATCAACCAGGGCAATTCTCAGCTTTATTTTTCCGGCTCAGCAACGCCTCAGCAGTATTACGATCCGGAAAGCGGAATTCTTCCGGTTACACAGGAGGTTCAGGCCCAGCAGGCTGACCTTGCAAGTCCCTATCACCAGATCCATAAGGCTTATAATGCGAGGCTGCATCCCAGGGAAAGCCGATCCTGCAACATCTCCCATGCCTTGTCTATCGTATCTGCCGGGACCCTGAGTCTGTCCACCCAGGACACCTGCAGCCCACTGAATTTATCCGGCTGCGTGCTGGACAAGGAAGAGATATGCGATTACGACAACAAAAACTGCCTGGTTACAATATCAGACGGCACCCCAACCGGCCTTTCCCCAGTCTTTGCCCCGGTTTCCATCACGGATCAGGATGCCGGGCTTTCTTATTTGGCCACGACCACGGGAACATCCGTTTCTTATCAAATCAACGGCACTACCTACCCATTGGCATCAGGTTCGGATCTCTGGTGGAATATCCGCCGCAATTATCTCTGTGACACGGGTGTCACGTTCAACACCGCAGAAGGTCTCACCATTGCCGGGGCCGTTTCCGGTTCGACCCAGAAAACCGACAATCTCATGTCCTATAATGAATTTGACCCGGAAACCGGCACCACGACATCCAAAAGCGCCGAGTTGCCCTACATCCCCACATACTCTTCCTGTGAAACGGCCTGCAAGGTCCGGCTGAACTCCACCAATACCCAGGCCGGCGCCAAGGCCAATACGTGGGACTATCACAATTCCGTGGCCGGCATCCAGGTCATGTACAAATCCTGCGGCGCCGACCAGGTATGTCCGCTCGGCCCGGGTGAAACCATCATCCAGAACTGCACCTGCCTGAACGAATTCGCCAATGCCGCCTCCCATATGCAGGTTCTGGATAATGCTTCCCATGATATGATTTGCGCGCCGTAGAATTCGTTTGACCCATGTTTCACAACACAATAAAATCCCAGGCAATAACCGACAGCCGGATCGCTGGGGAGAAATGACTGATTCTCTCAGATGCGTCTTTACCGATATGGTAAAAATAAGTTGTTTATCAAAAATAGTATGACATTTCTTAAACCATTAAAAGAACGAACAAGCCATCTCAAGTTAGAGACATATGTTCTTTACCATGCTGCGCGTGATCCCAGAACGCCAATGTACGCGAAAATCGTAGTGGCCGGCATTGTTGCGTATGCTTTCAGCCCCATTGATTTGATCCCGGACTTCGTGCCCGTTCTTGGATATTTGGATGATGTCATTCTTATTCCAATTGGTATTGCCTTGGCTATAAAATTGGTCCCCCCTTCTGTTTTGGCTGAGTGCCGAGCACGGGCGCGGGAAATTATTCAGAATGGGAAACCCGTGAGCTGGACCGCCGGAGTTGTAATTATTGGAATCTGGTTTGTGATTGCAACACTTTGCGTTAAATGGGTCTATAGAGCCTTCATCATACGTTCCTGAGAAAGTTGGTCAAGGATATGAAATCACACTATTTGCGCTTTTGTTGCAGATAAAGAGCGATTAAGTCCTGTCAATTGCTTTACCGCCTCGTTACTATAATTATACAGACCATTATTAGGGATTGCGCCCTGGTTTCAGACCGGGACAACTGAAAAATACCCCGTTTTCCAACGGCGGGTTTACCGATTGATTTTGCTCATAGAATTTTTTTCTATGCATGCAGCCCGATTTTAGGGACAACGGACACGCAAACCCACCTTTGCGGCGCCCGACAGCGATCAGATGAAACGATGATCCGAAAACGAATTTCCCGGCTGTTTTCGGATGCCTCAGATGCGGTGCATGGCAGCTTTTGCTCGGGACATCGTTTTATCGGTGATACGGGAACCATACTGGTATTACAAATCATAACCCGGACAGGGAGAGACTTCTTTTCCCTGGCACGGGAGGTGATCTCTTTCTGTCTTCAAACGACACAAGGAGGACACCATGGATTTGAAAACCATCATTCAAGAATTCCTGCAACGGCCCAAGGATGAACTGGGGGATCGATCCACGTATATCGGTGCTTCGGATCTGGCCTGCGAACGCAAAGGCTGTCTTGAAAAGCTGATTCCTTCCCCAAAATCATTCGAAACCCTGTTGCGGTTCAAACGCGGTGATCTTGTTGAAAGCATTGTCAAGGAGGCGTTGGATCACAACGGGATCAAGCATGTTTGCCAACTGGAAGCCGTTCATCCGCAAAAACCCCATCTCAAAGCCCATCTGGACTTCACCTTCGGCAACCAAACCGAAATGGGGGTTCTGGAATGCAAAAGCGTATCGTTTATTCCGGAAGAACCCTATGACGGTTGGGAAAAACAGCTCTATTACCAAATGGGAATATTGGCTTTGAACCACCGGCAGAAGAAAATCAAAGGAGCCGTAATCGCCCTTGATTTGCAGACCGGTGATGTGAGTATTTTCAACGGATACAAGCACAGCCCATTGATGTTCAAGGAACTGGAAGCCTCGGCCGATCGCATCTGGCAGGCGCTTCAGAACCAAAATCCCGATTCCCTCAATACCAACAAATCGCCCTTGTGCGCCTACTGCCATTTCCGTTCGGATTGTCCGGCTTTTTTCGTGGATGATTCGAAGGTTGTGGATTTGGGACCCATTCAGCAGGACGTCAACCAGTATCTGGATGCCAAGCTCATGGAGAAAGAGGGTAAATCACTTTCGTTTCAGGCCAAAGCCAGAATCGAACAATTCCTGGGAGAATACACGGCCGGAAAAGCGGGCGAAACCATCATCAAGGTATCTGCAAGACAAAAAGAGACCCTGGACTTCAATGCCTTCAAATCCGCCCACCCGGATCTGTTCGAGGAATTCAAAAAGACCACGTCCTATACTGTTCTTTCGGTTTCCTGAATCCAATACCATTGTTTATCAACCATCCCGATGGGGAGACAAACTCCCTTTGCGGGTGAATTGTCTCTTTTCCGGGAACCAACCAAAAGGAGGCAAGCATGGCTGTCATCATCAAAGACAAGCAGGGCAATGAAAAACATTATGAAACCGTGGCCGAACGGGTGCGCAAATTTCGCGACAAGTTCCCGGTTGACTCCGGCTGGCGCATCGTACCCGAAATCTCATTTCCAAATGAGGATACGGTGCTTTGCAGAACCGCCATCATCAATCCGGAGGGTATTACCGTTGCCATCGGCACCGCCGAAGAAATGCGCAGCCTAGGATTCGTGAACAAGACCTCGGCGGTGGAAAACTGTGAAACCTCCGCCATCGGCCGGGCGCTTTTTTCCGCTGGTTTCGGCGGCGGCGAGTTATGTTCCGCGGATGAGCTTTACGCGGCGCTTATTAATAATCAGGCACTGGAAAAAGCAAAGGACGCGGCTTTCCAGAATAGAAACACCACCCATGCGGTCCAGCCCCGGGCGCCCTTGGAAAAACGCAAGCCGTCGGATCTTTCCAGGATCGACGACTTCGGCTTTCTGGAAGGAGTCGGTCTCGGCATCAGAATCCAGGACGGATTTCTGGTGGTCACCGAAGGCCGGAAAGGCGCCATCTACAAACATCGCGGCATTTTGAAGTCATCGGGGTTTCGCTTCAACGGCGAAACCAAGGAATGGACACGACCCTTAAATTGAAAGGAGCAACATCATGAACAAGGCTATTCTGATTGGAAACCTCGGCAAGGACATTGAAGTACGTCACACCACCATCGACCATACCGTCGCCACCTTGAGTCTGGCCACCACGGAAAAAATCAAGGATCAGTCCCAGACCGAATGGCACCGGGTGATCTTGTACGGCAAATTGGTCGAACTCTGTGATTCCTGTTTGAAAAAAGGCGCGCAGGTGTATGTGGAAGGCAAATCCCGGAAGAAAACCTGGGAGAAAGACGGCATCAAACGCTACACCACGGAGATCGTTGCCTCCCAGATCATCCTGCTGGGATCGGGTACGAACCTCGGGGTCAACAAGGCCATCTTCATCGGCCGTCTGGGGATCGATCCGGAAATCCGCTACACCAAGGAAGGACTGGCCGTGGCCAACATCTCCCTTGCCACCAACGAGAAGAACGGCGACGGTTTTGAAACCCAGTGGCACCGCATCATCGCCTTGGGCAAACTCGCCGAAGTCTGCGAACGCTATCTGGAGAAAGGCAGACAGATCTGTATCGAGGGCCGTTTCCGGACCCGCTCCTGGGAAAAAGACGGCGTCACCCGCAGCAGCACCGAGGTCATCGCCGCCCATCTGGAGATGCTCGGTTCCAAGCAAACGGATAACGCGCCCCTGAAAGAATCCATCGTCTCCTCGGAAACCCTGGGAACTGACTGCATCGACGACATCCCCTTCTGATCATTCAACCCCTTACAGAAAAGGAAGATTACATGGCAAGAATCGCATCCCAAGAAAAACTCGGTTATTACAAAACCCCGGTCTGCGTGGTGGAACACATACGCGCCGGGCTTTCCATCGGACCCAATGCGCGCATGCTCGATCCCTGCTGCGGCGAAGGCGAGGCCTTGCAATTGCTGACCCAAGGAACCAATGCCGAGACCCTGGGCATCGAGCTGGAACAAGGCCGGTATGAACAGGCCCGCAAGAAGCTTCAAGCGGTATTACTCGCTGACAGTCTCACGGAAGCGGAGGTCGCCACCAGCAGCATCGACCTGCTGTGGCTTAATCCACCCTATGATCTGGACGAAGGGGATTTCAGTCAGTACCGGCAACGTCTGGAATTTCTGTTCCTGCAGAAATACCTGCCTACGCTGGTGAAAAACGGGGTCCTGATTTTCATCGCCCCCCTGAAAGAAATCCAGCGTTCCACTGTCTGCACCCTGCTGACAAGGCTTGCCGACCTGGAACTCTACCGCTTCCCGGACCCGGAGTTTGCGGCCTTCAAGCAGGTGGTGGTCATCGGTCGCAAGAAAATGCTGCTGCGCTCTGACATGGAAGAGAATTACTATAAAATCCGATACGCACAAGCCGTGGAACTGCCCACCACACTGGAGATCCGGCAACAAGGGATCACCCTGGTGGCTTCCGAGAATAAACGCCCCCTGGTGTTCAGGGCCAATCACATCGATCCGGATGAGATTCTGCCCTTGACATCGATTTTGCGGGAGTTGTTTTTCAAGGAAGTGGCCCCGCCCTGTCTCACGGAAGCCCGCCCGTTGATGCCGTTGCGTCAAGGGCATCTCGCCATGCTGCTGGCTGCCGGGTATGTCAACGGCGAGCTGACGGATGAAAACGGCGGGCGTTTGGTGATCAAGGGCACGGTGCGCAAAAGTGCAACCGTCAGTGAAGAGATGAGCGAGGATTTCCTCATCCGCAAAACCGTTGAAAAGGTGGAGATCCGCATCCGGGCCTTGCATCTTGCAACCGGCAGGATCGAAACCATCCGTTGAGAGAGGAGAAACCCATGCACACCATCATTCAGGACAATATCGACAACAAAGGCCGGGTCACGGCGTATGTGGACGGGTTCATCGTGCTGGAGAAATCCGGTACGGTGAAATACCTGTCCATGTTCGGCACCACCACGGCGGTCAAGGCCCTCTCCGCCCAGATCATCGCCAACCGGGACGGTATTCATCTCCTGGACGATACCGGCGAATTCGTTCTGCAGGAAGGCTACAGGCCCCTGGAAATCAAAAGAGACGATGGCGCCATACGTTCCTTTACCCGCAGTGTAAGGCCCGGCGTCACCCACAAAATTCTTTTTGCCTGGGAGGATTTCATGCCATGGAAAAACCCCAATGCCCGGGAGTTCATAGCCTTCGGACCGACGGATGCGTCGGCACGCAAAAGAGTCTTCCACATCGTGGACAAGCTGAGCCAAGCGCCCCTGACGCCTTCCTGGACCGACTGGTTGTGGGAACAGCTCGCCCTGGACGCGGAATTACCCATGGTGGGCGGCGACGTTCCGGAACTTGCTAATTGCCGGATCATCCCCATACCGGATGAGGCCTGGCTGGAAGCGCGCATTCTGGAAGACCTCGCGGTCCTAAAAAGCGCATGATCGTGTTGAACTTCAATCCCAAAGGGGATGCATGTTCCCCTTTGGGGGGACCTGCATCCTCTTTTTATGAAACGGAGGATGCACATGCAGTTGAACGAATTTTTGAACCGATACAATACCGCCTTGCGACGGAAAATAGCCGGCGCCTTCACGCCGGTTTACGATTCCCAAACCGAGGGAGAACGGGAAAAGGCCTTGCGGCAGAACCTCACCGGTCTTCTCCGACAACCTTTTCCCAGGCAGTCGGAAGCCGTACTCAGCCTTGCCAAGGGTTTTCATGAAGGTCATAAAGGCTTGTTCCTTGTTGCGGAAATGGGGACTGGGAAAAGCATGATGGGGATCTGCGCCTCGTATCTTGTCTGTTCCGAAAGATCGCGCACCCTGGTGCTCTGCCCCGGACACCTGGTGGACAAATGGAAAAGAGAGATCCTGCAAACCGTTCCAAAGGCGGTCGTAATTGACACCAACGGCCCGGGTCTTGCGGAACTGATCGCTTTGAAAACCAAACCCCGCCCCAAAGGCCGCGAGTTCTACATCCTGGGCAAGGAGCGGGCCAAGAATCATTTCATTAGAAAACCGGCCGTGGCCAAGCGGCTTTCGAGTCATGCCTGCCCGGATTGCGGCGAGCTGATTGCCCGGCTGCCTGCGGTTTCGGGTAAACGGCTGGTCTGTTCCAACGAAAATTGTCGCGCGCCCCTCTGGGAAGCGGACAAGACCAGGTTCCGGCGCTATGCCAAATCCGAGTTCATCAAGCGTCATTTGCCGTCCGGTGTGTTTCAGTTCTGCATTGCGGACGAGGTGCACCAGTACAAGGCCGCGGATTCTGCCCAAGGTCAGGCTTTTGCCAACTTGATCTGTTCGGCAGAATACACCCTTTGCCTTACCGGCACCCTTATGGGCGGATATTCAACCAATCTTTTCTATCTGCTCTTCCGGCTGGTGCCCGGCAAAATGCGGGAGATCTGCGATTACAAGAACGCCATGGCCTTTACCGAGCGTTACGGCATCATCGAACGTATCGAAAAGGAGGACCTGCGGGACAATGTCGCCTCCATCGGCCGGAACAACGTTAGCCGAAGGATCAAGGAGCGTCCGGGCGTTAGCCCACTGGTGTTCACGGATTTGCTCCTGGAACGCTGTGTGTTCCTGAAACTGGAGGATGTGGCACATAGTTTACCACCATATTCGGAAAAAGTGCTGGAAGTGGCCATGGGGCCTGGGCAGCAAGCTGCCTATGCCGCCTTTGAAAGCAAGCTGATGAGCGAAGTGCGCTGCGCCCTGGCCGCCGGTGACCGGAGTTTGCTTGGCGCCATGATCAACAGCCTGCTCGCCTATCCGGACGGGGCAAGACGCGGTGAGATCGTTTCTCATCCGCGTAAAATCGACCCCTCAACCGGCGAGAAACTGGTGGTTTGCATGGCCCCGTGCATCGACGAAGCGATGCTGGCCAAGGAGGAGGAACTGCTTTCCATCTTATGGGAAGAGAAGAGACAGGGCCGGAAAACCATGGTCTGTCTAGAGCACACCGGCACCCGGGACCTCATTCCGGACCTCAAGGAACGGATCGAAGACCGGGGGCTGACCGTTCTCGTCCTGCGGCAGAACCATCCGGCCGCGGCCCAAAGAGAATCCTGGCTAAAGGTCAGAATGCGAGACGAAAATCCCGATGTGTTGATCACCAACCCGCGTCTCATCGAGACGGGCCTGGATCTGTTGGAGTTCCCGTCCATCGTGTTCTTTCAGACCGGGTACAGCGTCTTCACCCTGCGCCAGGCCGGAAGACGCTCCTGGCGCATCGGCCAGCAAGCGCCGGTGCGGGTGTATTACATGGTGTATGCCGAGACCATGCAGGCCGTGGCCTTGGCCCTCATGGCCGACAAGCTACAAGTGGCCCTGGCTGTGGAAGGCGATCTCAGCGACCGGGGTCTTACGGCCTTGGCCGAAGGTGATACTTCCATCCTGGTAAAGATGGCCAAATCCCTTTTGGGCGAGGAAGCCCGGGCATCGGCCGTGGAAAAATGGAACGGTCTCACTGAAGCGATATCCCAGGCCGAGGACCGTTTGGATGACCCGGTTATTGATGTACCGGTCTCAACGGAACCGGCAGTTGCAAGTCAGAAAGAAGAACCTGCCGATCCGGAACCGGCCCTTGTCCGGGTGATCCGCGGCCGGGTTTATCCCCAGGAGGGGTTTGCCGTAGCGATCATTGCCGATACCAAGGCCAAATTCCTGTTCCTCAAAGGCCGGATCTTCCACGACCAGCGGCAGATCGGCGAATACGACGCCAAAGGCAAGGGCTGGATCAACGGCAAGGCCATACAGCTTCTGCCGGACGGCAAGCAGTATCTGCTCATCGAACTAAAGCAAGGTTGCCCGTCCCGACAGGCGGCCTGATCTTATTCAAATCAATCCCATGAAGGGAGGCTTTCTCCCCATGGGAAAAATCCTCCTTTCTTGTTTCTAAAGGAGGAAGTCATGAAACCGAAATCCAATCCAAACGAAGCCATTCAAGAATCATCCGGCAAAAAGCGCTATCTCACCTATGCCTATCGCATCGCCATGGTTCGGGACAAGTCCATCCGCTATGACATGGAGATTTCCAATGCCTTTCTGGGTGCGAGTCTGATCTGCAAAACCATTGCCGCCGCCGGCCAGGACGACCGGGAGCATTTGATCGTTGTCATGCTGAATTCCAAGAACAGGGTCATGGGCACCAACCTGGTCTCCATGGGCTCCATCAATTCCTCGCCGGTTTCTGTCCGGGAGGTGTTCAAACCGGCCATCGCCGCCAGCGCCAGTGCGCTTTTGATCGGGCACAACCACCCATCCGGCATTCTGGCGCCGTCACAGGAAGATATCCTGGTCACCAAGCGCATCCTCACGGTGGCCAAGATTTTGGACATGACCGTGCACGACCATCTCATTGTGGATACCGGCACCCGTGACTATTTCAGCTTTTGCGACAAAGGCATTTTGTCGGATTTAAAAACCGAAGCAGCGAGAATGATCGACCACATGTAACGACGTAATCACATCTTAACCCGCACAAGGGGAGCCGGCATGACGCCCCCTTTGCGGGCATCGCCATGTCCGCTCCCGAAAGGAGAACCAACATGACGAAACACACCCATTTTGCAAAAAAGATCGACTACAAGGATAAAATGCGCGAAACCCTCCAAACCATCCTGGAGTTGCAGAATCTCGATGAAATCCAAAACTGGTTCAGCGGAATTTCTCAGCTCATGCGATTCGGAAGGAATTATTCCATCAACAACCTGCTTTTGGTACATGCCCAGAAACGGGAAGCCATCTGGACCGAAGGATTTTCAGCCTGGAAAACCAAATACCGACGCTTTGTGCAAAAAGGAGAAAAGGGCATCCTGATTTTTGCGCCGGTGCCGGTGAATGCCAACCGGGAAAACGCCGACCGGAATTGTTCAGGCCATCTGGAACAAGCTGAAGAAGAAAAGGAAACCGCCTTTGTCCTGTTCAAGCCGGTGTATGTGTGGGATTATTCCCAGACCCGCGGCGACCGGGTGACTGTCATCGAAAACATGCTGGAGAAACGCAACGACGTCAAGCGCAGGCTTTACGCCACCACCGGCGAGAACCTCAATCATTTTTCCGAGGCCATGATCGGACTGATCCGGGACAAAGGCATCGGGATCACCCATCAGGATCTGGGATCAGCCGGCGGAATGGCCAGGGGAAAAACCATTTACATTGACCAGGCCGTTGCCCCAGGCCATGATCTGGGCTTATTGATCCATGAGTTCGCCCATATCATGCTCGACCATACTGATCGGAAAGCGGACCGGATCGACGCTGAACTGGAGGCGGAACTTACCGTGGGTCTAGTAAAAAGCGGTCTGATTCTCGACATCCAGCCCCAAGCGGCCTATCTCTATAATTGGAGCCGGGATGTGAATCCGGGATTACGGGAGGAGAAATTCATGGACGCCTTCAAGTATTCTCAGCCCCTGGCCAATGAAATTCTGAACCATCTGAACACTGCCGTTTCCGTTGAGGATGCGGCGGAAGCGGATACAATTATTGCAGCATAACCGTTTCGGCTATCCCCCGCTGTGGAAGCGGTTTTCAGCAGCGATACGGCCGAAATAATGGCGAACTAATTTTTGAAAGCCCCGGCTCCATGCTCCTTGCGGAATCGGGGCTTTTTATTTTGGGGGAAAGGCTTTTTAAATGAAAATCAGTGGGTGGTATTGGCAAACCACCTTCAAGCCGGAGTCCGGATAGTGAAAAGCCGCCGGTGAGTAGTCTTCAGGCCTGACCGCGGACCGAAGCTATCCGTAATGCGGCCTGTGGATATCACCCATTGGCAATCCACCCACCATCATTTACCGGCCTCCACACCATTATCCAATGACTTTGGCTACGCCTCGAAACCACTTAAAATCGACCCAAAAACACTTATGAGCCAACCGTCGGCACAAATCCATCTAAAAAGCAGTCTCTGACGATCGGTTTTTAGGCAGAGATGATGATCATTTTTTCGCTCAGACGGAAATGGGAAATGTCCAATGGGTACATGAAAGATGTCCAATGAAAAAGCCGGAATTCTCTAGAAAAAATTAAAACTACAAATTTTGTAGATTCAAAAACAAATTGATATCGCAGGCAATATTGACAATCAAGTTGAGTTCCGGGTTTGAATGTCACTTTTCAGGCTCCCAACCGGGAAATCCCTTTTGTCCAATCACGGCTTTCCATCTGTCCAATGAAAATCGTCAATATAATACAATAAAACAGAATAGTTATTCAAAAAAATAAAACGTCGGGATTTTTCAAAGCCCCGATTTTACCATGCCCTTATTATATATATTAGATTGATTGGACACGTCCAATCTTTGGGCCATATTTCAAGCGAATCCATCTTGGAAAAAAGGCGAAATGAAGATCACCGGCAGAATGGAAAAATGGATCGAAACCCGGCTGTGGAATCTGATGACCGGCAATGCCTCCATCACCGTGAAGCAGATGGTTTCTGAACTGACCAACCTATTCAGGCTTGAATTGACTTCCGGTTCCCGGCAGCAGGTGGAAACCAAAATCGAACAGATCCGGAACCGGGTCTATAAACGCCATGAGCGCTGGCTTCACCGCCGGGCAGAATGGGCCAGGCAGATTGGCGTGCCGGAACGGATGATCCAGCGCTGGTTCCGGGCCGGTTGGATCGATCCCCGCAAGCCGCACACGTTCAACGTGCTGGCAGGCATGATATTTGAAAGAGATTACTACTTCCGGTTCATCGAACCCATCGATGGAGAAACCGCCATACCGGAGGACCCCTCAGTACGCATTACGAAATTGTAGCCACCCGCTGTAGCAGCAATGGATATCTCTTTTGATTGTGATTCTGACCGTTGGAGGAAAACAGGAAGAGAGGCGACATGTCGATTGCAAATTTTGTAACCAGATGGAAAATTTTTGATATTGATCCCATAAGCCTCCGACAATTGAATTCAACTCGGGAATGCTATGATAACAGAAAAAAGGAGACGACTACAATGGACAAATCCTCTGAGAATGCAGCTCGAAATGGAATCAAATCCCTTAATCCCCCTGGTGATCTGAACTGGCGGCATGCCCAGACCATCATCGAGAATTTCAGCAAGATCCAACACCCCTGGAAACCGGATCAGAAAGAAATCCTGTACATGCTGGACGGAATCATCCACAACCTTCCGGCCGATGCCATTGCGCGGAAAATCCATCGAAGCCCGGCCTGGATACGCGTCATGGCCTGCAGTCTGCTGGCTTTCCATCAACAGGATGAAATCCATCCTGTCCTGCCGGTGGAACTGGCGGAAAAATTGCTTGTAGGCATCAACCAGCTCGACTTTATTCACTGCCTATTCACCCACTGGGGCAACCTCCTGCCGGAAAGAAAGGCCCTGTTTCAATGGGTTTTGTTCAATCAACCCTCATGCCATAACGACCGCGTCAGTCAGATCATGCGCCGGGAACATCTCCATTGGTACAGTCAAAACAAGGAAGCCAGGAAAAAAAGAAAATTCAAAGACGACCAATGGCGGTCAACTGGATTATCCGCCGAAACTTTTGTCCGCCTGAACCAGATCAACGAGACCTTCAAGGAACTCAAACGCGATCTGCGGGAAAACGATATCGAAGTCTCAACGGCAAGGGATTTGCTCGAACGGCTCAACCTGATTTTGATTTCCTATAATCTTATCCGGGATAAACTGGTCAAGTTGCTTTGATTCTTAAGATCCCGCAGATTTACACAGATTAATGAAAAAATAGAGGAAATATTCCGTCCTCATGTTTTAATCTGTGCTGATCTGTGTCATTTGTGAATGATATTTTTGAATCCGCCGATTACGTCGATGGCCGCATATTATAACGAGCGGAAACAACAAAGTAATCCTCTCCCTGCCGGAGGTAAAAATACCGGTCTTCGGTTTTAATCTGCGTAAATTTGTTTTTGGTTGTCATCGGCAACTTCAGCTTCCTCCCTGATCTTTTCGTAGACCTCCTTGAAGAGATGCCTGCTGACCGTTTTTCGGAACCGATTCTCGTTCATGAATTTCGCCGCAATTTCTTCGTTCTGGTCCATTCGGTCGATGAAAAGCCCCTCCAAGGCCTTGCGAAAAACGTAGCCGAAGTTTTCCATGGTATTGGCGAGGGCCGCCCAGCGAAGATTGGCTTCCGATACCGCGTCCTCCCGGATGGATTCGAAGACCAGTTGGTCCCTCGCACGGAAATCCGTCCCGAACCGTTCATTGAGGATGTCGATCAGCTTGGACAGCTCGATCTCGTCGCCCCAGGCAACATCTGTTCCCACGGATGTGGGACCCGCAACCTCGTAACGGGCGCCGGGCTCCATCACGATGGCCCCTTCGCGGATCTTCTGCAGGCGGTAATACTTCAGGGCCACATCGTCGTTGAAGTCGTAGACCGATCCCCGGTCGCCTTTGGCCAGCTTGGTCAGCAGGAACCGGATGTAGGAATAGCGCTTTTTGAGATCGGTATCCTGGAACGGGATCACCTGTGACAGGAAGGAATACAGGTTCCGGTAGGCCACAAGCGTTTTGCGGAATTTCTCCCGGACATCATCGTCCAGGTCGTGATAGCGTCCCACCGCCGGATCGATGCAGGCGTTCATCCGGGCATGATCCGCTGTGGAATGGTTGAGTTTGGGCTTATAGAACAACCTTGCAGAACTCCTCGACTTCGGCCTTGTAATAAACCTGGTGGCCGTCGAGCTTGGCCTGCAGTTCATATAGCTGCCAGGGCTGGGCGCGCTCACCGATGAGTGTCTGCTCATAGTGGGGCTGAAAGGCCTTGAGAATTTCATCCGGAGCCGGTCTGGAATTTTTTCGCAATGAGCAGCACCTGGTAAGCTTCCGTCGCGAAACGCTCGGGCAGCTCCTTTTCCTTGATGGGCATGCCTTGGTCGTCCACGTTCATGCCGGATTCCGTGTATTCGACGCCCGCTACGTCCGGGTCGAGCATGGTCCCGGAAAAGGCTACCAGCGTTTTGATGCCCGCATAGCCGTTATCTTTGATGTATTTGTCAAAGGCTTGTTTGTATCGGACCGCGTGCAGACGGCTCCCGGTCACCACCATGGCCTTGGCCTTGCCGCCGATCTTGTGCATGGTAAAGTGCCGGAAATGTTCGACCATGACCTCGGTCTTCTGGGCGATGCAGTGCGGGTGCAGGCTCATGAATCGCGCCAGGGCTCGCGCTGCCTTGCGTTTGTCCACCTGCGGGTCGTCCGCGATGAATTTGATCAGCCGATAATAGGCTTTGTATATCGTTTAATTCCAGAGGACATCCAGGATGAACCCCTTGTGGATAGCCTGCCGCATGCTGTAGAGGTGGAAAGGGGTCGGCTTGCCGTCCGCTCCGGGCGTGCCGAACACCTCCAGGGTTTTGTATTTGGGCGTCGCGGTGAAAGCGAAAAAGCTGATATTGGTTTGATGGCCGCCCCGGCCAGCACATCCTTGAGTTCGGTCGCCGTCTCGCCGCCTTGGGAACTGTGGGCCTCGTCGATAATGACCGCATACCGGCGCATGGGCAGACCGTCTATTTTTTCGGTGACGAACGGAAACTTCTGAAGGGTGGTGATCACGATCGGAATGTTTGAAGCGAGAGCCTCGGTCAACTGGGTGTAATCGATTTCGATCTTCCGGACCACCCCTTGTTTGTGCTCGAACTGGTAAATGGTGGTCTGTAACTGCTGGTCGAGGGCCACCCGGTCGGTGACTACGATGATGGCGTCGAAAACCTTTTGGTCATTTCCGGTGCAAAGACTTGCCAACCGATGGGCCAGCCAGGCAATGGTGTTGGACTTGCCGTTGCCGGCGGAATGCTGGATCAGGTAATTGGTGCCGGGACTGTGTTCGCGCGCCTCCGCGACGAGTTTCCGCACGCAATCGAGCTGGTGATAGCGTGGGAATATCATGGTTTTTTTGAAGGGCGTGTCACGCCGCCCCCCTACAGCCTGTTTCACCGGTTTTTTTTATGTGAATAAACCGGGCCAGGATGTCGAGAAGGCTGTGACGCTCCAGCACCGCTTCCCACAAATACGCGGTCTTGTAACCGCCAGGATTTTCCAGATTGCTCGCCCCGCCGGCGCAGCCCCTGTTGAAGGGCAGAAAACGCGTGTTCTTGCCCGAAAGGCGCGTGGACATGTAAACCTCGTCAGTGTCCACCGCGAAGTGGACAAGGGTGCGCTTTTTGAACTGGAAAATCAGGTCCGATGGGTCCCGGTCGTTCTTGTACTGTGTGACCGCATGCCGCCAGTTCTGCTCGGTCATGGGGTTTTTCAGCTCCAAGGTGGCCACGGGAATGCCGTTGAGAGCCAGGGTCACATCAAGGGTGTTGCCGTGTCTGGCCGAATAGCGGAGCTGGCGGGTAACGGTGAGCCGGTTGACGGCATGGCATAGAGGGCCTGGGTGTCGGGATTCATTCCACTGGCAGGAGCGAAGTAGGCCGTCCGGAACAGCTTGCCGAAGCACTTGAACCCGTGGCCAACAACCGAAAGACAGCCCTCATGGCCGGAGTCGAGGGCGCGGCACAGGTCGTCGATCAGCGTTTCTTCGGCCTTTTCCTTTTGAAGGTCGGCCAGGTAACCCCATTCCTTGGGCTGGGTTTTCCGGATGAACGCGATCACGTCGCCGGCGAACAGACAACGCTCCGTGTCGAAGCCTTTCCGGTCGCCTATTTCATATCCACCGGCGGCGGTCAGGTAATGTTCTATGGCGGTTTCGAAGTGTTGACCCGGCATCAGGATACCTCCCATTCAAAGCGAACAGCCAAATCCCTGAGCATGAAGAATGTATCCTTGTGGGTTATATTGAACTGCGCGCACACATCGGGAAGCAGAACGCGATTTCGCGATTGTGGGCGAGGCTGTTCGTTCGTTACAATTGCGGTAGTATGAGCCATGGCATAAGCAACAAGCCAGCCATCCGCTTCGGTCGCAAATTTTGCTTTGGCTTGATCAAAATATTGTGAGTTCCGCTGCACCCAAAGCATGATCTCCTCATAGGCGGAAATCACGGTCTCGTCATCCGTACCGATGAAAAATCCGGCCGGCACATCATTTTTGATCCATTGGACCAGGTCTTCGGTCGGTCGTCCAGCGAGCAGTTCGCCTTTGACCCTGTCGATGCTGCAGATGTTTCCAGCTTCATGATGGTGAATCAGGCTGGTCCAGAACCCCGGACATATGGTAAAGGCATAGTAGCTGTTCTTCGCCGCAATAAACACGTCTGAGTCCAGAATATAGGGGTGATTTATGCTCATGGCAGATCAACCCCTAAACGGGAGGCGTATTCCTGAAAAGCGCCCCCATGCAGGCCGGTAAGGTCGTAGGCTTCCTTGAAGCTCACGCGACCGCTTTTAGCTGCAAAAATTACCTGCGTGGCGAACATTTCCCCCACGCGTGTGTTCTGGTTGTTGTAGAAGTCGCCCCCTGCGCCCGCAGGTCCTCGTCTGCGCTCTCTTGCAATGTATTCATGGTAGAACGCGAAAAACGTCTCCCGGTCCACCAGACGCAAATCCATTGCGCGCCGTCCCGCCACTATGGGGCTGACTTTGAAACGTCGTGCGATGGTCTCGAACGGCGTTTGTTCCTGCCTGACTTCGTGCCAGCAGGCTTTCAGTTCACGCGCCGGGACAAGGAATTCCGCCGCCGCCCCATCGCACCAGGATTCGATGTTCTGGGATGCGCGAGTTGCCACACCGGCATCCGTCAAGGCGCTTTGTCCCAACCAGATGTGCGCCAGTTCGTGGATCAGAGTGAACATCTGCGCCGATTTTGCGTCGGCTCCGTTGATGAAAACAAGCGGGGTATACTCGTCGCTGAGTGCGAAACCACGAAACTCCTCAACATTCAGTTTGCGGTGCGTGTTGTTTCCAACAATGCCGTTGATGATCGCCATAATGTTCAATTTTTCAATGGCGCGCCGCAGTTCGCCGACCGCTTCCTTCCAAGTGCGGACATCGGCGGCCCAGCCATCCTCCAGGCCGATTATCCGTCGCATTTCGCGTCCGACGGCTTCCGGATCATCCGTCAAGCGGGCGCTACCCACAAATTCCAGCGGCTCGGCTTCGCATTCGATCAGCATTTCCCTTAACCATGCCTGGCGGCGCTGCATGGTGTAAATGGTATCCAGCAGATCCGGACTGGGGCGCCCCATATATTGATTGCCCACCGTGCGAAGGTCGGGAATGGGAATGGATTCTTCCGGCGGCTCCGGAAGAAAAAAGTATCCGAACGGCGTGTGGGTCGCTTGAGCGAATTGTTCGAGCTGTTTGAAGGTCGCCCGTTCTACGCCTCTGATCCAGGCGGGCAATTTATGCAGGGACGGCTTTTGCGCCAGCGTATCGACGCTTCGTCCGGCCCGCTTGCAAGCCCATAAAAATAAATCGGGTTTGATATCAACGCGCATTCAGTTGCCCCTCGGGTATACATATTAGCGTCGGAATCGCCGGTCCGGCCGGTCGGCCCGGCAGACATCTCCAATTATATACAAATGGTCCGGCATTTCAATACATTCATCGAAGCATTGTCCCGTTATTCATGGTGTACACCCCGGATGTCGATCTTGCCTGTGACGGCGGCCGAAATGAGGGCGGTGCGATATTCGCGGAGCAAGTCGATACAGTCCGGCAGTGGCACGATTCCACGTTCGGTCATTCAATACGATTCGATTCGTCATTGCAATGAAAATGTGTCAGCCGGAAATGGAAAGCCATACCCACTTATCATCCGTACCTCACCGAAGGAACCGGCCGCCATGGTCTTCGGCGACTTGAGAAGCGGCAGATGGAACCCCTTGCTTTTTTCCTGAAAAACTGACATATAAACAGCAGATAATGGATGGGGATGGAGTCCCCCTGTTAACCGCCCGGGCCGGGCTGATGACTCCTGTCGGCAGTATGATGCGATGGGATTTTGTCAAGAGAGGTCCGCGGCGGTTTTTTTAACGCCCAAATGCGCCGTCGGCCGCTCTGCCATAAGAACATTCGGGAAATGAACGCTTTCGAATTCATCCGGAGAGACACACATGACGCGGATAGCACCATCATCATTTCAGAATGAGGGCGGGTTGCTTTCGGCTTTGCTTCGCAAGGCGGCTGAAACAACCTCGGATATCGGCCCGCAATTCGTCCATTACAGTCAAAAGTTGAACGAACTGGAATTCCGTTACTCCGAGGGCCGGTTTCACCTGGCCGTGCTCGGGCAGTTCAAGCACGGCAAGAGCACGTTACTCAACGCCCTTGCTGGCGAGCCGATTCTTCCGGTGGGGGTTGTCCCATTGACGGCGGCCCCCACCTTCATCCGGTTCGGGGAATCTCCCAAAATCAAGGTGCAATATCAGGGGAATTGCGAAGCGGATGAGGTCGCCGGTCATTCCGTCAAAGAGAGAAACGCGTATTTGGCCGGTTTTGTCACGGAAGCGGGCAATCCCCAAAACCGGCTCGGGGTCGCCGAGGTGCAGGTGGAGCTGCCGAGTCCCATTTGGCCGGCGGTGTCGTGTTGATCGACACACCGGGCATCGGCTCTACGTACCGGCACAACACGACGGCGACACTCAATTTCCTGCAACAATGCGATGCGGCGCTGTTTCTGGTGTCGGCCGATCCGCCCATCACCGAGGTGGAACTGGAATTTTTGCGCCAGGTCCGGGAGAAGGTGCCGCGGCTGTTTTTCTTCATGAACAAAATCGATTACCTGGATGACCGGGAACTCGAACAGGCCCTTGCCTTTTACAAACATGTCTTAACCGAAAACAAGCACTGGAACAACGGGGTACCCATTTTCTGTGTCTCGGCCAGCAAAGGCCTGGAAGCCCGAACAATGGGTGATTCCCAATTGTGGGGCGTAAGCGGTATGGCGGAATTGGAGGCATTTCTGCTACAATTCCTCGCCAGGGAGAAATTCAACGCCCTGAAGGATGCGGTTTTGCGCCGCGCAATGGATTGGGTCGACGCGGTTCTGATGGAGGCCAGCATTTCTTTGCAGGCCCTGAAGCTTCCCCGGCAGGCGCTGGAGGAAAAAATCGCTTTGTTCGCGGAAAGCCTGAAGCGGGCCGAAAGCGAGCGCAGGTTGATCCAGGACGTTCTGGAAGGCGATAAAAAACGGGTTGGGGCCTTTCTGGAGGAGCAGGCCCGGGAACTGCGGCAGGAAGCGGAACAATTTTTAAAGGATATCATGAACCGCGGTCCCGGTTCACGAAGCCGCGGCGAATCCACCCAGTCCCGCATTCAGCAGACCTGGGCCGAAGCGATCCCGGAGTTTTTCGGACAGCGGCAGGCGGCACTCAACGAGCGCGTTAAGACGCACCTTCTGGAGTGCCTGGCCCCGCATGAGGAACGTCTGGGCCGGCTCTCGTGGAAACACTGCGCCGCGCCGCCGCCGATCTATTCCAGGTGCCCTACCGGCCCCTGGGCCGGGATGAGACCCTGGAGATCAAGAGAAGGCCGTATTGGGTCTTGAATACCTGGAATACCGAGGCCCTGCCGTTCCTGAAATCCACCGAGCAACGCCTGGACGAACTGGCGCGGCGCAATGTGGAAAATCTGCGCTGGTCCATGCTCAAAAATTTGAATGTCTCCTTCAGCCGTTTTGCTTCCCGGATCAAGGAACGCCTTTCGGAAACCGTGGCCGCCACCCAGGGCGCCATGGAGGCGGCCGGTGAACGGCGCAATGCCTGCGGCGGAAGCATCGCGGTCGAGACAGCGCGTCTCGAGGAAAATATCGCGGTCTTGGAAAAGTTGAAAACCGATTTCACCGCTTTGCGGGCAGGTTTGGCTCAGACGGCCGGGTCTGCGAACAGCGGTTTTGACCTTAACCCAAGTTCGACAATAAAATTGAAAAAATTGCCAAATTTTGATCTGTTATTGTATTAACTATTTGAAATTATTGAGCGCTATTTATTAAAAATCCAATGTAGTGACTGAAAATTAAATTTCATGCTTGGCATTCCATCCGGCACACCATATCATACGCCCCATGTTCATCAGGGAAACCGTCAAGTCCAAAAAAGGAATAAAATACGTCCAACATCAACTGGTGGAATCTGTTCGAACACCTCATGGCCCAAGGCAACAACTTGTCTTGAACCTCGGCACCTTGACCCTGCCTAAGGATAAATGGAAAGAGCTCGCCAATACCATTGAAAGTGAACTCCATAGGGAGAAAAGATTATTTGCAACAGATCTTGAAATTGAAAACCTTGCAAAACATTACGCCGCAATCATCATTAAAGAACGGCTAAGCATTCAGGCGGAAAAGGATAAGGCGGAGCAGGCCTCCGTTCAACCGGAACCGATATTCGAGCGAGTGGATATCAACTCCGTTTCGACATCGGATGTTAAAACCATCGGCGCCGAGCATATTATCATCAACGCATTGCAGGACTATAAATTCGATTCCATTTTGAGGGAACTCAAATTCCGCGATACTGAAATTACCTACGCCAAGATGCTGATTGCCGGGAGACTGGTTCATCCTGGGAGTGAGCGGGAAACTGTCAGATGGATTAATGAAGGCAGTGCCATATCTGAACTGCTTGGTAGTGAAATCAAAGTATACGACAATGCTCTACACAGGACAGCTTGTTTGATGATGGATAACCATGAGAGAATAGAAGAACGCCTGTCCCAGACAGCCCGTGGACTTTTTCATTTAAAAGAGACGATTCTTTTATACGATCTTACCAATACATATTTTGAGGGTAGTAAACGTGGCAGCAGAATAGCCAAGCCGGCCAAATCCAAGGATCGCAGGAATGATCGGCCGTTGGTAACATTGGCTTTGACCGTGGATGAAGACGGCTTCCCAAAACGAAGCAGGGTATTGGAAGGAAATGTATCTGAACCGGGCACATTGGCGGCCATGCTGGATGAGTTGAGCCAATCAATGGACGGCATGAATGCACAAAAAACCATTGTCATTGACGCGGGTATCGCATCAGAAGATAACATGGAAATCATCAAGCAAAAGGGTTTTAAATATGTTGCCGTATCAAGGAGGAAATCCTTCAGTGGCGATTTCTGGGCTGACAGTACTGAAAAGGAATTGATGCTTTCAGATGAAAAAAGCATTTTAAAAGTGAAATTGGTCAAATCGAATGGGGAAGCCTGGCTCTGTTGTCACAGTCAAGACAAGGAAGTCAAAGAGAAAGCCATCCTGAATAAGAAGATCACCAAATTCGAGCAGGAGCTAAAAAAGCTGAATGATGGTTTGTCCCAACCAGGGACCCGGAAAAAATATGAAGGCGTTGTTGAGAAAATAGGTCGATTAAAAGAGAGATATGGTGTCGGCAGCCTTTACGAGATCGACATTGAACGAACCGATGGGAAAGCCATCCGGGTTGAATATCATAAAAATGCCGGCGGAGAAGCCAAGGAGAAAAAAGTAGGCGAATATGTTCTTCGGACGAACCATCTTGATCTTTCGGAAGAAGAGATATCCGGGATTCACCGATCTTTGACGACGGTTGAGGATAGTTTCAGGAGTATGAAATCCCACCTGGGTTTACGGCCGATTCATCAAAAAAGAGATGAGACCAGCCAGGCACATATTTTCATCACCGTCATGGCCTATCATTTTTTTGCTGGAATTTTACGCCGGTTGAATCAAGCTGGGATTCACTATAATTGGTGGAGCATTCGAAATATACTTTCGACGCATGTAAGAGTTACAACGACATTCAAGACCGATGATGGTACTACTGTAAATATTCGAAACAGCACGGCACCAACGCATAGACAACAAGAGATCTATAGAAGTTTGAAGATAAGACAGCAGCCATTGGATCAAGTAATGATGAAAATGCCATTAAAGAGCACGTCTGCTGAAAAAATGTAGTGAGGAAAATTTTCCCGATTTTTTAACAAGATTTTGTTTTTACAATAAATTTAAAAAAAACTTGTCGAACTTGGGTTAAGGTGCGACGTATACGACCATGGATCTTGGCCGATTTTCCTCACTGCGGGTGATTTCATCCGCCTTCCGACCATAGATAACTGAAAAAGAACCGCGAGTGAACGCAAATGTACGCGAATATTAACTGTGTTTGAATCCAAACAGGCATTCGGTCATCTATCTGCCGATGCTCTCTATCAAGCCCTCGATTCTCGTTGTCAGTTGACCGATATCGCCCTGGGAATAGTCGGTGATGATTTTCAGGAAGGGCAAGCCGTGTTTTTCTTTTATATATTTGCCCACCTTGAACGATTCGACATTGTAGCCGTGGCAGGCATGCAGGACGATATCGATAACGGCGTCCGGTCTGTATTTTTCTATCATCCGGTCGAGTTCCTTCAATCGCCCGGTATTGGGCGACATGCAGGCGCAAGGAATTTGAAGATATCTTTCTGCGATGGCGCGGGCCGGATTCCCTGTATTTTCCGCTATCATCAGATTGAATGGTTTTGTTCCGGTACAGGAATCAAGTACAACGATGACACCGCCGGCCTCCTCGATGATTTTGAAAACCTTGGCCGCGTCTCCGGCGGTGGGACAACCCGTGATCATTATTCGCGGCGAGCCGGGGCGGCCATGGCTATACCCGCTTTTTGCCCGGGATTGAAGAACGGCAAGTCCTTTTTCAAGGGTTGAATTGATTACACTACCGCGTCCCATGACGGCATAAAAAATGATATCGAGCATTTCCGCCCAGCCCAGCACGGGATTTTCGAGAACCGCATGATCCAGCATTTGCATGACCAGGCGGTTTTTTTCATTGTTTTCCCGAATCGCCCGCTCTATGGCTTCATTATCGGCTTTGACGCCGAAGGTTTTTTCCAGAAAACCCTGGAGTTTGATTATCATGCTTGTCCAATTGTCCAGTGCTTCCGGTTCCTCGCACAATTGCGGCAGATCCATGACATGCAGCGGTTTTCTTGCGGCGATCAGCTCGAACATTTTTTTCTTGCCGTCGCAGGTGGTTTCCGCAATGACCGCTTCGGCGGCCCAGTAAAAAGGGCAGGAATCTTTTTCAATGAAGCCGTAACTGGATTTGATAAGCGGACACAGATTGGCCGGCAGGGTTGCTTCCGCGGTTTCTATGGTGGTGTTGGAAAAAGCGCATAAAAGCGCCGGGACAAGATCCAGCGCGTTGATCAGTTCTATCGGCGCATATCCGCAATATATGCCGACAACGTGCTTGCCCAGTTTCTGCTGTTCCTGAATATGGCCGAGGGCCCGTTTCGCCGGGGGCTCGCCGACATAAGCATCATTAAAAATCCGTTCAGATGTATTCATTTTTTGATCTCCCTTTTCTTGATTTTTGAATTACTATTCTTTGTCGATCCTCACGGCGCAGGCCTTGAATTCAGCGGTCATGGTGTAGGGGTCCACAGCGGGATTGGTGAGCCAGTTGGCGCAGGCTTCCCGGAAATGGAAGGCCGTCCACACCATGTTGGGCGGGACCTCATCCGTCACCCGGGCCTTGAGGGAAATGGAACCGCGAGGCGACGACAAGCGGACGGTTTCCCCGCTTCGGATTCCCAATCTTCGCGCGTCCTGGGGTGAAATATCCGCCGTCTCCTCACCCAACAGGTCGTTCAATCCCTGGGTTCTGCCGGTCTGGGTCCTGGTGTGGTAGTGGTATAAACGCCGTCCGGTGGACAGAACAAAGGGGTATTCCGGGCCGGCAACCTCGGCCGGCGGTGTCCATTCCGCGGGAATGAAAATTCCCTTACCGCAAGTGAAATTGCCGTCCCGGTGCATGACAGGGGTGCCGGGATGTTCTCCGGTGGGGCACGGCCATTGAATGCCGTCGTTTTCGATGCGGTGGTATTTGATTCCGGCAAATATGGGGCAGAGTTGGGAGATTTCATGATCCCAAAGCTCCTGGGAACTGCCGGAAGTCCAGACATGGCCCATGCGTCCGGCGATCTCCCGGAATATCCACCAGTTGGGCCTGGCGTGGCCCGGCGGCGGACAGACGGCCCTCACCCGGCTCACCCGGCGTTCACAATTGGCAAAGGTGCCGTCATCCTCGCACCAGGCCGCGGAAGGAAAAACCACATGGGCGAAGCGGGTGGTTTCGTTTTCAAAAATATCCTGGCAGACCAGGAACTCCGCCTGGGCCAGTTCGTGTTCCACTTTGGCGATGTGGGGTTCGGTGTTGGCCAGGTTTTCACCGAAAACATAAAGGCCCTTGATTTTCCCACTCACCAACCCCTCCAACATCTGGGGGATCATCAAGCCGTTTTGGTAGGGCAGGTGGTCCACCCCCCAAGCCGCTTGGAATTTTTTTCGGGCCTCCGGGCTGGTCACGGGTTGGTAACCGGGGTAAACGTTGGGCAGGGCTCCCATGTCGCAGGCGCCCTGGACATTGTTCTGACCGCGCAGCGGATTCACGCCACCGGTTTCCATGCCCAAGTTGCCCAACAGCATCTGAAGGTTGGCCAGGGACACCACGTTGTTCCGGCCGCAGGTATGTTCAGTGATTCCCAGGGTATAGCACAGCATCATGGGCTTAACCGACGCGACCAGGCGGGCCGTTTTCACGATCAGGTCGGCGGATACCCCGCAGATTTCGGCGGCGCGTTCCGGTGGGTAGTTCATGACGGTCTTTTGCAGATTTTCAAAATTCACGGTGTGGTTTTCCACAAAATGCTTATCAAATAGATTTTCAGCAATGAGCACATGCATCAGGCTGTTCAGAAAGGCGATGTCCGAACCCACCCGGATCGGCACGTACAGATCGGCGAACCGGGCCAGCTTGTGCCGGCGGGGATCAACTAAAATCAATTTGGCGCCCTTGCGGACGGCGTTTTTCAGGAAGGTGGCTGCCACGGGATGGGCTTCGGTCATGTTGGAGCCGATGATGAAAAACATCCGGGCGTTTTGAAATTCCGCAAGGGAATTGGTCATGGCCCCTGAGCCGAAAGCGGCGGCAAGGCCCGCCACGGTAGGAGCATGGCAGGTTCTGGCGCAGTGGTCGATGTTGTTGGTCTTGAACACGGCTCGGAAGAGTTTCTGCATCTGGTAGGAATCCTCGTTGATGCTCCGGGCGCAACTCACACCGGCCAAGGCGTCGGGACCATGTTCCCGGATGATCCGGGTGAATTCGGATATGGTGAGGTCCAGGGCTTCATCCCAGGTGGCGGCATGAAACACGCCGTTTTTTTTAATCAAGGGGGTTTTCAGACGCTCGGACGAATGGACGAAATCGTAACCGAACCTGCCCTTCACGCACAGCCGCCCCTGATTGGGCCGGGCGTTTTCGACGGCGCTGATTCCCACGATCTTTTCGTTTTTCACATGCAGGATCTGCTGGCACCCCACGCCGCAGTAGGGGCAGGTGGTTCGAACCTTCCGGGTTTCGCAGAATCTCGGTTTCCGATAGGCGTCTTTGGGAACCAGGGCGCCCACAGGACAGGCCTGAATGCACTGACCGCAAAACACGCAATCCGAATCCTTGAGGGGCATGTCCCCCTTGGCCACGATCTTGGTCCTAACCCCCCGGTAGCCGAAGTCGATGGCGTCGTTCACCTGTACCTCGCGGCAGGACTGGACACAACGGCCGCAAAGGATGCATTTGGCGAAATTACGGAGAATCAGGGGGTTCACGGCTTCCAGGGGATAGCGGGTTTTGGTTGCGGGAAAACGCCCGCCTTTGACCTGATATCGGAAAGCCAGCTCCTGAAGACGGCAATCGCCGGAGGAGGGACAGACAAGACAATCGTCATGCTGTCCGGAGGCCAGCATCAATTCAATGGTGGTTTTCCGTGACCGGACCACCTTGTCGGATTCGGTCTGCACCACCAGGCCCGGGGATGCCGGCACGGTGCAGGCCGCCAAAAGGGTCCGGGCCCCGGCTGCCTCCACCATGCAGATCCGGCAGGCGCCGGTGGGTGTGGCGCCTTTGAGGTGGCAAAGGGTGGGGATATCGATACCCGCGGCCCGGGCCGCTTCCAAAATCGTCTGACCGGGTTGAAACACAATCTCCCGGCCGTTGATGACCATCAGATTCGCATTCATGGGTTTATCTCTTCCGTAAGCTTAAAGGTCATTGGTTTTCATTGCCGGTTCGGCTGGCACCTCCGCGCCGGCCAAACCGCAAAAGATCATGCGCAGCTCCCGATCGCTCAATTGACGGATCAACAGCTCCAAGGGATCGGCCGGATCGTCAGCCGTGGCGGTGGAATCGATCTCAAAGGCAAAAGTTTCGCCGGTTGAGGTTTCCTGGGCCACGGTGATGGTCGCGCAACGGCCGCGCACCAGTTCCAGTCTGAGTTCGCGGTTGTTTTCCACCCAGCGGTGGCATTCGTCATGGGTGCCCACATACAGCACGAACAAGTCGCGGCCTTGCTTGATGGTGATCAGGCGGTAGCCGTTGCCCAGATCGTATTTGATGCAATGCTTGAGCCGCAGTTCGCCGTATTTGGTCACCGTGCCGATTTCCGCGGGCATGACAAAGCCTTGCCGGCTGAGGCGCTCGATGATTTCATCGGCCTTCTGGGCGGCGATGTCGCCTTTTTTCCCGGCCTTGCGCAAGGCTGCCAGGCATTTGAAAAATTTGGGGTCCAAATGCACGTGTTGCATCAGGAAGCCTCCGCCGTCAACATGGCCGTCACCGGTATGGTCAGCTCCGGCTTGACTTTGCTGTCGGTTCTCAAATGGATCTTGCCGGAATAGGTGACCGGGCCTTTGGCCTGGTTGAACACCGTCAGTTCATAACCTTCTTTTTCCTTGCGCAGGGTGAAGGTGATCTTGGGCTCCAGGTCCTTGTCGGCAAAGGATTCCACGATTTGAAAGGGGAAATCCGGCACCGGCGTAATGGTCACCCGCATGGTTTTGGAAGTGTTGTTGAAGGTCACCCGTTTGGGTTCGATACCGGCGAAACGCTGCACGTTGCCGTTGATGGCCAACTCCGGCGTAGGGTTCGAAGGGTCGTTGCAAAAAATGGTGATGTCCCTGGAGAACGACTGCCCGCCATAACCTTCGGTGTTGCCCTTGATCACCACATGGCCTTCTCCGCCGGGCGGAATGGATTTTGTGAAATCGGCTGTGGTGCAACCGCAACCGGTTTGAATCCGCTCAATAATCAAGGGAGCGCCGCCGGCATTGACGATCTTATACTCATGCTCCACAATCGTGCCCTCGATCACCGGTTCAAAGCGAAATTCCGGCTCCCGGATCATGATCACCGGCTTATCGTCCGTTGGCTTGGTTACCGACTCAGCCGCCTGTAAAGCAGGCACGGTCAAAACCGAACAACACAATACCATCATTAAGAGCGAGCTCATTATACTTCCTTTCCGATTCCAATTTTAATGATCATCATCAGTTCACGGCCGCCTGTCGGCGCTGATACAGGCCCACGACGCTGGGGCCCAGTTTGCGGATACGTTCGGTCATTTCCACGGCGATCTCGGCAAAACGCGGCCCCATGGCCGAGGACAGGTTGAACATCTCCACCCGCTCCGGTTCAATGCCGATTTGGGAAAGGATCTTTTTCACCTGAAGCACGCGCTTCTTGACTTTCAGGTTGCCGGAAATGAAATGGCATTCCCCCTCCAGACAGCCGGCCACGTAAACGCCGTCGGCCCCGTCCTCCAGGGCCTTGAGAAGATGCAGGACATCCACCCTTCCGGTGCAGGGCACCTGGATGATCTTGATGTTGCCGGGATAGTTCATGCGCATGGACCCGGCTAGATCCGCCGCCGCATAGGCGCAATACTTGCAGCAATAAGCCAAGATGTTGGGTTCGAAAGTTTCCATCAGCAAAGTTCCTCAACTTTAGTCACTTTAGTCACTTTAGTCACGCGCAACTTTAGTCACTTTTTCTCCAGTTTCCTCCCGAAACAAAGCCCCGGATTTGGCCAGCAATTGCTCATCCGTGAAATGTTGCAGGGTGATCACCTTGGCCGGACATTCCGCCGCGCAGATGCCGCAGCCGTGGCATTCGGCGGCCTCGATCACGGCCCTTCCTTCGCGCACTTTGGGCACGCCGTAGGGGCAACTGCGGACGCACACCAGGCAGCAGGCGCAGTGATCCGGATGGCGCACATGAGCCGTCACGCCGCCCACCCGAATACCGTCCCGGGCCAGCAGGGTCATGGCCCGGGCCACGGCGGCCCGGGCCTGGGCCACGCTTTCATCCAGGGACTTGGGGTAGTGGGCCAGGCCGGCCATGAAAATCCCTTCCGAGGCGAAATCCACCGGCCGCAGCTTGGCATGGGCCTCCACCAGAAAACCGTCGCTGTTCACCGGAACCTTGAACAGTTCGAACAGCTCCCGGTTTTCGTTGGGCAGAATGGCCGCGGCCAGCACCAGCAGATCCGGCCGGATTTCCAGGGGCCGGTTCAGGATATGGTCCCGGGCCTTGATGAGAATATGCCCGCTTTCGGCAACACCCACCTCCGGCGGTTCCGCCTCGTCAAAGCGCACGAAGATCACCCCCAGGCGCCGGGCCTGGGTGTACAGGGTCTCACGGAAACCGTAACTGCGGATATCCCGGTAGAAAATCAGGACCGTTGCCTCCGGGTTCATTTCCCGGACGGCGATGGCGGATTTCAGGCTGTGGGTGCAGCAGACCCGGCTGCAATAGGGCCGCTCGGCGGTGCGGGAGCCGACGCACTGGATGAAGGCCACGGTGCCCGCCCGCTTGATCCGGTCCCGGTCCCGCTCCATGACCGCATCCAGTTCCAGGTGGGTCAGGATACCCCCGTGGGTGCCGTAGGCATATTCCGTGGGCCGCAGCTCCATGCCGCCGGTGGCCAGGACCACCGCGCCGTGCTTGACCCGCGTGGTGGTCAAACGCTCCCAGCCGGTGATCAGTTCGGTCCTGTAATTACCCAGAATGCCGCTGAAATCCACGGCCTCGGTGTGCAGGAACAGGCGGATCAACTTATGGTCCTGAACCCGCCGGATCAGATCGTCCACATACCCGGCCACCGCTTCCCCTTGCCAGGTGGCGGCCAGTTGCAGGGCCACACCTCCCAGGCGGGCCGCGTGTTCCACCAGATAGGCCTGAAAGCCCTGGTCCGCAACCCCCAGGGCGGCTTCCATGCCGGCCACGCCGCCGCCGATGACCAGCACCGCCGGTTCCACACCCAGGGTCACCTGGTGCAGGGGCTCGATATGGGCCGCCTTGGCCACGGCCATGCGTACCAGATCCTTGGCCTTGGCCGTGGCCACGCTGGGATTGTGCATGTGCACCCAGGTGTTCTGGTCGCGGATGTTGGCCATCTCAAAGAGGTAGGGATTCAGGCCGGCCTCCCGGATGGTTTCCTGGAAAAGCGGCTCATGGGTTCTGGGGGAGCAGGAAGCCACCACCACCCGGTTGACGCCTTTTTCCCGGAGCACCTGCTTCATGCGCTCCTGATTGTCCTGGGAGCAGGTGAACAGGTTGTCCTCCACGTGTACCACATGGGGCAGATTGCGGGCATAATCCCGCACCGCCGGCACATCCGCCACGCCGCCGATATTGATGCCGCAATTGCACACGAAAACACCGATGCGCGGGGGTTCCTTGGAAAAATCCTTTTCCGGCGGCAGTTCCTTGACCCGGGTCAGGGTGTTGCGGGCCGGCGCCAGCAAGCGGGCCGCGTCGGCCGCCGCCGCCGAGGCTTCCATGACCGACTGGGGAATGTCCTTGGGCCCCTGAAAGGCGCCGCAGACAAAAACGCCTTTACGGCTGGTGCCCACCGGCGCCAAATCCGAGGTTTGCGCGAAGCCATGGGGGTTGAGTTCGATGCCCAGGTTTCCCGCCAGCTCAGCAGCTTCCCCCAGGGGGGCGAGGCCCACGGACAGCACCACCATGTCAAAAATCTCCTCCACCACGGCGCCGGATTCAGGCACATGGCGCAAGCGCAGGCGGCCGTCGGCCAGGGGTTCCACCGTGTGCACCCGTGAGCGGATGAAGCGCACGCCGTGCTCGGCCTGGGCTCTGCGGCAATAACGGTCGAAATCCTTGCCGAAAGTGCGCAGATCCATGTAGAACACGGCGGTGTCCAGGGGTTTATGACTGTGTTCCTTGGCGATGACGGTCTGTT
This sequence comes from Desulfosudis oleivorans, assembly GCA_020723325.1. Lineage (GTDB taxonomy): Bacteria > Desulfobacterota > Desulfobacteria > Desulfobacterales > SURF-7 > DYJD01. The sequence continues at coordinate 67,682 of DYJD01000025.1, read as the reverse complement.
TGGCGGCATACATGCAGCAGACCGAGGAGCAATATTCATGGCCGCATTGATTGAGATCCCGTGAGCCCACGCATTGCAGCCAGGCGATGCGCTCCGGCTCGCGCTGATCCGAGGGCCGCAGCAGCCGTCCCTGATAGGGCCCTGATGCGGACAGCAGGCGCTCGAATTCCAGGCTGGTGACCACGTTGGGATGGCCGCTGTAGTTGTAGGGCGTATAAGGCGTGGGGTCAAAAGGCGCGAAACCCGGAGCCAGGATCACGGCCCCCACCCGGATGGTGATGAGCCGGGGCGGCATGGCATGATTCACGGCCTTGGCCAGGCAGGCTTCCACGCATTGGTAGCACTCGCAGCAGTAACCGCAATTCAGGCAGCGGTCGGCTTCAGCCTTGCCGGGTTCTTCGGCCAGACCGAGTTCCACTTCCAGGAAATTGCCCTTTCGTTCCGCAATCGGCAATTCCGGCATTTTGATCCGGGCGCGTTTTTGTTCCCGCTCCGGTATGGGCCGATAAAGTGGATTTTCATTGGCGATCTGTTCACGGCCTTGGATCAGATCGCGCTGATCCAGGAAACGCTCGATGGATTCCGCCGCTTCGCGACCGGCGGCAATAGCGCCGATGGCGATCCAGGGGCCGGTCTGCAAATCACCACCGGCAAAGACGCCTTCCCGCCCGGCGGCATAGGAAACCGCACGGACTTCCGTGGTACCCCAACGGGTGAAGGTCAGTCCGGCGATTTCCTCCAGGGCCGAAAGATCCGGTCGCTGGCCGATGGCCGGGATGAGCTGGTCGACGGCCATATCGAATTCACTGCCGGGAACGGGGATGGGTCTCTTACGGCCCGAGGAATCAGGCTCGCTCAATTCCATGCGGATACAACGCACCCCCGTTACTTGGCCGTCGTGGATCAGGACTTCCTGGGGCGCGGTGAGATAGACGATTTTGGTCCCTTCCATTTCCGCGGCATGGATTTCCTCTTCCCAGGCCGGCATTTCCTTGCGGGTACGACGGTAAAGAATGGTGACTTCCCCGGCCCCCAGGCGCACGGCCGAACGGGCCACATCAATGGCCACATTGCCGCCGCCCATGATGGCCACGCGTTTGCCCACCTCAGCCTTGCCGGTGAGGTTGGCCTCCCGCAGAAAATCCACACCCTGCCTTACCCCCGCGGCCTTTTCACCGGGGATGCCCATCTCGATGCCTTTATGGGCTCCCAGGGCCAGATACACTGCTTTGTAGCCTTGGCGGAAAAGATCATCGATGGTCATGTCCGCGCCCAGGGGCGCATTGGTCTTGATTTCCACTCCCAGGTTGGTGATCAGTTCGATCTCCTGATCCAGGATTTCCCTGGGCAGGCGATGGGCCGGGATGCCCACCCGCAACATGCCGCCGGCTTTGGGCAACGCCTCAAAAATAGTGGCCTTGATGCCCCGGCGGGCCAAATGATAGGCGGCGGACAGTCCGGCCGGGCCGGAGCCGATGATGGCCACCTTTTCCGGCCGGGCGGGCTTGCACTCGATTTTGATTTGACGCGGATCGAATTTGTCGGCTGCCAGTCGTTTCAAATCCCGGATGGCCAGGGGCTGATCCACCTCGCAACGCCGGCAGGCGTCTTCGCAACCATGGGGACAGATGCGGCCCAATACACCAGGCAGGGGCAATTCCTCCATGATGATTTTCAGGGCCTCGGCATATTTGCCCTGCTTGACCATTTGCACATAGCCTTGGACATTCAGCCCGGCCGGACAGGCCAAGCGGCAGGGGGCCTGGTCGGTTTTATCGATGGCAAAAGCACCGGGCATGCCCTGGGGATAGAGATTATAGGCGGCCTTGCGGTTCCCCAGGCCCTGGTCGAAAGTACTAGGCAGGTTCACCGGACAGACCTTGGCGCATTCACCGCAGGCCGTGCATTTATCCTGCTCCACGTAGCGCGGATGGACCTTCAGGGTGACCTGGAAATCCCCCGCCTCCCCTTGGACCGCCATCACTTCCGAGCGGGTATGGAGGTCGATGTTCAAATGGCGGCCGGCCTCCACCAGCTTGGGTGAGATGATGCACATGGAGCAGTCGTTGGTGGGGAAGGTTTTGTCCAACTGGGCCATGACCCCGCCGATGGCGGATTGTTTCTCCACCAGGTGGACCAGAAAACCGGCTTCCGCCAGATCCAGGGAAGCCTGAATGCCGGCGATGCCGCCGCCCACCACCATGACCGCGCCCACCGGTTTTTCCATGTTCGTATCGGACATTCGTGCCATTGCTCCTCCTTCACCTGCCTTTTTTTTCGGGGTCGCTATCGCTATCGGTATCGGGGTCGGAATCCATTCCGATTTTGGTTACAACCCCGACCCCCGATGGAAACGCCGGACCGGACCTAATGCCGGCCGGCGCAGGCACAGCCGTCCTGCATCCCAAAACCGGCCGTGATCTCCTCAAACGGTTCCCTGGCGTAGTTTTGGGCCGGCCCCAGGGCCTTTATCTCTGCAATTACGGAATTGGCCACATCAGCGAATTTGACGCCCTCGGCCGAGGAGATCCAGGAGAAATGCAGCCGCCCCGGTTCCACGCCGGTGTGCTCCAGCAGGTTTTTCAGCAAAGCGAACTTGCGCCGGGCGTAATAGTTGCCCGTGAGATAATGGCAATCCCCGGGGTGACACCCGGACACCCAGACCCCGTCGGCGCCCTTGCGCAGGGCCGCGAGAATCAGCTTGGGGCTGATCCGGCCCGAGCAGGGCACCCGGATCACACGCATGTTGGGCGGGTATTGAAAACGGCTCACCCCGGCCAGGTCCGCGGCGCCGTAACTGCACCAGTTGCATAAAAAGGTGATGATCTTTGGTTCGAAATCACTCATTTTCCTTCCTCCGATTGGCATTCAGTTTTTTCATTTGTCCCTCCGGTTCAGGCGCATTCGATCATGGCCATGAGCTGGGATTCCTCAAAGCCCTTCAGGCACAGGGCTCCCGAACGGCAGGAGGCCACACAGGCCCCGCAGCCCTTGCACAGCACCGGATTGATGTCCGCCTTGCCCTTAAAAGGTCCGTCCGTGCGCATGAAGGGCGCATTGTACGGGCAGACCGCCGTGCACACCCCGCAACTGCTGCAATCCATGGGGGACGAATACGCCACGGTGCCGCTGGTGCGGATGGTTTTCTGGGAAAGCAGGCGGGTGGCGCCGGAGGCCGCGGCCTGGGCCTGGGCAATGGACTCGTCCATGGGTTTGGGGTAATGGGCCAAGCCGCAAAGGAACACCCCGTCGGTGGCGAAATTGGACGGCGCCAGCTTGACATGGGCCTCGGCGAAAAAGCCGTCGGCGTTCATGGGCACCTTGAAAAAGCGGGCCAGTTGTTCGTCCTTGTAAGGCACCACCGCCGCCGCCAGGGTCAACAGATCCGCTTCCAGAAACACCGGTCTTTGGAGAACATGATCCCGGACTTCTACTTCCAGCCGGCCGTCCTTGACCTGCACCCGGGGTTTGTCGTCCAGGCCGAAACGGATGAAAATGACCCCTTTCTCCCGGGCGGTTTTATATAATTTTTCGCGCTCGCCGTAGGTGCGGATATCCCGGTAAAGCACGAACACGTTCATGGCCGGATTCAGCTCCTTGAGGTGTAAGGCGGCGGAAACGCTGTGGGTGCAGCAGATGCGCGAGCAATAGGGGCGTTGCGGCTCCCGGGAACCCACGCATTGAATGAACACCGCTGTATTTACTTGTTGCAGGGCCGGGTCCGGCTGCCGCATCCGCTCATCCAGTTCCAGGGCGGTGACGATGCGCGCATCCCCGCCGTAGCCGTATTCCGTCGGACGGCTTTCCCTGGCGCCGGTGGCGATGACCGCCACCCCGTGGCGGATGGTTTCCGTCCCGCCGTCGTGGGCCACCGTGGAATCAAAATTGCCCACAAAACCATCCACATGGGTGAGTTGCGCGTTCAACAGGGTGCGGATATTGGGGTGGTTGGCCACCGCAATGCGCATGCTGTCCAGGCCGTCCTGGACCGACTCCCCTCCGGCGATCTTGTACAAGCGGTTGGCCTGGCCGCCCAGGTGCGCCTCCCGTTCCAGGAGCTGCACCGGATAGCCCTGATCCGCCAGGGCCAGGGCCGCGGCCATGCCGGACAACCCGCCGCCGATCACCAGGGCGTTTTGATCGATCTCAAGCCGGGCCTCCTCCAATGCCTGGAACTGGGCCACCTTGGCCACGGCCATACGCACCAGGTCCTTGGCCTTTTCCGTGGCCGCCTGGGGATATTCCTTATGGACCCAGGAGCCGTGGTTGCGGATATTGACCATTTCAAACAGGTATTTGTTCAAACCGGCGTTGAGCAGGGTCTCCTGGAACAAGGGGTCGTGGGTGCGGGGGGTGCAGGCCGCCACCACGATGCGGTTCAGATTTTTTTCATGGATCAGTTTGGTGATGTTGTCCTGGGTGTCCTGGGAGCAGGAGTACATGTTGTCGGCCGCGTATTCCACAAAGGGCAGGCCGGCGGCATAGTCCCGCACCGCGGGAACGTCGATGACGCCGCTGATATTGATGCCGCAATGGCAGACAAAGACGCCGATGCGCGGCCGTTCGCCGTAAATGTTTCTTTCCGGCGGCGGGCTCATGGCGCGGGTAAGGGTATGACGGCCGCCGGCCAGGGCGATGCCGGCCCGCATGGCGGCGGCGCCGGCTTCCACCACGGTCTGGGGAATATCCTTGGGACCTTGAAAGGCACCGCAGACATAGATCCCCGGCCGGGAAGTGCTCACCGGATCAAAGGCGGCGGTGCGGCAAAAACCGGAATCCGTAAGCCCCACCCCCAGTTTTTGGGCGAGTTCCCTGACTTGCGGGCCGATCTCCATGCCCACAGACAAGACCACGATGTCGAAAGTCGTCCGGGTCCATTTGCCGGTGTGCTCGTCCATGTAGTCGAGCACCTGGCCCTTTTCCCCGCCCGCCATGGGAAAGACCGAATGCACCTTGCAACGCACGAAACGGATGCCGTATTTTTCCCTGGCCTCGTTGTAGCAGTTTTCAAAACCCTTGCCGTGGGTGCGCATGTCCATGTAGAAAATGGTGCAGTCCACCCCGGGGTCGTGTTCCTTGGTGATGATGGCCTGCTTGATGGCGTACATGCAGCAAACCGATGAGCAATGGGCATTGTCGCAGGTATTCGTATCCCGGGAGCCCACGCATTGCAGCCAGGCGATGCGCTTGGGCTCCGCGTGGTCCGAAGGACGAACCAGATGCCCCTGGTTGGGCCCCGAGGCGGACAGCAGGCGCTCATACTCCAGGGAGGTGACCACATCCGGATTGTTGTCATAGGAATAGATCAGCTTTCCGGCAGGATTATAGGGCGAAAAACCCGGCGCCAGAATGACGGCGCCGACTTTCAGGGTGACATTTTGATCCTGGTCGTCATAGTTGATGGCGCCCGCCGGACAGGTTTTTTCGCAATTGCCGCATTTGCCTTTGGTGAGTTTGATGCAGTGTTCGGCGTCGATGACATATTTCAGCGGCACGGCCTGGGGATACTGAACATAAACAGCCTTGCGTTTGACCAAACCCTGATTGTACGCGTCCACGACTTTTTTGGGGCATTTCTCGGTACAGGCCCCGCAGGCGATGCATTTGTCCATGTCCACATAGCGGGCCTTCCGGAACACATCCACCTCGAAATTCCCCAGTTCGCCGCGGACTTCCTTGATTTCCGCAAGGGTGATCAGACGGATGTTGATGTGCCGCCCCACTTCCACCAGTTTGGGGGACATGATGCACATGGAGCAGTCGTTGGTGGGAAAAGTCTTGTCCAACTGGGACATGACGCCGCCGATGGAGGCGTTTTTTTCGATCATATACACATAATAGCCGGAATTGGCCAGATCCAGGGCCGCCTGGATTCCGCCGATGCCGCCGCCGGCGATGAGCACGGCACCCGTGGTTTGCTTTGACATTGTTTTTTCTCCTTGGCAAATTGAAATTAATACCCCGGCAGATTCACCGCCACCAGGTCCGGTCCCAGGTAGGTGCGCTCGGTTTCCGCCAGGATGCCCAGGGACAGGGCGATGATGGTCCACAAATGCACTGTGCGATAGGCGCCCCCGCCGAAATGATGTGCCAATTCATGGATCTGGGCGTGGCAGTTATGACAGGGGGTTATGACATAGACAGCGCCGGTGCGCTGGATCTGCTCGTGCTTCAACCGGCCGTAGTGCAAACGCGCCTCCTTGTAGCCGTTCTGGAGAAAGCCGCCCCCGCCGCCGCAACAGTAGTTGTTGGACTTGTTGGGGTACATCTCGATGACGTTCTCCTCGCCCACGCAGGCGGCGGTGACAAAACGAAGTTCGTCCGCCAGGGGATCGCCGAAGCCCTTGCGTACATGGTTGCAGGGGTCCTGCACCGTGAACTTCACCTTCAGATCCCTGTTCCAGTGGGAATCGACCTTCAATTTGCCCTCCCGGATCCATCTGGCATAGTAGGAGACCATGGGGGCGATTTCCAGATTGGTTTCAATCTTATGGCGCTTCTGCCCCATCCAGACGGAAAAGGTGGAATGGCCGCATTCCGTGTTCAGATACACCTTGCACCCCAGGGATTCGGCCTGTTTCAAGGTTTTGGTGGTGATGGTCTTCCAGCCCTCGTCATCGGCCAAAAACATGCAGTAGTTTTCGCCGCCCCAGCCGGTGCAACTGTAGGTCCAGTCCGCGCCGGCCAGGTGCAGAATTTTCCAGAGGGGCGCCATTTCCTCGGGCTCGGTGACCGGCTCCCGGGAGTTCTGGCTCAAGAAAAAATGGGCGCCTTGTTTGTCGATGGGGGCCTCAAGTTCCTCCCAACCCGGCTGGTTATCGCGCACCTCCGTCAGCATATCCTCCACCACAAAACGGAAATCCTCCTCCGGTGTGCCCATGGCGCTGCAACTGTCGTTTTTCAAGGCCATATCGCAGGAACCCACGATCCCCTTGGGCCGTTCTTCCCGGGGCCACAATTTGCGGCCTTCATAGACCATGGCGGCGATGTCGATGCTCATGGGGCAGACATAGGAACAACGCTTGCACATGCTGCACAGCCAGACCCAGGGATGCTTGATCAGCTCCTGGTCCATGCCCAGGGCCACCATGCGCACGAATTTGCGCGGGTCCATGTCTTCCAGGCCCGAGGCCGGGCAGCCCGAGGAGCAGGCCCCGCAGGTCAGGCACAGGCTCAAATTGGCGCCGTTGGGGATAATGCGGTTCAGTTTGTCCTTGAATTGCGGTTTCCAGTCTTTATCGATGGTCAGTCGAGCGGTCATGTTTCCTTCCTTTCATCAAGCCGGACGCGCCGGAAATATTTACGATGCGAAGCAGACCCGCAGGAAGGCGGAATAGACTGAAGAAGGGAACAATGGTATTCAGAAGAAAAATCGATTTCTCAGGCTATTCCACCCCTGCCGGACCCGGGCAGGTGTCCGTTCGCAACCTCAGGTGAAGCCGAAAAATCGATGCATGCAAACCTCTCAATGGCGGTATTCATGGAAAATCAAAGATAAAATCTCTACATGGAAATCGTCTATTAATCAAATTGATAATTCAAATACATAATCAAAAATTCATTGAAACAATCAATTTGACTTCAAGGTCTCACTTGATTTAGTGAGCGTAACGGTCGAGCACCGACACAACACACGAAGGAGATGAAAAGTGCGCTTGTTTTTTCGCTTCACCTGAAATCGCAATAGAACCGGGCGCCGGTCTTTGGCGTCCTTCAGGGGGCTGAAAGAACAACCCTTATCCTTAGAAATGTTTTCCGGCCCCGCCTGCGATCGTTAGATATTAGCCGCAACCAGGGGCAATGGTGCTGGGCACCTCGCGGTCTTCAAAACCGACGGCCTCGCCTGAAAATCGAGGAGGAGGTTCGATTCCCCTTGCCCCTTCCAACTCGATTTTTTGGGAAGATTTATGGACCGTTATTCCACCCTCGGCATCGCCGGCCACGTTGACCACGGCAAGACCTCCCTGGTGCGTTGTCTCACAGGCGTAGATACAGACCGCAGACCTGATGAAAAATTCCGGGGTTTATCAATCGATATGGGCGTCGCCCCCCTGATGGAATCATCTGAGGGCACCATTGCCGTTGTGGATGTCCCCGGTCATACGGACTATTTGAAAAACACCATCCGGGGCCTGTGTGCCGTGGACATGGCGATTCTGGTGGTGGCCGCCGATGACGGCATCATGCCCCAGACCCGGGAGCATCTCGAAATCCTGAATTTTTTCCAGGTGCGGAAGGGTTTTGTGGTGTTGAGCAAAACCGATCTGGTGGATCAGGAGACCCTGGAAATCGCCATGCTGGAAATCGAGGAAACCTTGCGGGGGAGTTTTCTGGAGGGCTGTCCGATTTTACCCTTTTCCGCGCCGACTCGGGCCGGCTTGCAAGCCATCCGCAACCGGATTCAGGACATGGCGGGAGAGCCGGGCATGAAGCTTTCCGAAGCGCCTTTCCGCTTGTGGATCGACCAGGTGCGGGTGTTGAAAGGTTTCGGAACCGTGGTCAGCGGAACGGTTCTGTCCGGAAAACTATGCGAAGACGACACGCTGCAACTGCTACCGGCCGGTATCGCCACCCGTGCCCGTTCACTGGAATCCCATGGTCGAAAAATTCAAAAGGCTTTTCCGGGCCGCCGCGTCGGCATCAACCTGCATAAAGTGGCGGTAAAGAATATTGCGCGGGGCATGGCCCTGACCGCCCCCCAGGGCGCTTGCGCCCACCACCTTCTGAACGCGGAACTGCGTCTTTTGGCCGACGCCGCATTGGTTTTGAAAAATCGGACGCGCCTGAAGCTGCATGTCGGCACGGCAATCATCAACGCCGTGGCGGTCATGATGGAGCGGGAAACGCTCGGCCCGGGGGATACGGGTCTGGTGCAGTTCCGTTTGGCTACGCCGGCGCCGGTCATGCCCCGGGACCCCTTTGTCATCTCGCTGATGAACCGCACTACGATCCTGGGTGGCGGCGTTATTTTGGAAACGATGGCGAAGAAATATCGCAAGGCCCAATCAGTGGAAATCATACCTTTGCTATCGGCCTTGCAAAACAGGGCCTTGCCGGCCTACCTGGATTCGGTCTTCCATCCAAATCAAACCCGGCCTTTTGGGGCCTCGGACTTGTCCGCCAAAACCGGTTGGTCGCGCCTGGAATTCGAGGCCGCGATCAATGTGCGTGTGAATAAAGGCGCACTTGTTTACCTCAAAGGCATGGGCGCCGTGGATGCGGCAGCCTGGCAAGGGCTCAAAACCCGTGTTTTAATGGTGGTGGAAAGGGTCTTCCAAAGTGATCCCATGAAAACAAGCATTAATGAAAAGGAAATCGCCGACCATCTGCCCGCTGACCTGGAAACGCGGTTCCTGCAAACGGTCATCAATGATCTGTGCCGGGACCAAAAACTGAAAAAGGGCGACGGAGGTTTTCTCAACCCCCTTTTCGACAACGGGATGCCGCCCGGACTGCCGCCTGAACAAGAACAGATGCTTCAAAGGCTGCTGGAACACGCCCGTCAAATCGGCTTGTCGCCCTTCAGCGCCGACTCCTTCTGGAAGCACCATCAACAAAAGCCGGACAAACCGGAAATTCAAAAAAGCCTTGAATTTCTCGCCGCCGCAAACCAGTTGATCCGGCTGCGGGACAACCGCTTTTTGCTTCCTGCGGCCCTTGAAGTCATCAAGGAACGTATCAAATCCGCAATAGAAACCAAAGGCAGGATCACCCTGAAGGACAGCACGGAAATCCTCGGCTATGGCCGCTGGGGGGGCGCGCCGGTATTCGATTATCTGGACAAAATCGGTTTTACCCTGCGGATCGGTGACGAGCGGATCATGCGACAGTAAACCTTTTTTGCGGGCGCAAATATACGCCGCAATACCTACCGCGCCTCCCCTGCTGGCAAAGCACTTAATCGGCCATACGGTTATTGACATCATTGAGAACCTGAGGCAATTATAGCATAAACACAAAAAGGAGCGAATCCATGTTTAAAAGCCTCGGATTATCAAGTTTCGGTCTGGTGATCAAAGAAGAAGCTGAATGGTGCAGGATTCCAAATTTTATACTGCGTATAGCCAAAATTTGTGGAAAATATTTGCAAGATTAAGTTTTAGCGATTGGATCGCTGATCACAAATCATTGTGCCTAAATTGTGCCCGTCAAGGTCAAATTTTTCAAAAGAGTTTCAAATAAAACCAAAAGTGAAGTAAAAATATGACTGAGAATCAATTAGCTTTAATTACTGTATTTTTTATCAAACAAAAATTTGGGCTTCTAATCCGTAGGCCAGGGGTTCGAATCCCTTCAGGCGCGCCATAAATATCAATGGGTTAGATCATATGGTCTGACCCAGTTTTGTTTCTGTGTGAGACTCTGTGTGAGACTTTTCACTGAAACCCTTCTCCAGAACATCCATGGCGTATTTTTCACCTTCGCCCACAGAATGCAAATAAATTTCCGTTGTCGTCCGATTTTCATGACCCAGGATGCGTTGAATCGCTCCAATGGGAACTTTCTCAGCATCCAGCATGGTGGCCCCGAAATGGCGCAGGGCATGAAAACGAAAATATTTTACACCGGCCTTTTTGCATAAGGTCGTCATTACTCTTTTTCGGTCACGATAAGGACCGTCAATCCATTGTCTGTCCGTACGATGCCAATACCGATGCCAAAACACCCATGGCTTTGCCTTATCCCTTTTTGAGAAACGTCTGAACAATATGTCAAAAAGCTTGCCGGTCATGGGAATTCGGCGGGGTGTCAAATGGCCGCCTTTCTTTTTTCGCGTGTACAACGTCAGGTTGCTGGTTTCAAAATCGACATCCTGCCAGCACAGCCGATTGATCTCCCCCATGCGCCCGATTGTCAGAGCAATGGTCCAGAGATAATCCTGGGTTTCCGGTTCAGCAGCCATGATGACCCGAAGCACATCTTGTTTTGACGGTACATATTTGATCCGTTTTTCCGTCGGAAAAAACTCAATACCGCGGGTTGGATTGGTTTTAATCCAATCTCGAGTGGGATGCATGGCAAAATTGAAGAGCGCTCTCAAATATCTTAGATCTTTATTGGCGGTAAATGCGGATCTATCTTTCAATCGCTTGAGCAGATATTTGCGAACCATCTCCGTATGAATATCATCGCACTCGAACTGCTTCCACTCTTTAGCCCATCTCCGCGCCATATACTTATAATCCGAATAGTGCCTTTTGCTATTGTAGGCCTTGACATGGTCAAGCCGTCTATTCACCAGTCCCAAAAAGGTGATGCCTGTTCCAGTCAATTCCGGCTGGGTTTTCGATATTGGTGGTAATGGATTTTCTATCTCCTCTCTTTTTTTTGCTTCGGCCAGATTGGCTTCGCGTTTCGTCTTGAACCAGGCTTCTGTATACCGGTTCCCGTTCAGGGTGAAGTCGTACCTCCATCCCTTTCCTTTTTTCGAATAGATGCTCATATAGGTCCTCCTTTGATGGGAAGAATAAGGACCCTCCGAGCTTTCGCGCACCCAGTAACTCGGCGTTTTTATAGACCCAACTGACGCTTTTGCGCAGATACTGGGCGACTTCCTCGGGGGTGAGTATATTTTTACATTCCAGCATTGTCAATGATCCCTTTTTGATTGCTATTTTGGGGATGTCTTATTCTCAGGGCGCGAAATATGATTGCGAACCTCATTTCGCAGTTGGTTGATCCGTTGCCTGGAGAGCCCAAGATTCCTGGCTGCTGCAGCATTGATCAGGCTTTCCTCCAGCACGGCCTCAAGGTAGTTTCTGTATTTCGGCAGGGAACGAAACAGCATTGCGATGATTTCTTCACGGTCTTCCTCGGCGGATCGCTCCGCGGCAAGCTGATCCTGTTCGTATTCCTCCGGGCCGATCTCCATGTCGAGATCCTCGAAAAAGACCTCATGGCGTGGGGTCTTTTGGGATAATCTGTTGAAGTTATATTTGATCATGAGCCATACCCAGGGCTTGATACCGGCCTTGCCGGGCTCGGGTTTCCAGACTTTGGCCGCCACCAGGGCCGCGGCATAGCCTTCCTGCATCAAATCCTCAAATTCGTACCCCCGGATATGGGGCTGATAGCGCCGAATAATGGCTTTGATGACAGGTTCCAGGTCTTTCACAAAGTTTTCCATGTCGTGTTGACGGTTTTTCGGTGCCGGGCCGTAGTTTTTCTCAGCCTTATCCATGGTCGACAAATTGTCTTCACAACTCTTGAGCGATCGAATCATGATTTTCTCCTGTGGTTTCCTGGAGCCATTCCAGGATAGTAGTGAAAGCCTCGATATCTTGAACAGGCAATGGTTCGGGCTGGTAATCCGGGTCGGATTCCTCTTTGGAAGCCGAACGGCAGAGATTCCGGATGATACCCCATAGATAGTGCTCGTTCTTTTTGCGCAGATAGCATCTCCTGCCGACATACAAGCGAATCCCCTGGATGACATGCTCCACAGGTACTTCATTCCATCGCCGCAACTCGGTAAGAAGGACCTCATCCGGAATGTTTCCATTGGCACGGGTTTTCTTGAGGCCGGCGATACCGAATTCGATGGTGATCCGTTGGGAGTCGGAATATCGCTCCAGCAGGGCGGATTTTTCTTTTTCAAAAGCCGTCAGGGGCTGGGAGGGGGTTTTCCTAGAAAAAGGGGAAGGGAATCCTAAGGGATTCCCTTCCCCTTTCCTTTTCATATGATCCACTTCTATATTTTCTTTTATATATGATCCATTTCGTGTGCCATCCATGACAGAAGGGTGCCTGACACAGGTGTCAGGAGGGTGGGTGACGTTTATGACAGGAGGGGGTATGACATCTGCATCAGGAGGGGTACTGACATACATGTTCCGGCCAGGGGCCTTAATGGCATCCATGTCAGAAGGGGGCATAATACCGATGACAGAAGGGGTGGCGTTATTCATGGCATGGTCATTTGAAGTGGCCACAGATATGGATATTTTGTCCGACGAGTTGTCCTGATCCATCAGCACAGCATCGTCGAAATTGGTATGCCACAAGAAAGAATAACAAGTTGACTGGTATTGGCCTTTTTCACTGTCATTGGGTGTTTTCCTCTGGATAAACCCTTTTTCCACCAGGCCGTTCAATACCCGAATGACCTGGCGGACCGACACGCCGATGGATTTGGCCATCAGACTGAGGGATGGGTAACAAAAACCGTTCTTGCCGGAAAACTGGTTGAGCTTGGCCCAGCAGACTTTTTCCGTGGCGGTGAGGGTGGTGGATTCCATGATCGGCTCCGGTAAGTAGCCGCCGAAAAAGATCTTGTAGGGGATAAACGGGTTGCCTGCGGCGATGGAAAGATCCCGGCCGAATTTTTTATTATTCGCCATGGATGGTCCTCCTTGAGGATTGGGAGCGTTCATTTTTAGGATTCCTTTCTGTTTTGAAAACAAGGTTGATATTGATTCCGAACGGTTGCGTTTAAAACGGTCGCAGTTCGATGATTTCGCCCAGCAATTCCCGGCTGACTTTCTCGCGGACACGGATAACATCCTTGTCCCAGACCTTGGCGTTTGTGCGGACCAGGCTTTTTTGTCCGATGAATCGCCGCATGCAGACGAACTTGTGCATGGGCAGATAAAATTCCAGCAACAAGGCAGGCAGATTTATCGAAGACCGGGACAAACGGATGAAAACGTGACTGGGACTGCGTTTCACAGCCGAAACCTGGAAAAACATTACGCTCCCGGGGTGATACAGGTGCGTTTCGGTCGGGACCCAGGCGTTTTGAGGCAGGATGCCCACGGCGCCGTTCAGATCCACTTCCACATGGTCCGAAAGGCGTCTACGGATGGCGCCGCTGATGATCTGCCGGGCTTGTCTTTTCCACATGGAAAACACGTCTCTGATCTGCAATTCCCGGAGCGTCTCCGGAAACAGCAACCAGGCGGCGGCCTTCACGGTTTTCGGCAGGGCCGCCAGCTTCAGCGTCACCGGCAGGATATCATCGGCCAGGACCTGGTCGATTAAACCAAGCTGCTCGATGATCCGTTGATGCCGGGGCATCTGGAACACGAGGTTGATGGTCCGCAGCTCTATATCCACCAGGCAGTCCGATACCTGGTAAAAGCGCCGGGCGGCGTTTTCGATGGACAAGGCCAGGGCTTGTTGGGTTGTTGCGGGTAAACCTTCGACTGTTTTCGCCGATTTTTCGTGATCTTCGATCCTTTCAAAAATCATATCCGCCTCCGCTTGACCGCCTGTTTATTATGGGAATGAAGGGTGCGAAAAATGATGCCCGTTTATTTTCAGTAATACACACGTCGTCAAGTAAACGCGAAAGGAGGGAATTTTGAGATGCCCAAAGAAACGCTCACAACCGGTGAAAAGACCAAGAAATCAGCGATATCCGTCGGTTCGGGGGAACCCAAGGGGCCGAGGACCAAAACCGACTATGTGGAACTGGCCAAGGAAAGAAACGCCCGGGTCATTCTGCACAACACCCCGGACACCTATCCGCTCACGGATCTTGCCCGGTATGCGGATCAGGGAATCCGGCGTCTCCGCAACCGCATCATGATCACCCTGACGCCGGAGGAGGCCCTGCCGCTGCTGAACGCCTATAACGAGGCCCTGGTGCAACTCCACCGGATCGTTGCCGAGATCTGCCGGCTCACCAATGTGCGTTACAGGACCCCCAGGGCGTTGATGCAAGTGCTGGGTGAAAAAGATGAAGAAAACAAGGAGACGGTGAACACAGGCGGGAATCCGGAAAAAATCTGACAGGAAAAAGACAAGAAGGAGGTCGCAATGAAATTCAATTTGTTTGGAGGGTCCAAAACCCCAAGGCAGATCCGGCTGGGCGATCTTGCCCGGGCCTTTTGGCAGGAACGGCCGGAAGATCAAGGGGCCATAAAAGACCAGGACGCCCCTCGTTCCGGCGCTGATCCGGTTTTTGAAAACCAAGACATTGAAAATTTTTGGCTGGAATATGTGCGGCCATTTCGGAGTACCATGACAGCGCCCATGTTCCAGGCGATTCAAGCTCTGCTCCTGGAAATCGAGAGTCTGGAGTCATGTTCCTCCATAGCCGCCGCCGATTCAGAAACCCCGAGACAATACCGGGTTCTTAGCCGGATAACCTTGCTGGATCATTCCCTGACCGTTGCTCGGGAAGCGGTGGATTTGTTACGGGCAAAAGAGAACGACTTTCAGATGCATGCGGGTAAGATCCTCCTCGCCGCCCTTTTCCATGACATGGGCAAGCATCCGTCGGCGTCCATTGCGAACATGCCCCATTCCTATACCGGTGCGGTGTGGCTGCAAAAACGCATCGGCCAGTTGCGCGACCGGGAACAGATTGTGGAGGCAGTCAGGCTGCACCACGCGGATTACGGACTGAAAAAATTTTCCTCCAACAATCCGATTCTGCCTGTCCTGGTCCAGGCAGATCGGATCGCAAGACGAAAAGAACTGGCCCGGGTTTCTGTCGAAGATCAAACGATTGGTGCGGGTCAGTCTATTTGTCCTCCAGAAACTGACGGAGATCCCCAAAATAGTCTGGAATTGGATGACACCCAATGGGACGCCTGGTTTTCCAAAGAAAAATTTATCGCAGTCCTTCGTACCCAAATCACCTGCATGGGCTTTGATGGGTTTTGTTTCGGCGATGAGGTCTACTTTTCACCGTCGATTGTGGAAGTCGCTTTGAATCAAATACGGGCCGAACAGGGCCTTGCCCCAGCGGATTTCCGTCAGGACTTGCCGCGTCTGATCACATCCAGAATTCCGGAAGCTCGCAATGAAAAATACCGGCTGCGGTTCAAGGATGATTTCAAGCCCATGAAAAAGTGGTTTTTCGTATTCGCGGCAGCGGATTTTGAACCTTTGGGAGAATCGGCAAGAAACCATCCCCGAGACCAGGAAGGCAGATGGCTCAAGGATTTGGAGCGGATTTGATTTTTTTTAGACAGGATTGACAGAATGAACAGGATAAAAATACTTTTCCTTTTGGTTTTGATGACCAATATGATTCTTCTGTCCGATGTTTTTGCAGATGCCGGAGTATCGGCCACTCACACCATCGGTCAAGAAACATATCGATTCGACCAAGGCCCGGCAAAGAGTGCGAAACAGCGTACCTATGTGATCGTGCCCAAACCCTATGCCGATCCGGGTCCAACTCAATCGTTTTCATCAACATCTTTGAACAGCAAGGCTCTGCGGGAGATCAATGATGTTTCTCCCCAACCAATCAAGTCAACAATCGATGCTCCCATCCGAATGCTGGAAACAGTCTTCATCCATTTCGACCTTGGATCGAGCGCCCTGTCCCCGGCAGAAACCCAAAAACTTGACCGCTTGTTTATTATAGAGAGTAAAGGGCCGGTTCAGCGGGTGACCGGCTATACCTGCCAAATAGGAAGTTTTACGGTGAATCAACGCCTGGCCCAGGACCGGGCAAGGACAGTGGCCGCCTGGCTATCACAACACGGCATGCCGGTTAGAAAAATAGAAGCCAGGCCTAAATGCTGTTACCGCGCAACAAGCAACTTGGCAGAGAACCGAAGAGTCGAAATCGAATTTACCCGCGGTACTGATCAACCCAATTAACCCCAACAGGAGAAAACGCATTATGAAAAGGCTTGTAAACACCATCCAAAAAATCGGCAGAAAAAAAACCTTCATCATCACCGCCGGCATCATCCTGGGCACCGCTGCCACGGCCGCCGCCGTAACCGTGCCCACCGGTCCCACGGATTTTGCCTGGGACGTGTACGACATCGGCGTCAACAAGATCCTGAACGGCCCAATCGGGTTCGTGGCCGGTGCCGGCGCCATGGTGGCCGGCGCGGTGGCCGCCATCCAACAAAAACTGGGACTCGCCAGCATGGCCATCATCGGCGGCGCCGTGTTGCTCAATGCGGATTCCATGGTGACCAGCCTCGGGCTGGTTATTTGAAGGGGGTGCGACAATGGCGGAGAGATTTCCACAATACCTGTCCGCACCGGTCCAGGTGCTCTGGTTTGAGAGCGACGAGCTGGCCATGATCATTTTTTTCTTTCTGACGGCGTCGATCTTCCACGGCGTATTGTGGATTCTCTTCTTGTTGGGGCCGATGCTTTATTCGCGGCTCAAGGCCAAGTATCCGTCCGGATTTTTGAAGCACATGCTTTATTTTTCAGGCATCAAGAAGCTGAAGCACTATCCGGAGGCTTTCGCCAACGCTTTTTCTGAATGACGGCCATGCACATCCAAAAGTTCATCAACAAGTTCGACAACCTCCTGGCCGAAAACCGGCTGCTGAAGTTCGTCATCACCGTGATCGGCGCAAGCTGTGTGATCTCTTCGATCATCGCGCTGCGGGCGGTCACCTATCAAAAAGTGGTGATCCTGCCGCCTGCGGTGGACAAGCGCATCGAGATCCAGGGCGGCAGCGTGAACACGGAATACATCGAGCTGTTCACAAAGTATGCCATGGGCCTGCTGTTGAATTACACCCCCGGCATTTTTGACGACCAGATCAGCGATCTCCTGAAGCTGACCTCGCCGCGCTATTATCCGGCCCTGAACCGCAAGATGATCGAGCTGAAGGAGAACGTGAAACGCCTTTCCATCACCAGCATGTTCTACCCCCAGCTTTTACGTATCAACCAGGAAAAGCAGGAGATCAAGATCCTGGGCTTGAGAATCCAGACCGCCCAGGGCCAGGAAGTGGAACGGGTGGAAAAAATCTATCTCATGAAATACCAGATGCTAAGCGGGAGATTCTATGTGGACGGAATTGAAGAGATCGAAAAACAATAAAGTATGGTTTGTCTTTGGTTTGCTGCTGCTATTCGTTTCAAACGCCAAGGCAGCCGACCAGGGCAAGGAGAGCATTTACTGGGTGGCCATTGGCGACAAACAGGACAACCTTTCGGCTGTCCAGGAAGCCATCACTTCCCTGCCTGAAGAAATCGACAAACAGGAACTGCGCATTTGCCTGGACGATAAGGCCTATGCTCTGGTCCACACCGGCGCCAAGGACCCGGATGCCGCCTTTCTGATTCGGGAAAAACTTTCCCGCCAGCTCGACAAGGGCCTCAAGACCGAACTGGTCCGCTATGATCCGGCCGCATGCTTTGCAACCACCCATTTCTTGAAAAAATCCGTGAAAAAGGATGCTGCCCGGAATTCCTCCAAATCCCCTCCTCAAGCGGATTCGGCTCCGGAAGCCGTGCATTTGCGGCCGGCACCCATCCCATATGACCCTGCCGACCGGGCAGAAACCGCCACGGACCAGGCAAGGGTTCTGCCCAAATCCGCGGTCAAGGTGTTGCCTGAGATCTCCACCCAGGTGTATTTGAGCAACCTCGACATCAACCGCATCACCTGCATGGGCGACCGGCCGGTCAAGGACGTGATCTTTTCAGCGGAAAAAGGCGTCACCACTAAGATCAACGGCGCCAACGCCTTTGTCAAACTGCAGCTCCGTCCCGATTCCCTCACCGCCAAACCCGGCGTGGTGGAAGACCCCATTGAACTCTATGTGGTCTGCGGAAGCGAAAAGGACGTCTACACCCTCATCGGTATTCCCAAGAAAATTCCGGCCCAGTGGATTCAACTCACCTCCAAGGGCGGCGACATTAAGAAGAACCTTTCGCTGTTCGCGGGCAAGGATTTTGAAAAGAAAATCCTGACCCTCATCAAACAAGCCTTTACCGAACACTATCCGGATTCCTATACGGTCATGCCCCGCAAGCAAACCATGATCATCAAGGGGCTTGATTGGATTGACATCGTGCATCGGCGCACCGTCCGGGTGGAGGGTGAAGGTCTCCTGCTCAACGAATACCAATTGCGGCTCAAGACAGCCGATGGGGAAAAGGAACGCCGGGTTCTGGAAAAGCAGTTTCTGGTGCCCGGGCTGACCGAAAGCCCCCTGGCCGTGACCCTGGACAGCCTGATCATCACCAAGGATCGACCTGCACGGTTGTTCATCATCGAACGGGCGGGCCAAGAAACCCATCTCGGTGTGACCGCTGCCAAATAAAGGATTTACCATGAACGATATCAATACTGCGGATACCATCAGCGAGTCCGACAAGCCGGTTACTTGGAGAAGCAGGTTCAATGCCTTGCAGCCTGCGTCCAAAAGACGGCTTGTCACCTTGGGGTTGATCCTGGCCCTGCTGGGCCTGTTCATCATCGGCTATTATGCAAAACGCGGCAAAACCCCTGACAAGAAAAAAGACGACCCCATTGCGGAAGTGCGCATGGACCAGAACGTGCTGGAAAAGTCCCTGTACGCCAAGACCGAGGAGTTGTTGATCGCTCAGAAAAGGGAGACCGATGAACTCAAAAAGGCGGTCAAGGCCCTTCAGACCAATCTCGAAAAAGCGCCGGTCCAGGAGAAGGTTGTTTCCATTCCACAGCCCAAATCCACGCAGAAAGAAACCACCGCGATCCCGCTGCCCAAAAAGCCGGACCTGGCCATCCCGCCGCCCCCGCCCATGGAAAAAACCGGCAAAGGCGACCAGATCCCCAAGGTCCTCTTCAACACCGCGCCCCAGGCTCAGAAATCACAGGCGCCCCAATTCATCGGCGGGATAGAGATGGTCCAGGCCCCCCAGGTGGAGGAAAAGAAAGGCCCGGAAAACGACGGTAAAAAAAAACGGATTTATTTGCCCCCTTCTTTTATGGAGGCGACGCTGCTTTCGGGGGTGGCCGCGCCCACTACCAATGCCGCCAAGGGCAACCCCCTGCCGTTGTTGTTCCGGGTCAAGGATCTGGCCGTGCTGCCCAATAAGGTCAAGGCGGATTTGAAAGGTTGTTTCGTGATCGGCTCGGGCATCGGCAACCTGGCGGACGAACGGGTCCATATCCGTTTGAACACCCTGTCCTGTGTGGCCAGGAACGGAGCCGCGGTGATCGATCAGAGCATCAAGGGCTTCATCGTGGACGGGGACGGCAAGGTGGGCCTGAAAGGCCGGGTGGTGGCCAAAATGGGGGTGCACATCGCCCGCACGGCCCTCGCCGGTTTTATCGGCGGCATGGGGGATGCCTTGAGCGATTCAACCAAAACCAATACGTTCAGCGCCCTGGGCCAACCCCAGTCGCAACTGAAGAACACGGACGTGGAGACCATTGCTAAGGCCGGCCTGGGCCAGGGCATATCCTCGGCCACCAAGGAAATCCAAAAATTCTACCTGCAATTGGCCGAGCAGACCCTGCCGGTCATCGAGATCGGGTCGACCAAAGAGGTGACCATTGTCATCAGCGAAGGCGCCGGCCTTGAAATCATGGAGAAAGGATAATCGTGATGAAACCGAATGTTTTACTCGTCACCGGCCTATTGGTTCTGCTGACCGGCTGCCAGGCCGTGTTCAACCCTTACGATGACGCCTTCCAGTGCCCGGAAACGGACGAAGGCGCCTGTACCAGCATCCCCAGCGCTTATCAGCGGAGTCTTGCAGGAAAAAATGAGACTGATGAATGCAAGACTTGTTCTGAGCACCAGGATGGGCAAGTGCCCAAATCCGTGAAAATCCAATCTTCAGCAGATTCAAAATCCCTGTATCAGGAAAAGCGCCTGGAAACCTTCAAGGCCCTGATCGAGGAGGACCGACCGCCCATCGTGGTGCCGCCGGAAGTGGTACGGGTGCTGGTCATGTCCTATACCGGCCAGGAGAACGAGATGTTCGGGTTCCGCTATATCTATTTTTTTGCCAGCGAGCCCTCCTGGCTGCTTTCGAACGGCGTGGAGCCTGAACAGGGGGAGGACCGATGAGTCTTAGAAAGCTGATCTTCGGCACGGACGGCATGACCCATGGGGATATTGCCCGCATGACCTATAGAATCCGCTTTTCGGAGTTTTTGCCCTACCGGGCCTATGATCCTGCGACCCGCGCCTTTCACAACATGGACGATTCCATCGGTTTCTTGTGGGAATGCCTGCCCCTGGTGCATGCCGATGACCATGTCTTCGACATCCTGGCCGGGCTCCTGAACACGGCCTTTCCCGAAGGCACGGTTTTGCAGTTCATTCTGTACGCCGATCCGCATATCAAGCCCATACTGGACGCCTATCAGCGCCTCAAGGTCCGCAACAACGATCTTTCGGCCAGGACTATCCGGAACACCCTGGATTTTTATCTTGCGGGCGTCAAGGGGCTTTGCAAACTGCGGGGCACGCCGGTCCGGAATTTCAGGTTGTTTGCGGCCCTCAAACTTCCCTTGGCCAAAAAGGAGAAGGTCGATTACCTCGATATCCGCGACAGCGTGCAAGAAACCCTGAAAGGGGTTTATCTCGCCCCCGAGCCCATGTCGCCCGGGGCGCTCATTCAATTCTTGGGACGGCTGTTCAATGACGAGGTGCCGGACAGCCTGGATTATGAACCGGCCAGGGAGATCCACAAGCAGATCATTCTGAGTGAAACCCCGGTCCGCTCCAAATGGGACCGGATCATCCTGGGCAGTCGCCATCTACGCTGCCTGACCGTGAAAAAAATGATGGAACAGGTGGACGAACTGACCTTCAACTACCTGGTGGGCGACATCTGGGGCGTGCAGGGGGACAACAACCAGATCAATGTGCCGTTTTTGTTCACCGTGAACGTCCTGTTCCAGCCCCTTTCGGCCAAGCTCCATGCCAAATGCAATTTTGTGCTCCAGCAGCAGGGAGTGGGCAGCTTCGCGCCGTCCCTCCAGCGTAAAAAGGAGGAATACATGTGGGCCGCGGGCCAGATCGAGCAAGGGGTGAATTTCGTGCGCATCATGCCCATGCTTTGGCACATCACCGATTCGGAGGAACAGTCCCGCAATGCCGCGGCCCGGGTCAAACGCATCTTTCAATCCCGGGGGTTCGTGACCCAGGAGGACCGGGGCATCTTGAAGATCCTGTGGCTGTCAGCGTTACCATTCGGGCTGTACACCCAGGACCGGGCCGTGGATTACATCGATAGGGATTTCATCTGTCAGCCCAAGGTGGCGGCCCGCTGCCTGCCCATCCAGGCGGATTTTTGCGGGGGTGGTGCGCCTTACAACATATTTGTCGGCCGCAAGGGTCAGTTGATCGGCTTTGACCTGTTTGCCCCGGTCTCGGAGAACTACAACGGCCTGATCACGGCCACCAGCGGGTCCGGCAAGAGCTTTCTCACCAACTCCCTGTGTTACAACTATCATACCGCCGGCGCCCTGGTGCGCATCGTAGACATCGGCGGCAGCTACAAAAAGCTCTGCCGCATCGTCAACGGCAAGTTCATCAATTTCAGCAAGGACTCCCACATCCGGCTCAATCCGTTCACCCATATCGTGGACATGGACGAGAGCATCCAGGCGGTAACCGCCATCATCGCCCAGATGATCTATTCCAGCAGCAAACAGACCCCGGGCGAGACCGAGATCACCCTGATCCGCAACGCGGTCTTGAGTTCGTTCAGCGAATACGGCAATGCCGCGGATATCGATCGGGTCTACGAATACTTAAAGGACCCCAGCAAGACCTCCGAGGCCCTGCTGGAACTGGAATGCGGCGAGGACAACTCCTGCGTACGGGACATCAAGGCCCTTTCGGCCCAACTGGCTTTCAATCTCCGGAATTTCACCTCCATGGGCAGCCTAGGGGTCTGGTTCAACGGCCCGGCCAACCTGGACATCAGCCAGGACGACTTTGTGGTCCTGGAACTGGAAGAATTAAAACCCCAGGTGGAACTTTTCAATGTGGTCACCCTCCAGCTCCTGAATTATGTTACCGAAAATCTCTATCTCTCGGACCGCTCCAAGAAGCGTCTGGTGATTTTTGACGAGGCCTGGCAGTTTTTTTCCGGGAACGGCAATGCCGGGGGCGAGACCAGCCTCCTGGCCCGGATCATTGTGGAAGGCTATCGCCGGGCCCGCAAATATGGCGGCAGTTTCATCACCATCACCCAGTCGCTTTTGGATCTTGCCATGTTCGGGGATGTGGGCCAGGTGATCCTGTCCAACTCGGCCTATAAATTTTTGCTCCAGTCCGGGGATTTTGAAAAGGCTCGGGCCAAGAAGCTCATCGACTATCCGGATTTTGTCATGAAGCTCCTGAAAAGCGTCCGCAGCCCCAAGCCCCGCTATTCCGAGATCTTCATCGACAGCCCCATGGGCATGGGCATCGCCCGGCTGCTGGTGGACCCGTTCTCCTACTACCTTTACACATCCTCGGCGGAAGAAAACGCCCTGATCGAAAAGCTGGTGAAAAACGGGCTCTCCTATCCGGAAGCTTTTGAGAAGATGCTCGGCCAGGAGCAGAAGGCAGACGATTTTGAAAAAAAGGAATCAACATGAACCCCATCATAATCTGTCTATTCGTGTTCATCCTGTCCCCAAGTCCAGCCGATGCCGGCTGGATCGACGACTGGATGCAGCAAAAGACCGTCTCCGGTCCCAACCATTTCGAGACCCAGAAGCGCGGGTTCACCTCCTTCGGCAATTTCTCGGCCCGCTGGCAGAACGGCAACGATTATCTCGTGACCATCAACAAGCCCCAGTTCAAGGCCGGCTGCGGCGGGATCGATCTGTTCCTCGGAGGTATGGATCTCATGCAGTTCGACTACCTGGTGGCCAAACTCCAGCGCACCATGGGCTCGGCCTCGGCGGTTTTCGCTTTTGATATCGCCATGAGCGTTTTGTCCGAAAAGGTGGCCACCAGCATGAAATCCATCATGGCCATCGTGGACCGAGTCAACCAGCTCCAGTATGACGACTGCAAGGCCGGTCAGGCCATCGCAGCCACCATCGTGGACGCGGCCAACCCCAAGGTGGAGTCCAAGGACAAGACCCAGGCCATGACCGAGTTCGCCCAGCAGTCCGGTGTGTCCAGCCTGTGGCAGGAATTGAAAAACTACGGCCAGGAAAGCTCAGTGGAGGATACAGCCGCGGCCGCCGGCGTGGGCGGCATGAACCAGCTTGCGGGCGGCTGCCCCTTGAATCTGCGGGAGATTTTTTTCACTCAAGGTTCGGTACTGGCCCATCTCGGCGCCAAACGGGGCTATGCCGCCGCTTATATCGACCTGGTGCGTGGCCTGATCGGCGACATCAAGATCAGCCCGGACGGCATGAGCAGTGCCCGCATCGACCGCTGCCCGCAAAACACACCGGCCACCATCCTGGAAACCTTTGCCGAAGGCACGGTCCAGGTCCGGGACGAGACCACCGACGCTTGCCAGGCGGTGAACCAAATCGTCATCGACGGCGTGACCTATCCCAATCTCAAGAACTGGGTGTTCACCATGCTGAGCGCCATCGGCGGCAAGGTCATGGCCAAACAGCCGTTGCTGAGCAGCGAGGAAAATTTCCTGAACATCATCCCCGCGCCCATTTACAAGGCCATGATCACCGAGATCAACATCGACGGCACGGCAGGCGCCCCGCCCCTGATCGCGGCCAAATACGCCGACTATGTTTCCATTCTTTACGCCTATTACATGCTGGGGGATCTGTACAACCTGATGGACAACACCATCCTTACGGCCGAGACCGTCAGCCGGGCCAAAAAGGGCACGGACTCCGGCGGTGGCCAGCACTCCTGCAAGATCGAGCTGGTGGAACCCATCATGGGGGACCTGCGCAAAATGCGCGAGGATCTTCTGCCGTTCATGCACGGCATCTATGCCCTGTACCAGGCCAAACTTCTGGAACTCAACAACACCATCGATTTTGCCCAGGCCATCCAGCAGCGGGACGAGTATTTCAAACAGATGCTTTCGGAACGGGTGGGCCAGGCAGCCGTGCGGCATATGCTGAATTAGGGTTTTTCAGACAGGATCGACAGGATGGACAGGATCAAAAAATATGAAGAGGAGAGACGATATGATTGAAGAAATCCATTGGCTTTTTCAAAGTCTTTTACAAAAATCCCGTAGATCCTGTAAATCCTGTCTAAAAACAAGATACCAATTGACCCCAATCCTTTTCATCCTCCTTTCCGCGCTCCTGCCATCGGCAGCCCAGGCGGCGGTGCCCGCCAGCCTTCAGACCATCACCGTCCAGGGCGGATTCGACGTGTATGCCCAGACGTTCCGGCGCCTGGCCCTGATCATGAGCGACAGCCGCTACAACAACCTGTTTTTCACATTCATCGTCATGGGGATCTTTATAGCCGGATGTATTGTCATCGGCAATGCCATATTCGAAGGCAAGGCGCGCATGAACTCCTGGGTGGCCTGGCTGGGCACGATCATTTTCGGGCTGATCATTTTTAAGACTTTCATTCAGCCGCGTTCGCCCTTGCTGATTTACGACGAATCCAACAACCAGTCCGTCACCATTGCCGAGGTGCCGGACGGGGTCATCTTCGTGGCCGGGCTGGCCAAGAAGATCGAAACCGGCCTGATCCACATCATCGAGACCAGCGGCAGTCCGGATTCTTTTATCGACAATCCGGGCGGGGTCACCTTCAACATCTTTTCCAAAGCCTTCACCAAAGGCGTGGATCTGTCCGGCGTGGGCGCCACCGGCGGTTATCTGAACACCAACCTGCGGAGCTACGTCAAGGATTGCCTGTTTTTCGAGATCGCCCGGCCGGGCACGACCCTGACCCTTGACCAGATCAACATCAATACGGACTTCATCCCCATTTTTGCCCAAGGCTCCAATCCGGCCTTATTCACGGTGTATCGCGACAACAGCCATCCCACCGGCGTGACCCATTCCTGCTATTCGGCCTGGGCCGAGATTCAAACAGAACTGCTGGCCCTGACCGAGACCAGCTCGGCCAATCAAAAATATTGGACCGAGCGCTGCCTGCGGGCGGGTTACAACCACAATGTCACCGGCACCGCCGGACCGGACATGGTGACCCTTTGCCGGACAAAAGCGGCCGAACTGTTATCCAATGCGAGGCTCTTGGGGGTGGCCCTGACTTCCTCTCAGTTGATGCGCCAGCATCTTATGGCGAGCGAGTTATTCGGCGCCCTCCAGGAAGCCAATCCGGACAATGCAATCAAGATGTCCGGCGCCATGAACATGGGCAACAGCCTGGTGGGGGCCGGCATCGCCGCGGCGGAATGGATGCCCCATATGCAGGCCATGCTGTTTGCCGTGTTCGTGGGAATCATGCCGTTTTTCTTGATCCTAGCGGCAACGCCTTATTATGCGCGGGTGCTGGCATTCATCATGGGGGCCTTTGTTTTCTTTGTCTCCTGGGGGGTCTGCGACGCCCTGCTCCATGAATTTGCCATGGACAAGGCCATCGACATCATGACCGAGATCAAAAACGGCCAACTGGGCCTTAAGTCCTTTTTGCTGTTCGAGTCGGACTCCATGAAGGCCTATGCCTGCTTTGCCCAGTACAAGATCCTGAGCATCATGTTCGCCGGGATCTTTGCCGGTGTTCTGACCCGCATCGGCGGCAGCATGTGGGCCAAGACCTTGAGTTCTCCGGGCAGCCAGATGAGCCGGTATGGTTCAGCCGCGGCTCTGGAAAGCATCGATCCGGTGAAAAGCACCGGCCGCAAAACCGATCTCACTACCGCCGTTCCCACCGAGGTGCTGCATGACCAATACGGCATGCCCAACCAGGCCGTAACCAATCTGTATGCCCGGGAGACCGAATATCTCACCAAGGCGGCGGCCGTGAATGCGTTCGGCGGCCTGGCCAAAAGTGCCGGGCATGCGGCCGGGGTCATGTCCCAGGCCAACCTGACCCATCTCAAGGAGAAGGTGGCCCATTCCGATGCCGTCCTGAAATGGGGGGAGGCCCACGGCCTGAGCAACGAAGACACCATTCAAATGACCCAGGACTATATGCAGCATGCTTCGGCTTCCACGGCCCTGGCCATGAACAAAATCGCCATGGAATACCATATCTCCCCCATGGAAGCCCTGGATTTTGCCAAGCACATTCAAACCGAGACCGGCTATGGGGATGCCCTGGGCGTGGAAAGGGCATATCAATCCGCCAAGAACGATGGTTTCTTGGGAACTATAGCGGATTACCAGTCCATGCGGGCCGACATCGATAGCCGCAAAGGCTTTTTGAATGCCGAAGCCGTCAAACAGATGGCCGGGAGGTATTTTGACGGCCATACGAACCGGTTTTTGCGACATGAGGCGGAATATAGTAAATCCCAGACCGCAAGCATGCTGCGCAATTTTTCCAAAAACCGCGTCACACCGGAAGAAGTGGGTGCTGCCCTGGGCCGGGCCAAATCGTTTGAAGCTCTGGCCAAGGAAGAGCATTTGTTCAGCGCCGGTGACCACACCTATTTTTTGACCCAGTCCGGCCAGTTGTACGAGGCGGCGGCGAAGCAATTAACCCGTAGCGCCCTGAACGAAATCGCCACAACCGGCAACCTTTCTCCCCAGACCCGGTCCGACTTCACATCCATGCTGGAAACGGACATGGGCAGTGCCCAGCTCCGTGCCCAGGCCGGTATGGAAACCACCATCCGGGGTGAAAAGGAAGCTGAAAACTTTCGTCGCTATTTAAACAGCCAGGGCATGGATGTCCAAAATCGGGACCTCATCGGCGCCAAAACCAGCTTGAACATGTACGTAAACGATGACGGAAATCTAAAGACCGGATTTATTGCCGTGAACAAAGGCACGGTGATCACCAGCCAGGATTACAAAGAATACAAAGGCGCCCTGTCCAAAGACCAGGCCCGAAAGCTGGGGCTCACCCAGGAAGGCTTTTATTCCATCAAATCCTCGCCCCATGGCGGGAACACTCTGGTGGTTCACGGCGAGTCCGGCAGGATATTCACCAGGTCCGATCTGTATGTGGAAAAGAATTCTAGCCATGGTTACCAGGTTGTTTACAAAAACCCCGAAACCGGCCAAGCCGTCTATACCGAACTCAGCCAAGGCACGGAGACAAAAGACATTGCCTCGGCCGTCCGCCATCTGCGCAGCGGTGAAACCCTCAAGTTTCAAGATGACAACGGCGAGCTGACCCTGGTGTCCGGCGAAATCCGCTCCAAAGGAGTGATGCAGGACATCTCCGGGATTCTGGACAACGGCCGATCCGTGAGCTTCCGGTACAATACCGTCACCGGCCAAATCACGGACCGGACCATTAGCCAGAACGTGAACTTCAAGCCGGATGAGGCGTATCGGAATCTGTACGACAAAAGCCACGGAAACATGCTTCGGTTCTATGATTTGAACGACGAGGCAACCCGGCTTGCATTTGTCAACAACATGGCGCAGACGGTTGGGAATATAATCGGGATTGATGAGGTGCAGACATTGAGCGGGCATGGCGGACTGAGTGCTTCTCTCGGCTCATCCGGAGGGAAAAAAAGCCTTGGATTGTCCGGGGGGCTGAATATGTCACTTTTGAATAGTCAAAAGATAAACTTGATTTCAGCCTCACTATTGCAGGCGATAAAAGAATCGCAAAATGAATTCGGAAAAGTGGATTATGACAAAGCAGAAGCACTTCTGAAAAATGAGTGCGATGGGCTTACAAAAAGAGGCACAAAAGCAGGTAGAATAGGATTAACAAGCGAATCGCATAGCGGTGAAGCGGCTCAAGAGCTTTACAGAGAAAAATTTGAAAAGCTTCTTGATGGAATTATGCCGGAAAGCATCCATAAAAGCAGTTCGCCAAAATCCAGTTGATGTTATTTCATATCAGGTCTGTCATACCCTTCTATGAATGGAGAACTTTTTAAATCGGCAGAAAAATCAGCCCATCTTCGGTTATGATCATACACTTCGTTCCAGCTATTATCATCAGACACCTTCGGTTGGTGTCGAGGCATCGCATCAATTTTTTTCTCAACCACGATGAAAAGCACAACAATGAAATATATGATAATAAGGACCGTTACTATCGTTCCCATGGCTTCCATCCTTGGTTATGGTTTTTGATAAATGCTATTTCGGCGGGATTTTTTCGTGATTTAACATTTTCAGAAGCGATCTTCAAGAAATTCTGAAAAAATGCATCTTGGAGGTAGTGGGCTCAATACAGCCGGGCGAGTGAAAAAGGGAAGGTGATGAGAACCCGGAATAGCCCAAGAACATGGAGAATGATCTTAATCTTTCGATTATTTGGATTATTCACCAGGATTTCCTGCTCTATTGGCAGGTCCTCATCTCCCCTGGAGGGACTTTTTGAATCTGATGAGGTCAAAATTCAGTTGGCGGAGTTTTTCTGAGTTGTTTCTTGCTTCTCGATTTTCTTTTTAGGCGCCGGTTTCTTTTTCGCTGAAGTGGATTTCTTGTCAGCAGCGGTTTTCTTAGTGGATGCTTTTTTCGCCGGATCTTTTTTTGATGCTGCTTTCCTTGTAGATTTGGGCTCAACCATTTTGGAAATCTCTATAATAAATTTTTCCAACTTATCCAAAACATGATCGATTTCTTTTCTAACCGATTTTATACCCTTTTCAATTTGACTGGCCATTATAAAATCCTTTCGTTTCAATAGTTCGCTTCTAATAATCCACCCGCTCTTTCAATTCCTTACCGCACTTGAAAAATGGGAGTTTTTTCGGTTTGATTTTTACTTTCTCGCCGGTCTTAGGATTTCTGCCGGTATAGGGTTTGTAGCTTTTAACGAAAAAACTGCATAGGCCCCGGATTTCAACACGTTCATTTTTCGATAGAGCGTCGGTCATGGAATCGAAGAAAATTTGTATTACCTTGGCTGCTTCTGATTTTGTGATACCGGTTTCATTTTTGAGTGCGGCGATTAGATCAAGTTTATTCATTCAGACCTTTGTTGGATATGGGTATGGGTTGATTTTATTGATGCATAATTACCAAAAATACTTGATTAAAATTTTAATGTC
This sequence comes from Desulfosudis oleivorans, assembly GCA_020723325.1. Classification (GTDB taxonomy): domain Bacteria; phylum Desulfobacterota; class Desulfobacteria; order Desulfobacterales; family SURF-7; genus DYJD01. Next base: position 37,976 of record DYJD01000025.1, on the reverse strand, counting down.
AAGTATTTATGGTTACTTATGTAGAGATGAGGAAATTAATAATCAATGCAGAATCGGACTATGCCAAACAAATTGACAAAGGCGTTTCCAGACTGGTAAAAGTGCACAATGACAGGACCAATGTGCATCATTTTGAGGGGGTTGGACATGGGTGCACTCTGGCAAGTAGTGCTGCACTTTTGAGGTGTTCGTTTCAATGAGTTAACCGATAGGCTTGTTGGTTAGGGCTATAAAAAAATGCTTGGGCGTCAATTTTCATATTACTGCTGTCCTGAAGACTTAGATTTGATCGAGGTGAAAGTCATACGTCCCCTTGGTGGACGAATATTGAGAATCGAAAAAAAAGACCATTCGGAAAAAATATTAGATGAACAACATTTTTCATTGCCACGTGAAAATATGGGGAAGGTAACACTATCTTTACTTCTTGCACCGCCAGAATCAATCTCTCATATTCAGTATCAAAATTGGAGGGTGGATACTGAGTTATCTCATCTTATAGAAATTAATAGGTGTTACATCAATAACGGGGTGATACGTCCAGCTCGATTTTGGTACGTTCCGAAAACATATGCTGAAAGGGTTCAAATTGATAAACCGGATGATTTCTTGAAATGGGCTCAAGCAATATATCGTAAGACTAAACAAATTCTAACTCGACATCGTCATGGAGATAAAAATCAATATGAGGACTGGTTCGGGGAAACTGCATGGAAGGAAGTCTCAAATGGAGTGCTTTATGCATCACCAAACTAATTCCCTAATCTGGTAAGGGCTTTTCTTTCTCTCGCCCTTCCAGTTAAAAAAAATATCATTATCAACTCTGAAAACAGGCATGCCAAACAAATTGACAGCGGAATTGCCGAACTGTTAAAGTCCAGAATGCCTGAAGCAATGCGCACCATTTTTAATGGGTTGCACTATGCCACAAACTGGCAAGGAGTCCTGCACTTTCGATATCATTGAAGAACCAAATGCTGGGAAACCGCACTTCCGGGCCCGGAGGGGGGTGTCAGGTAACCGCCGTTCCTACTGTGAGAGCCAGTAGGTAAATATGACATGAAATCAAATCTGACACTTATAGGAATGCCTGGATCTGGCAAGAGCACTATTGGGATAATACTTGCCAAGAATTTGGGACTTGGCTTTATAGATACTGATGTGCTTATTCAGATTAATCAACAAAAAACTTTACAGCAAATCATAGACGAGAAAGATCACATGCATTTAAGAGCTGTTGAAGAAGTAGAAATTTTGAAAATCAATATCGAAAACCATGTAATAGCAACGGGAGGAAGTGCTGCATATAGCGAAAAAGCGATGCTGCATTTGCGTAATATATCGAAAATAATATTCCTTGAAGTCAGGATTGATGAAATTAAAAAGAGAATCCATAATTTTGAAACAAGAGGCATTGCAAAATCAAAGAATCAAACATTTAAGGAACTTTTTGACGAGCGGCAAGCACTTTATAAAAAATATGCAGATATGACTGTTGACTGTAATGAGTTAGATCAAGAAGCACTGGCTGAGCAAATTGCACATTCAAAGCATTTCAATGGCTAACGAACCGGCTGCACCGAACGTTGGGATCGCGTCTCGTTTGACAATCGGATACACCAGGCCCGGCGTCGGTGAGCCGGAACGTTATGCAACCTCTCGCACTATGAAAAATACACTGGTGCTGCTATTCTTGACCGTGACTGTCTGCCTCGGGGGATTTTTACTTGAGCGTCTTTCAGGCTTTTTTTGCACTTTTCACTTGGAAGCTGTCAGTAAGGATAAAAAATGGATGCCCCAGACTTTAATGAATTTGGCCCTAACTTATATCGGGCCAAACTTATCCAGCGCGACAGCCTGGTGACGATCTCACACCGCGGCTGGCTTTCGGCCCTCGCTTTTTTCTTTTTCCTTGGCGTAATCCCTGCCGTCATTATTATTAAAGAACGTACAGCGTTTTCCGGGATTGGTTTATTGCTGTATTTTTTGCCGGCTGCCGGCACAGCAATCGCTATCCTCTATGGTACTTACCGACAAGATCTCCTGTTGGATTTTAGCACAGGACGCTACCGGCTAACTCATGGATTTATAGGCTTTCTGAAAGAACGTTCAGGACCGTTTGCCGATATTTCGTCGGTTACAATCCGTGAAATCAGACAGAGCGGAGGATCCAGCTGGAACATAGATTCCGATTCGCAAAAGTATGTATCCTGGGGTATCGGCATTGAGTGTACCTCGGGGATCCCTGTTTTTGAGATATGGCAAACACCAGAAAAGAAAGTCGCTGAATCTATGGGTGACACACTCGCAAAAGCGTTCAACTGCAAAGTGCGAAATGCTTCAGAATAGTGAAGGGCTCTCCAATAAATCGATAAAGCGGTCTTGTGACCGAATGTTACGCGGCCTGGGGCCGCTCCGTTTATTATCCGCGAGCCGCTTAACTCCGCTGCCAAATGTTCCAGGATATCAGAAATTCGTGTCAATATTCACAGATTAAAGGCTATTTGACCGAAACTTAACGTATCTTCATACGATGAAGACTGTATTTTTCAATGGTGATATCGGCTAGGCCAAACAAATTGACAAAGGCATTTCCGGACTGGTAAAAGTGCACAATGGCGGGAGCAATGTGCATCATTTTTAATGGTTTGCACTATGTCAGATTCTGGCTAGAAGTCCTGCACTTTTGATATATCCGAGGAACCGGATGCGGGAAAATCGCGCGTCCGGGTCTGGACGGGGGGCGCCGGGTAACCTACGTTCCTACCGTGAGAGCAGTTTAAGAAATAAGGAGAAAAATAAATGGGGCAATATCTTTTAGATAATATAAAAAAAGAGTTTCCAGACATAAAACCATTTGAAGAAGACGATTTTAAGTGGTGGAATGAAGGACTTGATTTAATTGATTGCGGCAATCTCAAAGGAGCCGAAAATAAATTTAAGATGCTAACTCTATCCCAACCTGATCACTCAGATGGTTTTGAGGGGTTATCTAAAGTATATGTTAAAATGAATCGAATTGAAGAAGCAAAGTTTTTTATAAACCTGGCATATGAAAAAGCACAGGAATCTGTCAAATCAGGATATACAGACCCAGAAATACTCAAAATTATCTTTGATCAAAAAAAAATGATCGACTCATTATGAAACATAAAAACTGCTAACGAATAAGGATAGATCGTGAGCGCGAAGCGATCCACGATCTTATCCTGTGGTTGGACGAGCCCGCCGGGATTTCAGCGGTGTTCTTAATATACGCAGATATCTTTTTTTCAATGGGGGGCAGTTTGGATATTGACTGGATGGAAGCTTTTTTTTAGGGCGAGCGAGACCATCAAGCCCGCTGAGAAGCTTTAAAAATGGGCATCTATGTCATAAGGACAAGCAAATCCTCCTATAATTGAGTTAATGACGGTTTTAGCCGTTTGAAAATATTACCCTGCTGACCAAGCCTGTCGTTTGATGGCTAGAATTCGCATGGGTGCCTGACACATGGGGCATAGAAAGGTCGGCCTGAGTCTTCCTGAAGCGGCTTGAATGAAAACCAGCAAGACCAACTGAACAAGGCGCAGAAGCCTTTTTGCGTTGCCGTGCAAAAAACCGTAGTCTCTTACCCGGCGAAAGCCTTTGGGTAAAACATGTTGCAAGACAAGCCATAAGAAGTCTTCACCTTTGAGGGTGCGGTAGAGTTTTTTACCGGTGCGGCCTTCGACGTATTTGAAGGTGACCTTCCCGTTTTGGTTTGAGACGATGTTGGTTTCACCGATAACGCCCCGGTAAAGGTACCGCGATAAGTATTTCAAAGCGGACAGACCTTTCCCGGCGCGTCTGCAATCAACCACCCATTTTGAGGACGCCGCATCGGGAAAGCTGAGTCCGGCCTTGGTCGCTGCCTCCCGAAAGCGGGCGCGAAACACCTTGGCCAGAGCGAATTCATTGAAGAGATATTTGCTTTTTTTCTTTTTCCACTGTTTTTTGGTTTTATCCACGCCGCCCCCCGGAACGATGACGTGGATATGCGGGTGAAAATCCAGGCGACGGTTATGCGTATGCAGAACTGCGGTCATACCGATGTCGGCGCCGAGATTTTTGGGATTTACGCCAAAGTCTTTCAGCGTGCTGGAAGCGCACGCAAAAAAAAGGTTGTAAACGAGGATTTGGTTATCCCATGCCAGGGATCTGATCTCATATGGAAGCGTAAAGGTTGCCAAGAAGTACTCAACCGGCAACAGCTTTTCTTGTTGACGATCTAGCCAGAGCGACGTGTCATGATTCTGGCATTGTGGGCAGCTGCGATGCCCGCAGGAGCGGGGTCGCCATTCGGTATGACCGCAGCCGCTGCACTGAACAAGCAACTGTTCGGCTTCCGGTGTCCGGCAGCGTCTGATCGCATCGATGGCGCGCAGATGACCAGGTAAAAGCCGGGAGCCGTATTGGGCCTGAAAGGCATCGTGATATTGATTGAGGATAGTGGCAAGTTGCATGATCATATCCTCCTCAAATCGACATGGAGGGTATTGATCAGGCCGTTAATGGTATCGAATGCATTTTGCTCGGCGGTGTCGGTCAAATGAGTGTAGCGCACAGTGGTGGTGGGGCTGCTGTGGCCGAGGAGCGCCTGGATATGACGAAGGCTTAAGCCCTTTTCCAGCAGATGGGTTGCAAAGGCGTGTCTCAGGGAGTGGATGGAGACTTTTTTTTAATGCCGCACTGCTCCACCACGGCTTTCATGGCGGCCTGAGTGCCGCCGCGATCCATATGGGTGGTGGCATTGCGGATACGCGCAGGGGAACCCACGGCATTGGGGAACAACCAGCAGGGGTTGTGATGCTTGCGCCACAAAGCGCGCAGTGCCTGATAGGTCAGATCCGGTAATGGGACGAAACGATCCTTGTGCCCCTTGCCGCGCCGGATATGAACCAGCTTGCGCTTGCCGTCGATATCGCCCACCTGCAAGGCCAAGGTCTCCGAGAGGCGCAAGCCCATGGAATAGGTTGCCAGCAGAAAAACCCGATATCGCAGGCAACGTGTCGCACCAATTATTTTTTCAACTTCGGCAACGGTGAGAATATCCGGCAGTGAGCGTACTTTGGGGGCTTTGACGATATCCACCCACTGCCAATCTTGTTTAAGGACATGTTTCCAGAAAAATTGTAGCCCGATGCGGTCAATTTTGACGGTACTCCAGGAATGGGATTTCACCAGATCGGCAAAATATTGTTCCCGCTGTTCCAGGGTCAATTTGTCGGGGCAACAATCAAATCGTTCACTGATTCGACGAACGGCGCGCGCGTAAGCCTCAATGGTCTTTTGACTTTTGCCCTGCAATTTGAGATAACGCAGGTGACGCTGATAAAGTTCATTAAATCGGTTCGTTTCAGCTTTCTTCATGGTATACCTCCCTTTGTTTTAGTGATGCCCGGAATTGGGCAACGTTGGGAGTTATACACGATTATGAGGTTTTTTTTCTGCCGCGTAGCGGCTTCGTCCAACCAACGTTTACAGCAGATCGCGAGGGCTATGCGATAGCTGAAACGTGCCGTTCTGTATAAAGGAATTATTACTTATGACTATAAGCATACTTCTATTTAGACTACAACTTTCTATGGCAAACACATAGCGGTTTTAGCTTTTTACGAAAGCCTGGATTAATCACATTTTCAGCTGCCTTGTTGTGTTTGCAACCCGTGAAAATGAGCGTTCGGGATATCGAAATTCGTATTTATAGAGCCGAGCACTACGGCTATCATTCTGCCACTCAGAGTCACCGCCCAAAAGTGCATAATGTCATTTTCATTCTGCACTTTTTATTTTTTTTCGCGACTGTATTGCAAAATGGTTTTACAGCTGAACTTTTTTCTATTCAAACAGTTGAAAAAGGATTGTAAAAAAAAGTTATTTCTATACCTATTTTCCCCGTCATCATCTTCACCTTATCGCTCACTTTTCATTGAAAAAGATTGGCCTTCCAATTATAATCCGACTCTTAAAATTGAATACAAAAGGAGCGTTAACATGACCAAAATTCAGTCTCCGACCGATGCCTAAATCCCGGAAAATTATGATCAATATATCATGCTCGTGAAAACATTTTTTTATCCATAGATGTGAATATGAAGAAACAAAATCTGATCGAAATGCTCAAACGAATCCTCAATACCGAAAATAACCTTGAATTTTTGGAAAAATTGACTCAGGCTGAACTCGAAACCCTGATCGCTTCCATCCGGAATCGCATCGATCAACACTGAAGGACCGCTCTTCAAAATAGTCCCCATATCAATCAATTGAAGGATCAGGAACGCCCAGTGATCCTTCAATCGCAATAAATACCTTCCAATTTCCATCGCATTCCATCCTTTTGCTTGACCGCCCCTTTATTATTAAAAAAAGCAGATTAAAACATCACGACAATGAGGCGATTAAATGGCAACCAGTCCACTCATCAGAATGGGTATCGACATCGGCTTTGGGGATGTGAAAGCGGTTTCCAGCAGAGTCGTTGAAAATGGGCGCATGGAGACGGATATGTTCAAGTTTCCGTCGGCGGTGGCGCGAGTCAAAAACCAGGCCATTGCCGGATTAGACGACGCCCAGATGGAATACACCTTTGAAAACAAGAAATATCTTGTGGGAACGGATGCGCTGATCAGCGCCAACCTGATCCCCACCCGGGATATCGAATTCCTCTTGGAATTTTCCCCGCTGTTGATCCTCAAGGCCTTTGAAGGCGCCGCGCAACTTTATCGCCTGCCGGTGGAGTCGCTCTGCAATTCCGTGGAGATCTGTCTTGGACTCCCTTTGGCGTATTACAAGGAAAGAAAGGACGACCTGGCCGGGCGATTGGTCCGCTTTGAAGTTTCAGGCCGGGAAGTGACCTTTCCGAGGCTGGGGATTCAGGCCCAGAGTCAGGGGATTCTGCTGGATTTCCTGTTTGACGACCAATGCAGGCCGAACCGCAAATGGCTGGGCAGCGATCTGTTGATTCTGGATATCGGCTTCAACACCATCGACATCCTTTGCGTCCATGAAGGCCGCTCCAGCTCCGAATGGTCCAACATGCTGGAAGGGGCCGGGCTGTGCCGGATCTGCCGGGATCTGGATATCGAACTCAAACGGATGGGACTGGAGCTTCCGGAACAGGCCGTCAAAAACGCTTTGGTGAACCGCAGGATTCCCATTTACGGCAAGGAAATCGACCTGGCCGAAATCATCAACCAACTCGCCCATGATTACGCCGATTTTCTATACCGGGAGATCAAATCCCGGCTTGCCGATGTCCTGAAAAATACCCGCAGGCTGATCGTGGCCGGTGGCGGGGCCTATTATGTTTCCCGGTTTTTCAAGGAGAAGTTTTCTGAGGATTTCCTGTATGTGCCGGTACATGCGGAATTCAGCAATGCCCGGGGCTATTACAAATACCTGAAGGGGGTGAAAAATGCCTGACGTCTACCGGTTTCAATTCACGGTTGTGAATGAAAAAATGGCTACTATTCTGAGGGCCGTTCCTGTTCCCTACCGGTCCCTGTTCGTGGAAATGGCCTTTGAGGCGCACTTTGGTTCCAAAGATACAAAAGCGGTCTGTCATCTCTGCTCCGTTATGAAAACGGACAAGCGAAAACCGGTCAGGTTACGGATTTCGCTCACCAATGAAACGATCATCAAATGGCTGCGGTCCATATCGGTGCGGCATCGGTCCTTGTTCGCTGAATCGGCCCTGGCGGCCTTTATGGAAACCGAAGTCGCGCGCAAGATGTTTTGCCTTTTTTCATCCAGAAGTAGCAAGCCGCTTCCGTTTCATGTGAGGCCAGAGGAAAAGGATATTCGAAATGTCGTCATTCAGAACAAGCCTGTGCAACGGGAACCTGAAAAACTACCGGAAACGGAAGCACTCATGAAAAATGTGCTGCAATTCAAATGATCACCAATAACCTAAAACCGGGGAGAAGCTCAAAATGAAAAAACCGATTCTGTGGACAATAGCCATTCTGGCAATCCTTTTTTCCAATGGTGCCGCCGATGATCAAACCCCTTGCGCAAACATCGACCTAGCCTGGCGGGGAAGACATTCGCCCATACCGCCCGGTCGGATTGCCTCCAAACAGAATATGGGGTCTTTGTGCGAGATCATCCTCAAACTCGGCAACGAATATGTGCCGGTATTTGCCGGGGAGGATTTCATCATCGCCGGAGAAATGCTCAAAGAAAGGAAACAAATCACCAGGACCAGGATAGATGAACTTAAGGCGGAGGATTTCATGGGCCTGATTCCCCTGCTCGATTCCATGGCCGCCATCACCTACACACCTTCGGCAAGCAAAAACCGTAAAATGTATATGATCACCGATCCTCTCTGCCCATATTGCAACATGGCAAGCGAAAAGGTCATGACGTTGGCCGACGCCCATGGAATCACCGTCAAAGCGGTCTTGTATTCGGTGCACGGGAAGGAGGGCGAGCAGAAATCCATCGAGGCCGTATGCCGGAAATTCACCCTGAAGCAGTATGCGGAAAAAGAATGGAAAAACTTGCCCTTTGACGAAAGCTATCAATGCCGGGACGGGGAGAAGTTGATCACAACCGCGCATGAAGCGGTCGCCAGGGCCGGAATCGTCGGGGTGCCGGTGTTCATCTTTGACGATGGCCGATTCGTGAACGGCGCCGATATGGCCGCGGTGGAAAGGATGTTAAAAGGGAAAGAGTGATTGATTTAAACGGGATCGGGTTGAACAAGATGAAGATCATAATCGTTGGTTTTTGCCTATCCATGATTCTGTGGAGCCATCTTACGGCCTATGCCGACAATTATTGCTTCGAAGAGGCCGGGAGCCGGTATGGGATCGCCCCCCTATTGCTCCAGGCCATCTCGAAGGTCGAAAGCAACGGCAATGCCTATGCCGTAAATACCAATTCCTTTTCCCGGACCGTGGACATCGGTCACATGCAGATCAACAGCTCCTGGCGGAAATATCTGGGGCAGCATTATGCCGGTTTATACAATGCCTGTTACTGCACCATGGTGGGCGCCTGGATTCTGAGACAATGCGTCGACAGATATGGTTATGACTGGGAGGCCGTGGCTTGCTATCACACCGGATATGGCCTCTCGGATGCCGGAAGCGGTTTGAAAAAGCAGAATGGCGAAGCCTATATCGCCCGTATCAAACAACAACTGGCCACACTGAAATAAGGAGTGGATTTCGCGAATGCCAACTCGAGAAACAGCCGGCAATCCCGGCGGCGGCACAGACATCGTCCCGGCCGGGCAAAGTCGTTCCAGCACCCAGTCCATATTCGGCAGCCTCATCGACGCCATCTCCCAGATCCAGCAATTTGCCGTGATCGAGCGCACCGGTCAGGACATTCCGGATGATTTTCTGACCATTCGCGGCAAACTGAATTTCTTCAATATGGGCTTTGGCAACGGCTTTCTGGAAGGGCTCATCTTTGCGCTGTTAACGGCCTTGACCTTGCCGGTGATCTCCGATGACGGCTTGAACTTGTGGGTGGAGCGGTTTTTCCCAATGGCCCGGTCCAAATTCTTCTTGTGGTCCCTCACCTGCGCGCCCATCATCATTACCGGCGGGATCTGCTGTTTTCTGAGCAAATACCGGATCGGCGTGCTAACCCGGAATGCAGTGGATTCCCTGCTCACCGGAAGACTGATTTCTTTGGCGATCAAGGGCATCGTGATATTCATTTTGCTGGTTTTCCTCTCTAGCCATCTGACGCCGGAAACCGTCTGGAAGGCGGCCTATGGGATTTCGCTGCAGAAAAGGGAAGTAGCCGAGGTGATTTACCGGATCATCTGGCATATCAAGCCCCACCTGATTCCCACAGCCTACCGCACCCTTTTGGTTTTTTGCACGGCGGCCCTGACGCCGTTCTTTTCCATATGGCTGGTGTCCTTTTGCCGCAGAATCCGGCGGCGGCAGCTTGAATTGTACCAATAATTTTTTGACAGGATTGACAGGATAAAAAGAAAAACTATTTCTTCGCTTATTGCGCAGCGAACAATAAAAATCCCGTAGATCCTGTAAATCCCGTCTAAAGAGAATTTTTATGAATCTTTTCAGAAAACTTAAATCCCAAACCTTGATCGGCAAAGGCCTTGCGCTGAGCGACCGCAAGAACCACATCCAGGACATCCGGCTGCGGGATATGGATCGCAAGGGCCATCTGTTTTGCTTCGGGACCACCCGCATCGGCAAGACCAAACTCATAGAAGCCATGGTCTGTCAGGACATTGAAAAAGGTTACAATGTCGTCATGGTGGATCCCAAGGGGGATATTCCCCTGTTCTCCAAGATTGTGCAAACCTCCTTTGCCTGCGGCAGGGAAAAGGAACTATGTCTGATAACCCCCATCTATCCGAATTGCTCGGCCCGGATCGATCCCTTGGCGTATTACTATATGCCCGAGGAAATCGTTTCCCATGTGGTTTCCGGGATCAAAGCCAATGAGGAGTTTTTCGTCAATGTGGCCTATGAAACCACCCTGGTCATCGTGTTGTCCCTGATCATCTTCCAGAAAATGGGCCGGATGAACGCGGCCCACATCAACTTCGACGAGATCAAGAAAAGATGCTCCTATTCCGGGCTGGAAAAGCTCAAGGAAAGCCTGAGCGATGTTGCCGGTAACGAAGCCGAAGAAGTCCGGGCGGCCCTTTCCCAACTGCTGGAGTCGCCGGCGGATTATTTTGCCAAGATTTCTTCCTCCCTGAGAACCGTACTCACCTCCCTTTCCACCGGCAGCGTGGGCCAGATCATCGGCAAGGCCAGTTCCAACCGCTTCATGAAACGGCTCGAAGAAGGGCAAAAAGTGATCCTGGTGATCCAGACCGGGAGTTTATTGACCCGGCGGACAAGCCATATCGTGGCCCGGGTGATGATTTCCATGCTGCAAAGTTTCGTGGGCCGCAGGTTCGCTTCGGGCCGAACCATTGATCCCCCTCTGGCCTTGTATCTCGACGAGTTTTCCAACATTGCTTATTTTGATATCGCCGATCTGTTCAACAAGGCCGGCGGCGCCGGGATCTGGATTCATGCCTTTACCCAGTCCATTGCCGACCTGAACGCTGAACTCGGCGAGGATCATGCGCGGAAGATTCTGGACAACACCAATACGAAGATCTTCATGCGGGTCAATGATCCCCAGACCGCTCAATACATCTCGGACTATTCCGGCCTGGTCAAAAAGTTCAGCCCGATTCTCCAACTCGGCGGCGGCATCATGATCCGGGAAACCGAAGAGCAGGCGGTCTTGCCCGAGGATGCTATGAATCTTGGCATGCGGGATTTTTTCATGTTCGGCCTTACCGGCGCCTTTCGTGGAAAAACCTGCATGGTCAAACCGGCGGTTTTAGAGGTGACCTATCCGGAGATTCGGTTGATGGTCGATTAGTCTTTTGGGTAGCACAAAGGATAAATCATGTGGTTCAGAGAGACAGCTTCATTGTTGGGCTTTATCGGAATAGGCGGGCTTTTCCTGCTTTTGATCCGGCATCTGCTGGTACGCTCCAAAAAGGATAAAAAGGTATTATCAAACATCGATACTTTCCTTCACGGCATAGGGAATGAGACACCAAACGAAAGGCCGTACACCCAGGAACATCAGATACCAAATCAGAAATGGAATCATCTTGAAACCGCGAAATTCATGAGCCGGCGGGTTGAACCCTATAAGGCGATGCTGATGGAAATCCGCGCATATGAACCGGTCTGCAAACTTCTTGAAATGATAGACCAGCAGGGCGGCTGTTCCTCCATTGCCCGGCGTTTTGAAAGCGGTAAAACCGGCAATGACGCAACAGACCAGGAAGCGGCAGAATGGGAAGCCAATCAACAGACAGCCTATCAAATCCTGAGTAAAAATGTTTCTCTCCGGGAACATACCCTGAACGTGACCGACATTCTGATTGAAAACCGGAAAAAGGAAAGCAAAGATTTTCAGATGGAGATGGGCCGTCTCTTACTGGTGGCCCTCGGACACGATATCGGCAAAATTCCAGAAATGGCCAGGTCCTTCACCCACAAGGACCACTTCATGATCTCCCATGACATCATGAGTGGAATTCTGCCCATGGATTATCCATCCCGTGAAGAGATTTTAAAGACTGTTCGAGATCACCATCTCCCGGCGTCATCTTCCGGTAATTTGCTGAGCAGCCTGAAGGTTGCTGATCACCAAGCCCGGCAGCTTGAGTTGAAGAAATACGGTTATAAATCGGTCACTGCGGATTCGTCACCCATGGCCGGAAATCCTCATCAAAGGAAAATTGCCTATGTACCCCAGAAGCCGCGATACGAGCCGGTTGATCTGGCATGGCTCGATCTTCCTGTTTTACTGCAGCGTATCGGCGATAGGATCAATGTGGTTGAAAACGGCAAATACGAGGCCTTCTCCCATGCCGGGATCGTGTATGTGTATCCGCGCTTGATTGCCCAATATGCCTGTGATCTCGCAGTTCAGTCCGGCCGGATGGAAATCATGGCCCATATGGCAAATGAAGAAAAGATGGCCTGTCTGGAATACGCCCTCCGTCAGGCTTTGAATGAATACATCCCGGACAAACTGATCGGCCCAGGGTATATCGGCGGAAAATTTCAAGTCATCATGCAGGACGGGACCCGTTTGAATCCCGGATTTTATCTTCCCCTGAAAATAACGGCTTTCAACACATTCGATTCTGCGGAAATTGAAAAGCGGAAACTGAACGCATCGATTTTACGGTCCATAAGGCATGTGTCGACGTACAAGGCTGGTAATCGGAATTAATTCTGATATTGGGTTGATTTTGAAACTCTAATCCTTCCCGGATTGCAATCGCTCGCATTGCTGAATTTATGCTTTGGCCGGAGTACACATACGAATTATCTGAGTACGGCCAGCCCCTTACGGTCAATAAGATCAAGAAGGCGTTGTGCAGGTCCACTTGGCTTCTTTGAACCCTGCTCCCACTGCTGCACCGTCGTCTTGCCAATGCCAAGGAATGCTGCAAACGCAGCTTGGCTGACATGATTAGCCGTTCGGATGCGCCGAATATCCTCGGGCTTGAAGGGACGCTTTGTGGGTAAGCAAAGAGCATCCATCTTGCGCATGGTAATCTCATCCATAGCTCCAACTTTAAACAGATCTTGCGCCATTTCATGGGCAATATCCAAAATCTCACTCATGGTTGTACCTCCCATATCGAGCCCGCAGATAAAAGCTTTTGAAGTTGTTGCTCATTCGCTTCAATAAACGTCTTGGCAACAAGGCTTAAAGCGGCTTCTTCCTTATCGGAAATGTTGCCTCTATCGCTTTTGGCAAAGGCATATAAAAAAATAATCCGCTCTGCATTTGGTTTTTTGTACCCCACAACAACGCGGTATCCTCCTCGTTTTCCGCTACCTGTCCGCGGCAACCTTTTTTTGAACAGACAGCCTCCGAGGTCGGCCTCAACCTTTCCTGCGACTATTTCTTCCGCAGCTTTGAGCAAAACGGTGTCTGAAACACCCTCCTTCCGTGCCCAATGGTTGAACCACTTATTCTTGAATGCCTTCATCGCTATAAATATAACACTTGGTGAGACACTTAACAAGTTCTTTTTGAGAAGATTGGGAACAAATTTTATTTCCAGATCGCAACCAACTGCCTGAGTATGTCTCCACTATGAGCGGGAATGGCGACCAATGGATTATGCAGCCTCAAGCACACGTAGCTCTATACGCAAGCCGGCCGCTGCCGCCATGTTAACCAACATATCTAAGCTAAAAAGAATAATTTTGCCGCGTATGAGATCGGAAATACGGGGCTGCGTAACGCCAAACAATTTAGCGGCTTGTATCTGGCTCAAATTATTGCGGCCAATGTGCTGTTTTAATGCCATCATTAGCGCCGAACGAAGCTTCATGTTTTCAGCTTCCTCAGGTGTATCCTCGATAGCATCCCATACACTGGAAAATTGTTCGTTTTTCATTTATCCAACTCCTTCACCAAATCCCGATAGCGTTTCTTCGCTAAATTGATATCCGCCTTGCTTGTCTTTTGTGTCTTTTTTTTTGAAAGCAATGCAGCACATAAACAACATCAGCGGATTTCGCTACATAAATGATCCGGAAAGCCCCAGAAGCATCCCGGATTCTAATTTCTCGAACACCAACCGATAAATCGGGAAAATTGTATAGACGGCTGATTGGTGGATTCCGCAAGGAAGGAATTCAGTTCACTCAACTCGGGATATTTCTGGAAGTACACAAGATGGCTCTCACATTTGCAGTCGGAAGAGCCGAATCCCGGCACCGGAACAGAAGCCCCCGCCATCTTCAATAACAAGCCGGCTGCAATATGCTCCAGTCGCTTTTCCTGTTCGCAGACCCAGACGTTATGGATATCGGCTGATTTCCGCAGATAATCGATGTGCCAATGGGGTGTTGCCGATTTTTTCAGATGATGGCCGATTCTAGCCGACAAACCGCCCGGCCCGAATGAACTGCCGACATACGCGTACCAGCCTTTTTGAAAAACGAACCGGCCGAGCCTACCGATTGTAATCCGTTTGCTGTTCTCAAGTTGCAGGATGAGAATATAGGTTCCTTTTGGATGTAATGCGGCCACGATCAAAGCTCTGTATGATGGGGATGGTAAAACGTTCTGATCGGCTGATATATCATATTTTCGAAAACGATTCATACTGCTTTCTTTAATACCACCGAGTTGACTGCAAACCTTGGCATGATATATACCCGACTTGTGTGGCATGGCGGTAACTTTGATGACTGCCGAGATCGAAAAAATACGAAGATATCTTTTTCTTTGCGCACAGAGGCATCATGGCGGAACTCCGGATCGGCACATGCAGTTGGAAATACCCCTCCTGGGAGGGGCTCGTCTATTCTTCCTCGAAGGACATTGATTTCCTCGCTGAATACAGCAAGAAGTACAACACGGTCGAGGTCGACCAGTGGTTCTGGTCCCTTTTCAAGGGAGGCAAGGTCAAATTACCGAACATAGAAGATGTCAGACGTTACCGGGAAGCGGTTCCGGATACCTTTCGGTTTACGGTGAAAGCCCCCAACAGCATTACACTGACGCATTATTATCAAAAATCAAAAGCCGAGCCACTTGAAGAAAATCCCAATTTCCTATCCGTAAACCTGTTTCAGGATTTTCTGAAAGCCCTTGAGCCAATACAACCATATCTGGGATCAATACTATTTCAGTTTGAATACCTGAACAAACAGAAGATGGAATCCCAGCAGGCGTTTCAGGAGCGATTTAAAGACTTCATCCACCGGCTTCCTGCAGGCATCCAATATGCCATGGAACTGCGTAACGCAAACTATCTGAACAGGGATTACTTTGACTTTCTATCCGAGAACGGGGTGTCGCCTGTACTCATTCAGGGCTATTGGATGCCCGACATTGTTTCCGTATTTCAAAATCACCGTGACGGATTTGACCGGTTTGACAGTATCGTGATCCGATTACATGGCCCGGACCGGGATAAAATTGAGACTGATACCAGTGGAAAATGGAATCAAATTGTTGCACCAAAGGATAAAGAACTCTTCAATATCGCCGGGATGGTAAAAGAGCTTGTCCTTCGAGGCGTAAATGTCTATGTGAACGTCAATAACCATTATGAGGGGTCGGCGCCCAAGACTATTGAACGGTTTCTGAAGGCATACGAATAAATGTAGACCGTGTTTCTTTGAACAAATCCGGATTTAATGAGATTCATATGGTATTGTCTTTTACAAATTCAATCCTGTAATGCAACACAGAGAGTATAGGGGCTAAGGTATTCAAACTGATGTTGGAGCTTTTCCCGGATCTCATGTTCTGAATAAGGGTTGGAGAAACACCAGCCTCTTTAGCAAGCTTTCTGACAGAAATTTTTTCCTCTTCCATTGCTTCTATCAAAAATTCCGAAATAAGAAATTTTTCATATCCTTTTTCAAATCCATCTTTCCATTTGGGATCTTGCATCAATTTTTCAAAGGTGGTTTGGGGTTGTTTTTTATTTCTCATAATCACCTATTCGCTTAAAGAGAAAGAATACTTTTTGCTGCATTGAAGCTTCTATATTCATAAGATATTCCAGAGCCTATCTTTTCCCATGGATGTCAAAATACCACTTGATGGTGAACATGGCCCCCTTATAAGCGATATATTCCTTTTTAGTCATGTCATTTTGTACAAATATATTTATACAGCGCAATAGCAAATTACGCTAAGTCGTCTGTATTCTTTTCGGCCTGCTGCCTTGCGTAAGTCCTGATTTTGAACGGGCCGTAAGCATTTCATGTATGAGTGAATACTCTTCCTTAAGGCCTTCATACGCCTGCTCAAATCCCTTGCGCTTTTTTGCCTTTTTAAGGAAATGCTTATGATTATGGGAAACGGGCTGATGTTTTAATTCTACCATAAGATTATTTTGTTAACGGCCGCCTGGATCAGATAATTTCTCAATAAAACTCCTCGGACTCAAAATGCTAATTCCTTTATAGCCTGTCAATTTCAACAAGTGTTTGTCGCCACTAATTATTAATTTGCTTTTCCCTGCGATCGCGCATTCAAGAAATTTGTTGTCATCAGGATCTTCGCATACTTGAATATTAACTTTTTCTGTATCAACAAATTTCCCATAGATAGTAATCAACTCAAGAATCGGTTTGATATCAATTCCAGAATAACCTTCATTTTCTTTTTCCGCGAACTGTTGAGATCGCATCGCCAATATCGGATTTTTTAAGCCCGACTTTCTTCGCTTTTTTCTGAGCCTCAGCAATAAGATCATGAAATTCATTAAGTGATGGTTGGGCTATGTTTTTCAAGATCACAATATCCTTGTCGGCAACAACAACAAACTGAGACCCGGATCTTAAATTCAGCTTTTTTCTAATGGATTCAGGTATGACGACTTGTCCTTTGGAAGACATTTTCGTGGTTTCAATATCGGCCATGGGATCCTCTCTAATTCAAATTATTCTTACTGGTAAGATTAATAATACTTATCTTTCCCAAATGCAATTCATAATTCCTTAAAGCGCGCATCAAAGAACCTTAGCTTGACCGACCCTGTATTATAGAGACAGGACCGTTTCGATTTAGATTCGGATTCGCATTGATTAAACCTGTCAACAATGGGTCAGGTAAATGCTTAAAAAATTGGAACAATTATTTCTGTGTGGGCTGTTTGTTTTTTCTATTTGGGCATCGCCTGTTCTTGCGGATGGCCTGATTCCAGTTACCGGCTGCTTCCAGGACTTCAACGGGAACGGCATGCTCGATTCCGGGGAGTTCGGAGAATGCGCCGCGACTCCCCAGGGGCAGCTCTGCCTGTTGGATCATATTCCTTGCGTGAACACCCAGACGGCGGCTGTTTGCCCTGGGCCAAGTGCCTTGAATATCGCAACGGATCAGTGCGAATCTCCGACTCAGTATCGATGCACGACCTCGGGCATGGTTTTCCAGACCCTTGCCGCCTGCAACAGCGGCTGCGCCCAAGGCACGGATTGCGTTTTATATTGCCCGGACAATCTTTCGATCCAGGGCAATGTTTGCAGGGCCGCGCCCGGTTGTCCTTCCAGCACCTTTGACTCGGCCCTGGATGCCTGCGTGAAAGATGCCTGCCCCTATGGCGACGGTTTCATCTGCCAGGAATGGAACGGGCAAAAATACTGCAGCGCCCAACTCTGCTTCAATTCGAGCGAGCATATCACGAGTCCGGGC
Source organism: Desulfosudis oleivorans (assembly GCA_020723325.1). Lineage (GTDB taxonomy): Bacteria > Desulfobacterota > Desulfobacteria > Desulfobacterales > SURF-7 > DYJD01. The sequence goes on along the minus strand of DYJD01000025.1, from coordinate 20,258 downwards.
ACGCCCCAGGGGTCGGGCGATCTCCAGAACAACGGCCCCAAGGACAGCACCAACCAGTGCCTGGGGCATATTTACATTTTTTCAGGCTATGACCGCCGGTGCCGCACCTCGGGCGCCACCATCCTGTTCGATGACTGCTGCAAGAGCAAGGATTACCTCTGGGGCCTTTTGCAATGCAATCAGAATGAGCAGATGCTGGCGGAGCTGAGGGGCGAAGGCCTCTGCCATTACGTGGGGCAATACTGCTCCCAGGAGCTTCATCTGCTGCTTGGCGATGTGTGCGTGGAAGAATCCAAATCCTATTGTTGTTTCAATTCCAAACTGGCGCGGATCGTCCAGGAACAAGGCCGGCCGCAGCTCAATACCTTTAACGGCTGGGGCCTCCCTTCCAGCCCAAATTGCCGGGGCTTCACGCCGGAAGAATTCCAGGTATTGGATTTCTCCCTGATCGACCTGTCAGAATGGTACGGGAGTATCAAGACCAAGCCCCAGAATGAAATCGAGACCAACATGAAACAGGGTGTCACGGACTATTACAACAGTATCCAGGATTGACAGAGGGGTATTGATGAAAACACTATGGCGCAGAGAAATAACGATCAGGAGGCTATGCAGAATACAATTCTCAATGGTCATGTCAGTAGTTTGCTTCATCGTCTGCTGTCTTTGCAGCAAAGCCTCCGCCGGAGTGAAGAACCTGGGCCTCATCGGCCGGGTCTATGCCATTGCGGAACAGGACGCCCTTCAGGAGATCAAGGCCAAAGCAGCCGGCATCGACTGGGAAAAGCTGATCCGCTCAAAGCAGAACCTGGAAAAAATCAGACGGTTCCGGCCAGATGGCATCCCCAAACTGCCCCGGGTCGGCCAGGACCGGACCTTTGAAGTGGATATGACCTACCGGCTTGAGTTCGATATTCCGGACGGAAAGGGCGGCATCCTTTATCCGGCGGGCTATACGTTCAATCCCCTGGATTATGTGGACTACCCCCGCACCCTGGTGATCATCGACGCCGAAGATCCGGATCAAATGGCGTGGCTAACCAAATCAGGTCATGTGGGCGACAGCAAGACCCGCATCCTGATCACCGGCGGCGTTTACGACGAAGTCCGCTCCCGGCTGAAACGGCATGTGTTTTTCGCCATGCCGGAACTGCTCAAACGCTTGCATGTCAGGGCCGTGCCGTCCGTTATCCGGCGGAACAAGGACAAAATGGAGGTGAAAGAAATTGCACTGGCCGATTCCAAAAAATAGCCTAGCCTGGATCATCTGTTTAATGCTGATGAGCGCGCCCGAGGCCGGGGCCATCTGCGGCGGAACCACCATGAACCCCATGAGCGATGTCTGCTGGGAGTGCATTTTCCCCATCAAGATCGCCGGTACCCGCATCGACGGACAGGGCAGCACCCCGGATGGCGGCATGATCGAGCCGCCGGATGCCGCGGACGGCAATACCATCTGCACCTGCCAGGCGCCGCCGCCCATTTATGAAAGAACCGGCATCGCCATCTCCTTCTGGGAACCGGCCCGGATCATCGAGACTGTGAAAGACCCGTTTTGTTTTCCCTATATCGGCGAGAGTGTTTACGATGAATACAACAACACCGCCGAGCTGAGCGGCGCCAACGAGGAGAACGGCGGCAACCAGGAGACGCCCAACACCTTTTCCCAGGCCCATTACATGATCTTCCCGGTCTGGTCCATGATGGAAATGCTGGTGGATTCCTCCTGCGTGGAAAGCGGTGGGTTCGACATCGCCTACATGACGGAATTCGACCCACTGTGGAACGACGACGAACTCATGTTTTACATCCAGCCGGAAGCCCTGCTGTTCGCAAACCCCATCGCCCAGTTCATCTGCATGGTGGATGCCGTGAGCAGCAACGTGGGTCTGCCTTTGGCGCCCCTGTTTTGGTGCATCGGGTCCTACAGTTCGGTTTATCCCTTGTCCGGCATTATCGGGCATTCGGATCATATCCAGTCCCAGGCGGCGCTGGCGGCCCGCATGCTATACAAGCTCGCCCGGGAGGGGCTTTTGGTGGATGTGGGGATTTATCTTTGCTCAGGGGTGAACACGCCCATCTGGGTGAAATGGAATTACCGGCTCCAGCTTGCCAAGCCCGTACGTTCGGCCGGCTGCATCCCCATCGGCAGAACCGGCCTGCTCTGGACCTATTTCAAAAACCCGCCCTTTTTTCCAGGGGGCGATAATTTTTTGTTCGTGATTTTCAGAAAGAGAGCCTGCTGTGCATCTTGATAGACCTAAAAACTGGAAACGAATTGTCGGCGGCATGCTATGCGCGTTGATCTGCATGACCACCGGCATGAACGCCGAAGAACCATCGATGGAAACAGTGAACCGGATATTGGAGCAGGCCCAACAATCCCAGTCCCGGATGGAAATTCCAAAGGAACTGAACACGGCCGGCGAAGCTGCGGCAAAAGAAGCCTTTGAGCGATTTCAATCCAAGGAATCCCAGGAAAAAATTGAGTCGGAAAAGGAGCGCATCGCCGGAACAATGTTAAAACCCTTGAATCCGGAAAAACCTTCAAATCAGGAGCATCTTTTTCCGGACCGATTGCTTAATTCTGAGAAGGTGTTCCTGTTCATATCTTCTTCCATGCCTGAGCAGACATTGAGGGCCTATGCCCAGGATCTGGATCGGCTGGGAGATCCCAATTTCGTCCTGGTTCTGCGTGGATTTGTGGACAACATGCAAAAGGCACGTCCCACCCTCGACTTTCTGGAAAAACTGCTGGTAAGGGAAAGTGGCTGCCGCTTGGGCAAGGACAAAGCCTGCGATCTTTTTAAGGTCAGCATCGTGATCGATCCTTTGGTCTTTCAAAAGTTCAATATCCAGGAAGTCCCGGCCCTGGCCTTTGTGCGGAACATCAATCTTGTTGATCCAAAGCAAAGCTTGGGCCTTGCAGGCAATTTATCCGGGGAGGTGGAGGCGGTGGTGGTGTGTGGCGACGCGGCCCTTGCTTCTGGTCTGGAGCACATTTTTAAAGACACCAAAGATGCCCGGATCAAGCAGACCGTTCGAAAATTACAGGGGGATTTTTATGAAGGATAAAATGCGTGTCTTGATTTTCTGTGGGTTGATCTCTTGCGGAAGTTCTTTGCTCAGCATTGTGTTGTATCACCACTTCTTTGCCATGCGGATTGCCGCGTTGGACACAAGCGCTTATCTGAAACAGGTCCGGGAGGATTATCTCAGCCGCAAGATCAGCCCCAAGGAATTGGAAGAAAAGCTGGAGCAGGTGGTCGGCCTGATCCGGAATCAACCTCAAAACAAAATCATCCTGACCGCGGATGTGGTGCTGTCCAAAAATGTGGAAGTCATTACGCCATAAGTTTGTTTTGAAAATTGATTTACCAAGGGGAAAAAGGCAAAAGTTCGTTCTCATGGTTTGCTTGTGCATGGGCTTTTGTGCGTTGATGTACGTGGGTCGAATCATACCTAAACACATCGCCTTTTCCAAAACCAATTCTCTGGCTTACCGGTTTTTCTTCTACCAGAGGCGCTTTTCTCCAGGGTATTTGAGATCCGGCCGTTATGTGATCATTTCCATTCATTCCCGTCTGGTGGAGCATTGTTTTCCATGCACGGTAGTCAAGAAAATCGGCTGCGATGAGGGCGAGATGCTCTCGTCCACATCAGATGGCAATTATTACTGCGGCAATGCCTACCTCGGCCATGCCAAAAGCCATTCCCGAAAGGGTCTGGTGCTGGAACGCTACGATTATACCGGAAGGGTTCCGGAAGGAAAGTTCTTTGCCGTCGGTTCCTGCCCGGACAGCTTTGATTCCCGATACATCGGTTTTTTGGAGAAGAAGGACGTGGAAGCGGTGGCTATTCCTTTGTTTTGAATTATAGACAGGATGAACAGGATTGACAGGATGTTTTTCTATGGGAGTCTTGAATTTTTTACATGCGGAAGGTGAACACGTGATTTTCGGTCGCACACCAATCATCTGCTGCACAATGGGCCTGTTCTTTCTCATAGTCACCGCAACCGAGTCAATCGCTGAGAACGATATCGATTCCAAGCGCGGATGGTATTGGTATGAGATATTCCAGGAACAACTGGATCAGCCCAAAAAGGAAAAACCGCAGCAGCCGGTTGTCCCGGAGCATTCCTATGACCAGTTGTGGAACATGCACCCGGATGATTTCCAGGCGCATTTGAACCAGGTCACCAAGCAGGCTGTGCAGTTTCCAACCGAAACAAACGTGGCCCATTATCTGAAGGTTCAGGACGTGGCCCGCCGGAAATCCGCCGCCTTTGCCGCTGTGGTGGATTTTGTGGGGCAGAAGAATCCGCAGTTTTCCACCGAGGATGTATACCCCATCACATCCCCGGGCCGGATGGCACTTACGGCCATGCAGGTTAGAGAATATGACGAGGTTATCATGAAGGCTCAGGATGATTTCGGGCTGATCCTGTTCAGCAGTGAGGAGTGCGGCTTTTGTGAAGCCCAGCAATCGATCCTCGCATTTTTTGAGAACCACTACCACTGGCCCATCCGTTCCGTGGATGTGAAGGCCAATCCAAATTTTGCGGCCCGGTTCGGGATCGCGCAGACGCCATCCATTATCCTGGTGAACAAAAATAGTCAGGCATATCTGCCAATTTCTTCCGGCGTCATCTCCATGAGCGATCTCAAAAAGCGGCTGTACCGCTCCATTCGGTATATGCAGGGCAAGATCTCTCCGGAGCAATGGGCGGTATATGAATTTGAGAAAGGGAGCGGACACGACCCGTTGAAATTCGTGTCGCCCAACAACCATTAATGGAGCAGTGCCATGTTGATCATTCATCTTGTGATTCTGGTTCTTCTTACCGGTTCCCCGATCTGGGCCACCGAATATGATGACGGCTATTCCGCCGGAACCTCTTCTGCTCAATCCATTCTGTCGGAAATCGGTGACCGGGAAAAGCTCAACAATAGGCTTCAGGCTCCCATGACGTCGGATACCGGATCGATGAGTACTTTTCAGTCCACCTATGACGACCCGAACGATCCCGGACCGCAGAGTTTCAAGGTGCAATTGACTCCGGCCTCCTCCGGTTTGTTCCTGGAAATTCATGTGCAGCCAGGACCCACCGGGGATATCACCATTTTGACTGTACGGCAGGATACCAATTTCGATAACACATTAGATTCCGCCTATACAGCGCCGGTGATCGCCTCGGGTATTTGCGCGGACGGCATCATTTCCTGTAATGCCGGCTCGTGGAGCAATTGCCGTTTCTATCACTGGCAGGTGAATTCCAATTTATCTGTCTATCTGAACGAAGTGGCCGACATCACCCATCTTGCCGGGTGCTTTTGCGTGAATACCCATTGCAAAAGCAGTCTGGTCAGTGACAGCATGGGGTTTATCCTGAAAAACCTGGGCGACGGGATTGTCGGGGCCATTCAGAAAAACAGCCCGAATGTTCTGGTCACCAGGGTGGCCACCCATGCCGACAGTATCCAATACTACGGCCAACGCTCTTCGGACTTGGGTATCAACCAGGGCAATTCTCAGCTTTATTTTTCCGGCTCAGCAACGCCTCAGCAGTATTACGATCCGGAAAGCGGAATTCTTCCGGTTACACAGGAGGTTCAGGCCCAGCAGGCTGACCTTGCAAGTCCCTATCACCAGATCCATAAGGCTTATAATGCGAGGCTGCATCCCAGGGAAAGCCGATCCTGCAACATCTCCCATGCCTTGTCTATCGTATCTGCCGGGACCCTGAGTCTGTCCACCCAGAATACCTGCGGTTCATTGAATTTATCCGGCTGTGTGCTGGACAAGGAGGAGATATGCGATTACGATAACAAAAACTGCTTGGTTACTATATCGGACGGCACTCCGACCGACCTTTCTCCGGTCTTTCCCCCGGTTTCCATTACGGATCAGGATGCCGGGCTTTCTTATCTGGCCACGACCACGGGAACAGCCGTTTCCTATCAGATCAACGGCACGACCTACCCATTGGCATCAGGTCCGGATCTCTGGTGGAATATCCGCCGCAATTATCTCTGTGACACGGGTGTCACGTTCAACACCGCAGAAGGTCTCACCATTGCCGGGGCCGTTTCCGGTTCGACCCAGAAAACCGGCAATTTCATGTCCTATAACGAATTTGATCCGGAAACCGGCACCACGACATCCCAAAGCGCTGAGTTGCCCTACATCCCGACATACTCTTCCTGTGAAACGGCCTGCAAGGTCAGGCTGGACTCCACCAATACCCAGGCCGGCGCCAAGGCCAATACCTGGGACTATCACAATTCGGTGGCCAGCATCCAGGTCATGTACAAATCCTGTGGCGCCGACCAGGTGTGCCCGCTCGGCCCGGGTGAAACCATCATCCAGAACTGCACCTGCCTGAACGAATTCTCCAATGCCGCCTCCCATATGCAGGTTCTGGATAATGCTTCCCATGACATGATTTGCGCGCCATAGGAAATTTGGGTTCAAATCTGCAATTGAGAATGCTATGAGGATTTTAATCCAGCCGATCGATCCTTAAAGGTCTATTGTTGACGGATAATAAAAAATTTATGTACATTTTCATTCAATTTATTGTATATTTTTATACAAATAATTGTAGAAATTTGATTTGAAAAATGGAATATCGACTTAACAAAAAGAAATTGCTTGAAATCCTGGCGCAATGGAATCCATTTTTAAAGAAAAAGGTCCATCTCATTGCCTGCGGCGGAACGGCGATGACTTTGCTGGACGTAAAACCATCCACCAAGGACGTCGATTTTATTGTTCCCGACATAGCCGAATATAAACATCTGATCGGCACGATAAAAAAGTTGGATTACAAACTCGTGACCGCTAATGGTTGGCTGCGGAAAGGTGATATTTTCCGATTTGATTTGTTTCCGGGAAAACGCATCCATACAACCGAGTTGTTGAGATCCCCAATGGAACCCGGCAATCACCGATTGTTGGTGGAATTTACCCGAATATACGTCGGGATTTTAAATGAATACGACTTGATAGCAAGCAAATTGATGCGCGGGACCAGAGTTGATTTCGAAGATTGCCTGATGCTGGTCAAGGCAAGTCGAGAGGCTCTCGATATCAAATTGCTTGAAGCTCATTTCCATGAATTGGTCAGCTACGATATCTCCGAAAAGAGAATCGGCAGGCACATGGAATTCTTTATCGAACGACTCCGGGAGGAGAAATTGTATGACGGATAGTATGTTGCTGGAAAGAGTATCACGGTTGGGATTGCCGCTGATGGAGAGCACTTCGGAATTTGATGTCAATCTGACTCTCTCCGAAGTCGTGAAAAACCGGGATACCAGGCTATGGGAGGGGTTTCCGGTCTTGCTGATGAATGCCGTCAAGGAGCATGGTTTTGATGATAAAAGTGTTCGAGCGAACCTAACCACCGCAAAGGAAAAAACGAATTATCAGGCCCTATTGCTTTTATCCCTGGCTCTTTACGAATGCTTTCACTTGTCCTATCTCTGGATGAATCAGCTTAAAGCACATTTTTCAGTCAGGGATCTCTCGAAGTTCAAGCAATTGAAATATTCACTTGCGCATGATGAACCTTTAAATTTGAGCGGCATGCGTTTCGATCCGACACGGCTCAAAGATGTGTTTGAGCTTTATTTTGAAAAGCATGCAGAAAAAAACAAGCAGCGGCGGGAAAAGCATGAGGAGCTGGCGCTGGAATATTCCTTGTCGCAATTGTTTTCTTCAAAGCAGAAGGATCTGTTTCGCAAAAAATTAGACGGCCTTCCGTTGACGAAGACTGAAAAGGAATATTATTCGCGCACGGTCAAGAAAAAGGTTGCGGCCCTTGCCAATCCGGATCTGCATCGCTTGGCGCAAAGATTGATGGAATATTGACCATATGCAGGTTCTGGATAATGCTTCCCATGACATGATTTGTGCGCCATAAAGATTAGTTTCGTGCAGCTTTCATATATTGAGCAGGGTGATCTGTGCGGATTGTAGCGAATTTGAAATTTATGTTGCCATTTTGGCGCCACGAGAATATGATTTTAGGCACAATCGAATCAGAAACATGGAGGAAAAGGTATGTCCGTTAAATCAAACAATCAGAGGGTCGCGGCCAGGGTTTCAGAAAAGGTTTATGCGACGCTATCTCAAGCGGCCGAGCTGACCGGGGCTACCCTGAATCAGTTCCTGGTCCAGTCGGCGTATGAAAAGGCACAGCAGATCATCGAAAAGGAGCGCTCCGTAAAAATGACGGAGCGTTCCGCAACCGCTTTTTTTGAAGCCCTGGAGCATCCGCCAGAACCGACTGAAAAATTGAAGAAGGCGGTCCGACGGTATCGAAAGTCGAATAATGCAATTGAACATTGAGCACCTCACTCGCGCGCATAACCGCAGGGAGTTCGACTGCGGCGACGTTGAGCTGAATCGATATCTGCGTAATACAGCCAGGCAGCATAGTGAAAAGGGCATTTCCCGGACTTTTGTATTGATATCGGATGACAGTTCTTCACAGATTTTAGGTTATTTCACCCTGGTTTTTTGCGAAATCATAGTGGAGAAACTCCCCAAACCCTTTGCGAAAAAATACCCGCCACGTGCTCCGGCGGCCAAACTTGCCCGCCTGGCAGTAGGCAAACAAATACAGAAGCAGGGACTGGGGACTTATATGGTGCTGAATGCCCTGGACAGGATCTTGCAGGTCGCCGAGCACTTGGGCATCATCGGCTTTTTCGTCGATGCCAAGGATGACGAGGCTGCCCGATATTACCACCAGTTCGGTTTTATGCCTCTGCCGGACAGCCATCTTGAACTTTTCCTGCCGATGGAAACGATCCGCCGGGCTTTTGGTACCTGATGGTGGAATATTACGGCAGCCAGTCCAGCACATAGTCCTTCTCGACCACTATGGTTCGGGAAGGATCGGCCACCGATACCTTCGTTACTTTACCTCCTGTGTATTATAGATAATGAAGACCGTATTTCCGACCCGGAATAATCCGCGAGTCGGACCGGGACAACCGAAAAACATCCCGCTTTAACAGCGGGTTTACCGATTGATTTTGCTCATAGATTTTTTTCTATGCATGCAGCCCGATTATAGGGACAACGGACACGCAAACCCACCTTTGCGGCGCCCGACAACGATCAGATGAAACGATGATCCGAAAACGACTTTCCCGGCTGTTTTCGGATGCCTCAGATGCGGTGCATGGCAGCTTTTGCTCGGGACATCGTTTTATCGGTGATACGGGAACCATACTGGTATTACAAATCATAACCCGGACAGGGAGAGACTTCTTTTCCCTGGCACGGGAGGTGATCTCTTTCTGTCTTCAAGCGACACAAGGAGGACACCATGGATTTGAAAACCATCATTCATGAATTTCTGCAACGGCCCAAGGATGACCTGGGGGATCGATCCACGTATATCGGCGCTTCGGACCTTGCCTGCGAACGCAAAGGCTGTCTTGAAAAACTGATTCCTTCCCCGAAATCATTCGAAACCCTGTTGCGGTTCAAGCGCGGTGATCTTGTTGAAAGCATCGTCAAGGAGGCGTTGGATCACAACGGGATCAACCATGTCTGCCAACTGGAAGCCGTTCATCCGCAAAAACCCCATCTCAAAGCCCATCTGGACTTCACCTTCGGCAACCAAACCGAAATGGGAGTCCTGGAATGCAAAAGCGTATCGTTTATTCCGGAAGAACCCTATGACAGTTGGGAAAAACAGCTTTATTACCAAATGGGAATATTGGCTTTGAACCACCGGCAGAAGAAAATCAAAGGTGCGATAATCGCCCTTGATTTGCAAACCGGTGACGTGCGTATTTTCAACGGTTACAAGCACAGCCCATTGATGTTCAAGGAACTGGAAGCCTCAGCCGATCGCATCTGGCAAGCGCTTCAGAACCAAAATCCCGATTCCCTCAATACCAACAAATCGCCCTTGTGCGCCTACTGCCATTTCCGTTCGGATTGTCCGGCTTTTTTCGTGGATGATTCGAAGGTTGTGGATTTGGGACCCATTCAGCAGGACGTCAACCAGTATCTGGATGCCAAGCTCATGGAGAAAGAGGGTAAATCACTTTCGTTTCAGGCCAAAGCCAGAATCGAACAATTCCTGGGAGAATACACGGCCGGAAAAGCGGGCGAAACCATCATCAAGGTATCTGCAAGACAAAAAGAGACCCTGGACTTCAATGCCTTCAAATCCGCCCACCCGGATCTGTTCGAGGAATTCAAAAAGACCACGTCCTATACTGTTCTTTCGGTTTCCTGAATCCAATACCATTGTTTATCAACCATCCCGATGGGGAGACAAACTCCCTTTGCGGGTGAATTGTCTCTTTTCCGGGAACCAACCAAAAGGAGGCAAGCATGGCTGTCATCATCAAAGACAAGCAGGGCAATGAAAAACATTATGAAACCGTGGCCGAACGGGTGCGCAAATTTCGCGACAAGTTCCCGGTTGACTCCGGCTGGCGCATCGTACCCGAAATCTCATTTCCAAATGAGGATACGGTGCTTTGCAGAACCGCCATCATCAATCCGGAGGGTATTACCGTTGCCATCGGCACCGCCGAAGAAATGCGCAGCCTAGGATTCGTGAACAAGACCTCGGCGGTGGAAAACTGTGAAACCTCCGCCATCGGCCGGGCGCTTTTTTCCGCTGGTTTCGGCGGTGGTGAGTTTTGTTCCGCGGATGAACTTTACGCGGCGCTTATTAATAATCAGGCGCTGGAAAAAGCAAAGGACGCGGCTTTCCAAAATGGAAACGCCACCCATGCGGTCCAGCCCCGGGCGCCCCTGGAAAAACGAAAGCCGTCGGATCTTTCCCGGATCGACGACTTCGGCTTTCTGGAAGGGGTCGGTCTCGGCATCAGAATCCAGGACGGGTTTCTGGTGGTTACTGAAGGCCGGAAAGGCGCCATCTACAAACATCGCGGCATTTTAAAGTCATCGGGGTTTCGCTTCAACGGCGAAACCAAGGAATGGACACGACCCTTAAATTGAAAGGAGCAACATCATGAACAAGGCTATTCTGATTGGAAACCTCGGCAAGGACATTGAAGTACGTCACACCACCATCGACCATACCGTCGCCACCTTGAGTCTGGCCACCACGGAAAAAATCAAGGATCAGTCCCAGACCGAATGGCACCGGGTGATCTTGTACGGCAAATTGGTCGAACTCTGTGATTCCTGTTTGAAAAAAGGCGCGCAGGTGTATGTGGAAGGCAAATCCCGGAAGAAAACCTGGGAGAAAGACGGCATCAAACGCTACACCACGGAGATCGTTGCCTCCCAGATCATCCTGCTGGGATCGGGTACGAACCTCGGGGTCAACAAGGCCATCTTCATCGGCCGCCTGGGGATCGATCCGGAAATCCGCTACACCAAGGAGGGACTGGCCGTGGTCAACCTCTCCCTTGCCACCAACGAAAAGAACGGCGACGGTTTTGAAACCCAGTGGCACCGCATCATCGCCCTGGGCAAACTCGCCGAGATCTGCGAGCGCTATCTGGAAAAAGGCAGACAGATCTGCATCGAGGGCCGTTTCCGGACCCGCTCCTGGGAAAAAGACGGCGTCACCCGCAACAGCACCGAGGTCATCGCCGCCCATTTGGAGATGCTCGGTTCCAAGCAAACGGATAACGCGCCCCTGAAAGAACCCATCGTTTCCTCTGAGACTTTGGGAACGGATTGTATCGACGACATTCCCTTCTGATCATTCACCCCCTTACAGAAAAGGAAGATAACATGGCAAGAATCGCATCCCAAGAAAAACTCGGTTATTACAAAACCCCGGTTTGCGTGGTGGAACACATTAGTGCCGGGCTTTCCATCGGACCCAATGCGCGCATGCTGGATCCCTGCTGCGGCGAAGGCGAGGCCTTGCAATTGCTGACCCAAGGAACCCATGCGGAAACCCTGGGCATCGAGCTGGAACAAGGCCGGTATGAACAGGCTCGCAAGAAGCTTCAAACGGTATTATTCGCCGACAGTCTCACGGAAGCGGAGGTTGCAGCGAGCAGCATCGACCTGCTGTGGCTTAATCCGCCATACGATCTGGACGAAGGGGATTTCAGTCAGTACCGGCAACGCCTGGAATTTCTGTTTTTGCATAAATACCTGCCCGCGCTGGTGCCAAACGGGGTCCTGATTTTCATCGCCCCCCTGAAGGAAATCCAGCGTACCGCTGTCTGCACTTTGTTGACAAGGCTTGCCGGCCTGGAACTCTACCGGTTCCCGGACCCGGAGTTTGCGGCCTTCAAGCAGGTGGTGGCGATCGGTCGCAAGAAAATGCTCCTGCGCTCGGAAGTGGAAGAGAATTACTACAAAATCCGGTATGCCCAGGCCACCGAGCTGCCCACCACAGCGGAGATCCGGCAACAAGGCATCACCCTGGTGGCCTCCGAGAGCAAACGCCCCCTGGTGTTCAGGGCCAATCACATCGATCCGGATGAGATTCTGCCCCTGACATTGATTCTGCGGGAGTTGTTTTTCAAGGAAGTGGCCCCGCCCTGTCTCACGGAAGCCCGCCCGTTGATGCCGTTGCGTCAAGGGCATCTCGCCATGCTGCTGGCTGCCGGGTATGTCAACGGCGAGCTGACGGATGAAAACGGCGGGCGTTTGGTGATCAAGGGCACGGTGCGCAAAAGTGCAACCGTCAGTGAAGAGATGAGCGAGGATTTCCTCATCCGCAAAACCGTTGAAAAGGTGGAGATCCGCATCCGGGCCTTGCATCTTGCAACCGGCAGGATCGAAACCATCCGTTGAGAGAGGAGAAACCCATGCACACCATCATTCAGGACAATATCGACAACAAAGGCCGGGTCACGGCGTATGTGGACGGGTTCATCGTGCTGGAGAAATCCGGTACGGTGAAATACCTGTCCATGTTCGGCACCACCACGGCGGTCAAGGCCCTCTCCGCCCAGATCATCGCCAACCGGGACGGTATTCATCTCCTGGACGATACCGGCGAATTCGTTCTGCAGGAAGGCTACAGGCCCCTGGAAATCAAAAGAGACGATGGCGCCATACGTTCCTTTACCCGCAGTGTAAGGCCCGGCGTCACCCACAAAATTCTTTTTGCCTGGGGGGATTTCATGCCCTGGAAAAATCCCGGCGCCCGGGAGTTCATAGCTTTCGGACCGACGGATGCGTCGGCGCGCAAAAGAGTCTTCCACATCGTGGACAAGCTGAGCGAGGCGCCGCTGATGGCTTCCTGGACCGATTGGTTGTGGGACCAGCTCGCCATGGACGCGGTATCGCCCATTATGGGAGGCTCCGTTCCGGAGCTTCTCCATTGCCGGATGATCCCCATGCCGGACGAGGCCTGGTTGGAAGAGCGTATCCTGCAAGACCTCGCGATCCTGAAAAGCGCATGATCCTGTTGAACCACTATCCCAAAGGGGATGCATCTTCCCCTTTGGGAGGACCTGCATCCCCTTTTCATGAAACGGAGGATGCACATGCAGTTGAGCGAATTTTTGAACCGATACAATACCGCGTTGCGGCAGAAAATCGCCGGCGCTTTTTCACCGGTGTATGACCCCCGGGCCGAGAGCGCCCCGGAAAACAATTTGCGGGAAAAACTGGCCGGTCTTCTCCGGCAGCCTTTTCCGCGACAGACAGAAGCCGTGATCAGTATCGCCAAAGGTTTTGGTATCGGCCATAAAGGATTAATTTTGATCGGAGAAATGGGGTCCGGAAAATCCCTGATGGGTATCTGCGCCTCGTATCTTGTCTGTTCCGAAAGATCGCGCACCCTGGTGCTCTGTCCCGGACACCTGGTGGACAAATGGAAAAGAGAGATCCTGCAAACTGTTCCAAAGGCGGTAGTGATTGACACCAACGGTCCCGGTCTTGCGGAACTGATCGCTTTGAAAACCAAACCCTGCCCCAAAGGCCGCGAGTTCTACATCCTGGGCAAGGAGCGGGCCAAGAATCATTTCATTAGAAAACCGGCCGTGGCCAAGCGGCTTTCGAGTCATGCCTGCCCGGATTGCGGCGAGCTGATTGCCCGGCTGCCTGCGGTTTCGGGTAAACGGCTGGTCTGTTCCAACGAAAATTGTCGCGCGCCCCTCTGGGAAGCGGACAAGACCAGGTTCCGGCGCTATGCCAAATCCGAGTTCATCAAACGGCATTTGCCGCCGGAAGTTTTTCAGTTCTGCATCGCCGACGAGGCCCATCAGTTCAAGGCCGGGGATTCTGCCCAGGGCCAGGCTTTTGCCAACCTGATCTGCGCGGCAGAATACACCCTCTGCCTAACCGGAACCCTGTGCGGCGGATACTCGACGAATCTGTTCTATCTGTTGTACCGTCTCGCCCCGGGCAAAATGAAGGCCGTCTGTGATTACAAGAACGCCATGGCCTTTACCGAGCGTTACGGCATCATCGAACGTATTGAAAAGGAGGACCTGCGGGACAATGTCGCCTCCATCGGCCGGAACAACGTCACCCGAAGGATCAAGGAGCGCCCGGGCGTGAGTCCCCTGGTGTTCACGGATTTGCTCTTGGAACGCTGCGTGTTCCTGAAACTGGAGGACGTGGCCCATAGTTTACCACCATATTCGGAAAAAGTGCTGGAAGTGGCTATGAGGTCTGAGCAGCAAGCTGCCTATGCCGCCTTTGAAAGCAAGCTGATGAGCGAAGTGCGCTGCGCCCTGGCCGCCGGTGACCGGAGTTTGCTTGGCGCCATGATCAACAGCCTGCTCGCCTATCCGGACGGGGCAAGACGCGGTGAGATCGTTTCTCATCCGCGTAAAATCGACCCCTCAACCGGCGAGAAACTGGTGGTTTGCATGGCCCCGTGCATCGACGAAGCGATGCTGGCCAAGGAGGAGGAACTGCTTTCCATCTTATGGGAAGAGAAGAGACAGGGCCGGAAAACCATGGTCTGTCTAGAGCACACCGGCACCCGGGACCTCATTCCGGACCTCAAGGAACGGATCGAAGACCGGGGGCTGACCGTTCTCGTCCTGCGGCAGAACCATCCGGCCGCGGCCCAAAGAGAATCCTGGCTAAAGGTCAGAATGCGAGACGAAAATCCCGATGTGTTGATCACCAACCCGCGTCTCATCGAGACGGGCCTGGATCTGTTGGAGTTCCCGTCCATCGTGTTCTTTCAGACCGGGTACAGCGTTTTTACCTTGCGCCAGGCCGGCCGGCGCTCCTGGCGCATCGGCCAGCAAGCGCCGGTGCGAGTGTATTACATGGTGTATGCCGAAACCATGCAGGCCGTGGCCTTATCGCTCATGGCCGACAAGATGCAGGTGGCCCTGGCTGTGGAAGGTGATCTCAGTGACAAGGGTCTGACTGCCCTGGCTGAAGGCGACACCTCCATCCTGGTGAGAATGGCCAAATCCCTGCTGGGTGAGGAAGCCCGGGAATCGGCGCAAGACAAATGGAACGGTCTCACCGAGGCGGTTTCCCAGGCTGATGATCGTTTGGATGAGCCGGTTAAAGATTTACCAACTTCCCCGGAACCGGCGGTGATAGGTCAGAGGAATGAACCATCAGGACCGGAAGTTAGCCTGATACGGGTGATCCGCGGCAAGGTATATCCCCACCAGGGATTTGCCGTGGCGATCATTGCCGATACCAAGGCCAAATTCCTGTTCCTCAAAGGCCGGATCTTCCACGACCAGCGGCAGATCGGCGAATACGACGCCAAAGGCAAGGGCTGGATCAACGGCAAGGCCATACAGCTTCTGCCGGACGGCAAGCAGTATCTGCTCATCGAACTAAAGCAAGGTTGCCCGTCCCGACAGGCGGCCTGATCTTATTCAAATCAATCCCATGAAGGGAGGCTTTCTCCCCATGGGAAAAATCCTCCTTTCATATTTTTAAGGAGGAAGTCATGAAGCCGAAATCCAATCCGAACGAATCGACTCAAAAAACATCCGACAAAAAGCACTATCTCACCTATGCCTACCGCATCGCCATGGTTCGAGACAAGTCCATCCGGTATGACATGGAAATTTCCAATGCCTTTCTGGGTGCGAGTCTGATCTGTAAAACCATTGCCGCCTGCGGCCAGGATGACCGGGAGCACTTGATCGTTGTCATGCTGAATTCCAAGAACAGGATCATGGGAACCAACTTGGTCTCCATGGGTTCCGTTAACTCCTCGCCGGTTTCGGTCCGGGAGGTCTTCAAGCCGGCCATCGCCGCCAGCGCCAGTGCGCTTTTGATCGGGCACAACCACCCATCCGGCATTCTGGCGCCATCACAGGAAGATATCCTGGTCACCAGGCGCATCCTCACGGTGGCCAAAATTTTGGATATGACCGTGCACGACCATCTCATTGTGGATACAGGCACCCGTGACTATTTCAGCTTTTGCGATAAAGGCCTTTTGTCGGACTTGAAAAGCGAAGCAGCGAAGATGATCGACCGGATGTAACAATTTCATCAAACCACATTCCAACCCGTACAAGGGGAGCCGGCATGACGTCCCCTTTACGGGCATCGCCATGTCCGCTCCCGAAAGGAGAATCAACATGACGAAACACACCCATTTTGCAAAAAAGATCGACTACAAGGACAAAATGCGAAACCCTCCAAACTATCCTGGAGTTGCAGAATCTCGATGAAATCCAAAACTGGTTCAGCGGAATTTCTCAGCTCATGCGATTCGGAAGGAATTATTCCATCAACAACCTGCTTTTGGTACATGCCCAGAAACGGGAAGCCATCTGGACCGAAGGATTTTCAGCCTGGAAAACCAAATACCGACGCTTTGTGCAAAAAGGAGAAAAGGGCATCCTGATTTTTGCACCGGTGCCGGTGAAAGCAAAGCGGGAAAACGCCGACCGGGATTGTTCAGGCCACCTGGAACAAGTTGAACCGGAAACCGCCTTTGTCCTGTTCAAACCGGTGTATGTGTGGGATTATTCCCAGACCCGGGGCGACCGGGTGGCTGTCATCGAAAACATGCTGGAGAAGCGCAACGACGTCAAGCGCAGGCTTTACGCCACCACCGGCGAAAACCTCAATCATTTTTCCGAAGCCATGATCGGACTGATCCGGGACAAAGGCATCGGGATCACCCATCAGGATCTGGGATCAGCCGGCGGAATGGCCAGGGGAAAAACCATTTACATTGACCAGGCCGTTGCCCCAGGCCATGATCTGGGTTTGTTGATCCATGAGTTCGCCCATATCATGCTCGACCATACCGATCGGGAAGCCGACCGGATCGACGCCGAACTGGAGGCGGAACTCACTGTGGGTCTTGTTAAAAGCGGTCTGGGTCTCGACATCCAGCCCCAGGCGGCCTATCTCTATAATTGGAGCCGGGATGTGACTCCGGGATTACGGGAGGAGAAATTCATGGAAGCCTTCAAGTATTCTCAGCCCCTGGCCAATGAAATTCTGAACCATCTGAATACGGCCATTGCCGCAGATGATGAAGCGGAAACAAACACCATCATCGCTGCATAATTATTTTGAAAGCCCCGGCCTCGCGCTCCTTGCGGATTCGGGGCTTTTTTATTTTTTTGGGGGGTGAGGAAGATCGGGGGCTGGTATTAGGCAATCCAGCAATCGGTTTCAGGAATCGGATATAAGTTGCTCCACGACCACAAGATCATCTGTAACCACCTCATCGGATAAAATATAGCCGGTATTGAAATGCTTTTTCAACCCGGCCTTGAATTCTTCAAAAGACATACCGGCTAATTCAGCAGCCCGTTGAAAGCTCACCTTATGGGTAAGATACAGATTAGCGGCAAGAAAGAATTTGGCCGGATTTTCCTCTTTTGGTTTCTTCAATTTCTCACCTTAATAAAGCAAACGAGTGGATATTCCTTGCGATTGCATTAAGGCAACAGCTTCTTTATCAAAGGAGACGAATTCCTCAGCGCCCAACCAGTCCCCTTCATAGGCGATAACCCCATCTGCAAAATCGCCACCCGCATCCAGGACAGATAATCCGGCCTCGACTGTCGGCCGGTTCATGACGACATTGGTACTGTTCATCAGACGACGAATGGCCTCTGAAATATCGGCAAAGGACATTTTATAACCGCGCCTCAACACCCAAACGAACTCACAGAGTACCGGCAAGGGTACGGCAACCAGTGCAGCCTCCTGCAGGGCTTTTACCGCCAGGCGTGCCTGGGGCTTGTCGTCTTGAACGGCAGCCCGCACCAGCACATTGGCGTCCACTGTAATTTTCATTCTTCCCCTGCCCAGCCTTTAGCCGCAATCTCATTCATTTCATCAATGCTTAGAATGGTCCGGCTTTTTTTCGAAAGGCAGCCGATGAAATCTGAAATCGTGCCATTTGGGGCGGCCGCTCTCACCACGATCCTGCCGTTGGGCAATTTATCAACCTCGATTTTCTGGCCTGGGCGGACACCCAGATGATTTAATAGATCTTGCCGCAAGGTGACTTGGCCTTTAGCGGTAATGGTCAGGGTGCTCATTGGCTTCAACTCCTTTCAATCGTATAATAATAGTAAGGCAAATACGCCTTACTTTCAAGCGTAAAAAGATTTCTGGATATTTTTCTTTCTGGATTCCTATTCGTTTTTTAGGAGATATGGCGTTGAGCGGCATTTTTTCACGCTGCCGCTTCCAGGTTGACAGGTTATAATAAGAAAGCCCCTTGAGACCGAGTAGGTTTTTAATATAGTAAGGCTCAACGTTGGTATTTACCTAATTAACCTACTTGCCAAATTTAACCAGATAGGTTATTTAATCTCATGGAAAAACTATTGTTTTTTAAGGGGTTATAAACATGAGATGTCCAATTTGTGGTGGCGCAGAATTGATCCGCGATACCCGTGACAAGCCTTATGTCTATAAAGGTGAATCTACGGTTATTCCCTCAATAACAGGGGATTTCTGCACGGCGTGCGGCGAAGCTGTTTTAGATATGAAAGAATCGGCCCGGGTGAGTTCATTCATGTTGAGCTTCAACAAGCAGGTGAACGCATCCATTGTGGACCCGGCGTTTATAGCCAAAGTACGCAAAAAACTTTCATTGGACCAGCGTCAAGCCAGTGAGATTTTTGGTGGCGGCATCAATGCTTTTTCACGTTATGAGAACGGCAAAACCAAACCGCCGTTGGCGTTGATAAAGCTGCTTAAAGTGCTTGATCGGCATCCAGACCTTTTATCGGAAATCCGATCGTAGCTTTGATGTATTGATTCAAAATAAAATTGATAACGTGTCTATAAAAACCACCAAATAGCCAATCTCCGGCAAGCCAAAAGCCGCCGGTGAGTAGTCTTCAGGCCTGATCGCGGACCGGAACTATCCGCATTGCGGCCTATAGATATCAACCATTGGCTATCCACTCTCCATCATTTGCAGGCCTTCCCACCATTATCCAATGACTTTGGCTACGCCGCGAAATTATTTTAAAGCCGACCCAAAAACAATTATGAGCCAACCATCGGCACAAACCCATTGAAAAATGATTCTTCAGGATCAGTTTTTGGGCCGCGATGATGATCCTTTTTTCGCTCAGACGGAAATGGGAAATGTCCAATGGAAATCAGAAAGATGTCCAATGAAAGAGCCGGGGTTCTCCATGAAATGATAAAAACTACAAAATTTGTAGATTCAAAACCGCTTGATATTGCAGGTAGTATTGACAACAAGATTGAGTTCCGGGTTTGCATGCCATTTTTCAAATTCTCAACCGGGAAATCCCTTTTGTCCAAACACGGTTTCTCATCTGTCCAATGAAAAAATTGGATGTCCAATGAAAATGGTCAATATAATACAATAAAACAAAATACTTATTGAAAAAAATAAAACTTCGGAATTTTTCAAAGCCCCGATTTTACCATGCCCTTATTATATATATTAGATTGATTGGACACGTCCAATCGTTTGGCTGTATTTCAAGCAAATCCATTAAAGAACGCAAACATGATCTTCTTGAAAATGTATAATGAAAAGTTGAGATATCTCAATTCGCTTTTTGGCATTTTCCTTGCTCTTTCCCAAAGTCAATGAACGAAAGGTATAATTCAACCAAGCAAAGCAAGAACAGCCTGGTACAAAAATATTGTCTGTGGAAATCCAGGCTATCGACTATTGAATTGATTTCAAAATTATGTGCCTACTATTGTAACGTAATATTTCCCTAAGCGAAGCAGATTACGTTGACCACATTTTGAACAAACTTGTTCACTCTGAAGTGTGTCTACTCGAATGTGAACCTCTCTTGCACACATCCTACATTGTAAGCGCTCAAATAACCCCATCTTCACAGGCTCAAAAATCCGTGCCATGATCG